>DAIMXP010000095.1:0-27777 GCA_036734945.1 Chloroflexota bacterium
GCCACGTTCCTCACCTTAGCAGCCTAGCAGTGCCAACAGAGGTGAAACACACCCGAATGATTGCACGGTCAATCAAGCAGAGCTGTGATTGACCGCCGCGAGTCTCCACGCGGATCGTCTTTTTGTCAAGATCCAGGTCGCGCAGAGTACCGGACACCACGGCTGTGCGCGCCCGTTCCTCGTCCGCCGCGGGCGGACTATCAGCGGCGATGTATTGGGAAATTGATAGACGCGACGCCGGCGTCAACCGCGCGCGCTCAATGGAGCCCAGTCCCTGTCTTGTCACCTCGACGGCGCCAACAAGCGCGCCGTCCGGTGCGAGTTGACGAGCATGCTGCACAAAAGCGGACCGGTAGTTATGGGAGTCCACCAGCCGGTCGAGGAGACCATAATCCTCTTGTCCAACGGCGGACACAACCGCAAAGGCCGTCTGAATGATCGTATCGAGGCTTTCGCGTCCGGTGACGATCTCCAGCGGTGGTTTGTTCGGCGTCGGATCCGCCAGGTGCAGTTGCCGTGAGCGTTGGACGAGCTCTTCTAACTCGATCTGATCACTCGGCAAGAGCTCCCCACTGCCCAAAGAGCGGTGGGCACTTCGTATTGCCTCCCCATACAGGCCGGCTTTGTAATACAAGGCGGCAGCACTCACCGCTATGGCGCCACGGGTGACCGACTTGGTCGGGTCAACAAGTACAAAGACTGCGTCCTCGATTTTTGCCGCCTGACCGCGGAACCGTATCGCGCCCGCCATATCACCTGAGCGCTCGGCGACATCCGCGCGCCCCATGAGTTCCTCGGCCTGGCGGTGCTGCTCCAGTGCATGCATGGGCGTCTCTTTCCCAAAATGGCATGCTGACGGAACCCGACGACTACCGCGACGCCTGGGCAGACTGGCGGCATCGCTGCCATCTGGCGTACTTTGGCATTGAGTCGCCCCTGCAATTCCGAGCGACGATCCGTCCGTGATCCAGACACCTCGAGCTTCGTCTTGCCGTCAAGGTCGAGTTCCGAAAACGGCTCGTCGGGGGGGCGCAAACCAATAGTCACAGCCGGTCATTCGGTCGGAACGGCTTACGGCCACCAGATTATATTGCAATTGAACGTAGGCAATTGCAACCCCATAGGCCGCATCACGAGTCGCATCATCCGTATTGGCCCATGCGGCGCGGTCTCGCGCAGTCGCCTCACTCCACGAGATCAAGATCGAGGCATAGGGCGCCCGGTCATCGCTCGCCTCAAATGCCGCCGGAGACGTACCAAACTCACCCAGGACGACATCACAAGCCTGGGAGTAGTAGCGACACACGATGTCATTGACTCCGGGGTGGTTCCTCCAGAGGAGCGCGACTTCAGGAAGTCTCACGTAGTTGGTCGTTGTTGCGTTCGGTCCACTGTCGCCGTCAGTCCCGCCGCCTATCGACGCCAACGGGGTACACCAGCTTTCATTAGCACGGGAAGGGTGTTCAGTACGTAGACCTCCGTTTCATTCGTCGGGGAACAACCGCGCGTCAGATGCTCGGGGATCCGGACCGGCGCCCGTCAATCAACACCCGGGCCTGAACCGGCACGTCGGTCAGGCTGAACTCCCCTTGCTGGCCCTGGAAATAAGCGTGGAGTGTCAGGCTAGCGGTGACGAAATTGAGGCCATTGGCCGCGAGGGGCTGCGCCGGGCGATCGACGGATGGCTGCCAGCGATAGGACATGACGATCCCACATGCTTGCAGGCCGGGCACGGTGTACCGCCGGACCTCCGCCGCTAGCTTCTGTCCGGCATAGCCGCTCGTGAAGGCGACCGTTCCGCCGAGGGTGGTCAGGGTCACGGGATAGATCCAGGCGTTCTGCACCACGATCAAGAAGGGGATCTCGATGAGATCATCGGCGCGCCAGTAGGCCCAGACTTCGTCCGCGCTGAGACTGATGCCGTGGTGGGGTTCCGACCGGAAGCGCTCGTCTGCCGCAAAGGGCTCGGCGTGTTGCCGTTCCAGTTCGGCCACGGCGGCGTCGCGCAGATCCAGTTCATTTGTGCGTTTTGCCAGCATCTTCTGTTGCCCCCGGACTTCAAAGAAAAGGCGCACGGTCGCCGCCACCTCTGACGCCACGCGCACCAGAAAGAATGGCTGGTCAGTGCTCATCCGATGCCTCTCCTCGCATCGGACAACAGCGAATGCATGGCTGGGGCTTCCCCCGCACCGTCACGACTAAATCAGTCCACGATGATACTGCGTCGCTGGTAACCGAGCCTTCATCTGTGATGCAATGCCACTCCAGCGTGGACCGATTTAAACGCTATCACACTGTATGCTACCCTGCACAGCAGATCGGTAGGTAAGCCGTTCGCTAAACGGAGTCGCCATGCCCGAGAGCTACATCCCCGAGCAACGCAAGCCCCAGCTCATCTGGCAGGGGCGCTGCGAGGTCGGCAAGGCCCGCGCACATTCGCGCAAGCGTCGTGACGTGAGGTTGCTACTCAGGTGTTCACGGCCCGGCGGCAACGAGCAGGAGCGGGTGGCCAGCGATGGCTTGGCCGAGTGCGGAGAAGATGGGCAAGTTGAACGGCAGGCGGTCCAGCAAATTACTGCTCACTGCGGCTTCCTCCGCACCGTCACGACTTTGACCATAGCGTGTCTCCCCTCGCAACACAACCATGATGTGAGGTCACGACGCCCCTTCGTCCAGAGGCCACGGCTCGCTTTTCGCTTCAGGATCATCCCGATAGATGTGCCCATCGATGTCCATCCACTTTGGGTCGGGCCTGGTGAGGAACTTTTCGCGTCGCCAGTAACAGTGACAAATGGCGACGGGCTTGCCGTACCAGTCCAAATATGTCACGATACACGTGTGGGTACACGCTTGGGCTTGCCTCCCCCGAATGGTCAAGCGAGCACGGCGGTGAGCGCTGAGATGCGTTTGTGGCCGGATTTCTTCCCTGAGATCTCCGGCGATGGCCTTCTCCGGTATCTGCTGGTCGTTAAAGAGTCGCCTCAATACCGTGGGGTCGAGATAGTCGAAAGGTTTGTCAGGCGTGGACATGCGGCGTGACCTCAGCGCCCGGCTCGCGAGCGTCGCGAGCGGCCATTCGACACTGCGCGACTTCGATCGCTGGTTCGCCGTCCATGTTCTGGGCGAAGTGGAGGGCACAGGCGATAAGGAGTTGGTCGAAGCAGCGTATGCCATCGCGAGCGATATCGCTACCTTCACCGATGGCGTGTTGGAGCGGGACGAACTCAGCACAAGGTTGGCCGAGCAAAGTCGTGCCCTGGCGACAACCGCAGTTCGTGCGCCAGTGTCGGCGGGCATAGCGACTCAGACAGCGTCGACGGGCGGACAATCGACCCTCCGCACCGTTTTGCCGGAAACCGATCCGAGCCACCAACGGTGGGGATCCAAAAAGGTCTGATCCTTCAGGCGCATTGAGGTTCCCTTCTTTCCGATTCCGCCTTTTTGCTCGCCCTGCGCCATGTCCTACGGCCTCCCTGGCCCAATTGGTTCCTTGCCATTCGCGCATCATACGGCAATTTCAGGGTGATGCGGACTTCAGGCAACATCAAGCTCTTTGAAAGCCTGGATATTTCCATGGCCATCCGGACCCCGGCCGCGCCAGGCGGGCAGATTGGCGCTACGGTGTAGCAACCGCTATGCCGCCGAACAACAGCGCTCGCGTCATACTCTCGTCGCGCTGGACCTGTTGGCTGATTCGCTGTGCTTCGTCCGTGGCCCGAAGGAGCGACTCGATCTGCGGATCCCGCGTAACGCCCAAGCGCTGCAGAGCGGACCCGGCTTCGGCTCCCCGAACCGGTGTCCGGGACCCCTCCTGGTTCGTATTCTGGCGATCCATCGTTTTCCTATTCATTGCTCGCACGGCGCAGTCTGCTTTTTCAGCAAGCATTGTGCCGCGTTGGAATAACTACCGCATCGTCAGCGTGCCACCTGTGTCAAGACGCCCCATATTGGTGATTACCCGCAGTTCCATCTGCCGTGGTTGCTCCGCGCTATGGCAACGGGACGGCCCGCGACTAGGGCCGGCCTTCCGGTCGTACGTCATCGTCCGCGAGGAGATGCTGGAGCGGCTGCAGAACGGCGGCCACCCGATGCACGCTGACGACTTTCTCGCCGGAGAGGCGCTCCTCGATCCATTGCTTGAGCAAGGTTTGATAGCCGCGCACACCCTCGCGCTCCGCCTCGGCCTTGAGCGCGGCCACCATAGTTACCGGCATCCGGATCGTGACGGGGATGAGCGGTTCAATGGGATGACCGGCCTGTCGCGCTTCCTCCAGCTCAGCCTGGGCTTCCAACACGCTGTCCTGGTCGAAGGCAGCGGCCACGCGCGCCTCCAGCGCCGCCGGATCAGTCAGGGTAGCCTTCACGCCGCCCCGCCGCAGCGTTCCGGCCTTGCTTGCGGCCGCCACAGCAGCGACCATCTCTTCCTCCGTCTGGCGCTCATAAAAGTCCAGATCCGGGTCTTGATGGGCATGCGAGGACAGAGTGTTTTCTCGGGCGGCGGTCATGGCTGCACCTCCTCACGTATGCGCTCAAGAGCGTGCGGGCGAATTGGATAGGCCGTGATTACACGAAGCGACGCTCGGTCAATCTCATCTCCCGACAGGGCTGAGATTCGTTGGGAAGTCCTGCAGCACGGTTGCACGAGTCTCCGTCCAAGCCGCTGACATCGACGACGTCACTTGCATCGTCATTGCGCCCAGCGAACTCACTTGAAGCCCAGTCGGTACCGGGTTGCCGACGCGTCTGACTTCGATGGCTCGGCGAACGTATTCAGAGAGTGACTCTCCTGCAGCGTTTGCTGCAGCCTCCAGCACATCAAACTCTTCAATCGGCAGACGGACGGAGACGACGGACGTCCGTGCTGGTCGAACAGAGACAGGTACAGCCTCCTCGCTCCACTCACCTGGGTCGTGCCGATGCTCGTAGGTCTCGCGCACTTCGTCCGGTGTTTGATCTTGACCGCTCATGAACTCCTCCTATACCCCTCCTCGGCCTCCGGCTTACCCTGTGCCGGGCCAATTCTGTAAAGGTGTCCCCCAACACAGACCGCTGGCTAAACCAGCGGGTACCATCTGGGTGCTGGTACCGTCAGTGCAACCCCACCGCCAGCTTATGCAGGAAGCCTGGTGCGCTTCGGTATGCCAGGTCCGTGATAAGATGCCCCTGCCGAGTGCTAAGCGCTTGCCGGAACCGCACTATCTGTAGTCTGGAAGGACTCAACTTCCTCGGGGTGAAGGCGCACCTGATCAAGAAAGAGATCAACGGCCTCCCTGGCCGCCTGTTCCGCCGCCGCGCGCGTCTCGGCGCCGCCGACGATTCCCCAGCCGGGCACGTGGAAGCCCCAGTTGCAACTCTCGTCGTCGTAGTAGAAAACAGCTTGCGGTCGTTCCATCGCACTCCTCCTCACTCATGCTCCTATAGTTTGCGGAGTTCGTCAACGGTGTAGCCGAATTCCGAGGCGACTTGCTTCATCTGGGTCTGACCGAGCTTCAAACATTCACGGTGGAATGGACTTTGGCACTTCGTGCCCACGATGAGCCACCGAGTACACCCGTGCAGCCTGCTGTTTTGGCGATCCTTCGAGTGCGCCGCAATGTCTTACGGGAGTGTTTCACCTGTATTGGGGCAGGTAGGTTGCTCGACGGGCGAGTGTGGCGGGCGAGGTGACAGGCGGTGGGGCCTGAGGCAAGATGAGGGTGTTGACAACTCGTCTTGCGGAAGGATTCCCGGACGCCTGCCACCTCTGCCCCGAGTGTACACGACCTGCGGGCCGAATTCGAGTCGATCCGGGCGAACGACGATTGATGCGCCGGTGCGTATTTTCGATCTGGACCAGCGGTATACTTGGCTCTGGGAATATCCCATCAATGGGTAACAAGGAGAGGCGAATGCCGACAGCGACGATTGACGACCGCTACCGTATCACCATTCCCTTCGAGGCACGGCAGGGCCTGAAGCCGGGGGACGTCCTCTTCGTGGTGCAGGAACAGAGTGCGACTGGTCCGGTACTCCACGCGGCCAAGGCGATCAACCCCCTCGATGAGGTGGATCTGGAGGCGATCGTTCGTGCGGCTGGACTCGATCCTGATGGCTTGCCGACCAGGCTATCCGTTGCGCAGCAGGAGCGTCTGGTGAGTGAGCTCGTGCTGCAGGCCGGCGACGTTGCCGATGCCCGTTGACCGCTATCGGGTCACATTGACACGGGCGGCAGTGCGCGACGTCATCGACCTGCAGACCTACCTGGTCGAAGTCATGGAAGCGATCTTTTCGTTGCGCGACGATCCGCTCCGTGGCCATATGCTGACCGGCACGCTCAAAGGGGCGCGGGCGCTGGAGTTCTCCTTACCGGGTGGCGCCTATCGCGCCGCCTACCGGCTTGAGGTTACCGCGAAGCTCTGCCGGGTCTTTGCTGTCGGTCCCCACGAAAACTTCTACCAGCTCGCCGAACGCCGCTATGCCACGCTGAAGACGCCGTAACGCCTGTGGCGGACGCATTCGGTCGCTCCTGGCTATGCATTGCCGAATAGCCAAGGTCGCCGGGCGAGCCCGGGGATACCGCCCTAGCAGAGGGAAACTGAGTGAGCCGCCCGGGACTCGGACCCGGAACCAACTGATTAAGAGCCCGAAGGATGAGCCTCCATAGGCGTCCACCGAGGTCCACCGCCTCTGGTGATTGACCATCCCAGAGGCCAGTTTCGTCCATCACGTCCACTGGTTTCCACCGGCGTTGCGGCGCGGGTTGCTGTATTGGGTCACACATGACGACAGCGCATACGCGCCTCCACAGGGAGAGACACTCACATAGCTCGGATGTGGTCATTGGACATTGCCGGCCGGGCAGATATGGAAGTAGCGCCTATCTTCTGGTACAACGTCCGAGATAGCCCGACAGACGCTAGCCCTGACGGGCAGTTCGGCTATTGCACCGTGACAGACCGCGACTAACGTCGGCCCGCCGGTCGTGCATCTTCGGCCTCGAGGCGCTGCTGGAGCGGCTTCAGGACGGCGGCCACCCGGCGAACGCTGACGACTTTCTCGCCGGAGAGGCGCTCCTCGATCCATTGCTTGAGCAAGGTTTGATAGCCGCGCACACCCTCGCGCTCCGCCTCGGCCTTGAGCGCCGCCACCATAGTTGCCGGCATCCGGATCGTGACGGGGATGAGCGGCTCGATAGTGCGCCCGGCCTGTCGTGCTTCCTCCAGTTCGGCCTGGGCTTCCAACACGCTGTCCTGGTCGAAAGCGGCAGCCACGCGCGCCTCCAGCGCCGCCGGATCAGTAAGGGTAGCCTTCACGCCGCCCCGCCGCAGCGTTCCAGCCTTGCTTGCGGCCGCCACAGCAGCGACCATCTCTTCCTCCGTCTGGTGCTCATAAAAGTCCAGGTCTGGGTCTTGGTGGGGGTGCGAGGGGCGACCGCGTGCCGGAAGGATCCGCGAATCATCAGCCGTGACCACTTCCTCCGCCTCTCGTGGTGAGACGCCGTGACGGGCGATGTGCCCAATAGTCTCAGCATTCCAAATAAACCTCATCATAGTATAGTACATACATTCATCGCTTGGGTCAATACTTCAGTGTTTGTGCTTCAGGTCAAGGGAGGGGCGGGCGGAAAAGCGACCATGTACCCGACTGGTTCGCCTTCGGCCGCGAGAACCACCCGCCTGGACCGCTCCTCCCTTCCAAGCCCTCCGGCCCCTGTTCGTGCCGCCAGGAGACAGGCGAGCGAGCGGTCAAAACGTTGCAACGCACCCAACTCGATGGCGGCGCTGGTCAGCGGGCCTCGAATGTGCGATGATTATGCCGGTGCGTCATGGCATCGCGTCGCAAGGAGGAAACCCCCATGGCCGTGCTGCCGCCGGAAACGGCTTCCCGTGTGCAGGAATTGACCGTTGAGGAGGGACACCAACTCTTCGATCGGGCAGTGCGCCGTCACCTGGACATCAGCGGTGAGGAGTTCATCCGGCGCTGGGATGCCGGCGAGTACGTCGGCAAGGCGGACGTGCCGGGCGTCTCGACCGTGGCGATGCTCCTGCCGTTTGGACGCTAGAACCCCCCACGCCGCCGTCGCCGCGTTTCAGGCTGACATTTCCCTGGCGCTCTCTTGTGTCACCCAAATCGTCCCTCAAGTGGAAAGGTTTGGCCGTGCGGAGATCCTGACCGCGACCATCGCCGGCGGGCATCCGGTGTCGCTCAAAGGCGCGGCCGCCCTGCACTTCGGCATGGTTCTCCAGTATCGGCTGGCGCAGGACTCGGCCAGACGGGGCTGGGCAGTGCAGCTCGCGGCCTACGAGTACAAAGTGCTGGATGAACAGGAGCGGGAACTTCTCGTGTACCACTGGCATCCAGAGTGGCGGAGTCAGGCTACCTTGGCGCACCTGCACCTTGGAAGTGCGTTGCTGGCTGACAGTCGCCGACGACGCTTCGCTCAGCGTCACCTGCCGACCGCACTGGTCGCGCTGGAGGACGTGTTGTGGTTGCTCATTGAGGAGTTGAGCGTGCAGCCTATCCGTGACGACTGGCGGGAGCGGCTAACGGAGATCCGCGGACGTGTGGGGGGATAAGGGTTGTATCTCCCGGCGGATTCGTTCAAGAACGTGCTGGCGAATTGGATGGGCCGTGATCACCCGAAGAGGCGCTCGGTCAATCTCATCTCCCGACAGGGCTGAGATTCGTTGGGAAGTCCTGCAGCACGGTTGCACGAGTCTCCGTCCAAGCCGCTGACATCGACGACGTCACTTGCATCGTCATTGCGCCCAGCGAACTCACTTGAAGCCCAGTCGGTACCGGGTTGCCGACGCGTCTGACTTCGATGGCTCGGCGAACGTATTCAGAGAGTGACTCTCCTGCAGCTTTTGCTGCAGCCTCTAGGACATCAAACTCTTCAACCGGCAGACGGAAGGAGACGACGGACGTCCGTGCTGGCCGAACGGAAACGGGAACTGCCTCCTCGCTCCACTCACCTGGGTCGTGCCGGTGCTCGTAGATCTCGCGCACTTCGTCCGGTGTTTGATCTTGACCGCTCATGCACTCCTCCTGTACCATTCTTCATCCTCCGGTTCGGCTCGCCAGCCAGTAATTGCGCGCCAGAGTCCTGGCTGTCCCCGTACCTGGACGATACACACCACCCATCGACGTCCACCTCGATCAGGTCCGATCATCATGTGTGTCGCTGCTCGGTCCTTCTTGTTTCGCCGAAGCCGGGGCTGTTCTTCCGTCACTTGCTCAACCGTTTTCCGGTCTAGCCTGTGCCGTGCCAATTCCGCAAGGTTGTCCTCATCCCATTGCCACTCCATCGACCAGACGTCCATCGTACCCCACTCCGTGGTAGTCTGTATACTCAAGTATACGGCCGTAAACAGGAAGGTTTCGCATGGCAGCCCTAGATAGCCCCCCAGCGACTATAGCAACTATAGACGAGCCGGAGATTGAACTCCTGCTCCTCGCCAACCACGTGGAGGGAATCAACGGCCTCTTGTTCGTGAGCGGCGGTGGTTGGACTGATTTCCACCGACCGGTCCAGCCGGGTCAAGCCCCCCCACCATCGCATTTTGGCATAGGTGTCGGCGTACGTGTCCCATGGAATGAAACGAACCGTGTCCATCGCCTTGAGGTGTACATCGAGGACCGCGACGCCGCCACCCAGGTTGCTAACGTGAATGCGCAGTTCAATGTTGGGCGGCCTGCGGGGCTGCCTCCAGGGGAGGACCAACACACCGTGCTTGCGCTTAACGTTGACTTCGTTTTCCCAAAGGCGGGGGGATATCGCGTCGTCGCACGTCTTGACGGGAATACAAGGGCGCGGACGTGGTCCTTTCGCATCCACGACATAATGTCCACAGCGCCTCCTGGAGGAATGCCCCTGGCCAAATGACAAAATGACAAGTGCTACCTAGCCGTCGTCTTCGTCAGACCCTTGCTATTGGGCACGGTGCGGATCCACCACGCTCACGGAGTTTCCGCCGCATCCGGCAGCAGGGTGGCGATGATCGCCCGCAGCCCGGCTTCGTGTTCGGCGGTCCGCAACGGCGCTGCGCTGTAGAACACGCCATCATCCGGCGCCGTTCCCTGTCGTAACTCGACGCTGGCGACGGTAGGCGCCCCCGCGCTGATCGGGACCAACGGGGACCGGCTGTTCACTTTTGCAAGGGCGACGGTAGCGATGATGCGCTCATCGACATCGAGCGGGCCGACGAGCTGCTGCCAGGGGGCCGTGCTCAGCCAGAGTAGCGGATTGGCGGCAACACGAAATGTCAGCTCCGAGTGATCGCGCACGTGCTGCGGCTCGCCTTCAATGCTGGGTCCACCATCCGGCGCCTGGAACTGCCGGGCAACCTCACGCAAGCGCTGGAAGATCGGCTCGATCACATCGGAGCTGTACGCCACATCAATCACCACCCGCGCCGGTTCAAGGTGCAGCAGCCGGATGGGCACCGTCTTTCCGTCCGCCGCCAGGAACGAGCCATAGTTGAAGACGACGCCAGGCGGGATGGTATTTGGGATGTCCCCGAAGAGTGGTAAGGGTGTGCCAATCTGAGCCGCAGTGAAGCCGAACGAGGCGCGGATCGCGCCGACGACCGCCGGCAGCGTCAGGACGGTGAGGCGGATAGCGTCGGGGGCGAAGTCATAGGATCGCCGTGCCCCGAGGATGCGGAAGGTTGGTGTTGCCATCAGGCGGCTGCGCCTCCCTGGCTCCCCATCTGCCCGGAGCTTACGCCCAGCGTGCCCCGCTGGACGCCGTTCGGCGTGTTTGCCACGGTCGTCGCACCGATTGCTGGGGAGGCCGCCAGCATGTCGTGCATGAGGCCCTGGCAGGCGAATACCGTTCGCGGCATGTCCGGGTTGGTATAGGCGATCGTCCGCAGTTGCGCTAGACCAGCAAGCTCCAGATCGTAAGGCAACGAATCCAGCGCGAGCGCATAATCCGCATAGCGAGCAAGCGTGATGTGCCCCTCGTCGTCGTTCTCCAGTCGAGCGATAGCAGACTGGTGGACGCCGAGACGTTCTGCAACCTCACGCTGGGAGAGACCCCGCCGACGCCTGGCCTGCACGAGCGCCTCGACCGCCGCGCTGATCCAGCCCTGTCGCAGGTAGGCCACGGCATATTCCTCGTCTCCGAGCAGTACGTCCCGCGCCGCCTCGTCGAAGTCCAGCGGAGGCTCAGCCGACATAGCCGGCGTTTCGAAGTGTCGCGTAGGCACGGTGGTATTCATCGTCACTCTTCCCATCGTTCTGCCGGTGAAACAGATGCACCAGAACCAGTTCGTCTACCGGAGCGCGATCTAGCAGGATAATGCGCAGGTCCTTGAGCACGTGGATTTGCCAAACGCCGTCGACATCCAGATCGCCATGCAGTGGCTTCAACCTCCAGCCGGACGGAGCCCCGGTAATGACGCCCCGCAGCAGTTCAGGTCGCAGAACCTCCCAGGTCGGCAGGATGCGTGTTCGCCCCACGTGGAGTGCGCGTGCGTGGTACGCGCCGCCGACCGCCGTCTTGCATTCCTGAAACCCTCGGGTGACAACGAGCCGCAACTACGCCCCGTCCCATCATCGCTTTCGCACTATACCACAGCACGCATAGATTGCCGCAATTGCCGACCAAACTATGCGGATTATACAGACCTCCGTTTGATTCGACGGGGAATAGCCTCACGACGGGGCAAGGTCAGTCTCGTTGCATGCACTACGATCACCGCTCCTCTCGCGCCAACGCCAGACATTTCCATGGCAATCCGGGCCCCGTCCGCGCCAGGCGGGCAGATTGGCACTACGGTGTAGCGACCGGTATGCCGCCGAACAACAGCGCTCGCGTCATACGCTCGTCGCGCTGGAGTTGTTGGCTGATTCGCTGTGCTTCGTCCGTGGCCCGAAGGAGCGACTCAATCTGCGGATCCCACGTAACGCCCAAGCGATCCAGAGCGGACCCGGCTTCGGCTACCCGAACCGATGTCCGGGACCCATCCTGGTTCGTATTCTGGCGATCCATCGTTTTCCTTTTCACTTCTCGCACGGCGCAGTCTGCTTTTTCAGCAAGCATTGTGCCGCGTTGGAATAGCTACCGCATCGTCAGCGTACCATCTTTGTCAAGATGCCCCGACGGTGCCAAAATCCCTCCGCGGGGCCTGTTGCCGAACTGCGTCTTTCGGGGCCGAGAATCGTGATTCGCGTCAGAAAGGCCGCCGTAATGTCCACAGGCACCGCCGGGTTGGTTCGGTGCCGTGGTGGCACATCAGCAGGCTATTGTCCCGTCGACAACCTGGCCGCAATCTTTCATAGTGGAGGCAGTTAGTCGTGACGCAAAGCGGCACACTTTTCACTGTGACGGGAACCCTTTATGCCGTCCCACAGGCTCAACAGCAAAGGACAGTCTGGAGATTCGCTGTGAGATCGCGCGAATGGGTACCGTTGCGGGATGCCAGCGTCGAGGTTGTCACGATGCTTGTTCGTTCCAAGCCCTGTTCATTTGTACACTATTTTTCGGGGTCTCCGTGTTTCATCCGATATTGACAGTTAGGGGTCATTGAAGCTCCTTATTGTTAGCATCGATCCGGTCTTCCTTTCCGAACACCCGATCCGTCGCGAGATACGGCTCTCTTCCCGCTAGCTTTAGTTGGCGCCACCTTGCTTCAACCATCGCCTGGACCTGCCTCTCGCTTTCTTGACTGGAGACGGACGGTGTGATCACGACATCGCATGCCGGATTGGGACAGGGCCCGGCGATCATATTTTCTCGATTGACTTGGAGCATCGCCTGACACTTCAAGCAGTATGGTCCCGTTATCTCGAGATCGGGGTCCACCGCGTCCTCGTCCGTGTTGCTGTCGTCTGCACGATACATGACCGGTCCGAAGGGCACCCAGGCGCCAATAGCCCCATCGGACTGTTCGCCAGCCGATGCTACGATGGTAGCGATGACGACCCATAGGAGGAGGATGACCACCAACACGCCAACGACGACCAGGACGATGAACGGGACCCCGATTGGGTGTATGAGGAAGGCTCCGACACTCGGAGCGAATGTATCCAGGCTGAGCTTGAGTAGGCCGAGAAGGGCGAGGACGAGACTACCAACGATCGCCGCTGTGGTCATGCCGAGCCAGCCTCGACCGAGTTGGCGCATCATCCGCTCCATTGGATCACCCGAATACTGGCGGTATCTCCAGCTTTGATCGTCGCGCACCAGATCGGCATAAGCCTTTCGGTGGCTGTTCAAGCAGCGCCGCCTCACCTAAGACGACGAACGTCTCGAAGAGTCGAGCGAAGCCTGGATTTACTTCGCCATGATCCGCCTCATGTCGCGCAGATTAGCCCAACATGCTCACTATAGTCAAGTCACGATGGGATCCACATAGCAAGCATGCTGATCTGACTGGAAGGTCTCGGCATTCGCCCTGCTCATCCCATCGCGGGATCGCTATAGTCACACAGTCTCTTACTCTGCACCTCGGCGATGTCCGTCGTCACCTCCATGACCCAATGGAAGGTCTTCCCCGTGGCAACCGTGACTCCTGATCGGCACGGTGGCCATAAAGGCGAACGTCGCAGTGGCCGATTCGCTTCAATACTACCGCACCGTATGCTACGCTCCACATCTGGTCGTTAGGTAGTGTGTTCGCCATACGGAGTCCCCAGTGCCCGAGAGCTACGTCCCCGAGCAGCGCAAGCCCCAACTCATCTGGCAGGGGCGCAGCGAGGTCCGCAGGGCCGAGCCACTTCCATCCCAGGTCGTCGAGGTGGTCCGCCCTAACCAGGAGTCGATCACCGACGTCAGTGGTGACCTCGTGCAGGGCCGGCTCTCCCTCCTGGGCCAACCGAACCAGGCCCGCCTCGGTTTCGGCGCTGCTCCCGAACCACTGCCGCCCAACCGCCTGATCTGGACCAACGACAACCTCGTCGCCCTGACCTCGCTGCTCAGAGGGGATGCCCAGCACCCGCCGCTGGAAGGCAAGGTCGACCTCATCTACATCGACCCTCCGTTCGCCGTCCAGAGCGACTTCACGATCAACGTGGAGATCGAGCACGGCGCCGCCGACGAGAAACAGCCAACGCTCATCGAGGAACTGGCCTACCGCGACACCTGGAAGAACGGCCTGGACAGCTACCTCTCCATGATGCGCGACCGCCTGGACCTCCTCAAGCGCCTCCTCGCTCCAACCGGCAGCATCTACGTCCACTGCGACTGGCACGCCGGGCACTACCTGAAGGTGCTGTTGGATGAGGTGTTTGGGTACGAGCGATTTCAGAACCAAATTGTGTGGCGTCGCACGACAGCACACGCGGACGCGCATGGATACGGGCTAATCCAGGACTTCCTCCTCTATTACACGTGCTCGGATCAGAGCACGTTTCACACCGTTTATCAGGCATACAACGAATCCTATGTCGCTTCCCATTATTCAAATGTTGACTCCGATGGCCGTCGCTACCAGCTCGGAGACATGACCGCCCCAGGCCCGCGGCCCGGATTGCAGTACACATGGAAGGGCGTAGACCCGCCTCGGGGAAGGGTGTGGGCAGTCCTTCCCGAGAAGATGACCCAGTTGGACCGCGAAGGAAGGCTGCATTACACCAAGAATGGGATGCCACGCTACAAGCGATTTTTGGACGAGATGCCGGGAACGCCAGCCCAGGATATTTGGGACGATATCCCACCAGTTAATCCAATGGCCGCGGAGCGTATTGGGTTTCCTACCCAAAAGCCTCTGGCGTTATTGCAGCGAATAATCGTCGTGAGTACCAACCCAGGCGACCTTGTCCTTGATGCCTTTGCGGGATCCGGTACCACAGCGGTCGCTGCCGAGACAATGAAGGACGCCGACGGCAAGCCGGCTCCCAGGCGCTGGATTGCCATCGACTGCTCCAAGTTTGCCGTCCACATCACCCGGAAGCGCATGATCGAGGCGAACGCCCGGCCCTTCAGCGTGGAGAACGTCGGCTTTTATGCCCGAGCCTCGGAGTGGAAGGACCTCTGGGCGGAACAGCCGGCGGCCAGGGTCTACCGCGACGCCATGGTCGAGATCTATGGCGGCACACCGGTGGAAGGCTATGCCCACCTCCACGGTCGCAAAGGCAACCACTGGGTCCACATCGGCCCGCTCGATGCCCCGGTCGCCACCATGCAGGTGCAGGCCATCGCCGCAGAGGCCGGCACAACCGATTGCCGGGCCGTCGATATCCTCTCCGCCGATATCCCGATTGATTGGGACCGCACTACGGCGGAGCGCGAGTTCGGCGTCGCCGTCTATGCCAAGATCATCCCCCAGGCGGCCATCGATGCAGTGCGGGAGCGCATCCGGCGCCAGCAGCGGCGGGACCCCACGATCAGCGAAGGCCCGCAGGTCCACTTCTTCTCGCCACCCGACGTCGAAGTGCGCCTGCGCGTCCGGGAGCGCGTCGCCACCGTCACCCTGACCCGGCTGACGGTCGATCTGGACGACTGCCTCTCCACGCAAGACCCGGCCCGCCGCGCCGAGCTGCGCCAGCGCATCACCGACTGGAAGGCGCTGATCGACTACTGGGCAGTGGACTGGGACTGGCAGCAAGATGAGCCGTTCATGAACGACTGGCAAGCCTTCCGCACCCGCCGCAACCGGCAGTTCCCCACCGAAGCGCTCCACGACTACGCCACCGCTCCCGGCGGCCACCGCATCGCCGTGAAAGTGACGGACATCTTTGGGAACGACGGATTGCGAGTGGTGGATGTGGTGATATAGGTGAAAATACGGTGCCGCGACTGCGGTCTGCGGCCCAAAGACACGACTGCGGTCGTGACCGGGGCGCCGTGGCACCGCAGTGCTGTCTTTGGGCCGCAGACCGCAGTCGCGGCCCTGTCCCCTTGCCGCAATCGCGGCCCTGTTCCCTTGTCGCCGTCGCGGCCCTAATTCACGAGAGGTACACCATGCCCCGCCGCCAGTCACCCGCCGCCACGCTGCCCGGCGCTGTCAGCGCCCAACACGGCCTGATTACCCTCCTTCAGCAGCGGGTGGAGGCCTGGGTTGCCGGCGGCTATCCCGGCGCTTCGGAGTTGACCGTCGCGCTGCTGCGGCACTGGTTTGCCGAACCGCACCTGCTGCCCGACGGGCACTTCTTCCAGTGGTACGCTCATCAGCAACGCGCCGTCCAGACGGCCATCTACCTCTACGAGGTGGCCGGGGCGCGCCGCGTCGAAGCGATCGCCGGCCTGGTTGGGCAGCAGCGCACCGAGCAGCGCGACCCCTGGGCCAAGCTGGGCTTGCAACTGGCGACCGGCGCGGGCAAGACGAAGGTGATGAGCCTGCTGATCACCTGGGCCCACCTGCATTGGGCGCTGGGCAGCGACCTCGGCTTCGGCAACACGCAACTGGTGATCGCCCCCAACCTGATCGTTCTGGAGCGCCTGCTCAGCGACTTCGCCGCCGGAGCCATCTTTGGCAGCGATCCTCTCGTGCCGCCCGACTTCCAGAAGGAGTGGGAACTGCAGGTCGTCACCGCCGACAATGTGCCCGCCGAGAACCGGCCCAGCAACGGCTACCTGGTGGTAACAAATATCCACAAGCTCTACCCGGAGGATGCCCCGCCAGCGTTGCCGGGGGTGCAGTCGTCGCTGCTGCAACTGTTCGAGACGCCGACCCCCTCCCGGCTGGATATTGGTGCGCCCCGCCTGACCGACTTCCTGCGCCAGGTGCGCTCGCCGCTGGCGGTCTACAACGACGAGGCGCACCACGTCCACGACGAAGCGACGCACTATCCCCTGCAGCCGCGCCAGCGCCTGGATGAGGAGACAAAGGAAGGGGTGGCCTGGCACGGCGTGCTGGCCGGCCTGCATCGCCAATCCGGGCTGGCGCTGCAAACCGACCTGAGCGCCACCCTGTTCGAGGAGCGCAACGGCGTCCTCTTCCGCCACACCGTCTACGACTATCCCCTGCGCGAGGCCATCCGCGACGGCGTCGTCAAGCGGCCCTACCTGGGCAAGGTCACCCTGCGCTACCGCGACGGCCACGACGAGCCGATCCCCTTGATCGACGATTCGGCGCTGGATGCCTGGGACAAGTACAGCCAGTTGCTGCAAGCCGGCATCGCCAACTGGAAGCAGGCCCAGGCCACGCTTGATCGTGCCGGGGAAGGGCGCAAGGCCATCCTCTTCATCGTCTGCAACACCAAGGCCGAGGCGGGCCAGATCGCCCGCCGCCTGGAAGAGTTCAGTGACCCCGACAGCGGCGAGACCCTGTTCGCCGGTCGGGTCAAGGAACTGCACATCGGCCTCAAGGAAGGGACCAACGAGCAGGAGTGGCGCAAGATCCGCGACGACGTGACGCGCATTGATGCCGCCGACAACCCCTATACCGCTGTCGTCTCCGTGATGATGCTGAAAGAGGGCTGGGACGTCCGCAACATCAAGGTGATCGTGCCCTTGCGGCCCTGCGACTCCCGCCAACTGACCGAGCAACTGCTGGGCCGCGGCCTGCGCCGCATGTTCCCGCCCTACTGGACGCCGGATGGCGAGCTGAAGGATCGCGACATCGCTGAACCGCTCTATGTCATCCGCCATCCCAGCTTCGAGCGGGTGATCAAGGATATCCAGGACATCGTGGAGGAGGTCGACGACGGCCAGTTGCCGCCGTCGGACCCAACCCGCCTGGTGATCAAGCCGGTAGAACCGGAGGAGGTGCGTGTACAGCGCGACCTACCGATCGTGCAGATCGTCGGCGCTTACGAAGGCACGACGGACTGGCCGGATCGCGTTAACCGCACCAGGCTCCCGCCGCTGCTGGCCCGTTTCCCCTGGGGAACCGACCTGCGCGAGATCGAGGGCATCATCCACAACGAAGGCTTCGGCGGCGCAATCGGGGAGCAAGTCGTCAGCTACCTGGTGCGCCCCTCCACCTACAGCTCGGTGGAAGCCGTCATCGCCTCCTACGCCGAGAACATCCGGGCCGAACTGCGCATGGCCCGCTACTACGAAGCCGCCACCATGGGCGTCGTCAAGGCCTTCCTGGAACGCTGTACCTTCGACCTGCGCGGCATCCCCCTCAGCCTCGACGCTGCTCTGGACGCCGACGAGGAAACGCAGGCGATTGTCCTGGCCAACATCCAGCGGCCGGCGGTGAAACGGGCGGTGATCGAACGGGTCGCCCGTGTGATCGGCGAGGCCAGAGCCGGCGAAGCGGTCCAGGCGCCCCAACTGGAGACCAACGTCCGCTACGCCAGAGACCTGCCGACCTTCGAGGCGGTGCCCCGGCTGGTGCTGGCGAATCCCCGCAAGTGCGTGTTTGACGCCTGCTGCTTCGACTCGCCGGATGAGTTGCGGCTGGCGGAACTGCTGGACGAGGCCGACGACGTTGCCGCCTGGCTCTGGAACGACCAGCTCGGCGTCCAGTTCCGCCTCCAGTATGCCTACGAGGGGCGCATGCCCTACTACTTTCCCGACTTCCTGGTCCGCCTGACCGATGGCTCGCTGTGGATCATCGAATCGAAGGGGTCCATCCGCGAACGCGATCGCGTGAAGCAAGCGCGGGCCGAGCGCTACGTAGAACTACTACGGGCCTCCGGCGCCGGCGACTGGCGCTACATCTTCCTGATCAACGACCGCGCCTTGCGCCGCGAAGACGTCGCCTGGTGGGCCGGACAGGGGCGTTGCCTCTTCCGGGACCTGGCGCAACGCGTCGCCAACGCGCCGGCGATGGTGATCCCCGGCAATGGCGCTTGAGTAACCGACCGCGGGAGTGACGCAAAGTAGTGCATAGCAAGCGAACGACGTGTATACCCCGGAGTACAGGGCCGCGACTGCGGGCCCAGAGGGCGCCCCCGGCCAAGCGACGAGGGCGACTGCGGTCGCATGGGTGGGGGAGGACGGTTGGAGAAGGGGAGCGATGGCGAGAGGGGAAGTACTGGGCCGCGATGGCAAGGTGCATTGCGGCGAACGCCCGCAACCAATCGCTGTCCTGTTCCCCCTTTGCCAGCAGTCCCCTCCCGCAACCGTCCTCACCCTCTCAAGCGACCGCAGTCGCCCTCGTCGCTTGGCCGCCGATCGCAATCGCGGCCCTGTAACTCGCGGCGCATCGCATTGTCCGCTCGCTGTGCAAAACGTTGCGATGCACCCCAGGCGATCCACCTGGCTTCACGCATCCCCAGCACTTAATGTAATATAGCACGTTATACTTCTCTGGTATCCTTATGAGGGGTACCGTTCGCGCCGCAGCAGAAACCCCCCCACCATGCCACCTCCATCGCCCGCCGACAGTCCTGACCCCCTGGCGCGACGCGCTCCCACTCGCTGCGACGGCAAGCGTCGGTCTCCCAAGGAGGCGCGATGAGGGCGCTACCGCGTGAGGCGGTGCTTGCCGTCGCTGGTTTGCTGCTGATCCTGCTTGCCGTCGCAGCTACGAGCGTGAGCACGTATTACAGTACCAATGCCCTCGTCGACACACTCAATTGGGAGACGCACACCCAGGAAGTCCGCTTCACCATCAGCCAGGTGCTCGCCGACGTCACGAGGGGCCAGAGCGCGGCGCGCAGTTACGTCGTTACCGGCAATGACCATGACGTCTTGTCGTATCAAACCGCCGTGCTTGACGCTAATACGGGGGTGCAAGCGTTACGGACGCTCACCATGGACAACCGGGTAGAACAGCGCAACGTGCAGCAGTTGCAGCTGGCCATTGATCAGGAGTTCGCCCTCCTCCAGGGCGCCATGACGGCCCGTCGCACGCAAGGCCTGGCGCCGGCCATCGCCGCCGCGCAGGCGACGCCGGACGCGGCAGTGATGGCGCAGGTCCGGTCCGGGATCGCCAGCATGAACGGCGAGGAGACCCGCCTTTTAGCAATGCGCGTGGCGCAGGGTCAGCAGGGTCTCTTCCGGACGCGGCTGATCGTCGTGGCCGGCAGCGTGCTCGTCGTCCTGAGCGTGCTGCTCACCGGCGCCATCATTCGCCGCGCCTTTGCCCAGCGCCGCCAGGCCGAGACCGGCTTGCAGCGCCAGCGCGGGTACCTGCAGGCGCTGTTGGAAAATCTGGACGTTGGCGTCGTGGCCTGCGACGCCAACGGCGTCGTCCGATTCCTCAATCGGGCGACGCGGGAGTTCTACGGCTTGCCGGCGGCGCCGTTGCCGGCCGAGCAGTGGGCCGAGCATTACGACCTGTATCGGGCCGATGGCACGACCCGCCTGGCGCCGGAAGAGGTCCCATTACGTCGTGTACTTGCCGGCGAGCAGGTGCGCGACGTGGAAATGATCATTAAGCCGCAGCAGGCTCCTGCCCGCACGGTGCTCGCCAGTGGCCAGGCCCTGGTTGATGCCCAGGGCGCCAGGTTGGGCGCCGTCGTCACCATGCAGGACATCACCGAGCGCTTGCGCACGCAGCAGGCCCACGCCGAGGCCGAAGCGCGCGCCGAAGCCCGAGTCCTCTACGAGGCCGTGTTTGTGAACCTCACCGATGGCCTTGCCATCGTGGATCCCGCTGACCGCGTCGCCTTCTGGAATCCGCGCATGGTCGATCTGTACGGTGTCACGCAAACGGCCGCCGTTGGGCAGCCGTTGAGCGAAGTGCTTGCTGGAATCTACGGCCGCACCGTCGATCCGGCCGCGACACTGCAGCGCGCGCAGCAGGCTTCTGCCGCCGCGCGCGACAGCGGCGTCCCGACCGGCTTCGAGTACCAACTGGACGGCGTTCCGCCGCGTGACGTGGCTGTCCTCGTCTTCCCCATCGCCGGGCCAACCGGGTCCCTCGGGACTGGCCGGCTGGTGCGGGACGTCACACGGGAACGCGAAGTGGAGCGCTTGAAGGACGAGTTGGTCTCAGTGGTCAGCCACGAGTTGCGCACGCCACTGGCCAGCCTGGTCGGCTTTGCCGAGTTGCTGCTTTCCCGCGAGTTCCCGGAGTTGCAGCGCCGCCAGTTCCTGCAGACGATGCTCCAGGAGGGTCAGCGCCTCACCAGCCTGATCAATGACTTTCTGGACCTGCAGCGCATCGAGAGTGGCAACCAGGAGGTCGTGCCGCTGGTCAGCACCCTCCCGCCGCTCCTGCACGCCGCCGCGCAGGCAGCCGGCGCTGATCCCCTCTGTCCCATCCAGGTAGAGCTCAGCGACGACCTGCCGCCGGTACTGGTCGACCCCGACCGGCTTCGCCAGATACTGGGCAACTTGCTCTCCAACGCGCGCAAGTACTCACCGTCGGGCGGCGCCATCCGCCTGACCGCTCGCCGCGACGCTGCTATGGTCGAGATCGCTGTGCAGGACCAGGGCCTCGGCCTCCCTGCCGAGGCCCTGCCCCAACTCTTCCGGCGCTTTTACCGGGTGGACAGCTCGGATCGCCGCGCCATTCGGGGCACGGGCCTGGGTCTGGCGATCAGCCACAAGCTGGTGGAGGCGCAGGGCGGGCGCCTCTGGGCCGAGTCCGCCGGGCCGGGGCAGGGCGCCACCTTTCGCTTTACCGTGCCTATCGCTGCGGCGGACAGCGCCGGTGGCGATGTGCTGATCGTCGAGGATGATCCGAGTTTCGCCCGGTTGCTACAGGTCGGACTCGGCCAGCACGGCTACGCCGCCCAGCGCGTGGCTGGGGCAGAGGCGGCGCTGGCGCACCTGGCCGTCCACCTGCCGCGCCTGGTCATCCTCGATCTATTGCTGCCGGGCCTGTCCGGGGAGGCCTTCCTGCAACGGCTGCAGGAGCGGGGGCTGCGCCTACCGGTGGTGGTGGTGACCGTGCTGGATCTGGGCGACGCCGCCCGGCAGGCCCTGGCGGCGTTGCAGGTGGTCGCAGTGTTGCGCAAAGGGCCGGGCGTCGCAACAGCCGTAGCGCTGCTGGTCCGGCAGGTGCTCGAGCAAGAACAGGAGGTGCATGGTGATGCAAAATAATGGGGCGGCGACACCAGCGCGGCAGACTGTGTTGATCGCCGATGACGAACCGAGCTTGCGGCTGCTGGTCAGCATCACCATCGCCTCCGACCAGTACCGCGTGCTCGAGGCAGAGGACGGCGACGAGGCCTGGGAATTGCTGCTCCAATACCGACCGGCGGTGGCCCTGCTGGATGTGGCGATGCCTGGTCGCACCGGCCTGGAACTGACCCGAGCGATCCGGGCGCACCGGGAACTGGCCGCGACCCGCGTCATTCTGCTGACCGCCAAGGCCCAGGCGGCAGACCTGCGGGCGGGTCGGGAGGCCGGCGCTGACCACTACCTGACCAAGCCCTTCTCACCGCTGGAGTTGTTGACGCTCCTGGAACGGACGTTGGCGCTGTCATGAGCGATGAGCAAGCCGGGCCGACGCCATTCGACCGCTACACCGGCATCCTGGCGCACGAACTGCGCACACCGATGACGGTGATATCGGGCTATCTCCAGTTGCTGGAAGATAACCAGGTGCTGAACGATCCGGCAATGCTGCGTGAGTTTCTGGCAGTGGTGCAGGTCCGCGCCCGCGACATGGCGCGCCTGGTCAGCGAGTTGACCACCTTTGATGACCTGCGCCGGGGCGAGCCGCTGGCGACGAATGCCGGCAACAACAGGGCGGTATCGGCTATCGTGCGCGAACTCGCCGGTCATCACGCCGTGCTGGTGGACGTCGAGTCGGCAGCAGACACGGCTCCGGTGGACCGCGAACGCCTGCGGCTGGGCTTGCAGGTGCTCCTGGAAAATGCCGTCACCCACGGCGCAGCGCCCGCTGAGGTCGCGGTGCGGGCGACGCTGGAGGCCGTGCCCCCGTGCCTGGTGGTGCGCGTGAGCAACCAGGGGCCCGCCATTCCCCAAGCGCTCCGGGAGGCCATCTTCCAGCCCTTCCGCCAGGCGGAAGACTACGTGTCCCGGCGGAAAGGTGGCCTTGGCCTGGGTCTCGCCATTGCCCGTCGCGCTATCGAAGGGACGGGTGGCAGCCTCGTGCTGGAGCCCGGAGATCCCACGACCTTTCGTCTGGAACTGCCGCTGCGCCAGGACCCCCTGGCAGTCCGGGCGGTCGAGTTGGAGCAGCGCACCGAACAGGCCGATGCGCAGGCACTGCGCACCGTGCAAGACCTCCGTCTGCTCCACGACGAGTTGCGCAAGGAGCGTCAGGCCAGGCAACTGGCCGAGCAACAGCAGTTGCGGGCGGTGCAGGACTTCCGGACCCGCCACGACACCGCGAACGCCCTGGAGGCCCGCCTGGCCACGCTGTCGTTCGTCACCGTCACCGCCCTGGCCCGCGCGATCGAGGCGCGGGATGGACACACCGGTGAGCATGTGGAGCGGGTGCGGGCCGGCTCGGTGCGTTTGGGGCAGGCCTTAGGTCTCAGCGGGGAGCCGTTGCGCGCGCTGGAGTTCGGTGCGATTCTGCACGACGCCGGTAAGATCGCGCTGCCTGACGCCGTCTTGCGCAAGCCGGGACCGCTGGATGCTGCGGAGTGGGAGGAGATGCATCGCCATCCGGAGTTGGGCCGCCGGCTGCTGGAGGGCATTGGCTTTCTGGAACCGGCCCTGGATGCCGTGGGTTGCCATCACGAGCGTTGGGATGGCACGGGCTACCCGGAGGGGTTGACCGCGGAGGCTATCCCCTTAGCCGGGCGAATTGTGGCCGTGGTCGACGCCTATGACGCGATGGTTTCCGACCGGTCCTACCGGCAAAAGATGCCGCCGGAGGCTGCCCGCGCCGAGATCGCGGCCGGGAGCGGGACGCAGTTCGACCCACAGGTGGCCGCCGCCTTCCTGCGGAGTGACACGGAAACATGATAAGGGCTGTTGTGCAACGCTATACGGGCACCGCTTGTGCGGCTGGTTGCGTCGCTTCAGTTCCAAGCGGCGGCAGTCCGTAACGTTCGCGCATCATCGGGTGCTGCAGCACCTCTGCCGCCACATCATTACCGTAAAATGCGATGAGATCATCGACGGTGTCCATTGGCGCATCAACGATGCACCCTAGTTGTTCGCCGTGCTCTTCGGCATAGATCCCTTCAGCGATTTTTCGGACGTAACCTTGGTCGCGCATGATGGCCTGGACGGCCTGTTCCCGCTCGTCGTCAGTCGCTCTCTGGAGCACGTGTCCACAGCTTTCTACTGAAAAGGTCGTCGAACGCCCTGGCTACCGCCTCAGCCGATCTCGCCCTCAGTGCGGCCCTTTCCCCTCGTCGCCACACGGGCCGCCGCCGGTTGCGGTCTCGCGTTGCACGATCCCCCCTTGCATGTTGTAGAGCGGGAAGTACCACTTGGATAGCTCGTGCGCCGACTCACCGGCGTAGTGGCAGATGAAGGAGCGGCGGAAGCGGTCGGCGGACCGGTTGGGCATGGAGCCGTGGATGAGGTTGCCGCCGAAGAAGAGGGTGTCACCAGGGGCCATGCGCACCGGCACGCGCGGCAGGCCCTCCGGTACCGGGACGTAGTGTTGGGTGAAGGACACCGTCGGATCGGCCTCTTCCGGGCAGAAGATATCGAGCTTGTGGCTGCCGGGAGCGACGAAGAGGCAGCCGTTTTCCTCGTCGATCTCGTCGAGGGCAACCCAGGAGGCGACGCAGGTCCCCGGGTGGACCTTGAGGTAGAAGTTGTCCTGGTGGAAGGCCTGGCCGCGGGCCGTGGGCGGCTTCCAGTAGAACATGCTCTGGGCGGCAATCGGCGGTTCCGCCAGCAAATCGGTGAGGACAGCGTCGAAAGCCGGGTGCAGCATGTAGCGCATGACCACGTCCGAGACCCGGTGGGGATGCATCATGCGCGGGTAGGCCAGCAGGATGTCACCCTTAGCCCGCGCCTCCTCGACCGGCACCGCAGTGAAGCAGCCTTTGATGCTGCCGCGCGCGTACAACTCGTCAAAGGTGGTTTGCATCTCCCGTACCTCCGCAGCATCGAACAGGCCGCGGACAATCAGGTAGCCATCACGGTTGAATGACTCGACAGCGGTGGATGTGGTGGGTGCTTCAGCAACGAGCAGCGCCATGGTCGTTCTCCTCTCGGCCGGGCGGGCGCCCAGCAGCTCCCTGTAGTGTCCGACATGTTGACGCGAACGGCAACGTACAATGCAGGCATCAAGGAAACGTGCTGCCACCAAAGACGTTGGCCTGCCGCGGCATCACCCAGCGCGGGAACCATTGTACGCGCCGCAACGTCTCCTTCCAGAAGGAGGAAATCCAGATGCGTCATTTCGTCTCACTGCTCGTTGTCCTGATGTGTACCCTCACCGCCGCGGCTCCTGCCGGGGCGCAGGCCACACCCGCCTGCCAGTTTGTCCTGGGCTTCGCGGCGCTCCACGACATGCTGCCCACCATCGTCGGCAACTGCCTGGAGGACGAGCAACACAACCCGACCAACGGTGACGCCTTGCAACACACGACGGGCATCAATGGGAACGGAGGTCTACTCGTGTGGCGCAAGGCTGATAACTTCACCGCCTTCACCGACGGCAGTCACTCCTGGGTCAACGGCCCCTTCGGCGTGGAAGAGCGGCTCAACAGCCGGCGCTTCTCCTGGGAAGCCAACCCGGACGGCCTGCCGGTGGTAGCAACCAGCGGCACCGGCATCCAGGGCACGGTCACGCTTGGACCGACGACGCCGGTCTGCCGGGTCGGCGTGCCCTGTTCCCGTGCGGTCGCCGCCACGGTGACGGTGCAGGATGCCGGCGGGCAACAGGTGCTCCAGTTCACCACGGGGGCCGACGGGCAATTCCAGGTCAACCTGGCGCCGGGGACCTACACGCTGACGCCGGCGCCGCTCCAGTCGGGCTCCTTCTACCCCCGCCCCCTCCCCGTGAAGGTGACGGTGACGAGCGGCAGCTACGCGCAAGTGAACCCAGGGTACGACACTGGAATTCGCTGATGGGGTACGCTGACCTGACGTGATGGCCACTTGAAGGAGGTGGATTCGTGCCAACCATTGACCTGCGTCCCGAGGATTACCGGCCAGCGCCGCCGCCCGATGACATCAAGCGACGCTATCGCATCGGCGTGGTGGGCTGCGGCAACATCATGCGCGGCGCCCATTTGCGCGCCTACCGCAACTTCGGCTACACCGTCAGCGCCTGCTGCGACGTGATCGAGGAGAACGCCCGCCAGGCCGCAGCGGAGTACGGCATCCCCTTTCTGACCACCGACCTGGATGCGCTGCTGGCGCGCGACGACGTCGACGTGATCGACCTGGCCGTTCACGCTTCCCAGCGCCGGCCGGTGGTGGAGCGCATCGCCGCCGCCGGCAAGCCGATCCTGTCGCAGAAGCCCTTCGCGCTCAACTACGCCGATGCGCTCAGCATGGTGGAGACCTGCGAGCGGGCCGGGGTCAGCCTGATGATCAACCAGCAGGCGCGCTGGGCGCCGGCCCATCGGGCGCTCAAGCTGCTGCTCGAGCGCGGCGTGCTGGGACACGTCTACGCCGTCACCCACGTGCTGCGCAGCTTCCAGGACGTGCCCGGCTCCTGGTACGCCGCGCTGGAGCACTTCAACATCGTCGACCACGGCATCCACTACATGGACCTCAGCCGCTACTTCACGGGCCGCACGCCGAAGCGCGTGCAGTGTACGACCACGCGCATGCCCGGCCAGGCCGCCGTCAGTCCCATGATCTACGCGATGTCCCTGGAATATGCGCCGGAGGCCGAGCTGATGACGAGCCTGCACTTCAACAACATCGTGCAGAGCCGCGCGGCACACAGCCACACCTGGTACCTCGACGGGACCGAGGGCTCCGCCTGGGCGACGCAGAGCGAACTCCACGTCTCCTTCAAGGGCAATCCGCTCCAAAGGCAGACCTTCGCCCTCCAGGGTTCCTGGTTCCCCGACGCCTTCGGCGGCAGCATGGCCGAGCGCATGTTGAGCCTGGCCGACCAGCGCGAGCCGCAGACCTCCGGGCACGACAACCTGAACAGCATCAAGATCGCCTACGCCGCCATCCGCAGCAGCGAAGAGGGCCGCACCGTCGCCTTGAGCGAAATCGCTGCAGGGTAACAGGCGCTCCACCGCCGATGAAGATCGCGAGCATTTGCAGTCCGGTCACGCTGTATGCCCCGTCCGGTAGGTCACGATCTGCACGGGTGAGAGCACCGGGTGGGATTGAAACTGGCCTGATTTAGGTTCGCCGTGCAGAACAAATCCGGTACCGGTGCGTATCACGGATGTGACTTAAACCAAGCAGACCACGTTGAGGATCATGCCAATGGGCTACAACAGAGTCTTCTGGATTCGAGAAGAGCCGATTCGTCAGTACGTCTCGGCCAATGGCAGGGATGACAGACTTGCTGACGAGGTGGGTCGTCGCGTCCTTGCCATTTCGGCCGGAGCGCCCAATGGTTGCAGCCACCAGCAGCCGGCTCGGGGAGGCTATTCTATCGCTTCTCGCCGCGACATGTCTAACACTTCCGACCAGTCAGGTCGGCGAGGCGGTACATGGAATTCCTCAATGATCAAGCGTACGACATCCTCCAAAAAGACACGGCCGGTCGGGAGGTGCGTTCGGCGGCTGATCAGTTCGTTGACGGCTCCGCTCACATGGAGGTGGGGCAGGGTGACGTGGCTCATGCCGTACGGGTGCCAGTGGTAGGCGACCATGGCTACCCCGTCGGTCGTTTGCAGGCTGTAGATATAGCCCATCGTCTGGGTGTCCCAACCTCGTCCCACACTGGCCTGGCGGATCAGATAACGAATCCCCACGTCGAGCCAGAGCGGTTGGGAGCCGGAGAGCGAAGTTGATTGGCCACGGTTGAGCAATAGACCACGTGTTCCGGTTGGCCCGACCGGGGATCGGGCGAGCACTGCGGGCGTTAGACACGCCACGGTGCGCTGAAGTCGCCGCAATAGCGCCGCCTCGGCGTCTCGCGGTGACTTAGGACCCGTCACGAAATAACTTTGACAAATGGGCAAGGTAGCGGTAGGGTT
>DAIMXP010000096.1:0-27583 GCA_036734945.1 Chloroflexota bacterium
AACGTCGGCGGCGCCTGGAAGCGCAGGCGAGCCTGGAAGCTGCACAGTCCGAGGTGGCGGCCCGCCGCAGCAGCCTTGCTGCCGTTCGCACTGCCTGGCGTGCCATGCTCGATGATGACGCCGGCAGCGCCACGCTGGCTGCGCTGCCGGCGCAACCTGACTCGTCGCCGGCGCTGGAAGCGCGGCGCGCCGAACTGCGCGACGCGCTGCGCCTCCAGGAACAGCAGCACCAGGTCCAGCGCCAACGCTCCGCCGCCCAACGAGCCGCCGCAGCGACGCTCGCTGATCTCGTCAGCACCCCGACGGGCGCCGCCGAGCGTGACCTGTCGCGTCTGGCCGGGGTTCGCCAGGCGGACCTTGCTGCCGAGTTGGCGAGCCTTGACCAATGGGGACTGCAGGCAGTCCAGCTCGACAGCGACCTGGCCACGGCGACGGCCATCGGCGACTTCCTCGACCTCAAGGCCAACGTCGAACGCATCGAAGCCGACCGGTTGGGCGCCGAACAGCACCTGACGGTGCTGCAGACGAGGCACGAGCAGCTGCTGCGCCTCCAGACGGCACTCCAGGCCATCCATGCTGCCGCCCTGGCGCTGAGTGAGGAACGCCTGCAGCGAGCGCTGGAGACGGTGGTACCGGCGGCCAACGCCTATTTCGACCGGCTTGGTGGACACCCGACCTACGCGGCGCTTACCTTACAACCACAGATGCAGCGTGGATCCAACATCTACGCGCTGCTGGCGCACGACCCCGAGTTGCAGCACGCCACCTTCCTGCCGACCAGGCTCTCGCACACGCAGATGCATGTGGCGGCCCTGGCGGTGTTCCTGGCGCTGGGCCGGCAACCGCAGCACCACCTCGCCTTCCGGCTGCTGGACGACCCGGCGCAGTCGATGGACGCCGGGCGCCAGCAAGCGCTGGCGGCGGTGCTGGCGGCAGAAGCGCGGCAGGGCCAGATCATCGTGACAACCGAGGATGAGGCCTTCGGCGGAGCACTTGACTCAGCCGCGAATGGAGTATGCACCCTCGTCCGCCTGGCCGGTTGGGACGCGAGCGGCCTGCACGTTGTCTCGGTATGCTGACCGAGGCTGGAGCACGCGACCCGACCATAGAGTATAGTGTCATTGCGGCTCTGCGTGGGCAGCATTATCGTGCTGGCAGCGCCGTGTTGGCCCCGCCGATTGGGCTACGGCGTGCGCGCAATTCCTGGGGCACGTGAGCGGAGGCGGAGCATGGTGGGGACACCTCAACTGGCTGCGCTGCGCCCTCCTCCGTAATGCGCGAATAGAGGAGCACAGCACGAATGGTTCACGGCTCCGGCGACTTTGGCACGGGTAACTACCGGCGCTCGCTCGGCTACCTGGAGAGCGGCAAGCCGGACGCCCGGCGCACCCTCGGCAGGGTATGGCGAATGGTCCGTCCCTACCGGCTGCGTCTGTTGCTGGGCATCTTGCTCGTGGTGCTTGGTGTCGGCGCGAGCCTCGTGCCTCCACTGCTGATCCAGGCCCTGCTCAACGTGGCGATCCCGCAGCGCAACGTCCGACTCGTCATCCTCCTTGGGATCGGGATGTTCCTGTTTCCCGGCGGGGCGGCGACGATCAATCTGGGCCAGAACCTGGTCAGCGCGATGCTGAGCCAGAGCCTGATCGCCGACTTGCGCAAGAGCCTGTACGAGCACATCCAGAAGCTGGGGCTGGACTTCTTCACTTCGACGCGGGCGGGCGAGATTCACACGCGCTTCACCAACGACGCCGGCAACCTCCCGAACGTCCTCACGCAGTCGATCCTCGGCACGATGGCGAACCTCGTCACGCTGGTGTTCGCCATCGTCGTGATGGCCAGCCTGAACTGGAAGCTCACCATCGTCGCTTGCCTCGCCCTGCCGGCGCTTGCTTTTCCGGTCTTGCACTTCGGCAAGCAGCGCTATGGTGCGGCGGACCGCGCCCAGCGCGCCCTCGGCGAGCTGTCTGTCGTGCTCGAAGAGACCCTCTCGCTCTCGGGCGCCATCGTGGTGAAGAGCTTCGGCACCGAGGCGCAGGAAGCGCGCCGTTTCGGCGAGGTCAACGAGCGGGTGAGAACAAGCCAGGTGGAGCAGACGCTCGTCGGGCAGTGGTCGTCGGTGGTCGTGCAGGCCCTGGCCGCGCTGGGCCCGGCGGTGCTGTACAGCTACGGCGCCTACCTGGTCATCACCCAGCAGGTCAGGATCGGCACAGTCGTCGCCTTCGCGGCGTACCTGACCCAGCTCTACCGCCCGGCCGCCTCGCTGGCGGGCACGAACACTACGCTTCTGGGTGGACTGGCGCTGTTCGACCGCGTGTTCCAGTTTCTGGACCTGCCGATTGCAGTGGCGGAGTCACGGCAGCCCACACTGCTGCCGCCGTCGCCGCGCGATGGGATCGCCTTCGAGCACGTTTCGTTCAGCTATCCGAACAGCAAGCTGGGACCACAGCCGGTGCTGTACGACGTCTCATTCGTCGCCCCGGTTGGCAGCTTGACGGCGCTCGTCGGGCCGAGTGGCGCAGGCAAGAGCACGATCCTGTCGCTCGCGGCGCGCTTCTACGATCCCACCCAAGGGCGCATCAGGCTCGACGGGGTGGACCTGCGGCAGGTTGCCTTCCCCGACCTGCGCAGCCGCCTGGCGATCGTCACCCAGGAGGTCTTCCTGTTCCACTCAACGCTGCGCAGCAATCTCCGCTACGGCGCCGAGAGCGTGAGCGACGACGACGTCAACGCCGTCATCGAGGCCGCCCAACTGCGCGAGCTCGTCGATCGACTGTCCGAGGGGCTGGACACGGTGGTGGGTGAGCGGGGGTATCGCCTCTCCGGCGGAGAGAAGCAACGGGTCGCCATCGCCAGGGCGCTGCTGCAGAGGGCGCCCTATCTGCTGCTCGACGAAGCGACGAGTTCACTCGATTCTCAGGCCGAACGGCTCATTCAGTTGGCGCTTGACCGGCTGCTGCAAGGCCGGACCGTGATCGCGATCGCCCACCGCCTCTCCACCATCCAGCGGGCCAACCAGATCCTGGTTATCAATGGCGGCCGGATTGTGGAGCAGGGCACCCACGACTCGCTGCTCCAGCAGTCCGGCCTCTACCGCCGCCTCTATGAGGCGCAATTCGTGACGGAAGGGAGTGCCGAAGGGATTTTGGCTGCACCTGTAGTCCAGACGCGGTAAGTGTTCACGGGCGTCAGTTGCTGGGAGGAGAGTTGAGCATGCGCACCAGCGAAGGCAACCGGGACCTTCTCGCCTACAAGTGGGTGGTGTTGATCAACACGACCATCGGCGTGCTCATGTCGGCGCTAGACAGTTCCATCACGACGATCGCGCTGCCGAACATCACCCGCTCCCTCCACGCCTCGGTACCTGAGTCGATGTGGATCCTGATGGGCTATCAGTTGGTCATCACGGCCTTGCTGCTGCCGTTCTCACGCGTGGCCGACATGAAGGGCCGCGTCCGCTCCTACAACCTGGGCTTCGCCGTCTTCACTGGCGCGTCGGTGCTGTGCGGCCTCGCCCAGACGGGGACCCAGCTCGTTATCTTTCGGCTGCTGCAGGGCATCGGCGCCGCCTTGCTGTTCGCCAACAGCACAGCGCTCATCACCGACGCCTTTCCTACCGCCCAGCGCGGGTTTGCCCTGAGCATCAACATGGTGGCGGCCAACAGCGGGTTCATCCTCGGCACGGTCCTCGGCGGCATCCTGACGGAATTCTTCGGCTGGCGCTACGTCTTCTTCATCAATCTGCCCTTCGGCATCTTTGCCACGGCGTGGGCCTACGTGAAGCTGCACGAGATAGTCGCCCCCGAACGCGCCGCGCGCTTCGATCTCGGTGGCATGCTGGCGTTCCCGCTGGCCATGGCGAGCCTCCTCGTCGGCCTCACCCTGGTGGTGATGGGGCGGGCGGGCCAGGCACTCACCAACGGGCTGGTCGTCGCCGGCGTCGTGCTGTTCGTCCTGTTCCTGGGCATCGAGCGCCGGGTAAGCTCGCCCATGATGGACCTCACCCTGTTCCGCATTCGGGTGTTCTGGGCCGGCAATGCCAGCCTTTGCCTGAACGCGCTGTCGCGCGGGGCGACCATGTTCATCATGAGCTGGTACTTCCAGGCGGTGCTGGGCGACTCCCCGCTCCTCTCCGGGCTCAAAACCTTACCTATGGTCGTGACGATGCTGGGGATCTCGCCCGTCGCCGGCTTCCTCTCCGACCGGCTGGGGTCGCGCTGGCTCAGCACGCTCGGCCTGGGCTGCACGCTGGCGGCCCAGGCGTGGATCGTGACCTTCCCCGTCGACATCCCCTACGGGCTGCTGGCGGCGGCCCTGGCCGTGCTGGGGATTGGGAACGGCCTGTTCAACGCGCCCAACACGCGCGCCGTGATGGGGAGCGTGCCGCCCAACCGGCGAGGGGTCGCCAGCGGCGTCCGGACCTTGCTGAACAACAGCGGGCGGACGGTGGCGATCGCCGTGTCCATGGTGTTCCTCTCAACCACGATGTCCTACGGACTGCTGACTGAGCTCTTTACCGGAGCTGGGACCGGCAGTTCCGCACTGGATACGCTGGCCTTCATGGCTGGCTTCCACGAGATCTTCCTCTTCGGCGCGGTGGTCAGCGCGCTGGCCATCGTCTGCTCGAGTTTGCGCGGCGCCGAGGGGGTCGCTCCAGCCAGCGGCCGAGTCGCCACGCTGGAGCCATCCTGAACGCGGGTGGACTGGCGCGGTTGATGGACGCCAGGCGTCAGCAAGCGCTGGCTGAGGTAATGGCGGCGGAATACGGACATGGGGATAACGTTGCCATGAACGTGATGGATGGAAGCGCGGCTGCAGCGGCCAGGTGTACGTGCGCACCCGTACGATTGGCCCCATCAAATGGGCTAGACAATCGTCCGCGCACGTCGCATGTGTTTAGCTCGGTATGGTCTCATTGAAGCGCCCGGTGGCGAGCCAACGGACGCCGAGTGGTGGGTTGCTACGTCCTGATGGGAGTGGCGAGGAAGGAAGACCATGCTAATTCCTATCGCATCGAGCGCGCGGAGCTCCGTTGCCGTCGATTGATCGGGTCATTCGCATAGCCGTCCCTTTGGCCTGCCTCCAGTTGCTCTTTGCCGCCGTTGTGCTCGGTTCGCACGGCGCGCCAGGCGCGCTTGGTGGCGACTTCATCGCCTACTACGGCGCCGGCAAGCTAATGCTCGCCGGTGACGGGCAGCACCTGTACGAACTATCGGCGCAACTCCCCTACCAGCAGGCGCTCCTTCAGCACAGCGGGCTGACCAGCGGCAGACCGACGATGATTCCCTTCGACTACCCACCCCCGGCAGTACTGCTGTTCCTGCCCTTCGCCTTAGTGCCGGCGACGATCGCCGTCTGGTTCTGGCTGGCGCTGAACGGGGCCGGCGCAATCGTCTCCTGCCGCACGCTGCAACGCTGGCGTTTTAGCCCGTTGGCGCTCACTCTCCTGTTCCCCGTGGATTGGGGCCTGCTGTCCGGTCAGCCGGTAGGTCTCATGCTCTTGTTTGCGGCGATCTCCTTCCGGGCATTCACGGCTCAGGAGGACGCGAAAGGGGGAGCCTGGCTCGGCCTGCTCGCCGTGTTCAAACCGCAACTCGTGCTCGTCCCGCTGCTCGGCTTGCTGGTCTTGCGGCGCCCACGAGCGCTCCTGGGCGCCGCAGCGACGGGCTTCGCGTTGCTCCTGGTGTCGCTTGTCGTGGTTGGTATCCCGGGTCTGGTCGCCTACCTCGGCCTCCTCAGCAAGATTGACCCTGCGCTCGGTAACACGACCTTCTCGGTTCGCACCGGGGCCATGATCAACTGGCGAGCTTGGATCACGGCGCTTCCCGGAATTGATGGCGAGACCGCGCTCCTCCTGACTGCCAGCGCGGCCGTAGCGACCATCGGGGCGGCTCTCGCTCTCAGTATGCGCCGGCACAGGCATCTCGACTTTGCGCCGCTCTACCTCGGGCTGACCGCGGCCGGACTTGTGGCCGGCTACCACAGTCACTACCAGGACCTGGTGATCCTCCTGCCGCCGGTTGTGGCGGCGCTGCCGGTTCTGATTGGTGTCCTACCGCACGTATGGTCTCAGGCGCCTCTGCATGGCAATCAACGGTCGAAGGAACTCCGCAGCCATTCGGTCGCCTCAGCGCTCGGTGATCTGGCCTTGCCGGGAGCCGCGCTGCTGCTGGTCGTTGGGCCCGGGCTCACCTGGCTGCTTCTGGGTATCTTTGCCCTGAACTGGTTGAACGTCTGGACCTTCCTGGCCGTGCCCGGATTGCTCCTGCTGCTGATCGCCATCTGGCACGCCGATGCTAGCCGCCTGGAAACGGCAAGCATTGTGAAGGGTGTAGCAGGAGTGGTTACCGGCGACCAAACGTCCAACACCTTTGCCACGTTTCACGCCCCTATTCCAGCCAGCGGCGAACGGTGATGCAGACCAGAACGTCGCGTGTTGTTCAGCGCGCCTCCTCCTGGCCGGTGAGCCGCAAGCACCGTCTGATGGTCGCAGTTGCCGCCGTTGCAGCACTGGCCGTGACGGCTGTACACGTCGGGGTGGGGCGTCTGCCGTTGCAACAGGCGACGCCGCTCGCCCCCGTGGATAGTGTTTTCACGCTGGCTCTCGTGTTCGGTGTGCTTGTGCTGGCATGGGCACTGGGCAGCCGGCTCTTGCGCTGCAGCGGCATCCGCTGGCACAACGCGGCAGAGCAAACCGTTTTCAGTGTGGCCCTGGGGCTGGGAACCCTGGCCTATGCAGTCCTGGCTCTGGCGCTGTGCCACCTGCTCTTTGCGCCACTCCTGGCAGTACTGGCCACGTTGACATTGATCCTTCTGCGCGCCGACGTTGGCGAACTCGTCGCGATCCTGCGCGCTACCAGCGTGCGTCTCCCGCGAGCAGCCTGCTGGCGGTATGCACCGGTTCCCTGGCTTGTCGGCGGCGGTGTACTGGTCCTTGTGTTGCTCTCGCTGGTGGCCTTACTTCCGCCCTTTGCCTACGACGCGCTCTGGTACCACCTGGCAGCGCCGCGCCTCTTTTTGCAACAGCACAGCTTTGTGGTGCTCCCAGCAATCCAACAGGCGAATTTCCCTTTCACCGTCGAGATGCTCTACACGCTCCTGCTGGCCTTCGGCAGTGACGCTACGCCGGCGGTCCTGCACCTCAGCCTGGCCGTGTTGACGGCCTTTGCTGTCTGGTCGTTGGGCGCGCGATATTTCGATAGCCGAGTCGGCTGGCTGGGCGTGGCGGGCCTGCTGACCGCTTCGGACCTCCACAAACTCGGCGCTATCGCCGACATTGATCTAGCGCTCATGCTGTTTACGTTCCTGGCGCTGTACGCCTTGCTGGTCTGGCTGGAGGAGCGCAAACCCGGCTGGTTGTACCTGGCGGCGGCGATGGCCGGCTTCGCCATAGGCAGCAAATACACGGCACTCGCTTTGCTGGCACCGCTGTGCCCCCTCATCCTCTTTGCCGGTGGGTTCGGGCTGCACAAGGTACGCGCGGGCGTCCGACCGCTGGTCGCGTTCCTGGTCTGCGCCTTACTAGTGGCCTCCCCCTGGTATCTCAAGAACCTGGTGATCTTCCACAACCCGCTCTATCCGCTGCTCAGTCCTCCTTATGTCGATCCCGGGCTGGCCTTGCCGCCAGCGTCCGCCGCAGTCGCGCCGCCCGAAGCATCGAGCCTGGCATCGCTGGCGCTCCTGCCGTTGCATGTGCTCCAGAGCGGCAGCGACCTATCGCTGACCGGGCGCAGTCTGCAGGACTATCTGCAACTGCCGCTACAGGTCTACCTGCAAGGTGATCTGGAAATGTACGGCCATCCCAGCCTGCTGTTCCTGTTGGCGCCGCTCACGCTGCTGGTCGACCGACGGCCAGTCGTGTTGCGGATGGGCTTCGTCGGCCTGGTGCTGTCGATCGTCTGGGCACTGGGGCCGCAAGAGTTGCGGTATCTCGTCCCGGTGTTTCCCATCTACGCCCTGCTCAGCGCCGTTGTCCTCCTGTGGCTGACCTCGCGTTGCCAGAGCAAGCGAGCAGCCAGGCTGCTCGTGCTCCTACCGGTGACGATGCTACTCGCTGTGACGCTAGCGGAAGACACCTATCTGGTCCGTGCCATGCAGCCAGCGCCGGTGTTGGCGGGGTTCCAAAGCAAGGACGCTTTTTTGCGGCGTGTGGTGACCAGCTACAGCGCGATGGCCTACCTGGCCGGTGTGATCCAACCGGGTCAGCGCGTGCTTGCCATTGGCGAATCCCGCAGCTACTACGCGCCGTTTCCATTCATCATCGACGGGTCCCGCGACCTCGCCACGCGCGTCTTTGTCGACACCGGCAACCCGGAGGCGGCCGCGCGCCTGCTCACACAAGCCGGCGTAGGCTACCTCATCGTGAACGAGCAGGACATCCAATTCCAGGCAGCGATTGCGCCCGAACAGGTGGCACAGTCAACAGCGGCCTTGGGGCGGTTTCAGCAGCGATATCTCGTGGAGGTCTTTCGTGGCTACCAGTTGCAGGTCTACCGCCTGACTGGTGCGGCGTCGGCGGGATGATCGACACACCCGCACTGGCGCCTGCTCGTCCGTGTCGGGCCACGTCGCGCCGCGTCGTGGTGGCGGCGTGCAGGGCCACAGCGGCGCTACTGTTGACCGCCGCTCACTGGTATGACTCGCGCTTACCGATCAGCGCCAGTTCCCTGTTTGTGTCGCTGGACTCACTGTTCTCGCTGCTCTTTGTGGGCGCGCTGTTCCTGCTGGCCTGGGCCATCGGTGCTCGTCTGCTTGGGGCGCTTGCCATCCCGTGGCAGAGCCAGGTCGAAGCGGCGGTCTTTGGCATCGCTTGTGGACTGGCGGTGCTGTCCTATCTGACGTTTACCCTCGCCTGTCTCGGCCTGCTGAACGCGGCGGTTGGCGCCGGGGCGTTGATAATTTTGTCGATGCTGGTAAGGCGAGAACTCAGTACGTGTGCCGTCCTATTCGCCCAGAGCGTCCGGTCGCTTCGTCATGTTTCCTTCGGCCAACAACGGGTAGCCACAGGCGTCAGCGCAATCGCTGCGTTGCTGCTGCTCATCTCGGTGAGCATCGCCCTCCTGCCACCCTTTAGCTACGATGCCCTGTGGTATCACCTGGCCGCCCCTCAGGCCTTACTGCAGCAGCACCGTCTCGTCGCGCTGCCGGCTTTGCCACTGGCAAATATGCCGATCGCGATCGAGATGCTCTACGCCATCTGCTTGATGTTCGACGTGCAGACTGGTCCGGCCCTAGTTCATCTGACATGCGCCGTGCTACTGACGCTGGCAACGTGGTCCTTCGCCCGGCGCCTGCTGGGACCTCGCGTGGCCTGGTTCTCGGTCGCGGCACTCATCACGTCGTCGGACCTGTTGCACTGGGCGCCGCTACCCAACATAGACCTGGGGCTGGCCTGTTACGTCTTTCTCGCACTGTATAGCGTGGTAGTCTGGCTGACGGACCGCGACCATTGCTGGCTGCTCCTGGCCGGCGGCGCCACCGGGATGGCACTGGCCTCCAAATACACTGCAGCGATCTATCTGGTAATCCTCGTCATGACAATGCTGGCGGCGACCTGTCGCAGTCGTCGCGACCTCCTCGCAGGACTCCACGCCGCCGTGCTCCTCACGGGGATCGCCGTTGGGGTGGCATCGCCCTGGTACCTCAAGAACCTGATCCTCCTGCACGACCCCGTTTACCCACTGCTGGCGGCGGAGTACGTAGATCCTTCGCTTGTCAGCCAACCTGCTGTCACGCCGCCGACACCGACGACGGCACGGCACTGGCAGGCTGCTTTGTTGATCCCCTGGCGCCTGCTGCAATCCGAGAACGACATGTCCGTGGCCGGGCGGTCCTGGCAAGATTACCTGGCCCTACCGCTTCGCCTCTACAGCCGCGGCGATCTGGAAACCTACGGCCGCCCAGGTTTCCTTTTCTTGCTGGCGCCTTTGGCATTATGCACACGCGCGAACTGGCGTCGCACCTGGCACCTCGCCTTGTTTGCAGCCCTGGCCCTTGGCGCCTGGGCGGTCGGCGGGCAGGAGTTGCGCTACCTGTTACCGTTGTTCCCCATCCTGGCACTGCTGGCCGGCTGCGCGTTGGCCGCTTGCGCCGGCAACGCCGAGCGACCGTCGCCTGGCGTCGCGCTGACCGCGGTTGCCGTCGTCGCTGTGCTGATGATTGCCCTGGCCGAGGCGCTGCTGGTAGCGGCTGTCTATAATCCGCTCCCTGTGCTCAGCGGCCAGGAAAGCAAAGACGCCTTTCTACGGCGGCAAGTCAACGTGTACGGCGCTTATGCCTACCTCCAGTCGGTATTGCCGGCCGGCCAACGCGTGCTGGCGCTGGGCGATAGTCGCGGCTATTACGTCCATCTCCCCGTCCTACTGGACAGTTCCTACGACCTGGAGCGGCGGGTCTTCCTGGACCCCGGCTCGCTGGCCCGGACCGCGGCCCTGCTCCAACGTGCGGGAATCGGCTACGTGTTAGTGGATCAGACCGACCTGACCTGGCGACAGCAGTTCGCTCCCTTGGAGGCGCAACGCGAGGCCGCAGCTTTTGCCCGGTTTGGGAGGGAAGACCTCACCGTGGTCTATGATGCCGCGAACGTGCAGGTCTATCGTTTCGTGCCGAGCAAGGAGCAACGTTGAGTGTAAGCAAGCGCCGCCGTACACCCGTCGATCCGGCCCACCTGCGCATTCTCTATACCCCGCCCCGCTACGCCCCCTACGTTGGCGGCGTGGAGGAGCACTGCCGAGGCTACGCGCGCGAACTGCAGCGACGTGGCCACCAGGTATCGATCTGCTGCGCCGACGAAGGGGCGCCGCTGCCCCGCGTCGACGGCATACCGGTGCGCCGCTGCCAAACCGCGCTCAAGGTCGCCAACACGAACGTCACCCCGGGCCTGCCGTTACACCTGGCGCGAGTGGAGGCGGACATCCTGCACACCTTCTTGCCGACGCCCTGGAGCGCCGATTGGTCAGCGATCATCGGCAAGTTACGGGGGGTGCCGGTCGTACTTTCTTATGACAACCATATTGTCGGGCAGGGGTCGGCGGCAGTCGTCGCCACGGCATACAACAGACTGCTGCTGAACATGACGTTGCGCGCCGCGGACGCGATTCTGGTGCTCAACCCCTGGTACGCCGAGAAGTCGCCCCAACTTGCCCCGTTTCGGCACAAGCTGCGGGTCGTCCCGCCGGGCATTGATACTTCCCGCTTTGCGCCGGACGGTGGCCCTCGGTGGCCGGCGACGTTCTTTTTCCTGAGCATATTGGACGAGTACCATCGCTACAAGGGGCTGGGCGTCTTGCTACGTGCGATGGCACTGGTCGTCCGGGAGATACCGACGGCAAAGTTGATCGTCGGGGGGAGCGGCCCACTGCAAGCTGAGTTTGCGGGCCTGGCGCGGCGACTCAATTTGGAGTCCCAGGTCGAGTTTCGCGGATTCGTGCCGCAGGCAGACTTGCTGACTCTCTACCGGCGCTGCACCGCCTTTGTACTGCCTTCCACGGCGGCTGAACAGGAGGGCTTCGGCATTGTGGCGGCGGAAGCGATGGCGTGCGGATCTCCGGTGGTTGTAACCGACATCGTGGCTCTCGCCTCCTATCTGCCCAATCAAGCGCTCGGCGGTGTTGTGCCGCCCTCGGACGTACCGTCGCTCGCTGCGTCACTGGTCGACCGCTGTAGCAGGCCATTGGAAAGCGACGGGCGTCCTGGTTCACAGGTCGTGCAAGAAGAATTCGGCCTGACCGTGATCGGCGCGAGGTTGGAGCTGTTGTACCAATCGCTCACGGGCGCGCACTAGCGCGCACTGAGCAAAGGGTGACGTGGCGCCGCTGTACGGGACTTTCGCCCCAGCCCAGCCGGGGTCTTCAGTTTGGGTGTGGGAGCCTGTCGCCTACACTGCGAACCAAGAGGAGAGATCACGGTGGCAGTACTCGTTGTAATGCGCGGCGCACGGCGTACCGTCGTCCTCCCCTGGCAAGCCATGCTTGCGGCGGGCAGCTTCGCGCTCCTGCTGATCCAGGAATATCTCTACCTGGGCTTCACGATCGACGACGCCTTCATCTCGTTCCGCTATGCTCGTAACCTCGCGTTGGGGCACGGTCTCCTCTTCAACCTCGGTGAGCACGTCGAGGGCTACACCAATTTTCTGTGGACGGTGCTCATGGCCCTCCCGGCGCTCCTCGGCGCTGACCGTTTCCCGTTCGGCATGTTGCTCGTCGCCAAGGGTCTCGGCGTAATCCTGAGCGTCGGCACGATTTTACTGCTCTGGCAGATGGGGCGCCGCTACCGCTCCGCCAGTAACAGCGCCATGGGGCCGATCACCGCCGCCGCCCCGTGGGCGCTCGCTGCCTCGGGAGCGTTCGCGGCCTGGTCGGTCAGTGGACTAGAGACCCCACTTGTTACGTTCTTGTTGGTTCTGGCGGGCTATTGCCTCCTTCGGGCGGAACGCGCGCCCTGGTGGGGCGGCTGCTTTGTCCTGGCGGCGCTCACCCGCCCGGAGCCGTTACTGCTGTTCGGGCTGGTGCTGCTCTATCGAACAGGCGGGCGGCTGCGCAGGCGGGCGCTTGCCGGACTGGGCAGCGACGCGCTGGCCTGTGTGCTCTTCGCGCTGCCCTACGGGAGCTTCTTGCTCTGGCGACTCCGGTACTACGGCAACCTGTTACCCAACACCTACTACGCTAAGGTCGGCGAAGTTACCTCTCACGGTCTCACCGCCCTGGCCGGCGCCTGGTACGTCCTATCTGGCCTGCTGGTGCTCGGACTGGGGGGGTTGTGCCTCGTCGCCATGATCCCGCTGCTCGCGCGCCGCACCTCGCCTCACTACCGCCTCGTGCTCCTGCTGTTCGCGGCTCAGGTCGGCATCGCCGTGTACGAAGGCGGGGACTGGATGCCCGGCTACCGATTCCTCGTACCGACGCTGCCGTGGCTCGCGTTACTCTTCCAGGATGGTTGCATGACGCTATGCCCGCCCCGCCAGTGGGGCAGCTTACTGCGCGGCACCGTGATTACCATCGCCTGCCTGTCGGCTGTCCTCGGGGGTCAGCTAACGATCAATCACGAAGTGCCGGGGGTTGGCACACCCATGGCGCCCACCTCTTTGGTAGATCCGAACTACTACGCTGTCGCCCGCTGGATGCAGGCCAACGTCCCAAGCGCCGATCTGGTGGCGTTGGGCGAGGCCGGGATTATCCCGTACTACGCCAACGTGCGCGTGCTGGACATGTTCGGGTTGATGGATACCCACCTGGCGCATCTGCCGGGCGGCCCCTTCGACAAGTTCGATGTGACGTACGTCCTCGGCCGTAAGCCGCAGTACGTACTCCTTGCGCATGTCGTCCACGAGCCCACTGGCGCGCTGTCGTCCATCCACTTTTACGCTCGCGCTCTATGGGCGGACCCGCGCTTCGCTCAGCAATACGCGCCGGTGCGCGAGTTTGCGGACAACCCCGACGCCGGGACGAGTTTTGTGCTGTATGCGCGGCGCCCCGCGCGCTAAGTGCGCGTAAGAAGCATCCATGCACTTTGGCAACCTCGGCTCACGCACGGTCGACGTCACCGCATTTTTCGGTTAAGATGTGCATGGCCGTCGGCGATCCCCGAACGAGTTCTGGCGCGCCTTTTCGCCTCAGCGTAAGCGTCGTGCGTAAGGCGCGCCTCATTTTCCAAGCTGAAGCGTGCAGCTTGCTGCAAGCTCGCACTTCGAAGAGGCCGCCCATCGTCAGGCGCTAGAACAACCGACCGGAGCGCCTGTACCCACGCGCCAATGTCTGTGGCCGACACGATGTGTCCCGCCGTTCCGACCACCTCGGGCAACGAGGAACTATTGGAGCAGACGACTGGGGCGCCGCACGCCATGGCCTCAACCACCGGATAACCGAAGCCTTCGTAGAGCGATGGATAGGCGAAAACCGTCGCTGCGCTGTATAACATTGGCAGCTCGACATCGGCGATGTATCCCGGAAAGTGTACAACTTCTTGCATACGATTGCGTTCGACGAACTGGACAAGCTCTGTGGTGCCTGACTTAGCCCCTACCAAGACTAGATGTAGATCGCCTGGTATCACATTTCGAAGCGTAGCGAACGCCTCCAGTAAGGTCAGGACATTCTTTCGCGCGCCTAAGCCACCAACGTATAGAATGAAAGGAGCATGCATGCCGAGGTTTCCAGCTACGTATTGGCGGGCATCCTCCTCGGAACTCGGGGGAAATGACGACGCGACCCCTGGATAGATGACCGTTATGAGGTTGTCGGGCACGCGGTAGTACACGGCGAGATCCCGTGCAGTATTCATCGAGTCTGCAACGACGATGTCCGCCCGCTTGATGCTGTGGCGTAGTCCGGCATCCAGTCGGGTTCGAAAGAACCGACTCACACTGTCCGGCACGGCACGGTGAATGACATCGTGAACTGTGACAGCAGCAGCCACAGGGCTCGGCAAGATATAGGGCAGAAAGGCGTGCGGACCGTGGTACACGTCAATGCAGCGGCGCGCAATGGCCGCCGGTAACCACACCTCCTCCCAGACTTGGCGAAGGCCATTCCGCCGGAAGACGGGACGGCTAGATAGGTGGCGGAGACGCGGGCCGATTGGCACTGTGGCACCTCTGCCCTCGTCGTGAAACAGGGTTAGCTGTAGACAACCATCCAATCCAGCGAGAGCGGGTACGAGATCGCGCACGTAGCGGGAAACACCTGTCCCATGAGGCCGTAGCGCCGCCCGATAGTCGATACCAATGTTCACTTGTTGACTCCGTATGCCATGGCTAAACCAGCAATCGAAGCCACTTGCCGGTGATGATCCAACGAAGTGTGTACGCATTTGACTTCAGGCGCACGGCCATCGTATCATCGCCTTGGTACTTCACCCGGTACCAGACCTCGACGGAGTAAATGGTCGTGTAAGTGGCCTCTAATAACTGAATGAGCACCGCTCCGGGCCGACCATACCACTTACGATACGCTACTGTTTGACTTGTGAGGTATAGGTTCACCTTGTAAGCCGGTGTAGGACTGCTTGAGCCGAAGTGGTGCGTGACGGTAAGGCCGGGCCACATCACGATTCGCAATCCTTGTTTCCGCAACCTCCAACAGAAGTCGGTATCTTCGAGGTACATGAAGAAGCGGTCCTCGAAACCGCCCATGCGAAACCAAATGTTTGCCCGCACGAGCATCACTGCACCACTGATGCTTTCTACCTCACGCTCTACCGTGAACGGCCAGTCGGCATACTCTAGGCCGATGCCTTTTCGCAACCGGTGCAGCGCGAAGGCCTCGGCCAACCGGCGAAGCAAAGCCGGATGATGGATACAGTTCCTCTCGATACTCCCGTCGGGCGCGCGCAACAGGCAGGTGAAGACCCCGATATCGGGATGTCGCTCTGCAAAAGCTATTAATTCGGCAAGGCCGGTCGGCGGGAACAGTGCGTCGCTGTTTAGCAGCAGCAGATACTCGACCTCTGGGCCGCCTTCTGTCCTGAACGCGAGGTTCATGGCGCGGCCGAATCCGACGTTCTCATCGAGAGGCAGCAGCTTGACAGTCGGAAAGTCCGTCCGGACCATTTCTGCTGACCCGTCAGACGAGGCATTATCAACCACTGTAACGTGGCCACCTAGCGCCAATACCTGGTCAACGATGCTCAGGAGGCAGTCTCGCAGTAGCTCACATGTGTTAAAGCTGACGATGGCAGCAACGACTCGTTTGGCACGAGAGTTCGCACTGGCAATGTTACTAACGTCGATATCACATATCACGCGCCACTCTCCATAAGCTTTTCCGCATTACCGCCGTCTGCATTGGATGACGATAATGTAGGGCACGGTGCCAGCGGTAAGGTGGACCATAGGTGTCACCGGCCACGAGTCGATCCCGGAGGGGCGTGCGGCGAACTCGTCGGCTGACTGACCAATTGACTGCCGGCGGCTTGGCGGCCAAAGCGCTAACAACGCGCGCAGTGCCACGGCGCTTGGGCCGTATCGTCGAAGATGGGCCTGCCAGCGCGCACTCATGAGTTGACGTTTCGTAATAATTCCTTGATAGTGTTCTGCTTCTACATCAAAGTACTTCAAGACTGCCGAGCGAAAGTCCTCTCGTGAGAATCGCGAGATGTGATACGGGTTTTCCAAAAAACGGTCGAATTCTCCGGCGGGTGTCGACGCCAAAAGGAGGCCGTTCGGACGCAGGACACGCCGAATTTCATTCAGCACGCGCGCGGGCTCTGGTACGTGTTCGATGACCTCAAACAGGGTTGCCCCATCAAACGTTTCATCGGCCAAGGGCAGACATTGTGCATCGCCGCGGACGAACGAGAGGTTGGACGCGCTGGTCGCGTACCGGCGACGGGCGAAGGCCACGCTCGGTGCATCGAGTTCAATGCCGACAACGGACGGATAGTTTGAGCTAAAGAGCGACGCGCCTATACCAGACCCCGAACCGACGTCCAGAATAGCGCTGTCTGGACGAAACGTTCGCGCCGCGAAACGGTAGCGACTGGCATGTTGGTCAAACACCTCGTGTGGTGTGACTCCCGGGACGCATCGCTCGCCGGTGAAGGGTAATGTCAACGAGTTACTCCGTTCCCCGCAAGCCCGTCCTTGTGTACACGGGGCCATTTGCGTCCGACTAGCGTGCGGCCCACTTCCCACAATGCCCCAGCAGCACCAAACAATACGAGGAGCGCCAGTGACGATAGTGATACCGCGCCCGCCTGGTCCGTCGTGGCGCCCATAGCGACGAGCAAGTAGACGAACGACCCTTGCTGAACAATAATGGACATCCCAGGAAGTGGCAGTAGATAGGGCACAAGCGCGGAAGCCAACATGGCCCATGCAATCTGTTCCACACTGAGTGGCACACCGAGGCCTTGGGCCCACTCGGTCATCGCTGCCACAAACACGAGTTGGCCCCCCGCAGCTAGGCCGAGGAAGACCAAAAGCGCTCCCGGATGAGCCAGTAACCAAGCTACGCCATGTTCAACTTCTTGAAAGCGGGCAGGAGGCAACACGCGGCGTACAGGCGACAACGCAAATCTGGCGAACACCGGACGCCGGAGGAGCACGTAGCCCAGGAATGGTGCAGCGGCCGCTGCAGCAAGGGTAGCTATCAGTCTTTCGTCGAGCATAGCGCTGCGGTTAAGGATCGCTGCGCATAGGCCTAGTACGGCAGTCACAACCAACGTGGTCACTCTATCCAGAAACGCCGCACGCGCGATCACCCCGAGCGGCGTGTCTGATGCCGCCAGTTGCCCACCACGGTACAGTTCGTCACTGAAGGGCACGGGCAGCAGTAGCCCCCAGAGTTGCGAGGCGAGCGTCAGCGACAAGAGTCGCGCTATTGGTCGACTCGAGCCGAGCGACCGAAGAACCGCACGCCACTTCGTGGCCACCAGGACCCATCCGAGGAGCGCTGTAATCGCGCCTAGGAGCAGCGCGCTGGGCCTCGCATTGGAAAACGTCGCGTTAAGTCGGCTTGGGCCGACGCGCCAAACAAGCAGGACGACGAAAGCTAAAGAACATACGTAGCCCAGCGACGACACGATGTTACGCCATTGGCGCTTCTCCCCTCGTCTCGCCATCTCTTGTATCAAACCGTTCGACCGCTTTCTGCGTAAGACGACTATTGTGCCGCCTTTCGTGAGGATTATGGCCCACTTTAACCAAGCTATTTCGATAACTTACAACGTACGGGGCACCGTCACGTGCATAATTCCTTGCTGTGTGGTCGCAAAGATGTTTAGATGTTTCTCAATTATGTGATCCCATTCGAAGTGCCTGATGCGCCGCTGCGTCACGTTTCCTGATGAAATACTGTACACTGCGTGGGCTAGCGCTGGCGAATCACGTGGCGGCACCATTATGGTCCACCCGGACACCACTTCCGGCAACGCCCCACCGGTCGTTGCCACCACCGGCCGGCCCATTGCACACGCCTCCGCCGCGCTGAGTCCGAAGCCCTCGGAAAGCGATGGAATTACCACACAGTCCGCGGCGGCTAGATAGTTGGGCAACTCGGCCCGCGCTACCGGCGCCTTGACCTGGACTACTCCCCGCTCCACCAAGCCGTGCAGGCGGTGCATCGCCGCATCGTACAGCTTGCGTGGCTCGTCGGCCAGCAGAAACAGCACCAGCAGGTGTGGTATTCGGTCCGCCATTTCTGGAATAGCGTCGATGAGGTAGTCGAGTCCCTTGGCATAGCCGGGGCGGCCGAAGTAGAGAACCAAGAAACGGTCCTCAGCGTCCATTGCGCTGCGAACTCGTGTGCCATCGGCGTGCGTCAGGTCGAAGAGTTGCTCGTCCACTCCGACGTAGATAACGGAACTCCTGCGGCGACTTGAGGGATAGAACTCCTCCAGTTTGCGCTGCGTGTACTGCGAGATGCAAATTTGCCAATCGAAGGGCAATCGCACGGCGACCGATTCAAAGGTGCGATACAGGAGCGCCGCCGGCTTACCGATTCCAGCCAGCAACGCCCATTGGGGACCAAATACCTCATACACCGTCATCACGCAAGGCACCCTGCGTAGACGAGCTGCCAGCCACGCCGGGAATGCACCGTTATGTGTGTTGGTGTGGATGATCGTGTGCCGCCGAGTCAAGCGCATGACCGTGGGCAAGGCCATCGCACTGAACCAATGGCGGCGGCCGCGCTGCGGCACGCGCACACGGTGGACGGCGACGCCGTTCAGGACTTCGCGCGGTAGCGTCCCCGGCAGCAAGCAGGTGACCACATCGACGCTGACGCCGCAGGCGGCGAGTCCTTCGGCAAGCTGCTGAAAGACGATCTCGCCGCCGCCGATGTGCGGGAAGTAATACTCAACGACGAACAGGATGTGCAGCCGGTCCGTCATTGGCTCACCGCAGCTTCCGAAAGTTGAACAGACTCAAGAGGAAGGACGAAAAGACGGTCTGGCCACCGATGGTCATCAACGTCATTCCCAGCAGCGACGGTCGAATGGCATCCAGCGCGCCGAAGTTGTTGCCGACCCACTGGAGATATACCGAGCCGAGGCAGGCAAGGCCAAACAGTAGGAAGGCTGCGCCCACAGCCAGTCCGCGTTCCAGTGTGAAAAGCCGCATCAGCTTGTCCAGCACCGCATCATGGTCGTCGAACTGCAGCGTCAACGAGAAGGTCTTGGCGTAAATGCCCAGGCTCATCACCTGATAGCCTAGCAGCGTCACCAGCGCCGAGAGGATCATCACGTGAACGTCCCAGCCACGGCCGAAGGCGACGAAGGGACCACGCAGGAGGAGGCCCATTCCCAGCAACCCGAGACAGAAGAAGAACAACCCAGGCAGCAGGAAGAGGTGCGTCGGGCTGTACACCAGCAGAAAGCGCAGGTGCCGCCAGCCATCACGGATCGAGTGTAGCTTGGACTCTCCCTCGCGCGGGTAATAGTTGGTCGGCAGTTCGGCAATCTCTAGCCCGGACTTGGTGGCGTGGATGACCATCTCCGAGGCAAACTCCATCCCCGGCGTCTCCACGTGCATCCGCTCGTAGGCTTCCCGCGTGAAGGCGCGCATGCCGCAGTGGGCGTCACCCAAACCAGTGTGAAAGAAGATGTTCAGCAGGCCGGAGAGCAGCGGGTTGCCGATGTAGCGATGGGACCAGGTCATTGACCCCGCAGCCATGATGCCCTTGAAACGGTTGCCGTTGACAAACTCTTTGCCCGCGCGCAGGAGAGCGACGAAGTTCGGAATGTCCTCAAACTCATAGGTGTCGTCGGAATCGACCATAACTAGATACTGGCCGCGCGCCTCAGCAAGCCCCTTCAGATAGGCATTGCCGTAGCCGCGTAGGGGCTGGTGGACGACGCGCGCCCCCAACGCCTCGGCTATCTCCACGGAATGGTCAGTGGACCCGTTGTCGGCGACGACCACTTCGCCATCAATGCCGTGACGTTGCAACACGTCCAGCGACTTCCGTACACAGCGCCCGATGGTCTCTTCCTCGTTGAGGCAAGGCATGACGATGGAGACTTCCGGTGTGATGACGACCGGAGCAGGAAACGGCAGGATCTTCGACCACTGCTCCTGAGCCGTCAACGCCTGTGCATTCATCGCCTGCTCCTCACTCCGGCGCCGGTTCGCTATCGCCCCCGCAATAGCGTCCGCGACTATCGTTACATCACTATAGGGAAACAGAACGGCGACGACGAATCAATGACCCAAACTGTGGCCTCTGCCGACGCCATTAGTACCACCCGACGTTCCCCGACAAGCGTTGTGGCTCTGGTCGGCCTGTGACCGACCAGCACAGCCGCTCTGGCCCGCCTGTCAACTCCGCACCAGTTGGTCTCTGGATGTTGCGGCAAGGGCGACGCCTTGCGCGTTACCCGATTCGCCACTCGTCCCACGCGAGGGCCGACCTGCCCCGTTCCAAACGAGGAGCAGGGCCAGCGTAGTGGTCATAAGGATGACCAGGAGCAGCGCGACGGCGATCGTGGACCCGGTGACCAGCAGCAGAAACGGCGGCGCAAGCAGCCCCAGGAAGAGCGTCCGGCGAAGGGGACCCCGCGCATCGCTGATCGCCAGGTAGGCGCCGGGGACGAGCAGCAACGAGGCGCCGTAGATGTGGCTATGGTAGGCGGCGAGAAGGGTGACGATCATCGTGCCCAAGAAGCGAGTGGCGAAGTCCGCCCTACGTGGTTGCCACTGCCCTCGCCAGAGGATGGGGATACAGAGGACCGTCAGCACGGAACACACGAGCGTCAAGAGCAGTCCGGTTCGGTCGGTCAGCCCCGGCAGAAGGTTGAGCAAGAAGCTGCGCCAGCTAATCATGATGTTGGGCGCAATGCCGGCCGGCGCCGAGCGAAAACCGGCCACCGACGACAGCATCGCCCGGTATGCCAGCAGTCCCTGGATGCCGACCAGCGCCAGGCTGACGACTGCCAACAAGACGCCGGCCAGCGCGACGCCGGATAGCGCCGGCCAGCGCCGCTTCAGCAGCAGGACCAGGACCAACCCGAAGGCGTACTGCGGTTTCAACAGCAGCACGCCGAGCCAGAGTCCGGCCCGGAAATCCTGCTCATGCTGCAGTGAGCGATACACCTGCGCGAGGCCGAAGAGCAGGATGCCGCTCGGTTGACCGGCGTAAAGCGAGAAGGCCAGCGGGAAGAAAAGCAAGGCAGCCATGAGCGCAAGCCAGGGCGTTCGGGCCGTGCGCAGCAACGGCCAGACGGCTCCGACGGCCAGGCCCAGGTTGAAGAGCGTCCACAACCCGAGTCCAATGGGCGGCGGCAGCAGGGCGAACGGTGCGAAGATGAGAAAGAAAGGCGGTGGATACGGGGCCGGCGCCGCCTCTAACGATCCGCCACCTGGCCCGTTGTAGCGGCTGAGTTGCTGGATCAGTACGTTCGCTCGACCCAAATCGTAGGCAGATGCAGGGCCGCTGGTGATGAAGGCCTGATCAGCCGCCCAAAAAGAGCGAAAGTCCACGCTGAAACTGCCGGCAAAGATGCCGTTGGAGCGTATGACCAGCACGCTCCAGAACGCTGCGAAGGCGAGAAGGATCGCAAAGAGCGCCGCACGTGCCCTGGCGCTGGAAACCGTCTCTGCCGCCTTCACGCCCTCACGTTTCTGTCGCGACACGAACACCACCGGCCGCCATCTGCCCTGACCGCTCGCTCAGGGAATGGGCCCGCCCCAAAAGCGTTGCAGCCAGGGCCAGGGGTAGAAGGGCCACAATGCCTCCCAGGCCGTAGGGGCGGAACAACAGCGCGCACAACGGACACATCCACCAGGCGATCCATACGGTGTACGACAGCCGACCGCCACGATAGCCGAGGCGGAGCAGCGCTGTCGCCGCAAACTGAAGATCATAGAGCACGGCCCAGGGCAGAGCCACCAGGGCTACCGCCGTTGCCGCATCAACCGCGCCGGGCCCGAGCGTCCGGCGCCCTAGCTGGCATCTCAGCCAGAGCACCACGAGAAACACCACCAGCAGCCCCCCAAACACGGCCTGGAGCAGCGTAAATACGGCCCCGCTGACCGGCAGTAACCCGCTCAGGCGCACGGTAACGAGACCAGCGCTGCCATCATGGATGCGCAGGAGCAAGAGGATGTACTCTTTCATTCCCGATAGGCCGCGGACGACGACTGAGCCGATGGGCCAGATCAGCAGGCCAAGCAGAAAGGCCACGCTGGCCGCCGGGGCGGCGCCGGCGAGCGCGGGGATCGCCAACAGCGCCAGATGCGGCTTTATTGCCATTGCCGCGAAGCAGATCCCGGCGCTTGCCGGGCGCCGTTTCAAGAGCGCCAGGCCGGCTGCATAGGCAGCGAAGGAGACCCCGCTCATCTGTCCCAGATAGACGGTCAGCAGGAGTAGCGGCCCGGCCAACACGACCAGCAGCCAGCTCCACCCCGGTGGCGTAGCATTCAGGCGGCGGTACAACAAAACGAAGCTGGCTTCTGTGAGCAGGAGTATCAAAGCCGCTTCGGCGCGATCAGCCAGGCCAATGGGCAGCAGAGCGAGCGGCGCGCAGAGGGCCGCGGCCAGTGGCCACTGCCGGAAAAGCCCGGAGGCGTAGATGTCCCGGCCCTGCAGGAAGTCCTCTCCCGCGTGATAGTAGGTGGTGACGTCGGCGAACCGACCACCGATCTTCCCCGTTGGGGCGGCGAACAGGTACGTCAGCAGCGCTATTGACACGCTGACAGCGACCAGCGCGACAAGCGCGGCCGGACGCTCGGCGCTTCGAGGAACGGCTTCGGCAATCCCGGCGGCTGAGCGAGCGTCGATTCGAGTCGCTTTCACGATTGTTCCTGCCACCTGCCGTTGGCCGGACCTGTCTGTGACGCGGGGTGAACAGTCTCGCTGGGGTTCACTAGCGCTCGTACCGCAAGGTAGCCAAAGGTAACCAGTACGAGCGACGTGAAGGTGATCGGGACGAACGCAGCATGGTGGAGCATCAAGAGCACGGCGTACGGCAGAAGCAACCCTACTATCACCACCAGTACCGGAAAGTGTCCTGCCCTGCGGCTCCCGAGCAGTGCCACGAAGGGGACGATGAGGAGCACCGCGCCATGGATCTGCCCATAGAATGCGGTAAGGAGTGTCGCGCACATGAGCAAACACATGCGCTCGGCAAACACTGGCTCGGTGGCATTCCTCGGCTGCCGCACGATCCAGAGGGTGAGCGCGACGGTGAGGAGAGAGAGCAGGACGGAAAGCGCGATGCCCACTTGCTCGCCTGTGCCGGGGAGCAGGTTGACCAGTAGCCCGCGCCAGCTCGTCATCATGGCCGGATAGACACCCGCCGGAGCGGCGCGGAAGCTCAGGAGAGATCCAAGCACCGCATCGTAGGTACGAAGCCCCGCCAACCCGAGGATGAGCGGACTGGAGAGCACGACCATGCTCCCGGCAATGACGACGCCGCGGAACGTTGTCCATCTCTTCTGGACGACGATCATCAGAAGCAACAAGGCGGCATATTGTGGCTTTATGAGCAACACGCCAAGCCAGATTCCTGCAGTGAACTCCCGTCCCAGCACGAGGTTCGTATAGGCGAGCTCGAACAACAACAGCACCAGACCACCCGGCTGTCCTGTATACAGGCTGATGGCCAGTGGGTAGAACGCGCCGCTCGCCAGCACGAGGGCCAGAGCGCTCGTTTCGTACCGTGTACTGAGCCGGCGACAAACGACGACGATCGCCACCAGGTTGACGGCAGTCCATGCAGCGAAGCCGAGTGTCGGGGGTAGGAAGGCAAACGGCACGAACATGGCGAAGAAGATGGGCGGGTACGGTGCCGGCAGCACTTGCAGAGAGCCGTCGTGAGAAAACACGTTGAGTCCAGGCAGATGAGCGGCATAGGTGGCAATCGACGCTGGTGAGTAGGCCGCGGCCGCGCCCTCGGCAACGAAGGCATGCGTCGCTGCCCAGAAGGCCGCAAAGTCCGCGCCCATGCTGCCGCGAAAGAGGCCGCCCTCCTGCATAGCAAGCAAGAGCCAGAAGGCGAGACCAAGACTCCCGTAGCCCATCAGCAGCCATCGCCGAAGTGCGACCGGCAGCCTCGCCTGCTGGAACTGCCGGCGGCGCAGGAGTCGCCGCAGGACCGAGGGTGTGCCTGGCGTTTGCACTAACGCCGGCGCCGCCGGATGGGTTGGAAGCAGTTTAGCCGGCATGTGTTGACTCCCAGACGGTCAGGAGTGGCTTCCCACCCGGAGCGCCCATTGACAGGATGCGCCGAGCGTCGGTCTGAGGGACCGTGGGTAGGGGCGTCACCCAGTACACCAACGTAGCGGCCGCGTCACTGCCGTGCCGCGCTGATCCATCGGCCTGGCTCCAGGCGACCATTTGATCAATTACCTGCTGGCCATCGCGGAACGCCGGGTCAACACTGACGCGAAAGGGACGGCCGGCAGCGTCTTGCGCGATGGCCGCGGCAATCTGGTTGTCGAACGCCAACGGCAGGCCATACACGTTGGGAAACGTGCTGCGGTCCACGGAGAGCAAGTAGCGCGCGACGGTCGCCGTATTGAGCATGGCAACCAGAGCAATTACCGTCAGGACCGCATCGCGGCGGCCGCGTCCCTGATTGATCAGCATCGCTGCGAAAACGCCGATCGCCAGAAACGGCGCCGGGTAGCTGACGATGAAGTAATGGGGATAGGTGAGGAGGCTGCTGATGCCCAACAGCAGCGGCGGTACGAGCAGCCAGAACGTCAACAGGAGGAGCGCCTGCGCCGTCCGGTCGTTCCGGTGCGCGCCGGTCGCCAGCAGCCGGCGGCACTGGGCGAGCAGATAGACGGCGGCGAGGGCCAGCATAACCCAGGTTGAGATGTCCGCCAGCGTCACATAAATTGGGTCATTGTGGCTCAATCCGGTGGGGGTGAACTGCCCGAGCACCTGCCAGCCGGAGGCGGCTTCCAGCCAGTTGATCAAGGCAACGACCAGCCCCAGCAGCGGACCGAGCCCGCTGTTCGTGCCGCCCTGGAGAGCAAACTGCCAGTCGGCGAAACCATGCCACCACTCCGCCCACACATAAAGCAGCAGCACGACGATGGCAAGCGCGCAGGCCGCCGCGACGTAGCGCCAGGGAAAGCGTTCCGGCCAGAGCAGCAGGGCGAACAGCGCCACCACCGGCAACACAACCGCCGAAGGGTGGAGTTGGATGGCCACCGCAGCCGCCACACCGCAGACCAGCATGCCGCGCGGTTTGCGATCAATGACGACGGCAAAGAGGGCCAGGAAGAAGATCAGCACGACCGGTGGCAGCAGGTCCTGTTCCCAAATCTTGCGCGAGAACACGACAGCCCAGGGTGTACTGGCGAACAGCAAGCCGGACACCAGCGCCGTCACAGATCCGAAATACCGCCGGGCAAGACCAATCGCCAGCGCAACTGCCAGCACATTCAGCGCCGCTACCAGGGCAGTCAGCGCCAGCGGCGATGCCCACAGCAGCGCCGGCAGCGCCTCCACGTAAACGAACAGCGCCGAGTTATAGGTACCCAGCGAACTGACGATGCCGCGATCCGGCCACCGCCCCTGCTGGGCCAGGGCGAAGGCGAGCCGGGTCACCGCGAGCTCGTCGCCTTTGAACTCCGCCAGGTCCAGGCGCCAGAAGCGAAGGAGGGCGGCCAGGAGCACCGTCGCCAGCGCAGCCAGAGTGAAAGCGTGGCGACGAACGAACGCCGCGGCGGAGGTGATGGCTGCCCCTGGCTCCGGCCCTGTGACCGGGCTATCCTGCCTATCGTCAATGGCGTCACTTCTTGACCGGCGCTCTAGCGGAGTCGGCATCCTGCTACTCCGTTCCACCGTTTGTCGCCACGAGTACCTGCCCGACCGACCTACTTTGGAGGGGCACCCTTACCGCCGTGGCCGTCTTGTACCACCCAACCAGCATCGCAACGACGAGCCAGAGCATGACATAGAGCGACAGCGCCGGTCGCAGGGCGAACACCGCCGGGCCCAGCAAGGCGAGGGCAATGACCGGCGGCCAGAACACGGCGACCACCAGGCTCCGGAAGGCAGGCGTCGGCTTGCCTTGCAGGAGCAGGTACGGCACAAGCAGCAGCATCGCGCCATGGATGTGGCTGTGGTAGGTCGCCAGCAGCGTGGCAGCGGTCACCACAAGGAAGGGCCAACCGAAAGGGTCGAGCCCACGGTTTTCTGTACGCCGCCAGACTACGAGGGCGACGATTATGGTCACGACAGCCAGGATGTTGGTCAGCAGGAAGCCGGCGGTGGCAGGTAGGCCCGGCAAGAATTGCAGGAGGAAGGCGCGCCAGTTAATCATCGCTCCCGGATCAATGAGATACGCACCATTCCCGGCATACGGGTCCAACGCGCCGAGTTCCCCCACGTAGGCTCTCAGGCCGTCGAGGCCGACTAACGCAAGGGAAATTAGGGCCAGCACGCCGCCGGCAAGAAGCATGACCGGCAGGGTGCGACGCCGCCATTGCATGCAGACGATCAGCAGCAGCAGCAACGCGTACTGGGGCTTCAGTGCTGCCAGCAAGGCGAGCGCGATGCCGGCAGCGACATCGTGACGCCGTTGCAGCCAGTATGCCGTCAGAGCGTAGAGCAATAGGACCAATCCCATCATCTGACCGTAGAAGTAACCGAGGAAGTCGGGCCAGAAGAGCAGCAAGCCGAGGACGAGGGTAAACAGCACCGACGCGCTCGGTACGGGCAAAGCGCGGAGGAAGAGCCAGGCCACAACGACGGTACAGGCAACATTGAAAATCGTCCATATCGCCAGTCCAAGTGCCGGTGGCAATAGGGCGAGGGGCGCAAACAGCAGCGCGACCAGCGGCGGGTTATCGAACGCTAACCGAAAATACTGGTCGGCAGGAACACCGCCCGCCACCTCAATCGCCTTGCCCACCTGCTGCTGCAGGTCAAGGTCATAGAGGCGCCGTACCGCGCCCTGATCGACGATCCGGCCGGCAGTCTCATAGGCGATGAAGTCGCCCCCCACCAGCCCCGGCAGGCCAAGCGCCGCCGCAGCCACGACCGTCTGCACGCCGCGCAGCAAGGCGACAAGCAGGATAGCAGCAACAAGCACGCGCCGAACCGAAAGCACCATGCCTTACGCTACCGAGCCAATGGTCTGGAGCACAATAGCCAGTGTGGGGTGGGCCACACCCGTCGCCCCTTTTGCTCCGGTCCGGCCGATGGCACCGCCGAGGAGGCGGGGCTGATGGCGGCGGCGGCCCCAGAGGAAGGGGTGGCCCGTGCGCATATGCCAATACCTGGTGGCTTCCCGCCACCCGAGCTCACGCTCGTAGCTAGGCCGCCATGTACTCCCGTACATCTACCTCGACGCCGGCGCGTGCTGCCCCTTCCAGTGTTTGGAGCAGTCCAGACGCGGTGACTGCGTCAACATATTCCTCGCAGCAATTCTCACAAACACGGGCGGGCATTGAGCGGATGACGAGCGTCATCCGAGCACGGGTAAGAGTCACTGTCACCTTGCCCGGTTCAAGCTCGCCACTCTTGCAAATGACGCACATCATTGTCTCGTCCTCCTAAAATCCGGCTCCCAAAGCAGGGTGTTCGGCTCATATGGATTGTATAGTACTATCCGAACTGAAGATTCTCATAAGCCTTCGGGAAGTGCGCCACAAGTTTTCGCGCCGGTGGGTTGGTTGAGGGTGTAGGATACC
>DAIMXP010000097.1:0-26985 GCA_036734945.1 Chloroflexota bacterium
GCCGCTCGCCGCGCTCAGCCCCACGCCCCCGGCTGATCACGCCAATGTAGTGTTATGGGGTCGTTCGGTGTTGAAGTAGTTGAGGTAGTTCCGCAACCCTTCCACCGCGTCCGCCAGTGTCGTGGGGCGCTCCCGTCGCCAGTACTCGGGCTCCATGCAGCCGTGAAAGCGCTCCAGCTTGCACGGCCGCCTTCGGCGCGCCGACGCCGAAGGCGGCCGTGCCAAGGCTGGGCAGGCGGAATGTACACCAGACGGGCGCCCAGGGACAGGGCGTAGCGCGCCGCGCCGATGCCCGCAAGCGGCCGTGGAGGGCGCCAAAGGACGGGACCATGCCGACGCCATTGTCGGTGTACAGCGCGTGCAGCCGCCCCTCCACCAGGAAGCGCTGCGCCACGGCGATGGCGCGCGCCCACGTCGAGCCCGTCACGCCCGGCTTCGCCTCATCGCTTCCCTCGGCGTAGCGAACTGCGCCAGCAGGCACGGCGGCGACGAGGCGCGTGCAGCGGTCCTGGATCGTGGCGAGGTACACCTTGTTGGCCCGCACCGGCCAGGGCCCCCAGGTGTCGATCGTCAACACGCCTGGCGCGGTGGCGGCGTGCCCCGGATAACGCCGGCGATCCCTCGGCCCGACCGGCTTGACGGCCAGGCCCCATTCGTGGATCAGCTCCCCGATGCGCCGGGCCGATGGCACCTCGGCAGCAGTCAAGCCGAACCGCGCGGGGTCTCGCAAGAGTACGTGGTGCAGCATCACTGGCCCGTTTGCCGGCTCGCTCACCCGCGCCTTCCGAACCGCTGCCCGGGCCAGATCCGTGTAGACCGGCGGCCTGCCGCCATTCGCGCGGCGGCCGTCCGCCGCCAGCCCCTCCGCCGCGCGCTCCAGGAAGCGATAGACCGTCTTCGCCTCGCAGCCCACCGTCCTGGCAACCTGCGCCCCCGTCTGGCCGGCCGCCAGCGCAGCGGCGATTGCCGCCCGCTGCGTCTCCGCCTCGTCAACTCGCATTGACGCGCGTCCGGCGCAATGGACCGCCCTTGGGGGCAAAGGTCGCCCGAATGCGCGGCCAGGCCTCATCGCCCAGCAGCTCCCGTGCCATTCGCTCCGACACCTTGAAGCAACAGCAGACGTCGTAGAGCAAGAGTGCGACGCGCCGACGCGAAGCGGCCGCGCCATCTCCGGCCACTCCTCCTCGGCCTGAAAGTCGCGCACCATCCAGGTCAGCGCGGTCACCACCGCGCTCGCCCTGACCCGCCCGGTCTCGTCGTACAGGCTGGGATCTTCGCACATGCCACACCCCCTGAGGGACGAGACCGACTCGGCCCCCTCCCTGCGGTCGTTCCCGCCCCGCCCGGAACCCTGGACCGCTAGAGCGGCATCCCGTTGTCCGGGACCCCGGCCTAGGACGCAACCTGAGAGGCTGAGCGGTAATATCGGACACGACCCGTCCCCCAGCCTGCTTGAGCAGGCTTGTCGATCGTAACCCTACCATTTATGGTAGGGTGGCCGCCGCCCGGCACGGCTGTTCGACGTTTACAGCACCACCGGCGCCTATGTTTCCAAGTGCCTGTAGTATGTCCGATAGGGTGTCCGATATAGGTGCATTCCACACGCCGTGTCACCAGCGCCGTCTGCGCTGCTGCCAATCCATCTTGACTGGACGTGGGTCAGCGTGGCTGTGACCCGTCTGTCGCCGAAGCCTGAGAGATGCCCGAACAACGTGCCAGGAGCGCAACGGAAAGTATCAGCGGTGACGCCGGTTACTTCTTCCCTGTCGTCAGATCGGGTACCAGCACCCGCTTGACCGTTGGCTCCCCGCCGCCCCTGGTGATCGACTCCAAGCCTTTGCCGCTGGGACGTCCGGAAGGGGGCGGGAACTTGACAACAGTGTGCCGCCCCTCCATCGTCGGTTTGCTGGTATTCGTTGCCATCGTGCTGCTCCCCTTCCGCGCCCTGCGTATCCTGCGCCCTTCGGCTCAGCCGAACTGTAGGAGATTCGGCGCCGTAGCCCACAAGACTGTGAAGGGTACCCCGACTAGACAGATTGTACCCGCCAACAGCAACCAGACCCCGCGGCCTTGCAGGCGCGATTTCCGGTTGTTCTCCTCGGTATTGTGAGCAACCGCCTTCCGGTAATCTTCGGCGAGGTCGGCATACGTCTGCCAACCGGGCTCCTGCCCATTCCCACCATTCCTGACCTATCGCCAAGGATCCAGCGCCGGGGCAACCAAGGGCGAGGGTGCTTCCGTGGGTGGCGCCATCGTTGCGGGTCGGCAGCGGCGCCGACCCGCCGGTGGAGCGCTGCTGAACGTCCGAATACGCCCCGCGGTTGACAACGGTACGCCTGGCAGGGCAGGATAGGCAGCGCCAGCAGGCACACACTGCCTGGCCACGACTGCCAGCCCCAGAAGGAGGCGACGTGACCGAGCCGCTCACCCAGCGCCAGCGCGACATCCTCGACGTCATCACGCGAACGGTGGAGCAGACCGGGCAAGCCCCAGCCTTGAACACTATTGGTGAGGAGCTGGGAAACATCTCCTCACCCTCCGTCTATAAGCACATCCTCGCCCTGGAGCAGAAAGGCTACATCCGCCGCCTCCCCAACCGGCGTCCGCCGATTGAACTCCTCTTGCCCTTGCCGACTACGGCAGAGAGCCGCTTGCCAGTGCTGGTCCGAATGGCCGGACGCCTGCAAGCCGGACAGCCGCTCATCCTGACCGACAGCGACGAGACCCCCATGGCCGTCGAGCGAGAGGTGCTCAACGGGAGCGAGGGCGCCGTCGCCTTGCGCGTCGAGGGATTCGGCTGGAGCAGCGAAGGGCTGCTGGATGGCGACATCCTCGTCGTGCGCCCCGGCAACGAGGCGCAGTCCGGCGCCACTGTCGTCGCCCTGCTGGATGGCGGCGGGGCCACCGTGCGCCGCTACCTTCCCGAGGCCGGCGTTACCACCCTGCTCTCGGCGCAACCCGGCGGCGAAGCACTGCGCGTGCGTGACCTCACCATCTACGGTACCGTGCTGGCGCTTTACCGGCGCTATCGGTAGTATCAGGGGCGCGGTGCAGTGAGACCGCCATCGAACCACGGGAAAGGAGTAGGAGCACAATGACCATCGGCCTTGGTCTCTTCGGCTATGGCTTCATCGCCGGAGCACACATGGAGGGACTCCGGCGCATCCCAGAGTTTCAGGTCCACGCCCTCTGCGGTCCCAACCCCAAGCGGGCCCAGGCTTTTGCAACACGGCACGCTATTGCCACCGTGGTCTCAGACCCGGAAGCCTTGCTGCAGGACCCAAGAGTTGACGCGGTCATAATCGATACGCCCGATCGCTATCATGCGCCGTTAGTGCTGGCCGCTGCTGCCCATCGCAAACACATCTTCTGTGAGAAACCGCTGGCGACATCGCTCGATGAGGCGCGCACCATGGTCGACGCCGTTCGCCAGGCCGACGTGCGCACCCTGATGGGCTTCAGCAACCGCTGGAATCCGCTCTTCCTGCAGGTACGCGACTTGCTGGCCGCCGGCCACTTCGGCGCTATCTATCACGTCCACTCCCAGAACTTCAACGCCGGGCTGCTCGGGCCGAAGCCTTCCTTCACCTGGCGCACCGATCCGGCACGTACCGGCAGCGGCATCCTCGGCGACCTCGGAGCGCACGCCATCGACCTCATCCAGTTCATGCTCGGCCCCATCACAGAGGTCTGTGCCAGCCTGCGTACCTACCGCTCCCCCCTTTACGATCCGGTCAGCGGGCAGCCGCAGCCGACGACTATCGACGACGACGTGAACCTGTTGTTGCATCTGGAGAATGGCGCCGAAGGAACCATGGCGCTGAGCCGCCTCGGGTCCGTTTACTCCGACTTTCCGATCGGACATCGCCAACTGCTGATCGACGGCAGCGAAGGCGGCCTGGCCTACGCCAACGGCGAGGCGCGTCTCTACCGTCCCGACCACTCCTGGCAGACGCTGCCCGGTGAGGCCGTGCCAGAGGGCGTGAGCCACGCCGACTTTCTGGCCATGGGCGCCGAACGCATCCTGCGCACCTTCCTGGAAGCCATCCAGTCCGGCCGCGACCTGCCTCCGACGCTGGAAGACGGCCTGGCCACGCAGGCTGTGCTGCACGCCGCCGGCGTGTCCTCGGCGCAGCGGTGCTGGGTTCAGGTGCCGCGTTGAGGCGCGTTGCTCCCTTGCGGACGATAGGGCGCGAGTGTAGCGTAGAGTGGCGCACAACAAGCGAACGATGTTTGTACCCTGTAGTACAGGGCGGCAGACCGCAGTCGCCGCCCTGTACCGGGGGCGACTGCGGTCGCGTTGCGAACCGTTGACGGCAGACCCAAGCGACCGCAGTCGCCCCCGTCGCTTGGCGGCAGACCGCAGTCGCCGCCCTGTCCTCAGACGCATCGCAATGCTCGCTTGCTGTCAACGAATTAGGGGCGCACCCCATTGGGAATGTGACCATTGACACCTGTGGTCCACGCTGTACACTCACCCCCGGGTTGAGCTATCGCCAGCCCGTGTGAAGGAACAACGTCAAATGAACAACACAATGCGAGCGGACACACCGGTCAGCACCACCTGCTCCCGCCGAGCCGTCCTCCTCAACGCGCTCGGGGCTGGGCTTGGGATCGCGCTGCTCAGCGCGTGCGGCGGGGCTCCCGCCGCCACGGTGACCGCCGGCTCATCCAGTCAGGCCGCGGCGAGTGCGCCTTCCGGTAGCGTGTCGGCCGTTGCTTCATCCAGCCGGCTCGCCGCGACATCGTCCTCCAGCGCCGCAACGAGCACGGCGCCGGCTCCGGCCTCCCAGGTGAGCGCCAAGCCGCTGTCAATTCGTATGATGGCCGGCGACTACACCCCCGTCCAACAGTCCGGGACCACTGCGGCGCCGCCGCAGTACATCACCAAACTGGTGTCGATGTACCAGCAGTCTCATCCGGGCTTTAAGGTCGATTGGGTGGTGCTGAACAACGGAGGCCAGAGCGACACGGACGTCTGGATCACCACCCAGCTCGCCGGGGGCAATCCGCCGGACATCATCAACTGGCAGAGCGCCCGCATTGAGGGGATCCTGAAAGAGAAGGTCTTTCAGCCGCTCGATAGTTATCTTGCGAAGCCCAATCCCTACGAACCTGGCAATACGCAGTGGCTCGCTTCGTTCAATCCGCTGATTATGCCGGGCAAGAAGTTAGTCGATGGCCAGCAATACGTCATCCCGCTCGACCTCGTCGTCACCGGCATCATTTACAACAAGCAAGCGTTCGCCAAAGCCGGCATCACTACCCCTGGCGACTGGAAGGCGTGGATGGACCAGACGCCGGTCGTGAAGAGCAAAGCGGACCTGGTCCCGATTTCGTGGTGGATGAAGAGCGACGTCTCGCGCTGGCAGTGGAGCTTCGCTTGTTTTCAGGACATCTTCCTGGACAAGAAACTGTCGTCTGGCGAGATCACCGGTCAGCCGCTCAAGCGAAGCGGCAACTGGGAAGTGAGCAAGGAGGACCTGGCTCGCGCCGTCAAGAAGGGGACCTACGCGGCGACGATGCCGGAGTACCAGGACATCCTGCGCGTCTTCAAGGACTGGACGCCGGCCTTCACCCCCGGCTTCGTCGGTATCGACTCCGCCACCGGCCAGCGCTCCTTCATTGACGGCCAGGCTGCACAGATCTGGGGGCACACCGGGATCTACCGGAACTTCAAGTTGGACACGCAGCGCAAGTTCGACATGGGCGTGTTCATGCCGCCGACGATCACCTCGGCAACGAGCCAATATGCCACCACCAGCTTCCCGTTTGTCGGAGGAGCGACCGCCACCCAGTGGGCCATACCGACAGCGGATATCAAGCGGGCCAATGCCGATGGCGTCGTCGACTGGCTGATGTTCCTGACCGCTGCCAAGAACGCGGGACCACTGGTCAATGACTTCGGCGGCTATGCACCGAACATCGTCGGCGCGCCCGTCGCCGCCGATCTGCAGGTGTTCATGGATGGGACGAAGAACGGCACTTTTCGGATTTCCAACGACAATCCGCTGACGCTGCAGTACAAGGACCAACATAACCGCATCGGCCAGCTCTTCCTCTCCGGCTCAATGACCCAGCAACAGGCAGTCGCCGAGATACAGAAGAACATGGTCGCCGCGGCGGATCAACTCTTCCATGACAATCCGACCTGGAAGCCATAGGTCGTTGGGCGCTCAAGTCGAGGTGACAGGGCCGGGCGTCACCGACGCATCGACAAGGAGCGCGAAAGGGAACCTGATTTGGCGGTAGCATCGGGTGCGGATGTGCGGCCATTCCTCCGGCCGGCAACGCGCGGGTCAGTCTGGCGGCGGGCGTATCGCTACCGCTTCTGCTATCTCGCGCTTGCCCCGAGCTTCGCCTTTCTTCTGGGGTTCAAGTACTACCCGATGCTGGCCGCGATCTATTACTCCTTCACCGATTGGGACGGTTTGAGCGCCCAGTTCATTGGCGTGCAGAACTACGTTGAGATGATCGGCGATCCAGTCTTCCAGCAAGCCGTACACAACATGGGCTTTCTGGCGATCTTCCGGCTGGTGGTTCATCTGGTCATGCCCCTGCTGGCGGCCGAACTCATCTTCAACTTGCGCAATTCTCGCGCCGGCTACTTCTGGCGGCTGCTCTTCCTCGTGCCCCTGGTCGTTCCCGGCATCGTCGTGCTGTTGATCTGGGGCTTCATCTACACCCCGCAGCTCGGCTTGCTCAATCAACTTTTGCGCGGCATTGGGGCCGGCGCGCTCGCCCAGTCATGGCTGGGCGACCCCGGCATCGCGCTTCCCGCGCTGGCCTTCGTCGGCTTCCCGTGGGTGGGAGGCATCGCCTTGCTTATCTTCCTGGCCGGCCTGCAAAACATTCCAGAGGAGGCCATCGAGGCGGCACGCCTGGACGGGGCATCCGGGCTGCGCCGTGTCTGGGCGCTGGATGTGCCGCTCATCGTGGGCCAGATCAAGGTCATCGCCGTGCTGACCTTGATCGAGAACGTCCGCGGCTTTGGCGACGTGCTGATCCTGACCAGTGGCGGCCCCGGCTATGCCACGATGGTGCCGGCGATGTACATGTATCAAAGCGCCTTCAGCTTCGGGCGAATGGGGTACTCCTGCGCGATCGGCGCCTTTCTCTTCGTCCTCATCCTGGCGGTCACCTGGGCCAACCTGCGCTTCATCCGCTCCCCGCTGGACCAGGCGCAGGCGCCGACGACGTGAACAGGCAAGCGCTATGAACGAAGATCCCAGCGGACCTCAAGCGCTGGCGACAGCGCGGCTCGGGCCGGCGCTGGGCGCGCGTCGCGGCAGAAAGCGTGCGAACCGGCACGACGTGCCGCTGCAGGCTGGCCTCATCATCCTTGCAGCATTCACCTTCTATCCATTCATCTTCCTGCTCGTGTCCTCGCTGAAGGACGTCGACCAGTTCCAGCACACGTTCTGGCTGCCGGCGTTGCCGCCGCACCTGGAGAACTATGGGCAGGCGGCGCTGCTGGTGCTGCCCTACCTCCGCAACAGTCTAATCGTCACCAGCGCCTCCGCCTTCGGCGTCCTCTCGCTCTCGACAGTGAGCGCCTACGTCTTCGCCCGCTACCCGTTTCCCGGTCGCGAGATCCTGTTCATGGGGATCATCATCTTGCTCATCGTGCCCGGCATCTTGACCCTGATTCCCCAGTTCTTGCTCGCCCGGCGGTTGGGCCTGCTCGATACCTACTGGGCGCTGATCCTGTTCGACGTCGCCGGCGGTCAGGTCTTCGGCATTTTCATCATGCGCAGCTTTTTCTCCGCGATGCCCGGAGAACTCTTTGAAGCAGCGCGCATGGATGGCGCCGGCGAGGTGCAGGTGTTCTGGCAGATAGCCGTGCCGCTCGCCGCTGCGATTATGGTGACCGTCGTGATCATCGACGTCCTCTCCACCTGGAACGATTACATCTGGCCGCTCGTGACCCTGCAATCCGAGTACGTCAAGACGTTCCCGCTCGGCTTGATCGGTCTGCAGAATGCCCTCCAGGTCAACTACGGGGAGCTGTTCGCTGCCTACGTCGTCGCCTCGCTTCCCTTGCTGCTGCTCTTCATGTTCACCATGCGCTACTTTGTACGTGGCCTCACGTCGGGGGCGATCCGCGCCTGATCCCAACAGCGGGGCCGCTGGCGTCGAAGATTCGAGGAGGAAACGAACGTGCGACCGTATGCCGGCATCGAACAGCCTGATCGACCGGGGCTGCTCATCCCCGAAAACGCGCTGTTGCTGCGCCGCTACGCCTGGCTCGAGCAGGGGCTGATGCGGCTCCTGGCCGGTTGGATCCCCGGCACTGCCGAAATAGACGGCAAGCACGCGCTGGCCCGCCACTCCTGGGAGGACGCGCAGCATGCCGCTGCCCTGCGCACCCGCGTCCCGACCATGCGCACGCCGGCGAAGCTGCTCGACGTCTGCCCCGATCCGGCGCTCGATCGGCTCCTGCTCGAGCTAGGACACGCCGCGAATCTGGCCGAGTTCCTCGCCGGGGTACACACGCTCGTCAAGGCCGCCCTCTGTGACGCCTATCGCTGGCACCTCCAGACGACCAATCAGGTGGCTGACTTCCCGACGGTTCGTGAGCTGCGCATCATCCTGCGCGAGGACGAGGAACAGGTCGCCTGGGCCCGGGATGCCATGGCGGAGCTCTGCGCCGATGCCGCAGTGGCCAAACGCGTGGAAGAGTGGCGACAGCACCTGCAACAGTTGCTTGATGCGGCGGGCGGCGTCACCGGGCGAGAGGCGCGGCCCGAGCGAGCGGCCGAGCCCCTGCGCAGTGAGGACCCATTCCGCATCTCTCGGCACCCACGGCGCGACCCAGCGTACCCTGTCAACTTCCAGTTCAACGAGCCGGGCGACCCGCCGGCGGAAACCGTGCCGGAGAAGTTCATCTTCATGATGCGCGGCCGCCTGAACGAAATGGCGGCCACGGAGAACCCGGCGTCGGCGCTCTATGAGCTGGAGGGGCAGCCGTTCGCCTTTCTCTACGACCTCACGCGCCACATGTTCGACGAGGCGCGTCACAGCATGATTGGCCGGGCAGTCCTTGAGCACCTTGGCCGGGATCCCCGCGACTGGCCATTGCGCATCGGCCCCGGCTACAGCTACCTCTCCATCGGCCCGCTGGAGCGTTACGCCCACCTCGGCCTCAACGTCGAGCAGGGCATGATGAAGTACCCGCCAGGGAAGCGACAGGAGTTCGAGTGGTGCCGCGATGTCGCTGGCGATGCGCTTGCCACGATGTACCAGGACTACGACTGGGCCGACGAGGTGTACCACACCCAGATCGCCCGCCATTGGGTCGGCGACGCCTTCGACCATGATCATGGCCGGATGACGACCTACGCCAGGGAAGCCGCGCAGAAGATGGCGGCGAACACCAAACTCATCGCTGAGGCCTGGCACGCCAGGCGAGCGCAAGGCGGCACACTGGGCGAGGGTGACCCGCTTCCGTGCGCCATCGGCACGGCGAGCGAGCCCATCGAGTCGGAGTATGCCCAGTCGCCCGAGTTGACACTCACGCGCGAGCAGGTGGAGCACGACCTGCGCCATGCGGAGTAGCAACCGCGCCGGCTAATGTTGACTTGCTCGATCAAGCATGTATACTATTGGCCGGTGGTAGACTGCCTGTGAGCAGTCGGTACCAAGCTGCGGCGATCCGACGATGATCCCCGTTGATCCAAAAGGAGGAACCCAGGTGGCTGAATACGCGCACCCCGAGATGCTGGTCACCACGCAATGGGTGGTCGACCATCAGGGCGATCCGTCCATCCGCGTCGCCGAGTCGGATGAGGATATCTTGCTCTATGAGATCGGACACGTCCCAGGCGCCGTCAAGATCGACTGGCATACCGACCTACAGCACCCGCTCCGCCGTGACTTTGTGGACAAAGATGGCTTCGAGAAGCTTTGCGCCGAGCGCGGCATCAGCAACGACACCACCGTGGTCTTTTATGGCGACCGCAGCAACTGGTTCGCCATCTATAGCCTCTGGCTCTTCCGCTACTATGGCCACGCCGAGAGCAAGCTGAAGGTTATGGACGGCGGTCGCCTGAAGTGGGAAGCCGAGAAGCGCCCCTACGCCAAGGACGTGACCTCCTATCCGCAGGCCACCTACAAGGCGAAGGACCCTGACACCAGCGTGCGCGCCTTCCGCGACGAAGTGCTTTCGTCGATCAACAAGAAGAACATCATCGACGTGCGCTCCCCGGCCGAGTACAGCGGCGAAGCGCTCCACATGGCCAACTACCCGCAGGAAGGCGCCATGCGCGGTGGCCATGTGCCCAGTGCCAAAAGCATTCCCTGGTCTCTGACGGCCAACGCCGACGGCACCTTCAAGTCGGCCGACGTACTGGAGACCCTCTACGAGGGCAAGGGTATCCGGCCCAACGAGCCGACGATCGCCTACTGCCGGATCGGTGAGCGTTCCTCCCACACCTGGTTCGTACTCCACTATCTGCTCGGCTACAAAGATGTCAAGAACTACGACGGGTCCTGGACCGAGTGGGGCTCGCTCGTGAACGTCCCCATCGAGCGCTAGGCGCGGAGTATCTAATGGATCGCGAAGCCTACGTCGAAGACATCCTCGACCACTATCAGCACCCCCGTCACAAAGGGGTGCTGGACCCGGCCGACAGTAAGGCCGAAGGGGGCAACCCCGGCTGCGGGGACATCGTCACCATGTCCATGCGCGTCGACGACACCGGCCACATCTCCGAGGTGAGTTTCGACGGTCACGGCTGCACCATCAGTCAGGCCGGCGCCTCTATGCTGACCGAGATTGCCGTTGGCAAAACGCCGAAAGAAGTCGAAGCGCTCGACTACGAAGCCTTTATTGACCAGATGGGCCGCGAAGTCGTCGTCTCCCGCGCGCGCTGCGCAACGCTTGGCCTCGGCACGCTAAAGGCAGCCGCTGATCTGTACTTGAAGGGGAAGCGGGCCAACGGCGAGGCGTAACGGGGGCCTGCAGGCGCCCCTCGTCAGCAAGAGTCAGCAGAGAGTGCTCCCCCGGCCGAACCGCCCCCGCACCTGCGCCAGCGTTGGAATTGCCGTCGTGCCGGGGCCTTCGACGGCAAACGACGCGACACAATTCGCCCAATCCGCCGCCAGGCACGGGTCCTTTGTCTCGGCGTACTTCAGGAAGAAGGCACAGGCAAAGACATCGCCGGCGCCTGTCGGCTCGACTTCATCCGTGAGATAGGCGTCCAGGGTACACGACGTACCCTCGGTATAGACGACGCAGCCCTTGCTGCCGCGGGTCACGACGGCAAGGCGGGTCATGGCGACGTAGCGGTCGATCAGGCTCTGATCGTAGTTGACGTCTTGCTCGCTGAAGACGAGCGCGTCCACCCGCGCCAGTACGGCGGCCGCATTCTCCCAGGGAACCGGCCACACGCGGCCGTCGGCATCCCAACCACGCAGCCACCCCTGCGGCGTGGCGCCGACCAGGGCGGACGGAAATTCAGCAGCGATCACGGGATCCAGCTCCTGCGCCAGCGGGCCCAGGTGAACGACCGTCGCCTGCCGCCAGGTGGGCGGGATAGTATCCGCCAGCACGTCGCCGGCGCGGGAACGGAGGAATTGCTGCCGACTGCCTCCCTGGTAGATATTCTCGAAGATCGTCGGAGCGGCTGCCGGGGTTGAGGCGATCTGGATGCCGGCGCGCCGCAACTCCTCGGCCTCGCGCGGCGCACCCGAGGTCACGATTGCCGCGCGGTAGCCGAGACGCTGCGCTGTCAACGCGCCGTAGGATGTCGTGCCCCCCAGCACATGCCCGTTGGCCACACGATCGAGCGTGATGTGCCCAAGCACTACATAATCGGGGACGATGGTATCGTCAGGGTCGCCATCGTGTGAACCGGCAGTGGTCATCGGCCGCGCGGCGAAATGACCACCTTGCGGCCGTCGCCTTCTCCGACACTGTGTGTCGCCACGAAGCGATCGCCCTGCAAGGTCATATGGACGATCCGACGTTCGTTGGCCGGCATCGGCTCCAGGGTCACCGCCTGGCGGGTGCGGCGAACTCGCTCGGCGGCCCGACCGGCCACGTCGCGCAGGGTGCGCTCGCGGCGCAGGCGATACTCCTCGACATCAACGACGACCCGGGTCCAGTGACCCATGCGCCGGCCTACGATCAGGTTCACCATGAACTGCAAGCTCGCCAGGGTGTCACCATGGCGGCCAATCAGGATGCCCAGATCCCCGCCGTGGACGTTCAGCGTCAGCGGGTAGCTCCGGCTGCGTACCTCAACGTCGCCCTCGACGCGCAAGAGCTCGAGGAGTTCCAGCAAAACGCCGACCGACGTATCAACCAACTCATCGCCGGCCAGGGCCAGGGCCGCCGTTGCTTCATCCGGCTCGTCCGCCAGCTCCGCGTCGGTCAGGTCGCCGTCTAACGACTGCATAGCGCGGCGCGGCAAGGTGTCCAATCCAGAAGGAGGTCGCGGAGTACCGAGCGGTCGCCCCGCCGGCTCCCCGGGGTCCGGCTCGTCGCTGGCGGTCGCTACCGGACCCCGGCGCAGATGGCCCGCGCCACGATCTCGTGCAGGGCGAAAACCTCGAGGGCTGCTGATTGGTGGGGCAGGGGTCGCGGCGTCCGGTTCGGCAGCATCGGACTGATCGACATCGGTAGCAACCAGGGCGGTTACGACGGCCCTGATAGTGACGATGACACGGGCATCCTCAGCGCCGATGCCGAGAATTCCCCGACTCCCCTCCTGGACGACTTCGATATCTACCTGGTCCCTCGTAGCGTCCAGACGTACCAGAGCATTTTCTACTGCTTCGTTGACCGTGCGACCGGTCGCTTCGACGCGATCCATAGAGCTACCGTTTACTCCCCTGTTTCCGCGCGACCGGACGCGTACGTCCACCAGCCGGTGCGCTCTTCCCTGGGCCGGTTTGCGTCGGCCCTGTTTTGCTTTGCCCGTTCCGGCGATTCGCGAGCCCCTCGCCCGCAATCTCCGCCACCGCGCCCTTGAGTGTAGCGTCTTTGACCGGCGATCGCCCGGAGCCGCGCGTGGGTGGCGCGGACGGACGCCGCTCGGATGCCTTGCTCGCCGGGTTACTCGGGACATCGTTCCTGGCCGCCAGCGCCGGTTGGGACAGCCCGAAGCTGATGCGTGGCGAACCGACGCGGCGTAGCGCCGGCACCAGCAGCACCAATGAACCGAAGCCGACGACGAAATAGGCTTGAATAATCGACACTAACGTGTTGGTGACCCAGTAGATGGCCAGACCGGCGGGGAACCGAAAGCCGAAGAAGATCACCATCAGCGGCATGAACTGCATCATCTGGTTCATCATCTTCTGCTGGGGATCCTGGTTGGCCGCCGGGTTCATCATCATGCGCTGTTGCACCCACTGCAAGGCTCCCGCCAGCACGGGCAGGATGAACAGGCCGTTGTAGATATGCGCAGTACTGCCGGGCGCGACGACCGACCAGAAGTCCGGCAGGGAAAGGTCTTTGATCCACAGGAAATTGGCGTGGGCCTGAAAATTAGGCTCCTTGATCACGCCGTACAGCGAGTTGTACAGGCCGATGAGCACAGGAAACTGGACAAGCGTCGGAAAACAGCCCGCAACCGGGTTGGCGTTGTTCTCCTTGTACAGACGCATGGTTTCGGCGTTGAGCTTGACTTTGTCGTCGCCGTACTTTGCCTTCAGTTCCTGCAACTGAGGCTGCAGCGCCTGTTGCGCGCGCTGGCTCTTCAACTGCTTGATTGTCAGGGGGTAGAGGGCCATCTTGATAAAGACGGTGAATAGGATAATCGCTATCGCGTAACTACCGGTGAAGTGATACAGCTCATTGAGACCCCAGGTCATTGGCTGAATAACGAGGAACGTCCAGGGATTGCCCAAAGTGGGAAGTGCCTCCTCTATACGGTCACATGTCGTCCAGGCAAGGAGTCGGGAACCGACCTACCGTAGAGGATCGAAGCCGCCCCGACTAAAAGGATGACAACGTAAGATGCGCCACAATGCCTTCGTACTTCCTCGGACTATACCATACCGGCCAATCGCCTCGTAGGCGTACTGCGAACAGGTGGGCTGGTAACGGCAGGTGGGCGGCAACAGCGGCGAGAGCGCGCGCTGATACCCGCGTATCAGACCGAGCGCTACACGTTTCATGGTGCGAGCGGGGGTTTCGGCGATTCAACCCGTCGCAGGCGGGCCCGCCGCAAGAGTTGCCGCAACGCGGCGTCCAACTCTTGATAGCCGGCCAGCCGCGCCGCCGGTTGCGCATTGACGATCACATCGTAGCCATCTGCCACCTGCGGCAATTCCGCGCGCGCCAGTACACGGAGTCGACGCCGTACCAGATTGCGCTCGTGCGCTCGCGTGGCCACACGTTTGCTCACCACGAACGCGAAGCGGGTCACCGTCCCTGCGCCGGGCGCCCACTGCAGCCGGAGCAATGGATGCGCCAGCCGCCGTCCACCCTGCCGAACCCGGCTGAAATCGTCCCTCCGGCGCAAGCGATGCTCTCTGTCCACCTCTACACGACGGTCAGTCGCGTCCGCCCCTTCAAGCGGCGAGCCTTGAGGATGCGCTGGCCGGAACGGCTCGACATTCGCTTCAGGAAGCCGTGCTCGCGCCGTCGCGGGATACGCTTCGGTTGCCACGTTCGCTTCATATTTTTGTACTCTTCTGTCTGGTCTGCTCATACAACAGCCTACTAGTGTACAGGAAGCGCTGGATGGCGGTCAAAAAGGCGAGACATGCGCTTGCGGGTGTCATCGGTGCGGTAAAATTTCGACACGTGACTGAGGAGATGAGGGAGGCGGACGCGACGTGCTACCGTCGCTCCCTGCCTGGCAGTTCGAACCGCCGGTGTTCGCCGGGGTCGCGCTTAGCCTGCTGGTCTATCTGTGGCTGTGGCGGCGCAGCGCGGGCAACCGCTATCGAGCGCCCTGGCCGCGCCTCCGAACGGCGTCGTTTCTCGGTGGTGAACTCGTGGTCCTGCTGGGACTCCTTTCGCCGCTGGATGGCCTGGCAAGCTTCCTTTTTGTCGCCCACATGCTGCAACATATGCTGTTGCTGGTTGTTGCGCCGCCGCTCCTGTTGCTGGGATTGCCGGTCAGAGCTATCCTTCGGGCCTTCCCCCGCCCGGTCCGCCACCTGGTCATTCGCCCGCTGGCGCGCGGGCGGTGGCTCCATCGAGTGGGCGTGCTGCTTTTCCAGCCGGTCAGCGTCTTTGTTCTCTTCAATGGCGTGCTCGGCTTCTGGCATGTTCCCGCTATCTACGCCCTGGCCACGCACACCGAATCCGTGCATGTCCTGGAGCACCTCAGCTTCCTCTTCGCAGGCTGTCTGCTCTGGTGGCTGATCGTGGAACCACTGCGAGTTTGGCCCAGGGGGGCGGCGCTGAGCAAGATCATCTTCGTCGCGCTCTGTCACCTGCCAATGCTGTTGCTTGGACAGTTTTTCCTGGCGTTCGCCGCCGTGCCGCTCTATGTCTTCAACCAGGCCGGCGAGGCTGCCTGGGGACTGACACCGCTCACCGACCAGCGTCTTGGTGGCGGCATCATGTTCGGCATGGATATGCTCGTTACCTTCACTACCGTGTCTGTGCTCTTCGGCCACCACCTTGCCGCCTTGGAACGTCGTCAGGTTGCGCTGGACGAACTGCTCGCGCAGCGAGACCTGACTTCCAACCCCCCAGGACCCCGTGGTTGATCCCCCCGCTGCTAGACTGTTGCGGGTAGCGTAGGAGGAAGGCGAACGATGCTGCTCGCTGTGGATATCGGCAACTCCAATACCGTCTTTGGCCTCTTTGACGGCGTCAAACTGCGGGAGCAGTGGCGGCTGCAGACCGACCTCCACCGGCTGGCCGATGAATGGGGCGTGCTGCTGCTCGGTTTGCTGGCGAGCGCCGGCGTCGACCGCCGACAGGTCAGCCAGGCCGTTGTCGCCAGCGTGGTACCTCCCGTTACTCCTGCCCTGACGCAGGCGCTGGCGCGCCACCTGTGCTGTCCAACCCTCGTCGTCGGGCGGGAGCAGTTGCCCGACGTGCCAATCGACGTCGAGGAACCGGGCAGCGTCGGCGTTGACCGCCTGGTCAACGTGCTGGCGGCGCGCACCATGGTGGCCGGAGCACTGATTATTGTCGACTTCGGGACGGCCACCACGTTCGACGCGGTGTCGGACACCGGCGCCTTTCTGGGTGGGGCCATCGCCCCCGGACTCGGTATCGCGGCGGAAGCCCTGTTTGCGCGGGCTGCGCTACTGCCGCGCATCGCGCTGGTGGCGCCGCCGGCCGCCATCGGCCGTAACACTGTCACCAACATGCAATCCGGCATCGTCCTCGGCTATGCGGCGCTGGTGGAAGGCATGATCCAGCGCATGCGCGCGGAACTGGGCGGCCAGGCCACCGCTATCGCTACCGGCGGCTGGGCGGAAACGCTGGCTCCCGTTTGCCCAGCCATCGATCGACTGGCGCCGGCCCTTACCCTGGAGGGCCTGCGCCTGGTTTGGGAGCGGCAGGCGCCCAACGACGGGAGTACACGGTGAACGACGCCTTCCGCGGTCGCCGCCTGGCCGTCGGCGTATGTGGCGGCATCGCCGCCTACAAGGTGCTCACCGTGGTGAGCCGGCTGGTACAGGCCGGAGCCCAGGTGGACGTACTCTTCACTCCGGCTGCCCAACGTTTCGTCGCGCCGCTCAGCTTTCAAGCGCTCACCCATCGACCCGTCCTGATCGATCCCTGGGCCATGGACGCTCAGGGCCAGATCGCCCACATAGCGATGGCTGAAGCGGCTGAACTCCTTCTGATCGCCCCTGCCACCGCCAACACGCTGGCCAGGCTGGCCCACGGCCTGGCGGACGACGCCGTCACCCTGACCGCCCTGGCATCGCGGGCGCCAGTGCTCCTGGCCCCGGCGATGGACGGCGGCATGTTCGAGCACCCGGCGACGCAGGCTAACCTCGAAACGCTGCGTGCGCGTGGCTGCACGATTATCGGTCCCGAACAGGGCCGCCTGGCCTCCGGCCTCAGCGGTCGGGGCAGGCTCGCCGAACCAGAAGCGCTGCTGCTGGCGCTGGCCGACCTCCTGGGCCGACGCGACGACCTCGCCGGACTGCGGATCATGGTCACGGCCGGTGGTACCCGCGAACCGATCGATCCGGTGCGCTATATCGGCAATCGTAGTTCCGGCAAGATGGGCTACGCCCTTGCCGAGGCAGCGGCGGCGCGCGGGGCAACGGTGACGCTGGTGTCGGGGCCGAGCGCGCTTCCGACGCCGACTCATGTGACGTATGTTCCCATCGAAACCGTTGAGCAGTTGCGCACTGCCCTGCATAGCCGCCTGAGCCAGACTGACGTGCTTATCCAGGCAGCGGCAGTGAGCGACTATCGAGTGGCGACGGTGGCTGGTGCCAAGATCAAGCGCGACGGCGGGGAACTGGTCCTGCGTTTGGTAGAAACCCCGGACATCATTGGTGAGATCGGCGCGCTGCCGCAGCACCCTCTGCTCGTCGGCTTCGCCGCCGAGACCGGCGACCACATCGACAACGCCCGGGGAAAACTCCAGCGCAAGAACCTCGACATCAATGTCCTGAACGACGTGACCGCGCCCGGCAGTGGTTTCGGCGCCGATACGAACCAGGTAACGATCCTCAGTCGCACGGGAGCGCCGGAGGTCCTGCCCTTGCTCTCAAAGCGCGCCGTGGCCGATGCGCTGCTGGATCGCGTGCGGACCTTGATCGCTAACCGCCAGTAAGCATCGGTTACACTTTTCGGGAAAGGAAATTTTGAACCATGGCAGGAAAGAAAGATGTCGCCGCGTCCAAGACGAACGTGACGGGGCGCGATAAGTCGGCGAAGCTCACGAGCCACACCTGTGGCAAGTGCTCAAAGGCCATTACCGATCGCGACCTTCTGGTCGTCAAGCAGTTGGCCGGCTGGTCGACCTCAACGTACCACCGCGATTGCTACCGGCTGGCGGGGTAGTACAAGGACAGGTTAGGGACAGGGCCGCGATTGCGATCGGCGGCCAAGAGACGAGGGCGACTGCGGTCGCGTGCATCATCGCGCACCGCAGTGCCCCTCGGCCTTGGCCGCCGATCGCAATCGCGGCCCTGTCCATTTAGCCTCTCCGCAGCACGCTAATCGACTCAATATGGTACGTCTGCGGAAACATGTCCAGAACTTGTACCGAGTCGAGGCGCCAGCCGCCGGTAGTCAGACGGCGCAGGTCCCGAGCTAGACTGGATGGCTCACAGGACACATAAATCAGGCAACGCGGGTCGCTTGCCAGCAAGCTGTCGATGAGCTGACCGGGGAGGCCGGCCCGTGGCGGGTCCAGGATCACCACGTCCGCGCCGCGCAGATCGTCTGGTTGCAGCGTTTCCACGTCGGCCCGGTGGAAGCGCACGCGGGCATTGGCTCCCTTGCTGCCGGCGGGATGCAGCACAAGCTGGGCCTCCAGCGCCCGTTCGGCCAGACGGATCGCCTCCGGCTGTGACTCATAGCCGATGACTTCGCCCACCAGATCTGCCATGGTCAGCGCAAACAGACCTGAACCACAATAGAGATCAAGGAGACCCTGCGGACGCTCAGCGGCGATCACATCCCGAACGATGGCCAGCAGGCGCTCCGTCTGTTCGGCATGCACCTGGAAGAACGCCAGCGGGCCCACGAAGAACCGCTTGCCGCCCGCCTCGTGCGGCAGGAACGGCTCACCGACGAGTGGTTGCAGCACAGGCTGCCCACGGCGACTCGGTGACGCTTCCTCCTCCGGCAAGGCCAGTAAGGACGCACTGGTGATCTCCGGCAGTTCGAGGCGCAGCGCCTCCACCAACCGGCGCGCCGAGCGTGGTCGTCCGCCCTGACTCTGAAACAACAGGAGCAACTGATCCTGTCCATCGGCTGAGGCGACCCGCGCGGAGACGGTTCGGATGGCCGCCACTCGGTCGCGCAGAATCGCCAGAGCGATGGGAGAACCGAGCGCTGCGATCAGCCGGTTGAGCAGCGGGTGGGCGATGAGGCAGGCGTCGATGGGGATGAGATCGTGGGAATGTACACCAGTGAAGGCGACGTGTCCGTCCGGGTCGACGTGCAGTTGGATCGCCGCCCGGTAGTGCCAGGGGTCCGGCGCTGGTAGGGGGTCCAGCAGCGGGATGGCGTCCAGCTTGCCCAAACGGCGCAGTGTCTCCCGCAACAGTTGTTGCTTCTCCGCCAGTTGCGCCTCATAGCTGAGCTGTTGCCACTGACAGCCCCCGCAACCGGCACGAAAAAAGGGGCAGGGCGGCTCGACGCGGCCCGGGCCCGGCGCGTGCAGCGTTGTCAGGTGGCCATGCTGCACGCCGCGAATCACTGCGGTGAGCGAGAGGTCGGCGACATCGCCCGGGGCGCCACGCGGCACGAAGACCACGCGACCATCGGCGAGCGCGAAGACGGCATCGCCACCCAGCGCCATACCGCGACCAATGCCCTGTTCCGAAGTTAAATCCGGCGGGGCGACGCTGCGTTCGGTCAAGCCAACTCTTTCCACGTGTCACGGGTTTGGGTAAACGGCGGCGATAACCCAAGGCGCCGGGGCGACTGTCCCGAGAACGTAGGGTAGCATGCTTCGGCGTGACGTCACAGCACGACGGACCGAGCGGAACATTAGCGGTCAAGTCAGCGCGCCACGATTTTGAGGGGAGCGGGTTGGAGCATTCACTCACACGTGGCTAGTCCCAATCTCGATGTCACCGCCGGCGCCGCTACAACGCCGGCGCCACCTGTGCCCGACTCACCGGCTGGGGAACCCTCACATACCGCGCGCGTCCGGCATCGCCTCCTCTTGACCCTGTTGCTCGTTGGTTTCACGCTGTGCGCTGCCACTTACAGTGTTGCCGCTCCGCTCTGGGAAGCCTCCGACGAGTCTGAGCACTTTCAGTACATCGTGTATCTATTGGCCCAACACCGTCTGCCGAGTCGCCTGCCGAGCATCCAGCCGAGCGGGAACAACGAGGGCAACCAGCCGCCGCTGTATTACCTGCTTGTCGCGCCCGTCGCCCTCGGCCTGGACCTGAGTGATGCCGCGCGCATCAGGCTAAATCCGCACATGGGCTGGCTGAATGACCCTTCCGGCGTCGCCGCGACCGCGCACCTGTTGGACGAGGGCTGGCCCTATCACGGCGCCTTCCTGGCCGCGCATCGCATCCGGCTCCTCTCCGCCTTGTTGGGCGCGTTGACCATTCTGCTTACCTTCGGCATCGCCCGCGAGACCACCGGCGATCGTGCCACGGCGCTGCTCGCGGCGACACTCCTGGCATTGCTGCCCGGCTTCCTGTTCGCGTCCGCAACCATCGACAACGACGTTCTGGCGAATACGCTGGGCGCCTTGCTGTTGCTCATTGCTGTCTGGCGGGGCGGAGGAAGCTACCGGCAGGGCCTGGCCTTTGGCGCGATCAGTACCCTGGCGCTATTGACAAAACTTGACCTGTTACCACTCGTCGCCATCGGTGGCTTGTTACTGGCCGGGCAGGCCCTTCGGAGCCGCAGACCAGCGACTTTGGCCTATCTCGCTATTCCGTTGCTGCCCGCGCTCGCCTTCTGGCTCTGGCGGATCCACCAGGGCGACCACAACCTGATCGGCGATCGGGTGACGTGGCCTCCGCCATTACCGGGCAGCACCGGACCGCTCGATTGGTCTCTGCCCGGCAGCTTCGCGGTGGATATGTGGCACTCGCTCTTTGGCGCCTTTGGCCGCCAGAACGTGTTTATGCCGGGCTGGCTTTATCTGGTTTATGGACTTGTGTATCTCGGCGGAGGCTTTGTTGCGCTCCGGCGTTCGCCGAGTCTGCCGGAAAATGCATCCCCGAAGGACCATCGCATCTTGCTCCTCGTCTGGTTGGCAATACCCTTCCTGGCAATCCTCGGGCGCTACTTCCTGCTCACCGGCCCCCGTACCGGCTACGATAGTAGCCGTTTCCTGTACCCGGCCCTGCCCGCGCTCGTCACGCTCACGGCCATCGGCCTGCGCCGCCTTGTCGCCAACTGGTCCCGACTCGGCGCACTGCTACCCGCCGGGCTCGCTGCCGGCACCCTGTCGGCCTTCGCGCTCCCCTGGCTGGTCATCGCTCCGACGTATCCACCGCCCTTCCCGGTCACGGATGCGGTACCGCCCGGCGCGACGCCGGTTGCAGGCGGTCAGTTCGCTGCGAACGTCGCCTTAGCGGCGGTGCTGTTTCCCCAATCGACCCTCACCGCCGGCCAGGCCACTGTCGTGACGTTCTACTGGCGCGTCCAGCAACCCTTACCGGATGGAACCTGGCTGTTCGTCCACGTCGTCAACGCCGCCGGGCAGACAGCGGCAGCCTTTGACGGTGCGCCGCTCTACAACTTGCTTCCCCTTTCCTACTGGCGGCGAGGCGACGTGGTGATCGACAATGAGGTGCTGACGGTTCACAAGGACGCGGCGGCGGGGCCGTACCGGGTCAAGGTCGGCTGGTACGACCCGAAGACGGGAGCGCGGGTGCCGCTGGCGTCAGGGGGCAATGAGTTGCTGGCCGGGACGGTGCAGGTCGTTGCTGCGGCACCGTCACGTTGAACTGAGAGGTGCATCTGCCATGTCCCTTTCGGTTCGACGGGTCCTTTCCCGCCGACCGAAGTCGCGGGCTACTGAAAGCGGTGCCCGCCTTCGCGGCCCGATCGAGTCGCCGGGACTTGATGGATGCGCCACTAAGACAAGGTTCAAATCCGGCGTTTATGGCATGACAGTTGAGGGAGTGCCGTTGTGCCCGTCTGGCAGGTATGGTCCTGGTGATGAAGCCAAGAACCAACCTACCAGGAGGAATCCATGGACGCGACAGATGGTAGCACGGTCGTCAATCGGGTGACGGTGGTCGGGCAATTGTTGAGTCGGCAGGGCGAGTACGGGCTGGTGACTGGGCTGAGCCGAGTGGTCGGAGTGGCGCGGCAGACGCTGTACACCTGGCGGGAGCGTGGGCGGGCGGCGTTGGAGCAGGCGTTCGCACCGCCCGTGGTGGTCCGGTCGGTAGACGGCGCCTTGGAGCGTGTGATCCTCACGCTGTTGGTCGAAGGGCATGCGGGCGAGCGCGGCATCCAGCGTTGTCTGGCGGAGCAGGGGCGGGCGGTGAGCCTGGGAACGATCAGCGCCGTGGTGACGGAGGCGGAGCGGCGAGCGCTGCGGGTGATGGCGCGCCCACGGCCGCTTCGCGTCAGCGCGTCGGGCTGCGGATCCGGGTGCCCTTTGGGCGCTTCGATGAGATCTATGGCAATGACCGGCATGGGGCCTGCTTGAGCGTGGTGGACGCCTTGAGCGGCGCGGTCTGGCAGACGGCGGGGCTGGTCGGGGTTGATGCGGAGAGCTGGACGTTGCTGCTCTGGGAGGCGCAAGCGTGCGGGCTGCGCTGGTCGGTCAGCATCGGCGATGGCGGCGCGGCCCTCAGTCAGGCGGCGAAGACCGTGGCGCCCGACGGGGAGCACCGCCGCGACGTCTGGCACGTCCTGCATACCTGCGGCCAGGTGCAGGGCCGGCTGGCGCGCTGGGTGGCAGAGTTGGCGGCCAAGACGGCCACCGTGGACCGCCAAGCAGCCCGCGTGGCGGCTGGGCGTCCCCCGCGCGGCGGGCGACCGGGGACCCCGCCGCAGGCGGATCCCATCGCCCACGCCGCGCACCTCGCCCATGCCCGGGTGATCCTGACTGGCCTGGAGTATCTCACCGGCGAACTGCGCCGGTTGCTGGAGGTGGTGGTGGTGACGCCGCACGGCCTGCTGGACGCCGCTGCGCGTCAGTCTGAACTCGACACCCTGCTGGCGCTCTTGGCCGAGTTGGCCGACGCCACGCCCGCACCCCAGCGCACGCACCTGACCCAACTGCACCGCCAACTGGTGGCGGCACTGCCAGCGCTCGTCAGCTTCGCGTCGCCACCGGGTACCCACGTAGTGGGTGTTGGTCCACCAGCAGTGGGGGCCGCGGCTGGGACCAGACGGGTTGGCCCTCCTCGCCTGGGCCTGGCAACGCCGCGCCATCCTGGGTCCCGCCACCGACGACCTCCTGGTCGGCCTCCCTGCGGACTGGCGCCCCACCGCTCGCATGCTGCTCCATACCTGGAACACCACGGTGCGCGCGAGTAGCCCGATTGAGACCTGGCACAGCGTCCTCCGCCCCCATCTGACCGTCCATCGCACCCTCTCCCCTGGCTTGCTCGCGCTGCTCGCCGTCGCCTACAACCACCGCGTCGCTGAGCGCGGCCTGCATACCGGCACGAATCCCTTGCAGCGCAGCGGCGTCGCCGACGCCCCAACCGACTGGCTGACCGTCCTCGGCTATGCGCCGGCCGAACTACACACCGCCAGCACCGACACGCCTCGTGCTGACCCGTCTGAACACGCCGCCTGAAAGCTAAACTGTCATGTCAAAATGAACCTTGTCTAAGACATAGTTCAAACTGACATGACACTATGACCGCCATCCTCTTTGGTTCACGGCGCCAAACGTTCATGTCCGAACAGGCGTGGATTGAACCATGTCTTACGATACTGTCCGAAGACAAAGAAGACTTGGGTCTCCGTCTATGACACGGCACTCACGTGGAGGTGGTGTCGCCCAGCAGCATCGCCCGGCGCTATACGGACGGCGCGATAGTACACGCCGACCAACTCCTCCAAGCTGCGGAGCTTAGACGCTGAGTCCGCATGCCAGAACCAGCCGGCGCGGTTGATTACGGTATCCATCTCCGCCGGCAGGTACTGGCCGGCGTCCGGGAGCGCGTACTCCTCCGACGTCCAGAGCACATCCCGACGCGACGTATTCACGGTGGACCACAGGTCCGGCGAGCCAAACCCGCTTTCATTGCCGCCCCAACGGATGTCAGGATCGCCCATGTTGAAGACGACCGCCTCGGGCTGCAGTTCGCGAATCGTCCCGATGATGCGCGGCCAGTCATAGCGGTAGCCGACTGAGCCGGCGCCGTCAAACCAGATTTCCGCGAGTGGCCCGTAGTTGCCGCAGAGCTCGCGCAGTTGACGGTCATACATCGCACTATACGCCACTGGGTCACCGTAACAGGGGGCACTACGGTCCCAGGGAGAGCAGTAGAGTCCCGGCAGGATGCCCTCGGCATGGCAGGCGTCGACGAACTCTTGGACCACATCGCCGGTACCGCCCTTCCAGGGACGGCTCCGAACGCCGTGATCGGTGGTTGCTGTGGGCCAAAGGCAGAAGCCGTCGTGGTGCTTGGCTGTAAGGATGGCGTGGCGCATGCCGGCCTGACGGGCCGCGTGCAGCCACCCCCGGCAATCCAGATCAGTGGGATTAAAGACCGCAGGGTCTTCGTGCCCGTCGCCCCATTCCCGTCCAGTGAACGTGTTGACCCCGAAATGGCAGAACATGCCGAACTCGAGATCCTGCCAGGCAAGCTGTCGAGCCGTGGGCAGTGGTATCGGAGACGCTCCCTCTGGCTTTGGTCGGGGCGGCGTCACTTCTTTCCGGCGAGTGCCTGCTCGATTGGCGGGGTGACGCTCTGGATGAATCCGGCAACGTCCGTCTTCTGACTAAGAACGTCACCCCAGCCCGTGTTCAGTAGCTTCCAGATCTGGGCGTCAGCCGCTGGATTCCCCTGGAGGTGTTCGGCATACCGTACCTGCCCGATATTCTTGGTGAAGATCTCCTGACCGCCTCCGGTGCCGACGATCTTCAGCCAGACCGGGAACTTCGTCGGTAAGGCTGGCATGCCGCTCCCGGTGAGCCCGCCAGTCAAGATGGCATCGTCATCCGTATCCACGAAGGTCGCCAGTCGCCACGCCGCGTCTTTGACCTTGGTATTGACGTTCATCGCCAGCATGCGGGAAAAGCCAAACTCGACCGCAGGATGATCGATGTTGGGACTGCGAGGTGAGGACTGGATGACGAGGTCCTGGTACACCTTCTGGTATTGGGGGCGGTTCAGCAGCCAGGAGGCATTCCAGGACGGTGACTCAAACATCGCCCCCTGCCCCTGCTCCATGAAGTCCCAGGTTCCCTTGAGGTTTTCTGCCTTCACGTCGGCGTTGGTTGGGATCACCTTATCCTTGAAGAGCAGATCAACGAAGGTCTGCAGCGCCTCAACCGCCGCCTTATCGCCCAACGTGAACTTGGTCTGATCGGCGTTGAAGAAGGAGCCGCCGTTACTCCAGACCCAGGTCGTCGGACCGGTCGACCAACTCAGCGTCGTACTGTCCGGCACGTAGCCGGCCTGGTTCATGGTGCCCTGCGCGGTGTGCTTGGTCAACGTTACGGCGGCGCTGTGGAGGTCGTTCCACGTCCAGGCCGCCGTGGGCTCCGCCACGCCCCCCACCTGAAAGACGCGCTTGTTGTAGTATAATCCAGAGGAGGTCACGGTTGCGGCGATAGCATATTGCTTCCCGGTGACCGTCATGGCGTTCACTGTCTGGGGCAGGAACTGCTTGAGCAGATTCTGGCTGTCTTGGGCAAAGAGCGCAGTCAGATCCACAACGGCGCTCTTGGTCACGAAGCCGCCGAGCGCGCCCGTCGAATCGACCATGAAGAGGTCTGGACCCGCACCGCCAGCAAGCTGGGTGAGAACCTTGGTGTTGTCCATCCCCTGGTCAATCGTTGCCGTGAGCCCGGCGTTCTTCTGGGCGAAGAGCTTTGCCACCTGTTCGAAGGCACTGACCTCCGGTGATGCTGAGTTTGAGCCACTACCGCTGCTCCAAACGATCCCCAGGCTGACCCCGCCGGGTTGCGCCGCCGGGGCCACCGCGGCGGAAGTCACCGGGACGGTCTGAGAAGTAGCAGCACTGCTGGCGGTGGCCGTCGCCGCGGACTGGGAGGCCGTCTGCGCTATTGTTGTGCTCGATATTGAGGCCGAGCCGGCGGCGGCTGGCGCGCTCCCCGCGCCACAAGCGGCAAGCAATCCGGCCGCTGCCAGACTGGCGGCACTCAGTCCGGCCGTGCGAAGGAGCGTTCTCCGGGATACACCGCCAGTCAACCCTACGATCGCGCCGAAGTTATGCCCTGGCAGTTTGCTCCGATTCGTCACCATTGTCTCCAACCGCCTTTCTTCCCAAATGGGACGTGTGGGTGGCACAAGAGTGGCCAGTCCGGCTGACCGTTTGCGAAAGAGACCAATGCGCTTCACGTCGCCGTAGGGAAACGGCACCATGGTAGCATGAGGAGGGTGACGTGTAAAGGGTTCCAAGCCCTTGGAGTGCGCCGCAAAGTTTTGCATGGCAGGCAAGCTCTCCAGATGGAGCCGCATCCGTGCCTTCTGGCTGCGGATCGTGTCTCTAGGAGAGAAGCAAGCGAGCGTGCAAAACTTTGCGGCGCACTCAAGCCCTTGCCTCGACGGATCAGTACTTTCCAGTGCTATGCTCGTCACCATCGTGGGCCAAGATCCGCAGCGGGTAAGCGATGGCGCAGGCGCTGCCCTTCCCCAGATGGAGCACCGGGTTGATACGACCTTCGGCCGTAACTGCGCCCGAGCATTTCTCAACACAGGAGTCCGGTGGAGGTGCGACAAGACAGCAATATCACTGCTAGCTTCTCGGATCCCACTATTCGCCTTTCTGATCAACGCGACGCTCTACCGCATCGCCGTCCCGATTTGGGAGGCGCCGGACGGGTCGGTTGGCCGCCGCCCGTACCGGGCCACTCCAGTGGTCCGAGGGCGTCCACTTCCTGACGATCTTATGGTCTGCATTCTTCGGGGCATTTGGCTGGCCGGACATCTGGCTACCGACGTGGGCCTATGGTTTAAATGGCCTGGAGCATGGCGGCGGCCTGGTCGTCGCGCGGCTGTCGCTGTGGCGGGCACTGGTTTCTCGGCGAGGCGTTGCGACCTCACGGTACTTCGCACCTCGTTCGAGACCGACCTGGCCGCCCTGCTGGGGCAGCCGTTCTTGGTCCGCGGCGATTTTCTGGCATACGGGCATAGCTGCTTTCTGTTCCCGACGCTCCCGGCGATCGCCACAGTAGTGACCTAAGGACCCGTCACGAAATAACTTTGACAAATGGGCAAGGTAGCGGTAGGGTT
>DAIMXP010000098.1:0-26744 GCA_036734945.1 Chloroflexota bacterium
CGCGATCAGCGCGGTGAGCCGCTCCATCGCTTGTTGCGTACCCCCTCCCCCCTGGGGGATACCTTCCAACGTGACGTTGGAATGGAGCTTTTTGAAGGGCTCCCCGATCTGGCCGGGGAACGACGTCAACTTGTCCCCCGTCACGGTCAGCAGAGCGGTCACGGTCACGGGACCCTTCGCCGGCTGCGGTAGGGCGTTACCAGAGCCCGAAGGGGTCACCCCGGCGCAAGCGCTCAGGGCGACTACAGCGCCGGCGGACAGTGCGCCCGACAGGACACGACGTCGGGACAGCGCGCGCTGCGAATAGCCGGCCCGCACCTCTATCGTGTCGCTCATACAGCACCTCCAATCCTCTTCTCCATCACGGCAACGTTCGAGGCAGCAGTCGCCTCGGCAACGCGACGCACTGCCGCTTCCAACAGATCCTCAGTGTGTGCGACCAGTGGCGCCGGATGCAGCCAGAAACGGTAGGCGACCGTCTCGTAACCACCCTCGGCCAGGGCGGCCGCCGTGGGCACGTAGCCCAGGGAGAGGTCACTGGCGTAGCCCAGGGCCCAAGTCGGCTCGCCCAGCGCCGTCCGCACCCGCAGGCCGATCTCCACGAAGATCTCCCCCGGCATCGCCACCAGCCGCAAAGGACCGATGGCGAGCGCCTGCACCTCCGCTTCGATCTCCGCCGGCAACCCGTCGCCGTCCAGCCGGCGCAGCATGGCGCGCGCCCAGCCCTGGTTCAAGCGCGACCCCTGCAATGTTGCTTCCAGCATTGCCCGGTCGGGCAGCGGACCGAATGGTAATTGCACCGTTGTGGTGGCCGCGGCCAGGTGCAACGCGGCTCCATCCGGCGCCAGCGGCCGGCCCTGCTCGGCGACTCGCACGACTTCGCCGCCCACCGCCCGGCCGACACCCGCCAGCTCCGACCAGGTTGAGGAGCGGAAGCGGCCGTCGGCCGACTTGAAGTTCGGGCGGATGTTGCCGGCGCAGCCCTGCAGAAAGAGGGCGACCGGCGCGTCGGTCGGGCCGTAGGCCCCTTCCACAAAGGCGCTGACCTGGCCCGGCCAGTCGGCGGTGATCCTGTAGTTGTCGCCGCCCATCGCGGTGGGGTGGCAGGCCAGGTGGTAGAGCACCGCCAGAGGGGCGCGTTCCGGCGCGTCGGCCGGGCTGATGCGCAGCACGCCGACGCGCCGGTCCAGCACCCCTGCCGGATTCGGTCCCGCGGTTACCCCGCCCGCCGGCAGCGGCAGCCGACGGTTGATGTGAAACGCGGCCGCGCCCTCGCCCAGCGCCAGCGTGGCCGGACGCAGCTCGCGCGCCGCCGCGGCGATGGCGCCCGCGATCAGCTTCTCGACGATGGCCACGTACTCCGCATCCACGGGCTGGTCGGCGGTGACCCCGTCGCCCAACCCGGCAAGATCGAGCGTGGTCGGTCCGCCGTGGGTATGGGTGCAGGAGAGCAGGATGCGCTCCGGCGCGATGCCGCACAACTCCGCCGCCCTCGCCCGGATGCGCTGCGCCGAGCGCACTTCGAGGCCGACCAGGTCCGCCGCGACGATGGCGATGCGGCCGCCATCGGTCTCGCCCCCGAGCACGACAGCACGGGCGTAGATCTCGTCATGCACGCCTTCGCAGGGGTGCTTGCGCGCGCCGAAGCCCCCCTGCCACGTGCCGATGGGCGGCGTGATGCCCACGCGGGCAGCGCCGGCGCGCAAGGGGGCTCCTGCCACGGAGGGGTCGAGCATCGTGACGATCCGATCTACTGACGCCGACGAGCAGCGGCCTGCCGCGTTACTTCAACAGATTGGCGTTGATATAGTCCGTGGCCGCTTTGCCATAATCCGCGGCGCTCAGCTTCCCTTGATCGAACAGGGGGAAGTTCTTGCCCATCCAATCGCCGACCTGGTTCCAGCCGAGATACCGCTCCTGCACCTGCGGGTCGGAGCGATCGGCCATCTGCTGGAAGGCGGTTGGGTCGACGCCGATCTGCTCTTTGTAGGTGGAGATGGCCAGCGCCGAGGCGCCGATCACCGGTGACACCGCGTAGTGCGCGCTGAGCGGGAAGCGTGCAGCGTGCGCCGGGACACTGAGCCACTTGAGCAAAGTCCAGGTCTGCTCCAATAGCGCGGTCTTCGTGGCCTGCAGCGGCTGGGCGTACTGCCGTCCAGCGATGTTGGTGCTGTTCGAGTGCGGCAAGGGCGCGATGGCCCAACGGAAGGTCTGCCGGGGCACGTAGCCATAGATCACCTGCATGCCGATCTTGGCGCTGGTGAAGATATTCCCCTTGGCGCTGATGGACTTCACCTGAGCGGCATTGGGCTGCACGCTGTACTTGTCGCGCAGGTCCTTGAAGAACTGCATCCCTTCCACGGCTTTGGGCTGGTCCATCATGGACTTCTGGGCCTTGTCGTCCCAGGGCCACTGGCCGAAGTAGGTCGGCCGCTCCTGGCCGCCGGTGTCGTCGCCGCCGGGGGAGCCGCCGAAGCCGAACTGCAGCTTGTCCGCCTTCGTCAGTTTCTGGGCGTACTCGAGAAACGTCTCCATCGTCCAACTGGCGTCGGTGGGGTCGCTGGGCGGGTAGGCGAGGCCATTGGCCTCGAACAGATCTTGGTTGTAGGCCAGGGCATCGACGGAGATGCCGACCAGCGGCATAGCCCAGAGCTTGCCGCCCTGCGTGAAGTAGTCGATCGCCAGCGGTATGAAGATCTTCTGCGGGTCCATCTTATCGCGCGCCAGGTAGCTGGTGAACTCGACCATGCGGGACTGGATATCGGCCCAGTAGCCCCAGCCGTTCTGGAAGAGGTTGATCGGCTGGTCCCCGGCGATGCTCGCCTTCAGCTTCTCTTCGACGGCGGTCCAGCCGGAGCTGCCGCCGACGATCTCGACAGCGATGCCGGGATTTTCCTTGGTGAAGTCCGCGTAGATGGCGTTCTCCACGTCGAACCGGCCGGGGGAGGCCGGGGAGATGTAGGTGAGGGTAACCTTGCCGCTCTGGGCCACCGCGGCGGTGCTGGTTGTGGGCGAAGCTTTCGTAGTGCTGCTGGCGGAAGCAGCGGCACTCGTCGCTGTTGGGTTGCTGGATGTAGTCGTGGTGGATGTGGATGCACGAGCCACGCTGCTGGCTGAACTGGCGGCAATACTCGGCGTCGCGGCGCTGCGGGCGGCGGCCTGCGCCGTGGTGGTCACCGCGCCCCCGCAGGCGGCGAGCAAAGCCGTTCCGGCCAGCCCCAGTGTCGTCAGGGCGCTTTGGCGCACCATGCTCCGTCGTGTCAGGCCCGGACTCATGGTCACAGTCCCTCTCCATCGGTCCGCGGCACCGTGCCGGTCCGCCTGGTGCCGTAAGAGAGCCAGTATAGCACCCGGCGCGGCTGAGGGCAAGCCTGGCGCGCATCGACGATGCGAGGGTACACACCAGGTGGTCCGCTACGGAATGCCTCCTCCGATCGCCGGTCCCACTTCGCAGGCATCGCCGACGACGCACTACCGGTCTCCCCCCAAACCCAGACCCCTACCGCCACAACGCCCCTTCACCCTGTTTATTGAGGTGATACCCGGTTATGATATGCGCCAGGGATACTATGGTGGCGCTCACCCGAAGCAGCAACTCGGGTAGCAGACGTTGGGGCGGCGGGCGGCGGCCACTTCGTCGAAGCGGCGGTAGGGCGTGGTGCTGGGCGCCTGGCGCAGGAGGTCGGGGGTGGCGTCCGCTTCCCGCGCGATCGTCAGCATGGCGTCAATGAAACGGTCTAACGTCGCGACGCTTTCGGTTTCCGTCGGTTCGATGAGGATCGCTTCGGGAACACCGAGCGGGAAGTAGATCGTTGGTGCGTGGAAACCATAGTCCAGCAGGCGCTTGGCGACGTCCAGGGCGCCGAGCCCTTCGTTTTTCCAGCGGGTCGCCTGTAGTAACGTCTCGTGCATGCAACTGACGCCGTAGCGGGCGGGGTAGCGGTCCTGCAAGCGGACGCGCAGGTAGTTGGCGGCCATGACGGCGTCCTCGCTGAGCTCGCGCAGGCCGGCCGGCCCGTGGGCGCGGATGTAGGCGTCGGCGCGGACCAGGATGCCGAAACTGCCCCAGAAGGCGCGCACGTGGCCGATGCTCTGCGGGCGATCTTCATCAAGGTAGTAGCGATCGCCGTCTCTGGCCACCGACGGCGCGGGCAGGAACGGCGCCAGGTGTACCTTGACGGCCACCGGCCCGGCTCCGGGTCCGCCGCCGCCGTGCGGCGTGGAGAACGTCTTGTGGGTGTTGAAGTGCATGACATCGAAGCCCATATCGCCGGGGCGGGCGATGCCCAGGATGGCGTTCATGTTGGCGCCGTCGCCGTAGACCTGGCCGCCCGCTCGGTGGACCAGTTCGTTGATGCGAACCACCTCGCGCTCGAAGAGGCCGTAGGTGCTGGGGTTGGTCAACATCAGCCCGGCGACGCTGTCATCAAGGGCCTCTTCCAGCGCCGCCAGGTCCACACCGCCGCGTTCGTTGGTCCTGATCTCCCGCACAGTGTAGCCGCACATATGGGCGGTCGCCGGGTTCGTGCCGTGCGCCGAGGCCGGCACCAGCACGACCGTTCGGCGACTGTCACCGCGCGCGCGATGATAGGCGCGGATGACCAGCATGCCCGTCAACTCGCCGTGGGCGCCGGCCGCCGGTTGCAGCGAACACGCCTCCATGCCGGAGATGGCCAGCAGCGACTGCTGCAACTCGTAGAGTAAGGCTAACGCCCCCTGCACCGTCTGCTCCGGTTGCAAGGGATGAATCTGCGTGAAGCCGGGCAGCCCGGCAACCTGTTCGTTGACCCTGGGGTTGTACTTCATCGTGCAGGAGCCAAGCGGGTACATGCCCGCGTCGACGCTGAAGTTCAGTTGGGAGAGTCGGGTGAAATGGCCGACGACATCGCGCTCAGCCACCTCCGGCAACGGCAGCGGCTCCCGACGGAGAAAGGCGGGGGGGACCAGTTCCTCCAGCGGTTGCTCCGGTACGCCCGCCGTCGGCAGCGCCGGCCCGCGCCGCCTTGGCGCGCCAAGCTCGAAGATGAGGGGCTCGGCGTGGCGGGAGGCGGGGGACGTTGGGGCGACGGGAAAGGAAGGGGCCGCGACTGCGGAGGGGGAGGACGAGGCCGCGCCGGGGGAGCGGGACAGGGCCGCGACTGCGGGCCCAGGGGGCGCCCCCGGCCAAGCTACCTGGGCGACTGCGGTCGCGTTCTGAACCGACGACGGCAAATCCAAGCGACCGCAGTCGCGGCCTTGTTGGTAGCCCGCCAGCGCAGCCAGCAACGCCTCAATATCCTCCGGCGTGTGCGTTTCCGTCACGCAGATGAGCAGGCTGTTGGTGAGGGCCGGATACCAGCGACCAAGGGGAAGGCCGGCGACGACGCTTTTAGCCAGCAAGCGGTCCACCAGTTCGGTGGCGGAACCGGGGCACTGCACGACGAACTCGTGGAAGAAGGGATCGTCCCGGACCGTGAAGCCCGGCAACTGGCCAATCTGGCGGGCGGCGTAGTGGGCGCGCTGCATGCAGACTGCGGCGATCTCCTGCAAGCCCTGCGGCCCGAGCAGGGAGAGGTAGATGGCAGCCTGGAGCGCCACGAGGGATTGGTTGGTGCAGATGTTGGAAGTGGCGCGTTCGCGGCGGATGTCCTGCTCCCGCGCGCGCAGCGTGAGCACAAAGCCGTCGCGGCCCTCCCGGTCTTTGGCGGCGCCGACGATGCGTCCGGGCAGGTGACGCAGGTAGCGGGAGCGGGTTGCCATGAGGCCTAGGGCGGGACCGCCGAAAGCCGGCGGGATGCCAAGTGGTTGCCCTTCCGCCACGGCGATGTCGGCGCCGCAAGCGCCGGGGCTGGCCAGCGCTCCCAGGGCGATCGGGTTGGCCACAGCGATCAGCAGCGCCCCTTTGGCGTGCGCTGCCTCGGCCAGCGCCGTCCAATCCTCCAGCACGCCGAGCACATTGGGACTGTGTACGACGATGGCGGCCACAGAGTCGTCGATCTGGCCGGCAACGTCTGCCGCGTCGAGGCGGCGTTGCCCCGTGACATCGCCGGGCAGCTCGCGTAGCGGAACGCCATAGGCATCGAGTACCGAACGGTAGTGCGGATGGAGAGTCGCCGGCACGGCGATGGTGTCGCGGCCGGTGATGTTGCGGGCCATCGTGGTGGCCTCGGCCAGGGCGGTGGCGCCGTCGTAGACGGAAGCGTTGGCGGCATCCATCCCCATCAGTGCGCAGATCATGCTCTGGAACTCGTACATGGCCTGCAGCGTGCCCTGGCTCACTTCCGGCTGGTAGGGCGTGTACGACGTGGAAAACTCGCCGCGGGAGGCCAGCGCCGGTACGGCGGCCGGGATGTAGTGGAAGTAGGCGCCGGCGCCGAGGAAGATCGGCTGCTGCAGGGCATCCGTGTTGCGCGCGGCCAGACGCTGGAAGCGCCGTTGCAGGTCGAACTCCGCCAGCAGCGGCGGCACGTCGAACGGAAACTGGCGCAGGTCGGCGGGGACGGATGCAAACAACTCGTCAACAGAGGAGACGCCGATCGCTTCCAGCATGTGCCGGCGGTCGGCTTCGGTGTGCGGGCTATAGGGCATTAGTGCGTCTGCTCGCCTTCGATGAACTGATCGTACTGCTCGCTACTGAGGAGGGCGTCGAGCTCGCTGGGGTTGGAAGCGCTGGCCTGAATGATCCAGCCGTCGCCGAAGGGATCGTGGTTGACGGCTTCGGGGGCCGACTCCAATGCGCTGTTGATCGCCGTGACCTCGCCGCTGATTGGGGAGAAGAGGTCGGAAGCGGCCTTGACGGACTCCACGACGCCGAAGGGGCGCAACGCTGTCAGTTTGGCGCCGATTCTCGGCAGTTCAACGAACACCACGTCCCCCAGTTGGTGCTGGGCGAACTCGGTGATGCCGATGGTGACGACGTCGCCATCCAGGCGTGCCCACTCGTGCTCGCGGGTGTAGCGGCGGTCGGCCGGTGACATGAACGTGTACTCCTAACGTGACCGGCGACGGGGCCGCCGGTAAAAGGGCAGCGCCACCGTCGTCGCTGCATAGCGCTGACCGCGCACTTCCACTTCGATCGTCCGGCCAGGCTCGGCGCTGGCCGGTTCGACATAGGCGATGGCGATGCTCTTCTGCAGCGTCGGTGCGAAGGTGCCGCTGGTCACCTGGCCCACCTGACGGCCCTCGGCGAAGATGAGCGAGCCGGCGCGCGCCGGAATGCGACTCTGCAGTTGCAATCCGGTGATTCGCCGCGTAAAGGGAGCGGCGGCAATCCGGCGCAAGGCGGCGCCTGCCAGGAAGTGCGGCTTCTCCAGCGTTACAAAGTGGTCGAGCCCGGCTTCCAACGGGTTGGTGTCGTCGGTCAGTTCGTGCCCATAGAGGGGCAGGCCGGCCTCTGTGCGCAAGGTGTCACGTGCGCCGAGTCCGGCCGGCTGTAAGGCCAGGTTGCGGCCGGCATCCAGCACGGCGTTCCAGACCTCCTCGGCCCGGTTGGCGGCGACGATGATTTCCAGGCCGTCCTCACCGGTGTAACCGGTGCGAGCCAGCATGGCGTCGATGTTCGCCACGTCACCGAGCCGGATATGGTAACGGCCCAAGGTGGCGAGGTCCTCCTGGGTCAAGGTCTGCACGATGGCACGGGCTTGCGGTCCCTGGACCGCCAGCATGGCGGTGTTCAGCGTGTCGTCGGTCAGTGTGACGCCAGGACGCAGATGCTCCTGCAGGAAGGCGAGATCGCGTTCGCGGTTGCCGGCGTTGACGACCACCAGGAAATGCGCCGGCAGGCGGTAGACCAGGATGTCGTCCAGTGTCGTGCCGTCTTCTCGGCAGAGCAGGCTGTACTGCGCTTCGTGCTCGTCCAGGGCGGCAACGTCGTTGACCGTCACATTCTGCAGATAGGCGAGCGCCTCGGGACCGTGGACATAGACGCGGCCCATGTGGCTGATGTCGAAGAGGCCGGCGCGGCTCCGCACGGCGGCGTGCTCGGCCAGGATACCGGCGTACTGTACAGGCATGTCCCAGCCGGAGAAAGGCATCATGCGGGCGCCAAGGCGGAGGTGCGTGGCGTGCAGTGGTGTGCGCAGCAATGGCGCCTCGTCCGTCATGCCGGTCGCACCTGCCCATCCCCGAGAATGACCCATTTATACGTAGTGATCTCGCGCAGCCCCATCGGTCCTCGCGCGTGCAGCTTCTGGGTGCTGATGCCGATTTCGGCCCCCAACCCGAACTGCCCGCCATCGGTGAACTGCGTGGAGGCATTGACGTAGACGGCGGCGGCGTCCACCTCGTTCAGGAAGCGCATGGCACGGTCGTGGCGGGCGGTGACGATGGCTTCCGAGTGGCCGGAACCGTAGCGGGCGATGTGCTCCAGGGCGCCGTCCAGGCCGTCGACCAGAGCGACCGCCGCGTCCAGCGAGACGTATTCGTGTCCCCAATCGTCCGGCGTAGCGGGCACGATGCCGCTCTCGTAGCCGGCGATGTGAAGGATCGCTCGCGCCTCAAGGTCGCAGTGTAGGCGAACGCCGGCCGCCAGCAAGGCGCTAGCCAGGCGCGGCAGCATCGTCTGCGCAACGGCTTGGTCTACCAGTAACGTATCGAGCGCATTGCAGATCGAGGGGCGGCGCACCTTGGCATTGTAGACGATCGCTTCGGCCATGTCAGGGTCGGCATGCTCATCGACGAAGGTATGGCAGACGCCGGCGCCCGTCTCGATGACTGGAACCGTCGCCTGTTCTGCGACGTAACGGATCAGGTCGGCGCCGCCGCGTGGTATGGCAACGTCGATCAGGCCACGCAGTCGCAACACCTCACCGACGCTCTCCCGAGAGGTGCTGTCGATGAATTGCACGGCATCGGGCGGCAAACCGGCGGCGGTAAGAGCGTCACGCAACACTCTTGCGAGTGCGCGGTTGGAGATGATCGCCGAGCTGCTGCCGCGCAGGACGACGGCGTTGCCGGCCTTGATGCAAAGTGTGGCGGCGTCCACGGTGACATTGGGCCGGCCTTCGTAAATGATGGCGATGACGCCGAGCGGCACGCGGCGCTGCCCCACCAGCATGCCGTTGGGGAGGGTGCGCAGCGGTCCCAACTCGCCAAGTGGGTCAGGCAGCGCTGCCACGCCGCGCACGTCATCGGCCAGGGCAGACAGGCGTTGGGGTGTCAATAGCAGGCGATCCAGCGCCGAAGCGCTCGCGCCCCCCGCTCGTTCTCGCGCCACATCCTCGGCATTCGCCGCCAGCAGGCGTTCCTGCCGCTCCACGAGCAGGCGAGCCACGTGCTCAAGCACAGCCGAACGCTGCGGGTCACCGGCACTCGCCAGCGTCCGCCAGGCAGCCCGTGCGGCTTCGGCCTGGGCGCGCACGGGTGAAGCGATCGTTTCGGCAACAGGCCACATTGTCTGGACCATAGCGCATTCTCCGCTCTGAACAGGCTCTATAGTACCGCTTTCTCGCAACTGTCTTTATGCCAGCGCTCAACAGGGACAAACGCCATTCTATGCGTATGGCTGGAGGTAGAATCATCATTCGGTTGCGGTCGTCGTCCCCGGCCGCTGGCGACGATGGTCGCGCAATCTGCCGGGCGAAGTCCGACGCTTCGCTCTGCGCTGGCTCTCGTAGGAACGCCGCCTCTCGCGGACGACTTCTTGGCCTCATGAGCGAAAGGAAGCACCAATGGCTAGCGACCTGACAACGTTACCGCTCGGCGTGATCGTCAGCTTGCGGCAGGACCCCGAAGCCAGCATCGCCCACGTTCGCGAATACGGTCTGCCCACGTGCCAGGTTTCCTCCTGGAACCTGGAGCTCTGCACGAGCGAGGTCGCCGGACGGCTGCGCACAGCAGCGCAGGCAGCCGGCGTCGCCATCAGCACCCTTTGGGGCGGCGTACCGGGTCGCCGAATCTGGAACTTCACGGAAGGGCCAACCACGATCGGTCTGGTACCGCCCGGCAACCGCGCGGCAGGCACGGACGCCCTCAAGCGCTGGTCGGACTTCGCAGCGGAGGTTGGTCATATCCCTAGCATCACCACCCACGTCGGTTTTCTGCCGGTCAACCCCAGCGACCCGGACTACCTGGGGACGGTGGCTGCCCTGCGCGAGGTTGCCGCCCATTGCCGGGGCAATGGCCAGGGCTTCTGGTTTGAGACCGGCCAGGAGACGCCGATCACGCTGCTGCGCACCATCGAGGACGTCGGCGCCGACAACCTGGGCATCAACCTGGATCCGGCCAACCTGCTCATGAATGGCATGGGCAATCCGCTCGACGCGCTGGACGTCTTCGGTTCCTACGTGCGCGGGTTGCACGCCAAGGACGGCGACTACCCGACGAACGGGCGGCAACTCGGCCCAGAGAAGCCACTGGGCGAGGGGCGGGTCGACTTTCCGCGCTTGCTCGCCAAGTTGAAATCGCTGGGCTTCCAGGGCGCCGTCACTATCGAACGGGAGATCTCCGGTCCACGGCAAAGCGAGGATATCCGCCGCGCCATCGCCCTCCTGGAGCCGCTGCTGTAAGGCGCGCCAATACTGCAGGGGGTCAGAGCGTGCCTCGTGTTCCATCTGCTGCCAACGCACTGACCAATTACAGCGTTGATCTGCATCGATCTCGCCTTGCGGACGTAACTCGATAACACCGTCAACCCGCCGCCGAGAGCTCGGTAGCGGCGGAGCAGCGGCAGCCTGTCGTGGCGTATAATGGCGTCTATACAGAAGCCACGATGGAATCCACATTGCACCCAGAGGATGGCCTTGCGGATTCCCGTCGTGGGTTAAGTTTAGGACGTTCAGGAGGTGCGGAACATCCCGTGGCAACACGTCTCAAGCAGCCGGTTCAGGTCTATCTGCGACCGGAACAACTCCAGTCACTCCGCTTCCTGGCGCAGCGTCGCAACGTTGCGATCTCTGAGCTCATCCGTCAGGGCGTTGATAAGGTGTTGGATGAAGCACCGCCCGAGGACGATCCCCTCTGGAGCATCATCGGCATCGGTGACTCTGGACTCGGTGATCTCGCCGAGAAGCACGATGAGTATCTCGTGTCCTGGCTTCGTTCGGAACACCGTTAGTGGAGCAGCAGATCTTTGTGGATTCCGGCGCCTGGATTGCTGTCACCGATGTGCGAGACCAGTATCACCGAGAGGCCAGCGAGTTTTACCGTCGGCTGTTGCAGCGAGGTCGCGTCATGGTGACGACGAATCTGGTGATCGCGGAAAGCTATGCTGCCATTCGACGGTCAATGGGGCATGGCACTGCGATTCGCTTCCTCCAATCCGTTCACCAGAGTCGGTGGTTGCGCTGAGGTCGGGCTCTCCGGCGCTGGCGAGGTCGAATTGGATGTCCAGACGACACGGTAGTGCTGCGCCCTATCGACTATCTGACGCCGGAAGAGGAGGAGCACGTGCGCCGGGCGACTTAGCGGCGGACCGTCGGGTCCAGAGCGTCGCGCAGGGCATCGCCAACGAGGACCCAGGCCAGCATCGTGATGGCGAGGACCAGGGCGGGGAAGACGGTCAGGTTCCAGAAGGTCTGGATGTATTGCTGGTAGAGGCCGATCATCTGGCCCCAGGATGGGGTAGGTGGGGCGATGCCCAGGCCCAGGTAGCTGAGGCCGGCTTCGGCGAACATGGCGCCGGGCACGCCCAACGTCATGGTGACGATCACCGGCGTCAGCGTGTTGCGCACCAGATGGACGGTCATGATGTGCCGGGTCGTGCCGCCCATTGCGCGGGCCGCCCGGATGAAGTCGGTCTCCTTCAGCGAGAGCACCTGGCCGCGGACCAGGCGGGCGATGCCGATCCAGCCGGTGATGGCCATGGCCAGGATGATGTTGGTGAAGCCGGCGCCCAGCACCACCAGCAGCAGGATGTAGAAGAGGAGGGAAGGCAAGGAGGACAGGACATCGATGATACGCATGACGACGTAGTCGAAGCGCCCGCCGAGCAGGCCGGCCAGCGCGCCGATGGGCACGCCGACGACGACGAGCACGATCTGACTGAGGATGCCGATGGCGAGCGAGACACGCGAGCCGTAGATCAGGCGGCTGAGGACATCGCGGCCCAGGTCGTCGGTGCCGAGCCAGTGCTTGCCGGAAGGGAGCTGCCAGGTCGCAGCGTAGTCGCCGTGATAGGGATCGAAGGGAGCGATGCGCGCGGCGAAGATGGCGACGAAGATCTCCAGCAGGATGAAGGCGACAGCGGCGAGGGCCACTTTGTTGCGACGGAAGCGCCCCCAGGCACGGGCGGTAGTGCCGTGGGTCCGCGCCGGAGCGGGACTAATCGTGTCGGTAGTGATCGCTGCCAATTCAGGCCTCCTTTACCAGACTCACGCGGGGATCTATGAGCGCGTAAGCCACATCGGTGACCATGTAGGTGACGCTAATCAGGGCAGTCCAGACGACGGTCGACGCCATGATCATGGGGTAATCGCGGTTGGAGATGGCATTCACCCAGTAGAAGCCGACGCCGGGGATGCGGAAGATACTCTCGATGAAGAAGGAGCCGACGACAAGGTGGGCGACCATGGGGCCGGCAACGGTGATGATCGGCGTCAGGGCGTTCTTGAAGATGTGCATGATGAGGACGCGGCGGCGGCTCAACCCCTTGGCGCGGGCGGTGCGCACATAGTTGGCGCGCAGCACGTCGGCGATGGCCCCTTTGGTATAGCGCTGCAAGATGAGGATTGACCCCAGAGAGTTGGCCAGCACCGGAAGAATCCACTGTTGGGGGGTGTTCCAGCCGCCGGTCGGCACCCAGTGCAGTTTGACGGCGAAGACGAACTGCAGCAGAACAGCGAAGACGAAGCTCGGCATCACCATGCAGAAAATGGAAACGACGGTGCCGCTGTGGTCGGCCCAGGAGTTGGGTTTGAGGCCGCCGGAGATGCCGAGCGGCAGGCCGACGAGGACGGAGAAGGCGAGGGTCAGCAAGCCCAACTGGATGGAGTAGGGCCATTGATCCCGGATGATCTGGACGACGGTGCGACCGGTGCTGGAAAAGGAGTAGCCGAAATCGAGGTGGAGGGCGTTGCGCAGGAAGAGCAGGTACTGCTGCCAGACGGGCTTATTGAGTCCGTAGAGGGCCATAAGCTGCTTCTTGGTGTCCTCCGGGATGGCCGCCGCTTTGTCGCCGCCCATGACGTCGAAGGGACCGCCAGGGATGGAGTGCATCAGGAAGAAGGTGAGCGCGGACACGGCCAGTAACACGAAGACGAGGCCGCCCAGGCGGGCTGCAACGTAGCGAAGCATGCCGTCCTCTCAGGCAAAGTGGCAGGCGGCGATCCGGCCGTCCGTCCGGGGGCGCAGTAGCGGTTCCTCCTCGCTGCAGATGGCGCGGGCCAGCGGGCAGCGGGGGTGGAAGGGACAGCCCGATGGGCGCTCGATGGGGCTGGGCACATCGCCGCCGAGGCCGCGCCGGCTCCCGGCGCGACTCGGGTCCGGCTCGGGTACGGCGGCGACCAGTGCCTGCGTATACGGATGACGCGGATCGGTCACGATTTGGCGGGCAGGTGCGATCTCCATAATGCGGCCGAGGTACATCACAGCGATAGTGTTGCTCATGAAGGCGGTGACGGCGATGTCGTGGGAGATGAACAGGTAGGAGAGCTGGAACTCGTCCTGCAGGTCGCGGAGGAGGTTGAGGATCTGGGCCTGGACGGAGACATCAAGCGAGGAGACCGGCTCGTCGCAGATGAGCACCGTCGGCCGGAGGGCGAGGGCCCGGGCGATGCCGATGCGCTGCTGCTGCCCGCCGGAAAACTCGTTGGGAAAGCGTTGCAGCGCGTCGGCGGGCAGGACAACCACTTCGGCCAAATGTTGGACCTGCGCTCGCCGTTCGGCTGTCGTGCCAACGCGATGAATGTCGAGTGGCTCCTGAATGATCTGCTCGACGCTGAGCCGGGGATCGACCGAGGCGTAGGGGTCCTGGAAGATCATTTGCATTCGGCGACGGACCTGGCGCAGGCGCTCACCGTCCAGTGTGGTGAGGTCTTGCCCTTCCAGCAGGATGCGACCACTGGTCGGCTCATAGAGACGCATCAGGGTGAGGCCGAGCGTCGACTTGCCACAGCCGGATTCGCCCACCAGGCCGAGGGTTTCCCCGCGGGCAATGGTGAGGGAGACGCGGTCGACAGCCGTGAGGCGTAGGCGCTGCTGACCGAAGAAGCCGCGGCGGATGGGGAAGCTTTTCACCAGATCGACGGCCTCGAGCACGATTTCAGTCATAGACAAGCTCGCCTCGCTGGGCGACGAGGCAGGCCGACATGTGCTCGGCAGCAATCTCCAGCAGCGGCGGCATTTGGGCAGTGCAGGCGGCGATGCGGTAGCGGCAGCGAGGCGCAAAGGGGCAGCCAGCTGCCCGCTGGCGGAGGTTGGGCGGCGCTCCCTCGATAGTGGCGAGGCGGGGGGGCCAGGCGTCAAGGCGCGGGATGGAGGCGAGCAGCGCCTGGGTGTAGGGATGCTGGGGATTGGCGAAGATCTCCGCAACGTTGCCGGTTTCCACAATGTGGCCGGCGTACATGACGGCGACACGGTCGGCCAGCTCGGCCACTACGCCGAGGTGGTGGGTGATGATGATGATCGAGGTGCCGATCTCGTCGCGGAGCGCCCGTAGCAGATCGAGGATTTGCGCCTGGATGGTCACGTCGAGCGCCGTGGTCGGCTCGTCGGCGATGATCAGGCGCGGCCGGCAGGCCATGGCCATGGCGATCATCACGCGCTGGCGCATGCCGCCGGAGAACTGGTGGGGGAAGGCCTGGAAGCGCTGCTCGGCATCAGGGATACCAACTCGCGCCAGCAGTTGCACGGCCTCGCTGTCGGCGGCCTGGCGGGAGAGCCGGCGGTGGGTTCGCAGCGGCTCGGCCAGTTGGTAGCCGACCGACAGCACCGGATTGAGCGAAGTCATGGGGTCCTGGAAGATCATGGCCATCGTATTGCCGCGCACGTGCTGCAAGGCGCCTGGTGACAGGGCCAGCACGTCCCGCACGGTCCCGTCCTGATGCAGCAACACTTCACCGCTCACGATGCGCCCGGGCTCCTCAATCAGCCGCATGAGGGAAAGGGCGGTGACGCTCTTGCCACAGCCCGATTCGCCGACCAGACCGAGCACCTCGCCCTGCTCCAGGTGGAAGGAGACGCCGTCCACAGCGTAAACCGTCTTCCCCTCAATGGAGAAGTGTGTGCGCAGGTCGCGGACGTCCAGTAGCAGGGGTTTCACTCGGCGTTGGTGCTCAGTGCGGCTGACGGGACTGATCGACATCATTCCGCATGTACATTTGGAAGCGCGAGATATCCAGGTAGTGGAAAGCCACATTGCCGGTCTTGTCGGCCGGGATACCGGCAACGTAAGGCCACCACGTCTGGAAGATCAGCAAGTGGGTAAGGAAGATGCCGCCGACGTCCTCGACCAGAACCTTCTCCGCCTGCTGGTAGAGGTCGATGCGCTTGGCAGTGTCCCCCTCGTGGCTGGCGCTGGTGACCAACTGGTCGAACTGGTCGTTTTTCCAGGAGTTGGTGGGTGATCCCTTGGCGCTGGTGCTCTTCCAGATGGTAGTCAGGAGGTTGGAGGGGTCGATGTAGTCGTACTCGTAGCGGTTGATAAACATGGGCATCGTGTGGGCGGTGCGCATGGCCTTCCAGGTAGTTTCTTCGGTCGGCTTGATGGTGACTTTGACGCCCAGGTTGGTCTGCCACTGATCCTGGAGGAACTGCGCCTTGACGTCCGTGCCCTCGGAGTAGAGCACGAGTTCAAGCTGCTTGCCGGAGGCGTCCTTGCCGTTCGGATAGCCCGCCGCCGCCAGCAGCGACTTGGCGCTGTTCACGTCGTACTTCTGGACAGCATCCAGCGCGGTGGTATATGCCGGGAAGCCGGGCGGCAGCATTGTGTAGGCGGGGATGTTGGTTCCCTGGAGCACCTGCTGGGAGAGTGGAACGCGGTCGACTGCGTGGGAAAGGGCTTGACGCAGCTTCAGGTTGTTATACGGTGGTTGCAGCGTATCAAAGGAGACGTACTTCGTCTCGAAGTCAGGGAAGGAATGGAGCAGAGGCTTGAGCTTCGGATCGCCGCGTACCTGGGTGAGCGGCGCCGGATCCATTTGCACGAGGATGTCGACTTCTTTGTTCAGCCAGGGGTTGATGCCGGCAGCGCCGATCAACTGGACGACTTTTTGGACGCCGGCCTTGTGCGGGCCGTTGTAGTAGGGGTTGATTTCCCACTCCAGCCGCTGGTTATGGTCCCACCTGGTCAGCTTGAAGGGACCGGAGGAGACGTAGCCGTCCACAGTGTCCGCCCAGTGCAAGGGATCCTTCTCGACGCGCGCCTTGTTGGCAGGAATGGAGGCCTGGTAGGTCATGAGGGCGGGCAGTTGGGGGACGGGGCCTTCGCCGTGGATGCGGACGGTGCGGGCGTCGATCTTCTCCACACCGATGTCGGTGACGGCGCCTTTGCCCGACTTATAGGCCTGGACACCCTTGACCGGGTAGTAGAAGAAGGCCCAGGGGTTATCAAGCTTGGGATCGGCGGCGTGCTGGAAGGTGAAGATCCAATCTTCGGGCGTGATCGGCGTGCCATCGCTCCATTTGGCGTCCTGGCGTAGCACGAAGTCGACGTAGTCGGCGTTGGGTCCGACCTTGTAGGATTCGGCGAGGGCGGGGACGATCTGATAGTTCTCGTCCAGACGGAGCATCGGCTCGCCGCCCCAGTTGAGGACGACCCCGGCGCTGTAAATATCACGGACGGCGTCGAGGTGCTTGGGCTCGGCGGCACTCTCGTAGTAGACCTGCTGGGCTAGCGGGGCGGCATCCTTGGGGAGGGTGCGGCCCTGGGGGGTGGTGAGCGTGCCGGCGGCCGATAGGGCCGCCGAGCTGGAGGTAGCCGCTGCCGAAGCCGTGGCAGCCGCGCTTGACGCTGTGGATACTGATGTTGCAGCCGTCGAGGTCGCTGCCGCTGTGCTTGCTGCGGAGCCGGCACTGGTGGCTGCCGGCGCAGTGGTCGCGGACGCGGTAGTCGGTGCTGCCTGAGTGACAGGAGGCGCCGCCGCAGTGCTGCCCGTGGTGGCAGCCGGCGAAGATTGGGAGCAGGCGGCAAGGATGGAGACGGCAGCGGAGAGAGACAGCATGCGCAGGGCACTACGGCGGGTCAGTTTGGTGGCCGGGATCACAAAGAGCTCCTTTTCGGTGAGGTATTGCCTCGCGTGCCGGTGGGCGGGGGAACAGCCGTGCGGGGACGCACACACGTATGCCGACTGATCTCCTGATGCCGCAGCATGGGCGATCATATAGGTGTACAGTCAGGTTGTCAATTCCGCAGAAAGGAGCCTACCATCGGCGCAGCATCCCCTGGTCTCGCGTCGCCTACTGTCGACTGGCGTAGCGTTCGCGCCGCGTTCCCCACGGCCGGCACAACGGTGTATCTCAATACCGGCACGGTCGGGCTGCGTCCCCAGCCGGTCGTTGATCGACTGCTAGCGGCGACGGCGCAGTTGGAGCTCGGTGGGCGGGTCGCCTACCCGGAGTTGATACCGGAGGTTGATCGTGCCCGCGCCGGGCTGGCATCGCTGCTGGGAGCCGTGCCGGAGGAAATCGGCCTCTGTGGCAACGCCACCGACGCGGTGAACTGGGTGGTGGCCGGGTTGGAGTGGTCGCCGGGTGACGAGGTGCTGCTGTCGGCGCAGGAACACCCGGCCATGCTCTTGCCCTGGACCTATCTGCAACAGCGGCGGGGGGTGCTGCTGCGGCGCTTCCCCGTCGACGCTGATCCAGAACGTTGCCTGGCGTCGATCAGACTGCTGTGCGGGCCGCGCACCCGCCTGATTGCCACCAGTCACGTCAGCACGGAGACCGGCACGCGCCTACCTGTGCGAGAAATTGCCGCCTGGTCACGCGAGCGCGGCATCCTCACGCTGGTCGACGGGGCGCAAGCGGTTGGCGTCGTCCCGGTGGATGTCGGGCAAATCGACTGTGACTTCTATGCAGGCAACGGGCACAAGTGGCTGTGCGGACCGACCGGCACCGGCTTCCTGTGGGGGCGTCTGGAGCGACTGACGCAGTTGTGGCCGGTGCATGTCGGCGCCGGTTCGGCGAGCACCTTTGAAGCGACGGGGCTCACTTTGCAGGCGAGCGCCAAGCGCTTCGAGTACGGCACGCGCGACTATGCCCGCTGGGTCGGCATGACTGCGGCGCTGGACTGGCTAGCCGGGCTCGGCGGTATTGAGGCGACAGCGCAGCGCATGCAAGGGCTGGCAAGGCGTCTCCGTGACGGCGTTCGCGAGCGAGCGGACTGGACGCTGTTAACGCCGCTGCCCTGGGAACAGAGCTCGGCGCTGACGAGTTTCCGGATCGAGGGCCAGCGGGCCCAGGCGCTGCAAGTCGGGCTGGAGGCACGGCGGCCGCGCATCATCACGCGCCTGGTGCCGGAGTTCAATGCGCTGCGCATCTCCACGAATTACTTTAACGACGAATCAGACGTCGATACGCTGTTGGCGGAGCTTGACGGCCTGGTACGCGGCCAACGGGGCTTTGCTCAATGCTGAGGGTGCTTGCCGGTTACTGCCGGTCAAGGAAGTTGCGTGGCGCTGAGAGACGGCGACCTGGCGCGCAGGCATTGCGCTGCGTAACGTCCTTTGGTATAGTGCGTACTAACAAATAAAGAGCGGCCGAATCCTCATGGGAGGAACGGGGGAACCGATTTCGTGGGGTGAATCCTGCCGATGTGGCAGGTAGGGCTGATCCCGCCCGAACCCGTCAGCTCACCTCGTAGGCCTGGGGACGCATGGCAGTGCGCGTGGCGCTGTCTGCTGCGGCGTTTCCGGGCGCGGCCGTGCCACCTGGAGGCGCACCGTGCAACTTGGTATCTTCACCTTCCTGCGACGTTCCCATAAGGTGTTTCCGCCGATTGAACCGGCGGCGCCCGTGCGTGAGGACGCGACAACTGGTGGGTTGGCAACCACTGAGGCGGCAATAGCCAGACCGGCCGAACCACTTATCCTTCAGTTGCCGCAGTTGTTCCATTCCGCGCACTACGGCTACAGCCTCACGTTGCCCCCGGGCTGGCAGCTGGACGCGTCGCAGTCTATCGCTGGTAGCCCCCCAATAGATCGCTTCAGCGTTCCCGGCGGACTTCGCGTCGGCGTGTGGAACGAAGCGTGCCACTTACGCACACTGGCTACTGTGCCGCTGGCGGAACGCGCCGGCGCGTATCCCCTGGCCAACGGAACAGTTGTGCAGTTTGCCGCCTTTGCACCGTCGGCGGTGGATGGCTCGCAGTTCCTGGAAGGTCGTTGGTTGGCGACGGGCAAACGCTGGACGGTACATGTCCAGGTGGCATCCGCGAGCCAACGGGAACGGCTGATGGAGCCCCTGGGGCAGGTACTGGCTACGTTCTCGCTCGATGGTTGACAGGCCACGGTGTACCGACCTATCCTGACGAGGAAGCGTGACCTGTGGTGGCAGTCAACAGGCGAGCAGGAGGAACGTGGCGTTGCGTCGTGCTTGCGTCGCTGGCTGGGGCAAGTATGTCCCTGCCAGGGTGGTCACCAATATTGAGTTGAGCCGGACGCTCGATACGTCCGACGAGTGGATCCGCAGCCGCACCGGCATCGCGGAACGGCGAGTGGCCGCACCCGATGAAGCGACGGCCAGCATGGCGATAATCGCTGGTCGGCATGCCCTGGCTGTGGCGGGCACGGCGGCAGAGGACGTTGATTGCGTGCTAGTCGCCACCTGCACACCCGACCAGCCCATGCCGGCGACTGCGAACCTGGTGCAGGCCGGACTCGGCGCGACCCGCGCCGGCGCTTGCGACATCAACGCAGTCTGCTCCGGCTTCGTCTACGCCCTGGCGATGGCCGATAGTTCGATTCGCTCCGGCCTCTTCCGGACGGTGCTGGTAATCGGCGCCGAGACCTTCTCGCGCATTGTGGACTGGACCGATCGCTCGACCTGCGTCCTCTTCGGTGATGGGGCCGGCGCATTGCTCTTGCGTGCCACGGACGAGGAGTATGGCCTGCTGGCGACGACAGTCGGCTCCGATGGCAGCCGAGCCGATCTCCTGACGGTGCCGGCCGGGGGGAGCAGGCTACCCGCGACGTGTAGCACGCTCCAGGACCGCCTGCATATGATCCGCATGGACGGGCGCGAGGTCTTCCGTTTTGCCGTCAGCGTATTACCACGCATTACGGAGCAAGTCGTTGCCGCCGCGGGCTGGACGCTGGATGATCTCGATCTCTTCGTGGCGCACCAGGCGAATGTGCGCATCATCCAGTCGGCCGCGCGTACGCTCGGGCTGCCCGACGAGAAGGTGTACGTCAATGTGCAGCGCTATGGTAATACCTCTGCTGCATCCATCCCCATCGCGCTTTGCGAGGCGCAGGAAGAAGGCCGCCTGCACGATGGCAGTGCCGTGGTGGTGGCGGGGTTCGGCAGCGGGCTGAGCTGGGCGGCGTCAGCGCTCCGCTGGGGGCCGGTTCCCGTACAGACACCGGTATCGGCGCCGGCTTCGGCGGCCGCCGTCAACGACTGAGGTACACTACCAATATGTTCCCATTGCACATCGGACTTGATCCGATCATCGCCCACATCGGACCGATCGCCCTACGCTGGTACGGGTTGATGATCGGCATTGGCATCGGTGTTGGTCTCATGGTCGATGCCCGCGAGGCGGACCGCACCGGCTTCGGTCGCGACACCGTCTATAGCCTCGCCACCTGGCTGATCATCTTCGGCATCATCGGCGGGCGACTGTATTACGTGGTCCAGAACGACTTCGGCTACTTCCTGACCCATCCCCAGGACATCCTGGCGACCTGGGAAGGCGGGATGGCCTTCTTCGGCACTCTCTTCGTCTGCTTCTTTGTTATTCTCATCTTCGCTTACCGCCGGCAACTGTCGTTCTGGCGCCTGCTGGATGTGCTGGTGCTGGGCCTGCCGCTGGGGCAGGCGTTTGGCCGCATCGGCAACATGGTCAACGGCGATATCGTCGGGTACCGCACGCAGAGCGCCTTTGCATTTATCTATACCAACCCGCACTCCTTTATCGATCCGGCGAACCTGAATCAGCGCGTCTTCCCGGCTGCCCTCATCGAGTTGTTTATGTCGCTGGCGATCTTCGGCATCCTCTGGTACATGCGGACGCGGACGCGCACGCCGGGCATATTGACGGTGATCTATTTGGTCGCCTACTGTGTCAGTCAGTTCGTGGTCTTTTTCTGGCGCGCCAACAGCGTTACCCTCTTCGGCTTGAAGCAGGCACAGTTGACTTCCATTGCCCTCTTCGTTGTGTGTATCCCATTGGCGGTCTACCTGCTTCAGCATTACAAGGGTCGCCGCGATGCCATGCGCGCCTCTACGGCAGCGCTACCCGCCGACCAACCGCCGCCATCGGAAGAAGCCTCTCGGGTCGGTCAGTAGGGCAACTGCCAAACAGCTTCCAAAGTGCTATACTTCTGGTCGTATTGTCACGGTAGGGCGTGAGTTTGTCCCGGTGGAGGCGGAAATGGCTGGTATACGACTGCGGCTTCTGCAAGTACGGGCGGAGCGGGGGCTGACCCAGCGTCAGCTTGCCGCCATCGCCGGAGTGCGCCCCGATACGGTGTCAGCGTTGGAACGGGGTGAGTCGGCGGGGATCCGTTTTGACACGATGGCCGGGTTATGCGACGCCCTGAATTGTGAGCCAGGCGAGCTGTTTGCACGAAATAGTGAGGAGCACCGACCGCCCCGTTTGGGTGGGCCGGATGAGGAAAACATCATTCGGGAGCGTCTGGGTGAGGCGGGACCTCGCATCGACGGCGAGACTTTTCTCGCGGCGCTCCTGCAGACCGTCAACAGGGAACCGGCTGCCGCCGACCGGCGGCGGTAACCGTGGCCTTTCGCTACGAGTTCTTGGAGGCGGCGGCCAAGGATTTATTCAAACTGACCCGCCACAATCAGCCTCTGCTCCATGGGATCGTGACAACGCACATCCCTGCTATTCTGCGCGATCCTTTTGGCGCTGGAGAGCCCAAAAAGGGCGACCTATCCCATGTTCGTGCCTATGACTTGACCGTCAAGGGAGTTGCGTACCGGCTCATTTTTATGGTCGAGCGCGATGTCGTCGTGATCATCGCCATTGGACCGCACGATCAGGCCTACGCGCGGGCGGCGCGACGGTGAAGGCCTAGCTCCCGCTGAGTTGTAGCCCGCAAAAGGGATCGCTGGGTGGCGCTCCATTGACCGTGACCTGGATGCAGTAGCTGCCATTTGTGCCGGATGAGGGCGACAGGTTGGGCACTTGCACGGAGATGAAGCCGTTCGTCCAGTTGTTGACGCTCGCCTGGCCGCTGGTCGAACTGCTAAACGGCGTGGGGGTTGGCGTCAACGCGCCAGGCGTTGGCCCGCGCTGAAAGAAGAAAAAGACAGTGCCGTTGGTTCCGCTGGCGCCGGAACCGGGCGGCGGTGATCCAAAGGGGCCGCCGTTGATCGTGATGACCTGCCCTACGACGAACGTCGTCGGGTTGACGCTGCTAATCACCGGTTTCGGTCCGACAGTCGGTGTTGCTGTAGGATCCGGTGTTGCGGTAAGACTCACTGTGGCAGTGGCGGCGACCGTGGCGGTCGGCGTGGCGGTCGGACCGGCCACTGCAAAGTTGTTCGCCGTGCAGGCCGTTGTGGTGTCAACGTACCATGTGTAGTAGTGCGTTCCCGCCGTCTTTATGGTGACCTGATACTGCCAGACCTGTCCCTCTTGCCCGGCGTACTGCTTGATAAACGTCGGCGCATCCGTGCCGGTCAGGATAATGTTGGAGTGATTGAGCGACGAAGTCACGGTGATATAGATGGTGTCGCCGATGCTTGTGGATGGCCCGGCGCCGGCAAAGGTCATCTTTTCATCCCCGGCGCAGAAGCCAGCGATGGTCGTGGCGGTTGGCAGCGGGGTGGCGGTCGCAGTCGGAACGATCATCTGACCAGAGGCGTCCTGCTGATAGAAGGCGTTTGTCAGATCGGTGCCTGCTAAGGCCGCCGGCCGGGCCAGGAACTGCGGCTGGCCGGGAGCCCACTGTTGAAAGTATGGGCTGCCGGATGACTCCTGGGTCAGGTCGGGCGGGAGCGCCTGGCCGGTGATGATGGCCTTGAGGTAGTCGGCCAGCAGAATGCCCTGTGTCAGGCCTGATGTCGCGTCGTATTGCATCACGCCGCGCTGGAAGCGTAGGTAGATGAAGTTGCCGTTCGCCGGGTCAGCCATCGGCGCAGAGGTCGGGAAGCCCCAGATTTCCAGGTCTAGCAGGGGCAAGAGGGCGGCATTAACGGGGCCGGTCGGGAAGGCGTCGGGCGCGCTCACGGCAGCAAGGAAGGTAGCGTCGAAGCGTACCGGTTTGCCGGCGACGCTGTCTGCCGCATGGGCGGCAACGAAGGACAGCGCGTCGGTAGCGTAGTTGGGGTCACTGGCGGTCGGCGCCGCCGCGGTGATGGCCGGGTCAACAGCGGGGAAGACAGAGCCATTAAAGCTAGTATAGGGCAGGATACCGGGGTCGAGCAGGTTGAGCAGCGTCACCGACCCATCGGCTCGCTGCTGCATCACCTGGCGCTGAAAGAACTGCACCTTATAGCCCTGCAGCGTGAAGGTCTGGGAGGTGGGGTAGCCGAAGTTGCGGATGCCGCCGCGGTGCGTGAAGTAGTCGTAGAAGGCATCGGTGCTGATGCGATAGCCGGTCTGGGCAAAGTAGCGAGGGTCTCCCCCGGCCGCGGCGGCCCTTGGCGTGCGTCCGCCCTGGCTGCCAATGAGCGCAGCGAGCAGCAGCAGCGCCAAAAGCCCGAGCAGTGCTCGCCGTCTCGCCAAAAATTGTGTCACTGCGCAACTGCTCCCGATTGCCACGCCGCTTCCGGCAGTATAACTGGCGGGGTCGCGCGCCGATGGCCGGCACACCGACCGGTCACGGCGCTATCGCCGTAGGCTCGGCCTACAGTGTTTCCTTGGAGAGAGAGCGCAGAAACTCGCGGTTGTTGGCGGTTTTGGACATCGACCGCAACAACGATTCATACCCGCCATCGCCGATTTGGGTGAGCATGCGGCGCATCATCCACACCTGGCGCAACGTCGCCTCGTCCAATAGGAGTTCTTCCCGGCGGGTGCTGGAGCGCAGGATATCCACCGAGGGGAAGACGCGGCGCTCGGCCAACCGGCGCTCCAGGTGGATTTCCAGGTTGCCGGTGCCTTTGAACTCTTCGTAGACCACTTCGTCCATGCGACTGCCGGTATCGACCAGGCAGGTGGCGATGATGGTCAGGCTGCCCCCCTCTTCTAGATTGCGGGCGGCGCCGAAGAAGCGCTTGGGGGGGTAGAGCGCCGAGGGGTCAACACCGCCGCTCAGCGTGCGACCGCTCGGCGGAACTGCCAGGTTGTAGGCGCGTACCAGGCGGGTGATGGAGTCCAGCAGGATGACGACATCGCGCCCGGCTTCGACGAGTCGCTTGGCGCGCTCCAACGCCATTTCGGCGACGCGGGTGTGGTTCTCCGTGTCCTCGTCAAAAGTCGAACTCACGACTTCGCCTTGCACCGAGCGCTTCATGTCGGTAACTTCTTCGGGGCGTTCCCCGATCAGGGCGACCATCAGGTGGATGTCGGGGTGGTTGGCGATGATGCCGTTGGCAATCTGTTTGAGCAGCATCGTCTTGCCCGCCTTAGGTGGCGAGACGATCAGTCCACGCTGGCCACGCCCGATGGGGGCGACCAGGTTGATGATGCGCTGCGACAGGTTCTGCTGGCTGGTCTCCAGGTCGAAGGCTTGCTGGGGGAAGATCGGGGTGAGGTTCTCAAAGTGGGGCCGCCGTGTGGCCGTATCGGGATCCTGACCATTGACGGCCTCGACCCGCAGCAAGCTGAAGTAGCGCTCGTTATCCTTAGGTGGGCGCACCTGGCCGGAGATCATGTCGCCCGTGCGCAAGCCAAACCGCCGAATCTGGGACTGCGAGACGTAGACGTCGTCCGGTCCAGGCATGAAGCGATACGGCCGCAGAAAGCCGTGCCCCGTCTCGGCCACTTCCAGCACGCCGTTGGCGAAGATGTGCTCTTCCGGCGGTTCAACCGGCCGAAGGTCCAGCCGTATCTCGGCCGGCGCTTCGATCACCACGTCCGGCAAGGCAGGTTCTTCCACAACATCGCCGACGGCGGGCGCCTGCTCGGGCGGCAGGTGGGTCAATCCGTTGGCGTGTGTCGCCGCATCGCCGGCCGGCTCAGCATCAATTGCCCGTATGGTAGCGACAGTCGCGGGCGTGAGGTCATGCTGGTCGATCAGGCCGTCGCCGGCCACATGGTCAAACGGGTCAACCGCTGGCGCGTCGGTATTGGTGGCGGGGGCGCGGTCGGTGAGCGTTGCCGCAGGGCCGGCGGCCGAAGACGGGTCCACCCTTATTGGCACGGCGCTTGCCGTCACTAGCCGCGCTACCAACTCGTGCTTACGTAACGTGGACACGCCGGTGATGTCTAACGAACGAGCCAGGCTCCGAAGATCGACCATGGTCCGGTCTGCCAGGTCACTCGCATTCACGGTATCTGCTCCATTGCTGTTCCCGGCGTTCCGAAGGGAAGCGACGGTGATGCCGGACGCGGAGGCGCCAACCGCGCGGCCATCCCACAGGACGTTGCTGAAGGACTGAGGACGTTGAGCACAGCCATGGGTCGGGGCCATTCCCCGGCCGCACCCTGCTTGACTGCCAGGGCAGTATAGCACGCTCAGCGGGTAATTGTACGTTTCACTAGATGACGCGGCGCTACAATTCGGTTACGTCCTGCCGGATTGCAGGCTGGCAAGCTCTTCCTCTGGAAAGAGGGCCTCCTGGGCCGGATTCGGGCGGTGCCCACGGCGGCGCGGCCGGTCGGGCAGCCGCCCTTCCAGGAACTCCTCATAGCGGGCGAGCACGAACAGAAAGTCGGAAGCACGGTTGACGTAGCGCAGCAGGGCCTCGTTGGTGAGCACGCGGCGGTGAGTGAGCAGGGCTAGTTGGCGTTCCGCCCGCCGCACGACGCCCCGGCTGACATCCAGCATCGCGCCGACCGGCGTGGCGCCCGGCGTGATGAAACCGCGGGGCAGTTCGATTTGCCCTTTCAGTTCTTCCATCAGTAGCTCGATTTGCGCCACCTGCTCGTCGCTGACCAACTGCTCGGCTCGCTCGGTTTCACCGCTCATGGCGATTTCCGCCATCACGCCATAGAGCGTGCTTTGCACGTCGTAAATGATCTGCTTGAGCCGCTGGTGTCGCGTGCTGGCACGGGCCAGGCCGAGCACCGAGTTGGCCTCATCGAGCGTGCCGTTTGCCTCGACGCGCGCCTCATATTTGGGCAGATCGTGTTCGCCGATCAGGTCGGTGTAGCCGGTGTCGCCCGTGCGGGTCGTCACGGGCGGGTTGCGGCGCGGCCGACGCACTGCTCCCGAGCCAGCCCTGTTCGCTGGGCCTGCGGCCGTACCTGGGGCCGAAGCCCCCTCGCTATCCATCACTGCTCCGCGCCCCGGACACGACTCGAACGTGCGGCCTATAGCTCCGGAGGCTATCGCTCTATCCACTGAGCTACCGGGGCGGAGGGTGTCGCCACGACACCACAGTGGGCGCACCTGGACTCGAACCAGGGACCTCTGCCTTATCAGGGCAGCGCTCTAACCAACTGAGCTATGCGCCCGTGGCTTGCACCACGAGCACCGTAGTTTAGCAGGTTTTGGGGAGAGCAGGCAACCGAGCGTGGCGCGCCAATTGCTACAAAATTGCTAAAGTGCGCCACAAGTTTTCGCGCCGGTGGGTTGGTTGAGGGTGTAGGATACCTG
>DAIMXP010000099.1:0-26643 GCA_036734945.1 Chloroflexota bacterium
CCCCAAACCTCCTCCCATTTTACCCCCACAAGGGATTATCTGAAAGCCCTCTTAGTCGTGTTAACACTTTGCTGTCCAAGCCAGACATATTTGTTCTCTCGTGGACCCCAGAGGTCGGCATGGTGGACGTTCGCTGGACCGTTCTTACCGACTTCCTTCACGAAGACACCTATGGCAACTCCCTGCTGGATATCGAAGACGTTTTCATCTCGTCCGCCCTCAGGTGGCAATTCGCGCTTCTTGCTGTTGCCGTGTAGATTCAGGATGTAGATGTCCGTAAATGTCTCCATGAGTTGTTGGCGCATCCCTCGGAATGTCGGGTTGTCCAGGTAGCCATGGTTGGTGATGAAGGCGAGGATACCGGAACCGGTCTGCTGGATGCGCCACTGTCCGAAGCGCAGGAACTTCACGTAGTCGTCCTGGAGCCACTTGGGATTACGCTCGCCGAGCGGCTTGCCGTCCACAGCGTAGTAGTCTCTGACTAGCCGCTCGATCCAGTCCCCTTTGTTGGCCGAGTTGCCGGAGTAGGGAGGGTTGCCGAGGACCACCAGGATTGGCTTGTCTCGCTTGATGTCCGCTGCCGCATTGGCTTCCTCAGAGATGTAGCGTCCGACCAGCAGTTCCGACTTCTTCAGCGCCTGCTCCAAGGTGTTGGTGAGGTATACCCCGAGTCGTTCATCTCCCGTGAAGGTGTAGGCCCAATCCTTGCGCTGCGATTCCGGCAGGTCGAGTCCTGCCAGTTGCATGCCGAGCTTCAGGTGGGCGACCGCGTATGGCGCGATGAGCAGTTCGAATCCGTGGATGCGGGGCAGCAACTGACTGCGGACGTAGCCGGACCACAGACCGGCCTGACGCTGTTGCATGAAGTGCTGGCGGATGTGGTCGGTGACGGCGTAGAGGAACGTCGCGGTGCCACAGGCAGGGTCCAAAATCTGTACTCGGGGCATACGCTCAACTATGGAGCGTCCCGCGGCGTTCGTGCGTTGGTGCGTCACGTCGCCCGTATCCGCGAGGCCGTCTGCACAGCCGAAACGTTCTCTCAGCAGGTGATCGACGGAGCGCACGATGTACGAAACCACCGGCTCAGGCGTGTAGTAGACGCCGCGGGACTCCCGTAACTTCGGGTCGTAGGCGGCCAGAAAGGTCTCGTAGAAATGCACGACGGGGTCTTCCTGACGGGTGCGCTTGCCAAAGTCCGCCAGGACCAGGGCCATGTCCGTCTGCGCCAGCAGTTGCGCGAGGTCATCGACGAAGCCGATGAAGGGTTCGTCGTCCACATCCGGCCCCGTGATCGTATTGAAGAGGCGGCGGAGAAACGGGTTAGTGCGAGGGATTTCGCGGGCGGCATCCTGACGGCGGAAGGGGGTGGATCCGGTGTGGTTGATGCGCGCCGCAAACAAGCCGTAGCTCAAGGTCTGGGCGAACATGTCTGCAAACTGCGGTATGGGCAAGTCCGGGATGAGCACCTCGGTAAACGCCGAGCGTAAGTCCTTAAGTTCGTCGGACTCTGACCCCGTAGCGAAGCTCTGCACAATGATGTCGCGGATCAGGTGGGTCAGGCGAGCCATGCGTTGGGCCAGGTCGCGCGGTGTGCGGATCGGTTCCGGCTGGCGGGCCAGAAAGTCACGCAGCAGGCTGACCACGGCTACCATGCCGGCTTGATCTATGACCAGGCGACCGCCGCGTGTACGTTCCCACGAGCCAAGGCGGGCCGTCAACCGTCGCTCTCCACCGACATACCAGCGAAACTCCAGGTAGTCGGTGAGCAGCAGGTTATCAAGAGACGGCAGGTAACGGCGGAGTTGTTCGCTGCGCTCCGTCTCGTCCAGCGATACCCCGATGTCTTTCGTTTCGACGTAGCCGATGGTGAGCGGTCCATGACCCGTGTCGCGGGATACCACGTAATCCGGGGCGCCGCAGGCTACCCTTTTGGGGTCGTTTGTGGCGGTGACACCCGGGCCGAGCGCCTCGATCAGTTCCTTCAGCGCCGGTCGGTAACTATGCTCCGTGGCGAGGCCCGACCGCAACGTCCGCTCAACATCTCTTTGATACGACTGGATCGGGTTCGTGCTCACTTTTTCGTACCCCCGAATGAGAGTGATGCCCCCGGCCCTTTGGACCAGGATTTGCCCAAGCAGACGGCTTTGACAAGTATTTTTCGTCCCAGATGGTATGGCCTGGGAACGAAAGACGCAAGACTCTCGCCCTTGGCGGAGCCAAATTGCGGCCGACGATACAATGGAAGCTATGGACAGTATGCTATCCCTTGATCGCGTTCTGGAACGTGTCCTGGCAAGGCCGCAGGGCGGGAAGGCGGTGTTGAACGCCATGGTGCTGACCAGGCGGCGCTACCGGTTTGATGAGTGGATCGACTCGCCCGAGAACACCATGCTCAGCGAACTGGTAGAGGGGATCCCGGTAGAGCGCATGTCTACATCGCGGGACCATGGCAGGGTGGTGGCAGAGCTGTTCGATTGGCTGCGTCGCGCTGAACGCGCCGGCTTCGGTGAAGTGGCGCTTGGACCGGTGGCCGTGGTGTTGGATGCATCGGGGCCGCGCCGGAACGTGCGCGAGCCGGACCTCTGCTTCATTCAGGAGCAGCGCCTCTATATTGTCACCGGCAAGGGCATCGAAGGGGTGCCTGATCTTGTCATCGAGGTGCTGTCACCGACGAACCGGAACGACCAGTTGCCCGGCGGTGATATCTGGCGAGACTATGAGCGGTTCCGCGTGCCGGATTACTGGATCGTAGACCCGGAGATACGGACTGTCAGTCAATATGCGCATCTGGGCGATCATTATGGGCTGCCGGTGGTGTTGCGCCCTGGCGATGCGCTAAAGAGCGTCCTGTTGCCCGGCATAATCCTTCCAGTGGCGGATATTTTCGCGTCGCTGCAGGGGTAGGCCCAACGTCCGATGCGGAATGAGGCGGGCACGATGACGGCTATCGCGACGATCTCAACGGCGGGTCAGTCTTGTTGCGCTACCATGGTCGACGTTTGGTGGCTTGAGCCGGGCATCGTCGGAGAGTTCTATTGCGCACCGGAATGGCATGTGCTGCCCCGCCTACTCGGTGACTACACGTTCTGGTTCGTGCGTGGCGGGGTTGGCACGCTCACTTGTGCAGGCCGCGACTACGGTCTCACCGCCGGCGACTTGCTCGTCGTGCCCCCGGGCGTCGTCCACGCGGCGACGCACGATCCAGCCCGGCCACTCTGGGTGATCACCACGCACTTCACCGTGCATACCCACGAGGGAGTGCTGCCTTCACTCCCATCCGAGGCCGACCCGTCGCTACACCGCCACTTGATCGAGCCCCACGCGTTCGATGCTTATTTCACGCGACTGCTGGCGCTCCGGGCACTGCAGCCACCGGAGTGGCAGGCTGTGAGTAGCGCACTACTGCTACTCCTGCTTACTGAACTGAGGCGAGAGGACGCCCAGTTCACCCTCGCGCTCACCCGTGGTTGTCACGATCACCCGGCCATTGCTCAGGCGCTGTTGCGTCTGGAGACTAAAGGACGCTACTTTGCTACGTCCGGCGCCTTGGCCAAGGCGTGCGGCTTCTCGTTAGGCCACTTCTGTCGGGTCTTCCAGCGACAATTCGGCTGCCCGCCTCAGCACTACCTGCTCCAGCGCCGTATCGACCGGGCTCGCCAATTACTCCTGGAGAGCGACCTGAACATGCGGCAAGTGGCCCAGGCACTTGGCTACCGGGATGTCTATTTCTTCACGCGCCAGTTCAAAGCACTGGTGGGGCAGCCGCCCGCCGCCTTCCGACGTGAGGCTAGGGACCGAACGTGAACGAGGCGCAACCGATGACTGCATCAAACCAGTGCAAATGCACGTTTCACGCGTCCATTGCCGTGGCACGGTCATGCCGCTAGCATGCAGCGAGTAGTGCCTTCGCGGAACATTCCACCAGAATGGGAGAGATATATGCCCGACAACAGCATCTCGAACTTGGGGGCCAGAGCGCTGGCCCGTGTGCTGCCTCGCCGCCGCCTGCTGACCGTGCTGGTCGCGGGCGCGACGATACCGTTGCTGGCAGCCTGCGGGGGGAGCGCCACCGCCATCGTCACCGCCTCGACCACGAGGACTACCACAGTGGCTGCCACCCCGTCCCTGGCCTCCACAACGTCCCGGACCGCGGCCGCGCCAGCCACGAGCGCCGCGACGACGACTTCGGCCACGACGACTAGCGCGGCTGCAGCACCCGTAGCCACCGCCGCGCCGACCCAGCCGGTAGCAGCGGGTAGCAAACTCGTCTTTTGGAATGCTACCGAAGGCACAGTGACGGGCTACGAACAAGGCGACAAGAATGGCTTCCTCGACTATTTTCGGGCGAAACATCCCGAGATCCAGTTAGAGGCGGATTACTTCCCGGACATCTACACGAAGTACGAGAAGACGGCTGTCGCCGGCACGCCGCCGGATGTTTCCTTTGTCAGCGTCGTTTCGGTCTACGACTACGCGAAGAAGGGATTCCTCACCAACCTGCAGCCCTACTGGAACCGCAGCAAGCTGGGCATGGGGAACTACTATCAGGTCTTTTTTGACGCGATGCGGTACCCATCGACCACAGCGGATCTCTACGCCATACCGTACGAGTGGATCAATACCTGGCTCACCTACAACAAGGATCTATTCCAGCATGCGGGCGTACCGTTTCCCGACGAGACCTGGACGTACGCCAAGGTGCGTGACACGGCGCACGGGCTTACCGACTCGACCAAGCCGCAGTGGGGCACCACGTCCAGCATCGACTACAGCCATCTCGGCTGCATCATCCCCTCCAACGGAGGAAGCCATCTCAGCCCGGACTACCGCAAGTGCACCTTCGATTCGCCGGAGAACGTCAACACGATTCAGTACCTGCACGATCTGATGTACAAGGATAATGCGGCCCCGCCATCCGGCACCAAAGCTCCAGACAAGGGTTGGTTTGTCAACAATCAGCAATCCATCAGCATGTGGGATTGCTGCGGCACCCTTGGCACGTACCGTCAGAGCAAGGGACTATCTTGGGACATTACTCTGAACCCGAAGGGCACGAAAGGGCAGTATAACGTCGGATGGTCCAACCAGTACGTCATATCGACCGTATCCAAAGTGAAGGACTCGGCCTGGGAGTTGATCACTGACTCTATCCGCCCGGATCGCCCGCCACTGACTTTTGGACAGGGCAAGGCGCCAATCATCAAGGCTGCCGCCGAGGCCTGGCTGGTTGACCAGAAGAATGAGCCACCGGCGAACCTTAAGGTCTACTTGGACGAGCAGTACCTCACGCAACTCGTCGTCGGTCCTAACTGGAACGACTGGCAGAAAGTGCTCAACCAGCAACTCAATGATGCCCTTCAGAACAAGGTATCAGTTCCCGACGCCGTAACTGCGGCCACCAAGGCCGTGCAGGTCGTGCTTGATAAGGCCTTCGCTTCATGACGGATTCCGCCGGATTGGCAGGCCGGATCTCGATGCCTCCGCGCGAATTCTCGACATTGGCTTACTACAACCGCTTCTACGTCGACTTAAGATCCGAACTCACCTTTCGTGCCACCGATAGCGTCGGCTGGCGAACCTGGAAGGCGGCGCTGACAGCGAAGCTCACGGACTCAAGATCGGAGCAAGATAATGCAAAGTATGCAGGTGCAGATGCATTGTTGCCGGTCAACTGCGTCGGTACGATGTCTTGGACGGTAGCGCCGGTGCCGAGACAGCATGGCCGGAACTGTCCGGACGTTAGGTAGGGAGGCGGATCGTGGCAACAGTACGCGCGGAGGCAACCTTAACGGCAGAGCAGCGCCGGCAGGCCGAAGTAGACGGCTATTTCGTCGTGGAGGGCCTGCTCTCGCCCGAGCGGTGCGGGGCCTACATCACCCGGCTCACGGAGTACGCCACCAGCGAACGCCCCTTGCCGAACGGTCTCAGCATCCAGCGGGAGCCGCAGGTGGCGCGCGGTGAGTTAGCGGCCAAGCCGGGGGAAGACGTCCGCAAAATCAGCGGCGTGGCCAAGGGCGATGACCTCTTCCGGCAACTGGTGCTGCATCCGACCATCGTGGCGCTGATGCAAGGTCTCATGGGCCCGAACCTCAAGCTGTTCCGAGCGGACGTGCTCATGAAGCCGGCTGGGATCGGTTCGGCCAAAGGGATGCACCAGGATTCGCCCTACTGGCCGATCCAGCCGATGGCGCTGTGGTCCTGCTGGCTGCCCTTCGATCCGGCGACGCTGGAGAACGGCTGCATGACGGCCATCCCCGCCAGCCAGACGCGAGGCGCCTTACCCCATGTGCATGTCACCGACGATTACGTGATCTCGGCTGCGCACTACGACCAGCGCCAAGTTGTGCCGATCCCCATGACACCGGGGAGCGGCCTCTTCTTCCACAGCCTGCTGCTGCACGGCACCGCCGCGAACCGCTCGATCCAGCCCCGCCGCGCCATCACGATGAGCTACATGGCTGCCGAGTATCACTACACCGGCAAGCCGCCCCAGCCCGACTACCTGCACATCAGCGGCGGCCATGTCCCAGGCGGCGTGTAAGGTGTCGACGATGCCTGCATCACCGGAGGGCCCTGCCGCAGACGACCGAGAACGGTCGTCCCAATCGGTACACGCCGCTGCTCCTTCCGCAAGCGGAGCCGAGGAGGCGCCAGGGTTGGCGACCCATGCGTTGCTGCAACGCCTGCTGCTGGTAACGCCGTCGCGTCTTAGCCTACCGAAGTCCGTGGACAGTCCAACGACGCTGGCAGAGTGGCAGGTGCAACTCCGAGCTGCTCTCTGGCAGGTGCTTGGGGTAGCGCCAGAGCCCCAGCAACCGGTCGCAGTGCAGGTGCTGGACAGCGAACAGTGTGATGGCTACACGCGACAGCATCTGCGCTACGCCGGCACGTTGGGGGGAACCGGCATAGCCTACCTGCTCGTACCGGACGGAGCGACCGGGCAGGCGCGGCCCGGGTTGATCTGTCTGCATGGGCACGGCGCCAACCTCGGCAAAGCACTCGTCGTGGGGCTGCCGCCGGACGCGGAGGCGGCAGCAACGATCGCCAGACTGCGCTACGACTTCGCCGTCGCCTTTGCCCAACGTGGCTATGTGACACTGGCCCCCGACGCCATCGGCTTCGGTGAGCGCGCTCCAGACCACTCTGGCGGCTATCACACCGCCATGGGGCTCGTTGCGGAATATCTGGGACACTCCCTCACCGGCCTGCGTTTGCTCGACGACCAACGGGCGCTGACGGTGCTGGCGACCCGGCCCGAGGTGGATGCGCGCCGGCTTGGCACGGTCGGACTGTCTGAAGGAGGGAAGCGGGCCCTCTTCCTCGCGGCCTTTGATGAGCGCATCCGGGCCGCTGTCGTGAGTGGCTACTTCACCACCCTGCGCCAGGAAGTGCTGACCTGGCGGCGGTTGCAGGGCTGGGACCTCTGCAACCACCTGTTCGGACTACTCCGGCTCTGCGATCTGCCGGACATCGCCGCGCTCGTGGCTCCGCGTCCTCTGCTCATTCAAAACGGCCGTCGGGATTCTCTCTACGGCGTCGAGGAGGTGGAGACGGGCTTCGCCACCGTGCGCCGCGCCTACGCTGTCGGAGAGGAGACCACCTGCGCGCTGGACCTGTTCGACGGGGAACACGTCTTCAATTTGGCTCCTGCCGCGGGATGGTTCGCTCGTCACCTCGCTGCGTGAGATCCAAGCACAAATTGCATGAGGATGGCGGAGGAGTCCATTTTTGCCACTATTCCCTCTGCTCGCCCTGCGAGAAGCCGTCGTGAACGCGCTCTGTCACCGAGACTATTCCATTCCGGGTGGCGCCGTCAGTATCACCATTTATGACGACCGGTTAGAGGTTTGGAGCGCTGGAACGCTGCCGTTTGGTCTCCAGGTTGAGGACCTCAAGCGGGATCATCAGTCGCGCCCGCGCAACCTGTTGATTGCCGGCGTGTTCTACCGCCGCGGCCTCGTCGAACAGTGGGGACGCGGCACGCAGAACATCGTCGAACTCTGCGTCGAGGCCGGGCATCCGGAACCGGAGTTTGTGGAGCAAGCGGGTGCAGTTGGTGTTCGCTTCCTGCCGAGCGGCTACATTGCCCGCACCGAGTCGGCCACGACCTCACGCCTCGTCAGCGCGAGATTCTGCACTTGCTGGCCCAAAAGGGACCAATGTCCGCAGCCGAGATTCATGCCGCGATAAGCCATCCGCAATCGAAACGATCAGTCCAGACAGACCTGGCGCTCCTGCATCGGCTCAATCTTGTGGATCCCACCGGACGGGGCCGGGCAGTAGTGCATCGGTTACGTCGGTAAGATTAAGAGGCCCGCCCCAACGACGCTTCGGGATTCTGCGGGATTACTTCGCGATTCTGCGGGATTCTGCGGGATTACTTCGCGATTCTTCGCGATTCGGTCCGTTGGGAACAGCCCGCATGGTCGTTGCACCGGCGCCTACAGCCTTCTCTCCGCTCGGGCTGGCGTTCACCCTGCCAGTGCCACCTCCGCCGCTTGCACCGTGGCTGCGATCACGTCGTCATCGTGCGCCAGCGATACGAAGGCGGCTTCGAAGGCGGATGGCGCCAGGAAGACACCCTGCTCCAACAGGCGGCGGTGGAAGCGGCGGAAGCGGTCGGTGTCGGACTCCTGGGCCTCAGCGAAGGTGCGCACGGGGCCGGGATGGAAGAAGAGGCTGAGCATGCTGCCAGCACGGTTGATAGTGACGGGGACGCCGTGGCGCCGGGCAGCGGTTGCAAGGCCCGCTTCCAGAGCGGCCGACCGGCGTTCCAGCGTGGCGTAGGCATCCGGTTCCTGCAATGCCTTGAGCGTGGCGATGCCGGCAGCCATGGCCAGGGGATTGCCGGAAAGCGTGCCGGCCTGGTAGACCGGCCCGGCCGGCGCAATCTGCTGCATCAGGTCGGCGCGGCCGCCGTAGGCGCCGACCGGTAGTCCACCGCCGACAATCTTGCCCAGGCAGGTGAGGTCAGGCGTCACGCCGTAGCGCGTCTGCGCACCGCCATAGGCGACGCGGAAGCCGGTCATCACTTCATCGAAGATCAGCAGCGCGCCTTCGCGGCGGGTGATGTTGCGCAGGCCGGCCAGGAAGCCAGGTTCCGGTAGCAAGACGCCGGCGTTGCCCACTACCGGCTCCACGATCACGGCGGCCACGGCGCCGGGCTGGCGCGCGAAGACCGCTTCCACGGCGGCCAGGTCGTTGAACGGGACGCTGCTGGTGTGCTGCACGGCGGAGGCCGGCACGCCGGGGCTATCCGGCAGGCCCAGGGTCGCCACGCCGGAGCCGGCGCTGACCAGGAAGGCGTCGGCGTGGCCGTGGTAGCAACCGTCGAACTTAATAACGCCGGGGCGGCCGGTGGCGGCGCGGGCCAGGCGCAGCGCGCTCATCGTGGCTTCGGTGCCGGAGTTGACGAAGCGCACCTGCTCCACGGAGGGCAGGGCCGCCGTGATCAGTTCTGCGAGCTCCACCTCCAGGGGGTTCGGTGCGCCATAGCTCCAGCCGCGTTCGACGGCGGCATGGAGGGCCGTCGCTACGCTTGCGGGAGCATGGCCCAGGATCAGCGGACCGTAGGCGCAGACGTAGTCGATGTAGCGCCGACCATCCACATCATAGAGATACGGCCCTTCGCCGCGCTGCACGAAGAAGGGCGTGCCGCCGACAGCGCGAAAGGCGCGCACCGGACTGTTGACGCCGCCTGGCAGTAACTGCTGGGCGCGCGCAAAGAGGGTCTCCGATAACGTTGGCACTATGTCTCTCCTGCGGCCGCCACGAACCACAAATGCAGCACCTGCACCAGGGCGGGAATGGTGTGTTCTGCGGCAACCACGTCAACCCGCAGCCCTGCCTCCTGCGCGGCTGCCGCTGTGACCGGGCCGATGCAGGCGATGACGGCGTTGCCCAGCGCTTCGGCAGGGCCGGCGTAGCCGGCATGGCGGGTGAGGTCGGCAAAGTGGTGCATGGTGAGGCTGCTGGCGAAGGTGACGGCGTCGATGCCCTCTGCCAGGGCCGCGCGCAGTTGCGCTGCGTCGCCCTCGCCGGGAACAGTGTCGTAGACGGCGACTTGTTCGGCGATGATGCCGCGGGCCAAAAGTCCCTCCCGCAGTGCCGGGCGAGCCGCCGCCGCCAGCGCCAGCAGCACGCGCTCCCCAGGCTGCGCGGGGATGCCGGCCGCCAGTGCTTCACCGATGTATTCCTGCGGTCGGTAGGACACGCGCAGGCCCAGACGCTCCGCCTCGCGCGCCGTGGCCGGGCCGATCACGGCGATCTTGCGGTCAGCCAGGTCACCTAGGGGGCGACCCAACGCCAGGAGCCGCGCAATGGTCAGCGCCACGCCGCTGCTGCTACTGAAGACGACCCAGGCGTAGCGATCCAGGTGTAAAAGCGCGTCATCAAGCTCCGGGGAGGCGGCGGGCGCAATGGCCAGCGCCGGCACTTCCACCGGAATGGCGCCGGCGGAGCGCAGTTGGTCCGCCAGTTCGCTGGCCTTCTCCCGGCTGCGGGTGACGAGGATGCGCTTGCCAAACAGCGGGTCCGTGTCGAACCAACGTAGGCGCTCTCGCAAGGCCACCACCTCGCCCACCACGATGATGGCCGGCGGGCGCAGTGGACGGACGCGGGCCGCCAACAGGGCCTCAATGCTGCCCAGTGTGCCGGTGACCGTCTCCTGCTCTGGGCGCGTACCCCAGCGGATCAGGGCGATCGGCGTCTCCGCAGCGCGGCCGGCCACCAGCAGGCTGCCGACAACCTCGGACAGGTTACCCACGCCCATCAGTAGCACCAGCGTATCGGCGGCGGCCAGCGCCTGCCAGTCCAGCGCACTCTCTGCTTTGCCGGGCTCTTCGTGGCCGGTGGCGATGGCGAGCGTGCTGGCCAGGCCGCGATGGGTCAGCGGGATGCCGGCGTAGGCGGGAACGGCCAGTGCGGAACTGACGCCGGGCACAACTTCGAAGGGGATACCGGCGGCGCGCAATGCCTCCGCCTCTTCGCTGCCGCGACCGAAGAGGAAGGGATCCCCACCCTTCAAGCGCACCACGACCTTACCCTGCCGCCCGTAGGCGACGAGCAAGGTGTTGATCTCCGTCTGAGTCAGCGTGTGTTGCCCGGCCTGCTTGCCGGCGTAGATGCGTTCGGCAGTGTCCGGCGCGAAGGCAAGCAAGGCAGGGTTGGCGAGGTAGTCGTAGATCACGACCTCGGCCGAGGCCAGGCAGTCGCGCCCTTTGATCGTCAGCAGCCCCGGATCGCCCGGCCCGGCGCCGACCAGATAGACTTTGCCTGACGTAGCGGGCTCCCCTCGGTTCACAGCAGGCTGTCGGCCGCCGCGTCTCCATGCTAGCACCTGGGCCCCGAAGCTGGGTGGTGCATTCCGGCAAGTTGTGAACGCATTTGGGCCGGCACGCCCGGCGACTGAAGTCGCGGGCTAAAACGAGCGAAGCCCGCCTTCGCGGGCTGATTAGTCCGCGTAGGCGGACTTGGCAATGCTAGCCCGCGACTTCAGTCGCCGGGGAAACTCCAGAATGCCCACCGCTCCCGTCTCGCCGTCCCCCGCCCGAATCACGTGACTATTGGTGGTCGCCCCTATTGAATCAACATGGCGTCGCCAAAGCTGTAGAAACGATAGCCGCTGCCGACGGCTTCGGCATAGGCAGCCAGGACGTGCTCGCGTCCGGCGAAGGCGCTGACCAGCATCAACAGTGTCGAACGCGGCAAGTGGAAATTGGTCAGCAGCCCATCGACTGCCTGGAACTGATAACCGGGCTTGATGAAGAGCGCGGTCTCGCCGCTGCCGGGCTGCAGCTCGCCAGTCTGTGCCGCCGATTCCAGTGTACGGCAGGTGGTCGTGCCGATGGCGATAATGCGCCGGCCGGCGCGGCGCGCGGCGTTGAGGCGCGACGACGTCTCCGGCGTCAGCGTGTACCACTCCGCGTGCATCTGGTGATCGTCCACCGCCTCCGTGCGCACCGGCAGGAAGGTGCCGAGACCGACGTGCAGGGTGAGGCGCTCTACGGCGATCCCGCGCGCGTCCAGCGCCGCCAGCACCCCTGGCGTAAAGTGCAAGCCGGCGGTCGGCGCCGCGATGGAGCCTTCCGGCGCTGCATAGATGGTCTGGTAGCGCGCCGGATCGGCCAGATGGGTGTGGATATACGGGGGCGTCGGCAGCTCACCCAACTGCGCCAGCGCCGCCGCCACCTCGCCGGACGGCGTCTGCAGGCGTACCTGCCGCAGCCCATCGTCGCGCACGGCCAGTACCTCGACGGTCAGTTGCCGCCTATCCTGCCCCACGACCACCCGGCCACCGGGCGGCAAGCCGGGGCGCGTCATCGCCAGCCAGTCATCACCGCCAAGCGGGCGCACGAGCAGCACTTCCGCTCGCCCACCGGTCGCCTTGCGCCCATGTAGCCGCGCCGGAATCACCTTGGAGTCGTTGACCACCAGCACGTCATCCGGCTGCAGCAGGTCCGGTAGCTCGCGGAAGCGGTGATGCGCGATGGCGCCGGTCTGGCGGTTCAGTAGCAGCAGGCGGGAGGCGTCGCGCTCCGGCAGCGGCTCTTGGGCGATGCGGTCGGGCGGAAGGTCGTAATCGAAGTCGCTCACCAGCATGGGGCACAGGCTACCACGAACAAGCCGGTGAGGGCGTATTGCCGGCGCTCCGGCTCTTTGTACTCATGCCCCGCCGGCGACTGGTACGATACCAGTTCAGGATGTCAAGCTCCGCGTGCAAGAGGAGGTCGCCCGTGGGTTCCGCCCTCACAACAACCAGGCGCTACACTGTCGATGACCTTGACCAGTTTCCTGATGACGGCAAACTCCGGGAATTGGTCAACGGCGAGATTGTGGAGTGGGACGCGCCGTCGTGGGAGCACGCCGCCCTGGAGGCGGAACTGACCAGCATTATTCGGAACTTTGTCCGCGAGCGTCGTCTCGGCACCGTCGGATGCGGCGAAGCGATGGTGCGCATCCTGGGCAGCGCGCATGATGCTCGTGGCAGCGACATTGAGTTCTGTCGCCGCGGGCGTAGTACGTGGGCCGAAGCCCGGCTGCCCGCCGCCTTGACGCCTCCGGATCTCGTGGTGGAGATCATTTCGCCGTCTGACCGGGCCGATCAGGTCATGGAAAAGGTGCACGACTGGCTGCGGGCGGGCGTGCAACTCCTCTGGTACATCAATCCAGAGACGGGAACCACGACGGTCTATCAGGGTGATCGAATCACCCACGTAACGGCGGACGCGGTGCTCGACGGTGGCGATGTCCTGCCGGGGTTCCAGATTCGCCTCGGCCAACTGCTGCAGGAGCTGCGCGCGGAGATGGTGTAAGTCGTCATTGGCGCCTACCTGGCGCTTGTCGAACGGCGTTCATGCTGCGGCCGATGGCAAGGCATTGGGCTCCCCCAGCAGTCCGATCTTCCGTAGTGGCGTCGGAACGGCTCAGGTGGCTGGCGGCTGGTTGGAGCGTCAGGCAGCGGTGGCGAAGCTGCCGGGTCGTCTGGGCAACACATATGGTATGCTAGGCCCGCACACGGCATCAGGACGGGGATGGTAGGGATGCCTGGATACACCATTGGTCGACGAGCGGTCTTGCGCGCCTGCGCCGCGGGTGGGTTGCTCCTGGCGGCGCCGCTCCTCGCTGCCTGTGGCAGCACCGGCGCCAACGGCGCCTTGACGGCGACGATGGCGACGATGGCGACGACGGCAACGATGGCACCGGCGTCCAGCGTGGCACTCAGCGTGTCAACCACAACGGGGAGCGCCAGCACTACCGCTCAGCCCGCATCCAGTGCCGCCGCCGCTCCGGCCGGCGCTCCAGGCGCCCTCAGCTTCTGGTCGATGGATGACCCCACCACCGGCCAGCACTACAAGGCCTGGGTGCAGCGGATCAAGGACTTCAATGCCGCCAATCCAAAGTCCCCCGCCGCGATCGTGAACATGTCCTACAGCAGCGTCAACACAAAACTGCCGGCGGTGGTCGCTGCCGGGACGCCGCCGAACGTTGCCGAGCAGGATCGCTACACCATCGCGGCCGGCGCCGCGCGCAGCTTGATGCAGGACATTTCGGCGCGTGCCAACACCGCCGGCATTAAAGGGGACGATCAGCAACCCTGGGCCTGGCAGGAAGTTGCCATCAAAGGCAAGCTCTACGGCCTGCCGACGGACACCGACAGCCGCATGGTCTTCTATAACGTCAACCAGTTGCAGCAGGTCGGCCTCGCCAAGACCACACCGAAGACGCTCGACGACTATGCGCAGATCGCCCAGAAGCTCACCATCAAGCAGGGCGACAGCTTCAAGCAGATCGGCTTTCTGCCCTGGTACGACAACTGGGGCCTCTTCGGCTTCGGCTGGCTGTTCGGCGGTGCCTTCTACGATGAGCAGTCCGGCAAGGCCACCCTCGACGACCCCAAGAACATCGCGGCGCTGGACTGGCTCAACAATCAGGCCAAGCTCGTCGGCTATGACCCCGGCCAGGCGTTCATCAAGGCGCGCGGCGCGCAGGGCAATCTGTTTCAGTTTCAGGCGATCAGCACGTACTTCCAGGCCAGCGCCTCAGTGCATACTTACCTGGACACGTCCGGCCTGGACTGGGGCGTGTGGCCGCCCCCGCCGCCCCAGGGGATGGCTCACACCAGCACCTGGTCGGGGGGCTTCTGCGTCGTCCTGCCCGCCGGGGCGAAGGACCCAGACCCATCGTTCGACCTTATGCGTTACCTGTCGGACGCTCCTTGCCAGTTCCTGCTCGCCAAATTGGGCCTCAGCCTGCCAACGATCAAATCCGTGGCCAGCGACCCCTACTGGAATACCGTCGACCCGCGCGTGAAGCAGTTTGTGGATATCCTGCCCTACTCGCATAGCCGCCCGGCCATCCCGCAGATCAATCTGATGAATACCCAGCTCAATACGGCGCGCGCCGACGTGCTGAGCGGCAAGAAGGGCGCGGCGGAGGCGTTGCAGGAGGCGAACCAGCAGGTTAATCTGGCCATCCAACAGAACCGCACATCCTGATTTAGCGACACGAGGAGTGAGCTTATGGTACTCTCGCTCGCACCAACCAGACGCTACACTGTTGATGACCTTGACCAGTTCCCCGACGACGACAAGCTGCGGGAGTTGGTGGACGGAAAGATTGTGGAGTGGGACATGCCATCGTGGGAGCACTCCACGCTGGAGGCGGAACTCGCACGGATCATCGGGAACTTTGTCCGCGAACACCGCCTCGGTCTCGTCGGCAGCGGCGAAGGCATGGTGCGAATCCTGGGCAGCGCCCATGATGCCCGCGGCAGTGACATTGAGTTCTGTCGCCGCGGCCGACGCAGCCGGGACGAGGCCCGGCTATCCGCCGCCTTGACGGCGCCGGATCTCGTGGTGGAGATCATTTCCCCCTCCGACCGTGCCGATCAGGTCCTGGAAAAGGTCCACGACTGGCTGCGGACCGGCGTGCAGCTCCTCTGGTACATCAATCCAGAGACGGGGACCACCACAGTCTATCAGGGCGATCATGTCACCCACGTGGCGGCCGACGAGGTGCTCGACGGTGGCGACGTGCTGCCCGGCTTTCAGGTTCAAATCGGACGCCTGCTGCAGGAGCTGCGCGCGGAGATGGAATAGGGCGCCACGGGCGGGGGCAATGATCCGTCAGGCTGCGAACTCCAACGACACCGAACTTCGGGACGGGCTGGCCTGGGTTCGCACCGATACGCTGTCGACGTTGCTGGTATGCGCCGGCGCCGTGCTCTGGCTCTGGCTGCTGACCTTTTTGCGGCAGCCCGATCAGTTCTGGCCCGGCTGGGGCATCCTGGGCCTGCTGTTCATCGTCGTCTGCGTCTGTTTTTTCCTGCGCCAGCGCTACTATCTCGCCGCGTGGTTGTTCAGCAGCGCCCTCTTTGGCGGAGTCACTGCCGCTCTTCCCTCCACCGGCACAGCCAACTTTATGCCCTTCCTGTATCTGCCGGTCGTGCTGGTGACCGGCGCCCTGCTGGGACCAGTCGCCTGTCTCGTGTTCGCCTTTGGAGCCACCGTTGCTCTTCTGCTCGTACCGGCGACGCAGGGGGGCTCGCCGGCAGCCGGCGTGCTGTGGGCCGCCATTCCCCTGCTGTGGCTGGCCGGCCTGGTCTCCTGGGCGTCCACTCGTAACCTGCTCACGGCACTGCGCTGGGCCTGGTCGACCAGTCGGCATGCGGAGCAACACCTGCGCGAGGCCCGCGAGTACCAGGCGCAGCTCGCCGGGGCCAAGCGTCAACTGGAGGATGCTAACTACCGCCTGGGGCGCGCCAACGTGGCACTGCACCGGGCGCGCCTGGAAGCGGAGGAGGCGCGCCGGATTAAGGCGCAGTTCGCTGCCCACGTAAGTCACGAGTTGCGCACCCCGATCAATCTCGTCGTCGGTTTCGCCGAACTCATGCGCGACTATCCGGAAGTGTACGGGGACGTGGCGCTGCCGCCGGCCTATCTGGCCGACTTGAATGCCCTCTTCCGCAGTGCCAAGCACTTGAAGTCACTGATCGACGACATCCTCGATCTGTCGCAGTTGGATGCCGGTCAAATGCCGGTCATGCGCGATGTCACCGAGGTTGGGGCGCTGATCCACGAGGTGCTGGCCATCGCCCTACCGCTGGCCGAGCGGAAGCGCCTGACCCTGCGCTGCGATGTCGCGCCCGATCTGCCTATGCTGTCGATTGATCGCTTGCGCATCCGCCAGGTGTTGCTGAACCTGCTGAACAACGCCACCCGCTTCACCGATCACGGCGGTATCACCGTGCGTGCCTACGCGCAAGCGGAGGAGGTCGTGATTGACGTGGCGGATACGGGCATCGGTCTGCAGGCGGCAGACACCGAGCGGCTCTTCGAGGCCTTTCGGCAGCTTGATGTCTCGCCCACACGCTCGCGGGGCGGAACCGGGCTGGGCCTGGCTATCGCCCGCCGCTTCGTGCAGTTACACGGCGGCAGGATCTGGGCTGCCAGCGCCGGCCCCGGCCAGGGCAGCACCTTTGCCTTTGCCATCCCGTTGGTTCCGGCGGTAACGGAGACCCTGGGCGAAACCTCGACTGGTGTACTCGCTCCGGGCCGGCCGGACGCGGCTGCGCCCCGCCGGCGCGCCGACCCCACCGTCGTCGTGCTCGATGAAGATGCAGCAGTCGTCGGGCTGTTTCGCCGCCACCTCGACGGCTACCGCGTGCTGCAGGCCGCCCGACTGGAAGAGGCGGTGGCGCTGGCAGCATCGACCGCCGCCCACGCCGTGCTTGCCGATGCCGCCCCCGCCGATGCTGAGCGCCTGCAACGCCAGTTGGACGCCGGCGCGGGCAGCGCGGCAGTCCGTCTGCTCGCCTGCCCAATGCCGAGCGGCAGACGGCAGGCCCGCACCCTTGGCGTTGTTGATTACCTGGTCAAGCCCGTGGATCGCGACAACCTGCTGGCATCGTTGCGCAGTGTCGCGCCATGGGCCCGGCGCGTGTTGGTGGTGGACGACCAGCCGGATATGGTCAGCCTGCTCTGCCGTATGCTGCGATCCGCCCCCGAGCCGTACCAGTTGCTCCGCGCCTTCAGCGGGGAGCAAGCCATGGAGCACCTGCGTACCCAGTCGCCTGATGTCGTACTGCTCGATCTGCTCATGCCGGAGATGGATGGCTTCGCCGTGCTGGAGCTCATCCGTCGCGAACCCGCGCTGGCGATGATTCCGGTGATTGCGGTCAGCGCCAAAGGCGCTTTCGATCCGCTCGCTCCGTCGGCGGCGCGCGCGCTCACGCTGGTGGCGGATCACCCGTTCGCTATCGGCGAGTTACTGCGCCTGGTTCAGACTACTCTGGATGCGCTGCCGCCGGCAACGGAGACCACTGCTGAATCGCCAGCAGCAGCGCCGGGCGTGTCAGTGGCTTGCGAATAAAAGCGCTGGCGCCCAACGCGAGCGCCAGTTCCGCCTCATCCAGCACGGTGCAGACAATAATGGGGACGGCCTGGGTGGTCGGGTGGTGGCGCAGCGCCTGCAGGGCATCCCAGCCGTCACGTTTGGGCAGCATGACGTCCAGGATGATCAGGTCCGGCCGCGTTCGTGCCGCCAGACTGATGCCATCCTCCACGGTTTCCGCCGCAACGATGGCGATCGCCTGACCGGCAAGATAGCGGGTGAGCAACTGGACCATATCGGGATTGTCGTCCACGACCAGGAGGCAGCGCCCCGGCAGTGGCAGCGTCAGGAGGAGCGTCTCGGCCTGTGCCGACTGCTCGCGCGCCAGGGTTCCGCCGAGCATCTGTAGCAACTGCTGCACCGCCGGCGGCTGTTCCGCCGGGATGGCAACCGGCTGACTCTCTGCCCCTAACGAAGGCTCGTAGGCGACGGTCAGGCTCACGCTGCCGTCGGCCATGCCGCAACCGAGCGTGAGCTTCCCAGTGCGCGCCGGCTGTAAGAGGCACTCGGCCAGGCTGATCAGGAGTTGTCGCAGCGCCGTGCGGTTTGCCGGCAGCAGAATCCCACCGGCCGGTACATGCTCGTGGATGCTGACGCCGCGGCGGATCGCCAGCGGCGCCAGCACCGCTGCGACGCCACGCACGACTTCACAGACATCGAGTGGCCCTTCGGTGTGCGCCAGCGCCGCGATGTCACGATCAAAGGCGTCGGTCGGCATGCGGCCACGCTCCGGGCGCGTCGGTGACGAAGAATCTAGCCGGCGATCCCAGAGCAGTAGCGCCATGGTCTCAACGGCATGGCGCTGCTCCCGGTGGTATTGGGACTGACTCAGGCCAAGCTCGCTCATGACTTCCCGGTAGGGCAAGGCCTCGATATAGCGCAAGTCCAGGACCTGGATGATCCGGTGCTGCCGCCCCGAGGCTGGGTAGCCTTCTGCCTTGAGTGTTTCGATAGCGTCCAACAGTATCCGGCGCAAGGCCTGACCGCGGGCGGCCCCGGACTGCGGATGAGCCGGCAGCAGGACGATGGCGAACGGGTGGTCACGCAGGTGGACGAGGTCGTGCAGGTGTTCGAGCGCATCTTTGACCTGCTCGAAGAACGCAGCGGGGAGACCGTCCATCAATTCGCTCCGCACCTGCCAGGACTACTCTATGATTACAACATGGTCGCTCTGGCGCTATGCCGTGCTTCCCTACGGGCAGCCCTTAGTTTATACTCTCAAGTATCGTGGCGTTTGTTCTGGTCGGCAACGGCGCGCAGGCGGCCCGACGGTGTCATCACCAGGGCAGCGCCATTCGCTGCATCGACCGAAGCCTGTTCTGTAGCGCGTGACGGTTCAGTTCAGCAAGGAGTGGCAAGGATGTCTAGATTCCCAACGTTGCCTGCCAGCAGGCGGTCCTTCCTGGCGCGCAGTGCCGGAGTGCTCTTCGCCGGCGGGGTGGTGCCGCTGCTGGCTGCATGCGGCAGCTCGTCCAGCGCGACTACCTCGGTAACGGCCAGTGCGGTGGCAAGCACGTCGGGCGGCGCGACTGTCGGCAGCGGCGCGACCGCCGCAAAGCAGGCCGGATCGTCCACCAGTGCGGCCCCCGTCAGTCAGGCAGCAGCCGGACAAGCGGCGCAGGGGAGTGTCACCTGGTTGGTGCCGGAGGACCCGCTGCTCGACAAGTTCTCGCGCACGGGGATCGTGCCGGACTTCAAGAAAGCGCAGCCTAACATCAATGTGCAGGTGGTCTCCCCCGGCAGCACGGCCTACGGCGAGAAGCTGCTGGCGTTAGTGGCTGCCGGCACCACGCCGGAGGTCTTTACCGACTGGGGCAACATCGGCATCTTCACCTTGCAGAGCCACCAGATCGTCACCGACCTCTCTACCTATATCAATCAGGCCAAGATCGACCTGAGCTTCCTGTTGCCGTCCTACGTCACCGAGTACTCGGCCAACGGGGGCCTGTATGCAGTACCCTGGAACAGCAACCCAAACTTTATCGTTTACAACAAGACACTGTTCCAGAAGTACAACGTGGCGCTGCCGCCGACCGATTGGAGCGACAAGACCTGGACCACGGACAAAATGCTGGCGGCGGCGCAGACCCTCACCCATGCCACTGGCGATCCGTCGACTTCGACCTTCGGCCTGATTATGGGCGCCGGCTCCATCGGCTCGCTTGGCTGGCTCTGGAACGCTGATCCCTTCAACAACACCGGCGGCCCCGAGGCCTCGACGGTCTACCAGGGTCAACCCTATGGCCAGGTATACCCGGACCGCCAGGGCATGGTCGACGCCATGACCTGGCTGGCCGACCTTACCCTGAAACAAAAGGTCAGTCCGACTCCTACCGATACGAAGGCCTTCTCCACGCAGGGCAACCCCATCTTCAGTGGGCGGGTCGGCATGGCGGCGCCCAGCGTTGCGGCGGGCGGATCTGCCACCCGCCGGCGCTCCTTGCAGCGGGAGCGGACTCTCTGGTTCTATCTCTTCATCGCGCCCTGGCTGATCGGCTTCCTCTGCTTCACCGTCTACCCGGTCATTGCCTCGTTCTACTTCAGCTTCACGCAGTACAACGTGACGCAGGCGCCGATCTGGATCGGGGCGGCCAACTACGGCAACCTGATCCACGACAGTCTGTTCTGGCATTCGCTGGCGATCACCGGTATCTACGCCATAGTGTCGGTGCCCTTGAACCTGCTGCTGGCCTTCTGTTGCGCGCTGCTGCTGAACGTGCGCCTGCCTTTTATGCGGGTGCTGCGCACGATCTACTACTTGCCGACGGTGCTGCCCGTCGCCGCTACCTCGGTGCTCTGGTTATTTCTGTTCCTGCCGGAGTTCGGCATCGTCGACTGGGTGATCCACTCGCTGACCGGTAGGGCCGGCCCCGACTGGTTAGGCGACCCGCAGTGGGTGTTACCGGCGCTTATCCTGATGAGTGTCTGGGGCATCGGCTCCGCCATGGTGATCTTCCTGGCGGGCTTGCAAGCCATCCCGCCCGAACTCTATGAGGCGGCGCAACTGGACGGCGCCGGCTTGTTCGCCCGTGCCAGGAGTGTCACGTTTCCGATGGTCACGCCGGTGTTGCTGCTGAACCTGATTCTCGGTCTGATCGGCGCCTCGCAGACCTTTACGCAGCCCTACATCCTGACGCAGGGCGGGCCCGACTACGCCTCCTACTTCTACAGCCTGTACCTCTACCAGAATGCCTTTGAGTACTTCAAACTCGGTCTGGCCTCGGCCCAGGCCTGGATTCTCTTCGGGCTGGTCCTCATCTGCACCGTGACGGTCTTCCGTTCCTCGGCGCGCTGGGTGTATTACGGTGGCGAGCGTTCTTAGGAAGGCGGACGATGGCTGAATCGCAGTTAATTGTGCAGCGGCGGGCGAGCAGCCTGCGCCTTGGCAGGGCAGGCATGCACCGGGTCCACATGGGGCTGGCGTTGCTGATCCTGCTGCCCGGTGCGGTCGTCTTCATCTTCCCCGCCTTCTGGATGGCTATTTCCTCCTTCGAACACGTCGCCCAGATTCTGCAGTATCCGCCGAGCTTCATCCCCAACCCCTGGACGTTGCAGGGCTACGCAAAAGGCTTGACTGCCCAGCCCTTTGCCCGCTACTTCGGCAATACTATCGAGATAGCCGTGTTGTCCTCCATCGGCGGCGTGCTCTCCTCCTCCCTGGCGGCCTTTGCCTTCGCCCGCATCAAGGCGCCGGGATCGGAGGCACTGTTCCTGCTGGTGCTGAGCACGCTCATGCTCCCCTACGCCGCCGTGATGATCCCCCAATACGTCATGTTCCGCCATCTGGGCTGGATCGACACTTACCTGCCGTTGATCGTGCCCGCCTGGTTCGGTCTGCCGTTTCAGATCTTTCTCTTCCGGCAGTTTTTTGCAACGATCCCGGAGGAAGCCTTCGAGGCGGCGCGTATCGATGGCTGTGGCTATCCGCGCCTCTACTGGCAGATCGCCATCCCGCTCTCCATCCCGGTCGTCGCCACCGGCTTGATCTTCCATATTCAGGCCGTCTGGAGCGACTTTCTGGCGCCGCTGATCTACCTAAACTCCAATGCCAAGCTGACGGTGTCGCTGGCCCTGGCCGCCTTCCAATCCAGTTGTGATTGCACAGCCTGGAACCAGTTCATGGCTGCTGCACTGCTGGTGACGCTGGTGCCGATCACCTTGTTCTTCTTCGGTCAGCGCTACATCCTGAGCGGGATCGTGGTGACGTCGCGGTAAGGTGGGCGGGACCCTGCTTCTCCCTCGTATCGCGCTCCATGCTACGCTAATCGTCACCAGGAAGCGAGGCAGCATGCAGGCCGAAACAGCCACTCTAGACTGGCCGCCCGATCTCTTCGACAGTGAAGAACAGGATGAACCGTTGGCTGGGCAAGACCACGCCGACACCATCGACAGCCTCTCCTACCCTTTGCGCGGTCGCCTGTCCGGCCCCGATTGCTTTGTGGCCGCCGAGTTGCGCGTCCATCGTAATCCGGGAAACCTGCGCGACTACAAAGAGCCGGATGTGCTGGTCGCCTTCGGCGTGCCCGACCGCGTGCGACCGCGCTACGACCTCTGGCAAGAGGGCAAGGCGCCTGACCTGGCGATCGAGGTGCTCTCGCAGTCGTCGATCGAGAACAAGGACCTGACGGACAAGCGCGACTGGTACCGCCAGGAAGGCGTGCGCGAGTACGTGGTGCTCGACCCAAGCGGCGATTTCGCGCCCGAGCCCCGGCTGCAAGCGTGGCTCCTGGGCTACCGCGCCGACGGCAGGGCCGATGTCTACCGTTTGGCGGAGGACGGAACGCTCTGGAGTGAACTGATCCCCTTCGGCTGGCGGGTGGTGGACAACCGGGTGCGAGTGGTAGACCGGGCGACCGGCGAGCTATTCCCCTGGATCACCGATGTCGAGCCGCAGTTGCGCCGGGAGGTCGCTTTACGCCAGGTTGCGCAGGAGGAAGCGCGGACGGCGCAGGAGGAGGCGCGGACGGCGCAGGAGGAGGCGCGGCTGGCTGGAGAGCGGGAGCGGCTGGCACAGGTAGAAACACGCCTGGCACGAGAAGAGGTGCGGCTGGCGAGCGAGCAAGCGAAGCGCGAAGCAATGGCGCGGCAGGCGTTGGAGGAGGAGATCGCGCGTCTGCGGGGCCGTCAGCCCTGACGACCGTCGCTTTCGCTAGCCCGTTGCCCGCAAGAGCGTCTCCTGTACCAGCAGCTCATGATCAAGGGACCGGTCCGGCGGCTTGGCGCCTTGCAACGCGGCGATGAAGGCGGCGAGTTCCCGCTCGTAGAGTATTTCACGGTGCTGGACCGGCAGGGCGACCCTTTGCCAGCCGGCGCCAAGGTCCGCTGTTGGCGTTGTCAGGCAGACGTGGAGCTGTGGCTCCGACTCGAACGGCTCCATAATGGCGGTCCCCCGACTACCGTAGACCTCAAAGCGGCGGGCGGCGGGGCGGCATTCCATCGCTGAGATGTCCACCGTGGCAAGCGCACGAGGGTACTCGAAGACCACCATCGTGTTATCGGCAAGGCCCGGCAGTTCCGGCGTGCCGTCGTTGCGGAAGAAAGGCGTCACCCGTTCCGGGCGGCCCAGCAGCCAGACCAGTTGGTCGAGCATGTGTCCGGCGAGATCAAAGAAGATGCCGCCGTGATGTGGCTCGATATCCGCGCGCGCCGTTGTCGTCCAGCTCTCGGCGTGCAACGGCAGCCAGGTGGACATGTGGGCGCGTAACGCAAACACTTCTCCGAGCAGGCCGCTCCGCGTCCAGGAGGCGATCTGCTGAAACCCCTGGTGATAGCGGAACATGTAGCCCATCTGCACCTGCAGGTTGGCGGCGCGAGCGCGAGCAATCAGGCGCGTGAAGCGGGGCCAGTCGTCGCCGGCCGGCTTGTCGTACCAGATGTGCTTACCGGCGGCGACAGCTTCCTCCGCCATCGCCAGGCCCTCGGCGTTGCTGCCTTCAATCGCCACCGCCACGATGGACGGATCGCCCAGTAACTCGTCGAGCGATTGGAGCAAGGGCGCCCCGGCATACTGGCAGGCCGCGCCCACCGGCGGCCAGAGGTCCCGATCCGGCTCGTACACGCCCGCGAACTCCACGTCCGGGTTGCGGCGCAGGGCCTGCGCTTTGCCGGCGGCGTGGCCGTGCTTGACGCCATACTGGCCGATACGGATAGACACCGTTCTTGCGCTCCCTGCCGGCGCAACTCAATATCTCAATGGATATCGTCGAAATGCCCCAGCGATCCGTAGGGGCAGGCCCCCGTACCTGCCCTGCTTCCGGCGCGAACAATGGACAATGGAAGCAACCGGACCAGGGCAGGCACGGGGGCCTGCCCCTACGACCAATCGCCGGAGTCACCTACCATCGCCCCTCCGCGTAGGGTAGCACAACCAGCGATATACTCTGGAGTCTCGATGCAGCGTCGTGCGCTACAATCGGGCTGAATAGTTGGAGTGACGCATGTATCGCACCGCCATCATTGCTTGTGGCAACATTGCCCGAGTCCATGCCCGAGCCTGGCAGGATGTGCCGGGCCGGCCGGTGGACATCGGCGCCATCGCCGACCTGCATCCCGATGCCCGTCGGGAGTTCGGCGATTTCTTCGGCGTGCCGGAAGGCAAGCGCTACGCCGATTACCGGGAGATGCTCGATCAGGAACATCCCGACTTCGTTGACGTTTGTTCCTGGCACGGCCAGCACGCCGAGATGGTTATCGCCGCCGCCGCCCGCCGTCCGAAAGCCATCATCTGTCAAAAGCCGATGGCGCTCAGTCTCGGTGACGCCGAGAAGATGCTGGTCGCCTGTGAACGCAACGGCGTGAAGCTGGTGGTGGCCTACCAGCGGCCGCACCACGCCACCTGGCTGAAAGCGCGTGAGTTGATCCGGGACGGGGCGATCGGTAACGTGATCCAGGTGTCGCTCAGCGATAGCACCCTGCTGAACACCAACTCCCACAACATCCAGCTCGCCCTCTTCCTGACCGGCAACCCACGGGCGCTATGGGTGATGGGTGCGGTCGAGCGCACGACCGACCTGATGGAGCGCGGCTTCCCGGCCGAAGATCGCTCGCTGGCCCTGGTGGGCCTGGAAGGCGGCGCGCAAATCCTGATCCAGGGCGGTTTCCAGTCGCCGTATCGCACCGGGCAAGGCGCTCGCATCACCGGCACTGATGGGATCATCGAGCTTGGTACTGAGCGTCCGGCGACGGACCAGCTTCGCTCTGACGGCGCCATGTGGCAGCCCGAGGGTTCCTCGGCAAAGTACAACGACGAGCGCGGCTGGGTGCGCTACCTCAACGCGACGAGCAACGGCTGGACTCAGGTGACAGCACCCTGGCACGACGCCTGGGTCCACCAGGCGCAGGAGACCGTCGCCTGGGCGGAGGGCCGGCTCGACGATCCCATCAGTTCGGCGAAGCGAGCCTACGCGACGCAGGAAGTCATGATGGCGATCTACGAGTCGGCACGCAAGCGGCAGCGGATTGATCTGCCGCTCAAGACGCGGCTGAATCCACTCCAGCTCATGGTGGAGCACGGCGACCTGCCGGTGGAGTGGCCCGGCGCTTACGAGCAGCGCGCCCGTATCGTGCGCGGCGAAGCCATGACCTGGAACGAGGCGCCTGTCTAGCAGCGGGGGGCCGGCGTCCAACAGATAGGGAAGATGATGGGTGAAGGTGCAGGGCGGCTCTGCCTGGTTGGCTGCGGGTCAATTGGTCGTGTTCATATTCGTGCCGTCCAGGGTGCGGAACAGCGTGTCGGCTATACAGGATGCTTTGATGCCGAGGACGGTCGCGCGGCAGCATTCGCTGCGGAGCATGCGCCGGGCATCCGCGTGTTGGCGCGCTGGGAAGACGTCCTCGCTGATCCAGATATCGACGGCGTCGACCTCTGCTTGCCGCACAGCCGGCATCTGGCGCTGACGCTGGAAGCGCTCGCCGCCGGCAAGCACGTCTTCCTGGAGAAGCCAATGGCGCTCACTGCTGTCGACTGCGACCGCATGATCGCCGCCGCCGGCGAGCGCAACCTTCAGCTCTCGGTGATGCACAACCGACGCTTCAATCCGGCCGCACTGGCGATCAAAGGGCTGCTGGATACGGCTGACCTGGGTGATCCTATCGTCATCACCGGGCAGGGCATCGAGGGGCCGAACACGATCGGCGTGCGCGGCTGGTTGCGCCAGGCCACAGAGGGCGGCGTCGGCATGGCGCAGACTGTCCACTTCGCCTACATGGTGCAGTGGCTCTTTGGCGCGGTAACAGAGGTGTCCTGCCTCACCAGCCGGAAGGGGATTCCCTGGATGGAAGGTCAGGTCACCGCCGCCTTCCTGCTTCGCTTTGCTTCGGGCGCCATTGGTCAACTCACGTCGACCTTCGGCCAGGAGGTCGGGCGCAACGAGCATCGCATCACGATGTACGGCGGCAGCGGGCAGGCGACATTCGTGGCCAACCGCGCCGACGTGCTCAGTCCGCAGCGCTACGGCGATACCGCCTGGCACGTCGAGCAGTTCCCGGACACCTACGGCGCGGATTTCACCGAACCGCTGGCCAGCTTCGGCGACGCCATGCGCGGTCGCGGCCGGCCGGCTGTCAGCGCTGAGGAAGGTCGCGCGGCAGTGGCCCTGATCGAAGCCGCCTACCGCGCCGCCAGTGAAGGGCGGACGATCACGCTGGACGGGCGGTAGGGCTGCCCGCCCTTTCAAGGGCGGGCAGCCCTACGCTTCAGACGTGTGATGCGCATTAGCCGAGGGGGTCGAAGCAGGCGAAGGGCGGGCGGTG
>DAIMXP010000100.1:0-26397 GCA_036734945.1 Chloroflexota bacterium
CCCGCAGCTACGCAGTCCCCCTGCTAGTATATCTCAACTCAGACAGCCTCCTAGCCTGGCAAATTGCAAATTGCGTCGCGCCCAGGAGGACATGCCATGAAACTCGCTTTCAGCACCCTTGGCTGCCCGGCCTGGAGTATTGATCAGGTCGTGGACGCGGCCGTCACGTTCGGCTACGCGGGTGTGGAATGGCGCCTGATCAACGGCGAAGTGATCGATCCGCTGACCAACCGGGTTCAGGTCGAGCAGGCGGTCCGGGCTTGTCGGCAGCGTGGCATTGCGGTGTGTGCCCTCGATACGTCCTGCCGCTTCAACCTGCCGTCGCCGGTCGCTCGGGCCGCGCAGGTGGCTGATCTGCTCAACTGGATCGACCTTGCTCAGGCAGTGCAGGTTCCCTTGCTCCGGGTCTTCGGCGGCGCGAACCCGGCGGGTGATCCGGGCGGTGGGGATGAGAATGTGGAGAACGGCTGGGTAGCGTCGGCGCTGCAGAGCGCGGCGCCCACAGCGGAGCGAGCAGGCGTCACCATCGCCCTGGAAACGCACGACGCCTTCTCCTCAGCCTGGCGGACGCCGGCGGTGCTGGATGCCGTCGACTCCACACACATCGGCGCGATCTGGGACAGCCACCATCCCTACCGGGTCGGGGAAACGCCGGAGCAGGTCCTTGCTGCCCTGGGCTCGCGACTGGTCCATGTCCACGTCAAAGACGCCCGCCGCAAGGCGCCAGGCAGCAACGACTGGCAACTGGTGCTCATGGGCGACGGCGAAGTGCCGGTGCGCGAGCAGTTGCAACTGCTCGCCCAAAAGCGCTACGCGGGCTGGGTCTGCGTGGAGTGGGAAAAGAAGTGGCACCCGGATCTCCCCGATCCAGAGATCGCCTTACCGCAGCATATGGCCTGGCTGAAACGAAACCTGAGCCCAGTGGAAGGCGCCATCGGGGCGTAATTGCCGCCTGTGTTGCGAGCTCGGTGATACTCACCGCGAGGATGTTCCCTCCTCCCCGCGGCAGCGTGATCGCTCAATCGTCAGGCAAACAGGGCGAAGCAGCCAATGCGGGATAGGACCGGCCAGGACACGACGGGAGCCATGTTGTCTCCAGTCGGCTATACTGTAACTAATTGAAGGGAACTTCCCTCCTGCTTCGGCCGGCCTTTTGAGCGTAGCCCGCGGGTACCAACTGCGGGTTTATCGCCGGGTCGTGCCGACGAACCGCGAAGGGTACCAATTTGACGTCCGTGTTACGCCCGTTTCTGGCCGTGGCGACGATTGTGTTGCTGCTCGCCGGCTTGTTGCCCGCTGCCCCAGCCTCCGCCGCCTCGGCCGCGCCCGTCCTCGCCGTCTACTACGCCTGGTATGGGGGCCCGTCCTGGGACCCCAACAAGATGTCCGATCTGCCGGCGACTCCCTACAACTCGGCCGATACGGCGACGATCCAGCGGCAAGTGGCCGAGGCACAGGGAGCGGGCATTGATGCCTTTGAGGTCGATTGGTATGGACCGAGCGACCCGGATGGCATCGACAAGAATATGCAGACACTGTTGTCGGTGGCGCACGGCGCTGGCTTCCACGTCACCGCCTACGTCGACCTCAACCTGATCAACACGGAAAGCGATCTGATCAACGACCTGACGTACCTCAAGCGCTATTACGCCGACCCCTCCTGGTTTTCGTACAACGGCAAGCCCTTCGTGGCCTTCTACCACGTGCAGAAGTTCGACGTGGCCACCTGGCAGAGTATCTTTGCCCAGGTCGATCCCGACCACCAGGTCACCTGGCTGGGCGAGGGGATCGACTTCTCCTACCTGAACGTCTTCGACGGCCTTCACCCCTTCTCCATCGCCTGGTCGCCGGACCCGGCCGCCCAGCTCGCCACCTTCGCCGCCAAGGCGCGCAGCTATCCCGGCAAGCTCTGGATGGCGACGGTCATGCCCGGCTACGACGACACGCGGCTCGGCCGCGGCGCCGCCGGCTTCAGCGTGGATCGCCAGAACGGGGCCTACTACCGGAGCGTCTGGCAGGGCGCCATCGCCACCCAGCCGGACCTCATCCAGATCAACTCCTGGAACGAGTGGTTTGAAGGAGACCAGATCGAGCCCAGCCGCACCTATGGCGCCCTCTACCTGCAGATCACCAAACAAGAGGGTGATGCCTACCGTGCCGCGCTGGGCGTGTCTGTCACGCCGCCTGCCGCACCGCCGGCAGCAGCGAATGGCTGCCGCTTCGTGCTGGGCTTTGCCACGCTGGCCGGTGATCTGCCGCAACAGGTGGGGCAGTGTGTCGACAACGAAGGCCACAACCCGGCCAACGGCGACGCCTTGCAGCAGACAACCGACGGCCTCCTCGTCTGGCGCAAGCTCGACAACTGGACGGCTTTCACCGACGGCTACCACACCTGGATCAACGGACCGAGCGGCGTTGCCGAGCGGCTCAACAGCCAGCGCTTCGCCTGGGAAGCCAACCCGACCGGCTTGCCGGTCATTGGGTGAGGCGCGATAGCTATGGCGTTCCTGTTTTCCCCACGTGTCGGCCCAGGCAGAGTGCGGTCGGGGCGTGTCGTTCAACGAAGGCGCCGTGGGCGACGAGGGCAGGCGTAAATGCAGGATCGGTCTCGCTGAGCACCATGGTGAACGTTCCAGCACAGCAGGACCGACTGGCGCGTCCCCTGGCGACGCGATCACCGAGGTGAGGAGATACGTGGGCAGGCGCCACGGCGGCACATCGCTCGGATAGTTGAGTGCAAACAATATGTACTGCGGGCGCGCCTGCTCGGACGCCGAGGATGATCTCGGGCAATGGAGTGCCGTGCTTGCCACGGCCGATCGAAAATATCACTACATTTGGTTGCACAGCACGACTCAGTCGCTCCGCAAAGGCGAAGGCAGATCCTCTGCCCGGGCGTCCACCGTGGTGTGGGAAGACGAGTGTTCGCGCACGCGGCTCCGGGATTTCTGTGAGGAGACGCTCCAGTCCGGCATCATCCATATCACCTGTCAGTAACAGTGCGGGAGTGCCGTTGCTGACGATTCTGATGACGACTGACATCGCGTTGGCCGATAGTGGCTGTCCTTGCAGGTCTGTTCCGCCTGCACCGCTCATAGCGATTTCCGGCGTTGGGCTGAGTATCTCCAGGTTTGTGTCGCCTCGCTCAAATACCGCCGTAGATTCGGTCGTCAGTTCTACATGCACGCGAACCTCTCCCCGCGCCCGCGCGTCCTGGACCGCGACACGCAATGCTGCCCACAGTTGTGTCTGCCGTGACGGCTCAGCGTTCAGGTATATCGTGCGCACCAAGATCCGCCGCTCGGTCAATAGTGCGAGAACACCGGCAATATGGTCTGCGTCGGCGTGGGAGATGAGGATGGCATCAATCACCTCGATTCCTTGCTGCTCCAAGAACTCGAGCAGTGTTTCGCCCCAGCCAGCGTCGATTATCACGACACCTCGCTCGTCCTGCAGCACCGCGCAGTTGGCATGTCCAACGTCGAGAACGCTCACACTAGCCAAGATTTTCCTCCGACACGGGTTCCGGCGCGGGCTCAAAGTCCTTGAAATAGAGGTCCTCGGCGCGTTCGGCTCCAATATTGACCATCGCAATCAAGAACGCGCCTCGCGCCACCAGCCGCCTTAGATCGGATGGGACGAGGGAAAGTGGAAAGCGCACGACCTTGTGCGGATTCCAGGACAGGACGCGGGTATCAACCACTCGCTCCCCTGTCTCATTTGAGATTTCATCGATCTGGATGAGTGTCCGCCGTGGGCGACGGCCAGGTACGTAGAAACCGCGAATCTCCCGAGCGCAGTCGTCCATGCCTTGTCGGAGACGATCCGGGTCGGCATCATCACGGTCAAGGAGGACGGGCACCCCGTATCGCCATCGTCGAATCGACACGTCGGAATCGGTATCAACATATTGTGTGACCAGCAACGCGGGGACATTCTGGGCCACCAGGCTGGCTACGGCTTGAGCGCCGGTGAAGCGTGCCAGGCCTCGCAGTCGGTGATCACAGACGGCTGCGTCCGCTCGTTCTCCAACACGCCGGAGCAGATCATGTACCTCGCCAAAAGGGGAATCCAGTACAACCGGTTCGAAACCCGCGTCCAGGACGAGTTCTCGCATGACACGAGCATCATGCAGATTGTCGTCGACGATGGCGACGCGGCGAATCGGGAGCTCAGCGACTGCCATCACTCGGCTCCTAACGCAACGGGTAATTCGACGACAAACTCGGCCCCGCCCAGTTCGCCGTGCGGCAGTGCGCGAACCGCACCGCCGAGGTCGGAGACGGTGTCGCGCACGATAGTCAGTCCCAGCCCCGTCCCTCCCGGCCTGCTACTCTGCCCTGGTAGCCAGATGTCGTCGACGCTCAGGTGGGTGATGCCGGGTCCCGTATCCAGCAGGCGCAGGAGGAGTCGGTCTCCTCCGCTTAACTCCGTTCGTATGACGACATCACGTAGGTCGGAGTGCATATCCTCGGACTCGAAAGCATGAACGGCGTTGGTAAGCAGGTTGGCAAGGATTGCCTCGATCGACGCGACACTCGCCTGAACGACTGGAGCGGGGTCCATGAGTTCGAGACGCACGTTGATCCGCGCATCGCTCAGGAACGGCTCAAACAGTTCAAGCATATCGTGGACGACGACATGCACGTCGATGCGGCCGGTGCGCCGCTTCTCCCGCGCCAGCAAGCGCAGCGGCAAGGCCGCGAAACTCTTCAAAGCCCGAGCGGACCGCAATATATTGCAAACCGGGTTCTCCAGGAAGGTAGCGTATTTCTCTCCCAACGCCCCTCGTCCGCGTCGCTCGATCGTCGCAGCCATCATCTCGATCTGGGTAACCGGCTTGGCAGCTTCGTGGGCGAAGACTGCGGTCGTTGTGCCCACCGTGCCGAGCGTGCGGTAGAGCTGCAGGTCCTCGCGGAGCGTCCTCGCCTCCTGCTCGCGGGCCGCATCTAAACGGCCCACGGCCGCCTGTAGGGCATGGCGATCCTCCGGCGGAAGCGACTCAATAGTGTGTGTCAATGTTGCCTTCGCCTGTGCGACCACCTGGGGCGCCCTGGCACGCTCCTCGATGCGACGTGCTTCCCGCTCGCTGAGGCGTGCGGCAGCCATCCACTCCAGTGCGTCTTGCGCGAAGCGCCGGAGTTCCGAGAAGGCCTCATTCTCGATGAAACCGGAGCGATCCGTCTTCTGGATAAGCCGTTGTTGAAGGTCGGTTACGACAACCCGGCCGATTGACGTGTTCGTAGAGGGGCGGAGTTCGGGACTTCTTACCCGGGCGAGATTCATGTCGAGCCAGTCGTAACCCGGGTCGCCGTACGGATGCACCCGTAAGCCGCGATGGTACAGGTGAATGCCGCCAACCGCGGCGAGCCACCTGCGTAGTTCTCGTAGCGGCGTGTGCGGTGCAAACGACCGCGTGCTCACGTTGAAAGCCCACAACTCGAACCTTGCCGAGGAGGTTCTGTAGATTGGCGCTGTCTTCCGAGGCCCCTTACTCACGTCTTCATGCGTCGCTGTCCAGCGCTCTTTCCCCGATCCGTCGAAGACCCGCGCTGATGCGCAACCCTGCTCGTCCAACATCGCAACAAGGTGATATTCCGCGTCATCGAAGTACGCTTCTCGGACGCGCTGCTCCAGATCCTTGAAGGCCGGCGCGACGAGCACCGGATGGAAGCCGGTCGAGGCGTCGAATGGATCAGCTAGCAGCACAAGCACACGGGCCAGGCGCTCAACCTCCTGTCGCCCCAGACGTACGCGCAGGTTCGCCACCTCAATGGTCGTTCCCGGCGACTCCTCTGTTTGCCTCGAGCCGATCACGAGAACGACATCCTCGACGGCAGTGGCAGCGTCGTAGCGGGACCAGTCGAGTGTTAGAACAAGTTCCGTTCCCGGCCGCGCGGCTGGGCGCGAACGCAGGGTTGCCACATCGCCCATTCGCAGCGCGGCGAGACGCCCCAGGCCCTTGTCACCGACAGGTGTGCGGCCGAGCGGCGTGGGTTGGTGTGCCGTCTTGGCTGAACGGCCCAGCACCAGCCAGCCATTCCTGATTGCTTCAGGAGTCATGCCGACGCCATCGTCGGTCACGCGGAGTGTCCCGCCCAGTTCGTCAGCATTGAGGAGCTCGACACGGCACGTGACAGCATCAGCGTCATAGGCATTGCGCACCAGTTCCACAATGCTCTGATCAATGTGTGGGACCAGCTCTTCGCCCAGGCGTCGCAGAATATCCGGCGAGAAACGGAAGTGCTCAGCGTGCATGCTGCTCCTCCCATATGGGCAGATCCCTCACTGCCGAGACTGTCAAGTGTCGGCATCTAATCCGCTCGTCGAGCCACGCCTTCGTTCTCCTGTCGGTCAGGCTGGCAAGCAGCCCCTCGCACCGAGCATATGTCTGGTCACGCGGGGTGAGCACAAGGAGGTGGTTCTCCACAGCGACCGGCTGCTCGCCGGTGACGATTGTGCCGATGGCGCGCCCGTGGTCGTTCGGCGCCGACGTGCGTCGTACAGCCACGAACGGTGGCATGAAGGTACACCCTGGGAAGCGCCGCAAAGGCGCCTGGCCGGCATCGAACGATGCGTGAGGAGGCAGGAGACGAGCGTGAAGATACGGGTGCTGATCCCCCAATTCCCTATGGCGATGTGGCACGACGGGCCCAACGTGTACGTCAAAGCTATCACCGATGCGCTTTCCCAGCGTATCCTCTGCCGATTCCCACCATGCAACAGGAGATGCGGACGTCGGCGTGCCGACGATGCAACGCAGGATGAAGACGTCTACGTCGGCCCAGGCATCAAAGGCGCCAAAAACGGCGACCGATTCGATGGTTGTGCGGCACTCAATCGTGTCGCGCCACTTCGCATAGAGGCTTCCGGTACGTAGCACGTCCGGTAGGATCGCCACGATACGGGTGCCGGGAACCGCCGACTCGACATAGCGATCGACGAAGGCGGCGGCATGCGATACTTTTCCAGACCCCCAGGTGCAGTCAACTGCTGCAGGAATTTTCGAGAATGGCGGGTTTAGGATGACATGACTCATGCTACCGACGACGGATGCCTGCTCCAGCCCGTCTGCAACCTTCAGATAGGGGAAAACCTGCGAAATCGGGCTCGGTTCAAGTACGTCGATACACGCGCCACGAGCAATGGCCAGGAGGATCAGGCGTGCTTTGGCCGCATGAATAAACGCGGGATGGACATCAAAGCCACGCAGTTGCTGACCCCACGTGGTCAGTGTTGCCGACAGGGTTGGACTAACGGGCAGGCGGCGAGCGCACGCCAACAGTAGGTCGCCCGCACCGCAGGCGGGGTCGATAATTGTCGACCTGGCGGTCAGTGTCGTTGCGAATGGCGCCAATGCCTTCTCTGCCAGTGCTGCGGCGGTGAAGAAGGCGCCGCTCGCCTTGCGAAGAGACAGGGGGACAAGCTTGCGCAGCTCGGTATTCGCCTGGCCATCGAGCGCCGCCATCACCGCCTCACGATATGGATCCAGCGAGCGGCACTGCAGCGTCTGCCCGACAAGGTCCTCTAAAGATTCGACGTATGGCGCAAAGGCGTCCATTTGCGGGGGCAGCATCGCTGAATCAGCACCTCCTGCTGGCGATAAGCATATCCCAGATAGGCGTCCGCTGCCACCAGCAGCGGATCGCCACGACCCGCTGCTCGGTAGAACTGGCCTCCATGCAAGCTAGTGGTCTGTCACGAAAGGTTTGATGGATTGCTGGTAGGGGCACGGTAAGCTGCGCCCCTACCAGCAATCCCGCACATGTTCCTTGACGCACTACTAGCGACCCCAAAAGCGTAACGAGGCCAGGCCTGTCGCTGCCGGTGTTATCGGCGGCGATGGGCGCAGGAGTCGCGGGCGGTGTCGGGGCACTGCCCGCTGTCCACGGCGCCGCTCATTCCTCATAGCGGGCTCCATGCTGTGCGGCATAACGGCTGCAGGCGATGCGGTAGAGTATCACCATGGGAGGGCGCGAAAGGCGCCGCAAACACGGAGGTGTTGCGCATGAGCGCCGAGAAACGCCTTGGTCTCGACGAGCGGTCTGGTGGGAGCGAGGATGTTCCCATTCATATCATGACGCCCCAGGAAGCGTGGGAGCGTTTTGACCGCGCGGCGCAACGCAATATCCGCATGGGCGGGCAGCAGTTCCTTGAAGCCTGGGATGCGGGCACGTTTGATGACGACCCGGATCGACCCGAACTGATGCGCACCATCATGCTCCGCCCCGTTGGCCGGTAGAACACTGCGCGAGGCGTTTGAGACGTTTGCCTTGCACCTCGGCCCAGCACTCGGCCGGTTATCGAGGCAGGCCACCCGCACCCACGTGCCGACCAGCCCAATCGCACTCCAGGACGTCATCCGGCTGGCTGTCACCGATTTTGGCGCCGTGCCGCGCCGAGAGGGACATGCCGCTTGAACGCGGCGTTTGTTGAAGGGAATTGTCAAGACGTTAGCGTAGAGAGTTTGCGTATTCTGCCAAAGTAGAGTAGGCTGTGGCTGTGAATACGCTTACAGTCAGTGAGCATGCTAAGGCCCTCTCGGCTCAGCGGAAGCGACTGCCCAAAGTCTGCACGTCGTGCGGACGTGAGTACGTCGGCTTAATCACGAGCTACTTCTGCTCGAATGTGTGTAAGCAGCAAGAATATCGGCAGCGCAACCGCAGCGATCTCAATGCAAGACGTCGCGAAAAGTATCGACACGTCACCGAACGGCAGGTCAGGGATCCTTCTACCAGCACGATATCCATCGTCGCAGTGGGTAACGGCCGTGTCAGTATCGCGGGCCACCAGCAAACCCTATCTGTCAATATAGGGTGAGACACGGAGACCCCGGAAAATAGTGTAGAAATGAACAGGGCGGGGAAGGAACAAGCATCGTGACGACATCGACGCTGGCATCCCGCAACGGTACCCATACCAACGGTACTCATGCCACTGCGGACTTCGAAGTGCCTGCCCACCGCAGCTTGGATCAATCCGCCGACGATCACGGCAGAACAGGAGAGTGCACACTAATATCGCCCAGTCTGTGTCTCATACCTATTGACAGGTTCCGCAGCCCCTCGAAACGCCAGTTCTGCCGTCCGTTGGACGTGATCGTCTGCCTTATCGTAGACACACACGAGGAGATCGTAACCCAACCCGTAGACTTTCTGATCAGCTGATCGAAATGGGCACGACGACTGCGGTTGGCGTGATGAAGTTACTTTCAGGTCGACGAGTAGCGCGGGAAAATCTATGCCGCTTGCGGCGCTGCCCTGCTGGTAAGAGTACCGCTGTCGCAGGTAGGAATGGAGCCCCACCTCGACAAAGGTCCCAACCGCTTTTCCATCGGTAACACCGTAGAGGCTCGAAATAGGGACAGCGGCCAGTTCGCCAAGAAAAACGCGTACAGAAGACTGAAGCGCCGACAAGGTGAGCGGTGCTAACGCCGGACTTTGATCGTCGAGAGACAGTGCCTATCCTCCTGTTACGTTTGCGGCTCCCATCATGCGTCCGGCACAGATGTCCGCGATTCAAGGGCAAGTGTCGAGGATCGCTCCCCCCGCCACCGCCGGCACGATCGAAATCTCGTCGCGCTCCGTCACTGCCGCTTCCAGGCCGCCGAGGAAGCGGACATCTTCGCCGTTGATGTAGACGTTGACGAAGCGGCGCAGTTCGCCGTTGGCTTCGCAGATGCGGCCGTTCATGCCGGGGTACTGCTGCTCCAGCGAGGCCACGGCTTCCCGCAACGTCGCGCCTTCGACCTGCACTTCGCTGACGCCGTCGGTGAGCCGCCGCAAAGGCGACGGGATACGCACGCTGATTGCCATATATTCTTCTCCCATTCCTGCTGATTGCGACAGTATCTCCAGCGCGTCCCCCCTCCCCGCCCAGGGGAGGGGGGAGGGGGTGAGGTCCTTCTATCCTGCGATCAGGTCGCCTTCGACCGGGTCGACGCGCACCCCCATGCGCTTCACGGCGTCGATGCCGCGCTCCAGGTTGGCCTCGTCGCCTTCCAGTTCCAGGATCACCCAGCCCTGCTCTTGCTGGACATCGGCGCGGCGGATGTTCGTCATCAGGTGGTATTGCGTCGCCAGCATGTAGATCACCGGCTCGGTGACAAGCGCTGGAGGGTAGGTGAACTTGACGCGGAGGTGAGCCATTTTTGCTCCTCTGTGTGTTGGGGCGTGCCGGTGTGTTGTTCCGGCAGCCCGGCGAGGACCGCTTCGAAGGCCCGCAGCGACGCCGTGACCTGAATGGCCGGCGTCAGGTGGCCGGTCAGCGCTTCTTGCGTCTTCAAGCCGTTGCCGGTGATCAGTGCCACGACGGTCTCGTCGCGGCGGAAGACGCCGCGGGCGGCCAGCTTCTTGAGCACGGCGATGGTGACGCCACCGGCCGTCTCGGCGAAGATGCCTTCCGTTTGCGCCAGCAGCTGCATCGCCTCGATGATCTCCGGGTCGCTGGCGTCGTCGGCGTCACCGCCGGTCTCCTGGATGGCGCGCAGCGCGTAGTAGCCGTCGGCCGGGTTGCCCATCGCCAGCGACTTGGCGACCGTGTGCGGCTTCACCGGCTCGATAGTTGTGCCACCAGACTTCCAGGTGGCGACGACCGTCGAGCAGCCGGCCGGCTGCGCGCCGCTGATGCGGGTCTTCGGCGCGTCGATCAGGCCAACCTTGGCCAGTTCATTCAACCCTTTGAGCGCCTTGATCAGCAGACCGCCGCTGCCGATGGGGGCGAGCAGGTGGTCGGGGGCCTGCCAGCCCAGTTGCTCCGCCACCTCGAAGCCGAGCGTCTTGCTGCCTTCGGTGTAGTAGGGACGCACGTTGATGTTGACGAAGGCCCAGCCATACTTGTCGGCTACCTCGCTGCAGAGGCGGTTGACGTCGTCGTAGTTGCCATGGACTGCTACCAGGTGGGGACCGTAGACGGCGGCGCCGACGACCTTGCCCTGCTCCAGGTCGTCGGGGATGAAGACGAAGGCGCGCATCCCCGCTTTGGCCGCGTGCGCCGCCACCGAGCCGGCCAGGTTGCCGGTGGAGGCGCAGGCCAGCGTGTCGAAGCCGAACTCTAACGCCTTGCTGGCAGCGACGGCCACCGGGCGGTCCTTGAAGGAGTAGGTGGGGTTGACGCAGTCGTTCTTGATATAGAGTCGGTCGAGGCCGAGCAGCTTGCCCAGGTTTTCGGCGTGGACCAGCGGGGTGAAGCCGGTGCCGAGGTCGACCACGCGGTTGCCGTCGATCGGCAGGAAGGGGCGGTAGCGCCAGATGCTGCGCGGTCCGGCGGCGATGCTCTCCCGGCTGACCTGTTGGGCGATGAGGTCGTAGTCGTAGACGACTTCCAGGGGACCGAAGCAATAGTCGCAGACGTGGATCGGCTCCTGGGGATATTCGCGCTGACACTCGCGACAGCGCAGGCCTTTAACCGCTGACATCAGTAGTGCTGCCTCCCTTTGGGCGTCCGGGGTGGCCGTCCGCTTGATGAATGTTGACCAGCCCTCATCGCCTCGGGAGTACCCGTGCTTGCCGATTGCCACGCGCTATTCGCATCGCAATCTACCTCTTATCTTGCGGCGTCCCGGCACATTGCCGAGCCGTCACGCCGCCGGAATTGGCACCGAGCAACGCACCGGACGGGCATCCGGGGGCGTTCTGGTTGCCGGGCTTCGCAGGGCCGTTCCCCTCCACCTCTCTGGATAAGAGCCTGGCATTCTTCAGTTGTGCGCCTGCATCCTAGCATCCGACGAGCGGCTACGTCAAACTGACCTGACCGCCGTTCTGCCACGGTGTCCCCCAGCTTTCGGCGGAAAACATTGGGGGATACCCCAACGCGAGCACAGGCAAGCTGGCACACCGGTTGGCATGGCAGCTGATCCCTCGCACTGGCTTTCTCCTCGCCACGCTGTTATCTCCTCGCTACGGCGCTGAGCGTGCGGCGCAACTCCTCGGCGATCAACGAAGCCTCCTCGTCGTGGCCGGTGCGAACGTGATAGGCCAGGTAGCCCATGCCAAGGCCAATCTTCGTCGCAGCCAAGCGCTGGGCAAAATCGGCGCCAAAGAACGTCGGGTCGCCGTAGCCGCGCAGCAAGGGCGCCAAATCCAGATTCGACGCCGCCAGGTCCCAGGTGGCAAGATCGACCAGAGGACTGCCGCCCTGGAATTCGCCGAAGTCGATCAAGCCGCTGACATTGGTTACCGCGTCCACCAGGATATGAGCGGGGTGGAAGTCGCCGTGCAACAGCACCGGTTGATGGCAGGGGAACTGCTCGCCATCGGCGCGAACGATCGCCAGCATGCAGTCGATCTCGTCGTCGAGGAAACCGGCTTCCCGCAACAAGGGCCGTTTGGCTGACCGTTCGCGCAGCGTGACCTCCAGCAGGCGTTCGTAGCTCTGGAAGTCCCAGCTTCCGTCATCGAGGCGGCGGTAGAAGCCGTCAACCCGCACAGCATGGACGCGACGCAGCAGCGTTCCGACCTGCTCCAGAATCGTAGCGACATCAATCGGCAAGAGGGCCGGCAATAGCTCAGCGAGTGAACGACCGGGCAAGCGCGTCTGCACCATCGTTTCGTGTTCCGCTCCTTCGAGAGTGATGATGCCCAACCAGCAAACTGCAGGTACCGTAGCCCCCCGCCTGGCGCGCCTGGTCGATCACCAAGGCTTCCTGGTGAAAGGAGACGTCGCCGTGCTGACGGATACGCACCACGAAGGATTGCCGCTCTGCCGTTTCGACGATGTACACCTCGTTGTCGTAGCCGCGTTGCATTTGCTCTCGCCGGACCGGCTGCGTTCCGGTAGCTCGTGCGACAAGGTCAATGACGATCTGCTCGGACGTGCGATAGGCGGCGTGGCGCTGGCGAAGCGCGTCTGTGCTGATCGAGCGGCCTCCTTCGTCACCGTGCGTGTCATCGCGACCAGCGCCGCCAGCGTTGTCGCGCGAGACGCTCCCGGGAACTATACTGCCCTTCCATGAGCAATGACGGCGGGGACACGCAGAACCAGCAACCTGATAGACGGGCGCCCGGTATGTCTTCGATCCGTCTGCGCCGTCTGGTGGACTGGTGGACTGATGACCCGGCCAACCCGGGCCGCGCCACCCTCGCCAACCCTTTCGTCCAGCAACTCGTCACCGCAATCGCGCCTGACGGCAGGGCCACCGACCTGGGCGGCACGATGAGCCTCAACGTCCGGATCGATCCTGCCGGTTTGGTGCTGCGCGTCCACGAGCCGTTCGAGTCCCGGAGCCGGCTCCTTGCCGTCCAGGCGGTGCGGCGCCAACTGGCCAGCCAGGGGCTGGTCGTGCCAGTGGCGCTGGAACACGGTGGGTCCCCGCTGTTCCGCTGTGGCGGCGACCGCTGGGCCGAACTGGAGACCTACCTGCCGAACGAGAAACCCGCGCCGACGCCCGTCTCCTACTTGTGGCTGTTCGGCGCGATGGGCCGCTTGCACCGCGCGTTCGCCGCTATCGACGTAGCGGTACCGCGCCCGTTGATTGCTACCTACGCGCCGCCCGGCTCCCTCCGGCGCTGGCTGGCGATCACCGAGTCGGCCGTCAAAGACGACGTTGCGGCGCTGGAGATCGTCCAATACAGTCATCGCTTGCTCCGGCTACTGCAGGAACGGTGGGTCCGGGCGACGCGACTGCCTCGGCAACTCGTCCACGGCGACGTGCGACTAGGCAATATCTGTCGAAGTCCAGAGGATAAAACGATCTACCTGGACTTCGGCTTCCTTGCCGTCCGGCCCCGGATTCACGACCTTGCCTATTCGCTGGCGTTCATGCTGCTTGCGCTCCACGGCAGCCGCGACCCGGCCCAGTTCGCCTGGTCGAGCGTTGCGCAGGTTGTGGAGGAGTATGAGTCCACTGCGGTTTCGCCGCTCACGATGATAGAGAGAGCAGCGCTGCCAGCCTACACCGCTGCCGTGCCAATGTACTTCGCGGCGACTGCCGGCCTCGCCAACGAACCGACCAATGCCGCCAACGGTCGGTTGCGTGAGCGTCTGCCCTTCCTTCGTTTGAGCGAGTGGATTCTGGCGCATCCGCAGGCGATGCTTGGCGATTGACGCGCAGGGCGGCTGGCGCGGGCGCGAGCCGCGGGCGGTTCATTGAGCCAGACAATACCACAGGAAAGGGGACCATCCGCCGGTACATCGCAGGAGTGTGGTCTCGCGGTGACGGCCTCGCCTGGCGGCTAGACCGGCTGGGGTACTGGCTTGACCAGCAGCGGTAGACCAAAACGCTCGCGTTCCGCGGCATCTTGCAACAGTTCTTGGGCAGCATCTACTCCGTAGGCGGCAACAAGATCTTCCACGGTGCCGACAGACACCCGATCACTCATCTGCGCGCCGCGTTCATCGTCATAGGTCCACTCGGCATCTTTGCGACCATAGCCACGGTCACGCATGATGGCCCGAATCCCCTGCTCGCGTTCGGCGTCAGTCACGCTCTGGAGCATGCATCCACAGCTTTCGTACGAAAAGGTCGTCCAGTGCCTGCGCCACAGACTCGAATTCTACCACGTCCCAGTGTTCGGCGAGCGGATTGTCCAGCGTGCCCGAGGCAGCACGACTGTGCTTCAGTTCAGCGGCGATCTGGTGTTCTGGATGATGTTGGGCAACATATTGGGCGTATGATCGAGCGAACAGCTCGGCTGGCTCCAGCAGGTACGCTGCGCGCTTCTGCTGAATCGGTAAGCGTGTCTCACGGCGGCTGACCAGCACGGTCACGCGCCCTGAATGCAGCGCCTGCCTCAAGCCAAGTACCGTGGGCGTGTGCTCCACCGCACCGCGCCAGGCACGCAGAGTGGGGTGGTCCGCTTCAGACGCATACTCCCCGCGTTTGCCCAATGCCAGATGGTCCAGGACGTGCCCGATTTCGTGGGCTGTCGAAAGATGTGGCTCGACGGCTCTCCGCGAGACCAGGATCCTTTTCGGAAGATTCGTTCGCGGATCGGTCTCATACACGGCGTCACGCCTGGGCAACGACGCGACGGACTGCACCAGAATATCCGGCAGAAAGCCATCGCCATGCACGCGGTCGATTAAGCGGGTTGTCTCAGCAACAAAAGCCGGAGCGGATTCGGCGGGATGCACATGCATGCTGACTGGCTCGCCGCGCGGTGCCGCCCTTTCCATGGAGCTTGTCCTATCAACCTTTGCTAGCGTCCGCCGTCAGCCTCGCCGTCCAAAACGCTCGGTTGCCAGGGATGATACAGCGCGGCGACCACCGTTCACACTGCATCTGCCGTCATGCGGCGGCCAGTCGCTGCTGCTGTACGGCGTCGCCTGGCAGGCGCTCTCCGTCCTCTGGTTGCTGCTCTCCCCGGTGCGCACGTTGCGGCAGACGCCGCTCGTCGGCCCGGCGGCGGCATGAGCGGGCTATGTTCGTGCTGCGGCTGGCGGCGGGGAAGATCGCGGAAGACGCGGGCGCGCTGCCGAGCGATTGGCTAGGATACGACAGACCGCAACCGCGAAGGGAGGCGGGCGATGCCGGATGTCGTCGTGGCTTCACTTCAGGGACTGGGGCCAGATGCACGGCTACTGGCGGAGTCATGCGATTCCGATAGCCAGGCCTCCAGCAGATCGATGAACTGCTGAGCGTGGGTGTAGATGAGCATATGTCCGGCGCCCTGGATCTCGCGGAGCTCGGCTCCCTTGATGCCTCGGGCCAGCACCTGCGCGTGCCAGCCGGGCACAGCACGGTCTTGGGAGCCACAGACGATCAGCGTCGGCTGGCGGATCTGGTCAAGCCAGGATCGGCTGTCGAAGACCGTCATCGCCTGGTAGGCCGCGAGCATCTGGTGCTTGCGAGTCGCGGCCAGAAGTCGTCGGAGCAGGCGTACCTGAGCGAGTGCCATGGGGGCGCCGCCGAACAGACTGGGTCGGATAACGAGTCGGGCCAGAGCAGCCGGACCGATCAAGCGGATCAGGTAAGGGGTCAGCCGAGCATCAAGCCGCTCGCGGGGCGAAGCTAGGTTGTAGGCATAGGTGCACACGAGCACCAGTCGACGAATACGAGTCGGGTACCGCCACGCGAGTTGTTGGGCGATGGTTCCGCCCTGCGAGACCCCGAGGACGTCCGCCGATGCCAGCCCCTGCGTCTGCAGCAGACCCGCCACGTCCGCCGCGAGCTGCTCGACCGTGTAGGGGCCCGGCAGCTGAGCGCTCTGCCCCATGCCCCGGAGGTCAGGGATCAGCAGTTGATGGTGTGCCGCGAGTTGGTCCCAAATCGGCTGGAACATCTCGCCTGAGGCCCCGAGACCGTGCAGCAGGACCAGGGCTGGCCCCTCCCCGACGAGCCGGAAAGAGAGGGGCTCAACGCTGGTGCGCATGGCCGTCGCCTCCTGATTGTAGGCCACCGGGCCCGGCCGCAGCGTGGCTGATACGGTAGAGCCAACTAGAGTAGTGTAGTGAGTATAACCCAACAGATTGTTTCCGTCAAGGCGACCCGGCTCACGTTTTGGCATGTGCGCCACAAAGTTTCGCAGTGCCTGCTTGCCTCCCCCAGAGGAATGGGCCGAATGCACTGCATCGCGGTGGACTGCTCCACTGGACAGCAACTGAGCAGCGCGAAAACTTGTGGCGCACATCGGCTCACGGAGTGCGCCGCAAAGTTTTGCGTAGCGAGGGGGCGGTGAGGGGAGGAGGAAGGATAGTTTAGACTAACGCTGCCGATGGTTGACGAGCATGGAGAGAGGAGGCAGCGTGATGGACGAGACGACGCAGGATGGGTGGGATCTGGCGGGGCGGGCGGTGGCGCAGGAGGTGGCTTCGTGGCGGCGGGCGCATCCGCGGGCGATCGCACGACCGCCGCCAGGCTGCGCGATGAGACCATCGCCTACCTCGAAGCCCGGCTGCCCCAGGCGCAGTACCACATCTTGCAGGCCAAGGGCTATCCCATCGGCAGCGGCAGCGTGGAGAGCGCCGGCAAACTGCTAGTCGAGGCCAGACTCAAGGGCAGTGGGATGCGCTGGGCGCGGCGCTGCATCGCGCCACACGGCATGCCACGTTCGCGCGCTCGCATCTTCCGGACGTATCTTACCCGTATCCACGTCGGCCTGAAGCTGCCTGTAGACACGATCAAGCGATGCCGCCACGACCCCGGAGATTCTGTCCGGCACCGGCCAGCCGTCTGGACCGGGGCGCAACGCGTAACGATATCCCGGCGTCACCACGCGCAGTTCGCGCAGGTTCAGTCGGGCAGCGTTGACAGCATCGCTCGGACTCGGGGCATTGCCGGCACGTCGAGGATCGCTCGGTGGGTATTGCCAGCCGCGGATGTGGTTGTGGGTAAGTACTGTATCCCGGACGCGATCAGCATCCTGGGGAGCGACCGGCACTTCGTGTTCCCCCTCCCGACCAACGCTCCTGAGAATCTTTTGCCCTTCGCTGTCGAACCCGACGAGAACCTCGTGGCGCAATAGTCGAATCTCGTCCTCCACCGCGCGCGTAGCGCGTCGCTGCGCTGACGCCCGATAGCCTGCTCGGCCGTCTGAATGGCAGTTGGCGTTCCCCGACCTATGGTGTCAACCCCATCGGGTCGCCGCCGGGTGAGGAGCGCAGGGCCGCCAGAATTGCCGTACTGGTGACTTTGCGCGTCCCCGTTGGCGGAGTTTGCGGTCCATCGGTCCAGCGCAGGCCCCAGACGCCCAGGGCGGTGACGATGGGCAGGAGGTCGCGGCCCTTGTCGGTGAGTAGGTACTCGTGGCGGGGGGGATGCTCCTGGTAGGCCTGGCGCTCGAAGATGCCCTCCCGTACCAGTAACTCCAGGCGCGTGCTCAGGATGTTGTCGGCGATGCCGGTGGCGCGGAAATCCTCGAAGCGACGGGCGCCGTCCAGGGCGTCGCGGACGATCAGCAAGGTCCACCACTCCCCCACGACATTCAGCGAACGAGCGATGGGGCAGAGCATCCCCGAAAAACTCTTGCGACGCATGGCTACTTTCCTCCAGTCACTTGCATGATGCTAGTATACCCGGTACACTGTGTCTTGCACGATGCAAGTGACGACGGCCGCGTCACCTGTACAGCGCATCCCTGGCGATTGGAACATATACGAAGGAGTCACCCTATGATCCCTCAGCACCTGGTCCTCCCTCGGTCCTCGCGCGGTTGGGTTCTGGCGCTCACCGCCATGGCGTTCTTTATGGTATCCCTGGACTTGCTGGTCGTCATCACTGCGCTGCCCGTCATGCAGCGCGACCTGCACGCCGCCATGTCGGCCCTGGAGTGGACGGTCAACGCCTACAGTCTGGCTTCGGCCGCCGGCATCATCACGGCGGCGGCGCTCGGCGATCGCTTCGGACGGCGTCGGCTATGTACACCTGGTGCTGCCGCTGCTTACCTCTGGCGTCGGTGTTTCCATGGCGTTCGCCACAACGCCGACCGCGGTGATGAGCGCGGTCGCGCCGGCTGATATGGGCAAAGCGTCGGGGGTGACCAACACCCTGCAACGCTTCGACGGCGTCTTCGGCATCGCCATGGCCACCGCCGTCTTTTCCGCCAACGGCCACCTGGGTACGCCCGCCAGTTTTGACGCCGGGTTCCACCCCGCGCTGTTGCTGGCCGCCGGCTTGGCCCTGCTTGGCGCGGTCAGCGCCCTGGCAGTTGGCACGCGGCGACCGCTACCGGCAACCGTGCCGGCAGGCGCCACCGCCAAGGTACGGCCCGAGACAACCGTAGCAGTTGCTCTCCAGCCTTGAGACCGTCGCCGGCCTGGTCCGGCGACCAGCGAAGCGAACACGAGAGGAGCACCCCAGCGCTGAATTCATCGATCCTGCCTCCGTGCCGCCCCGGCGCGTTTGCCAGGGCGGCCTCGTCTAACCACAAACGGAGCATCCATGAACGGAAAAGGAGAACCTCATGAGCGAGCACCCCAACCTGACCCTCGTCCACGCCTACAACGATGCCTGGATCGGCGGCGACATGGCGGCCGCCGCCAGCTACCTGGCCGAGGAAGTCACCTTCGACAGCCCGAACCAACACCTGCGCTCATCCGAGGCGTTCATCGCGGCGCTGACCAGGTTCGGCCGGCAGGTCACGGGACCTACGGAGATCATCGCCGAGTTCGCCGACGACGAGCAGGTCCTGATGCTCTACGACCTTCCCACCAGCTCAGTCGGTCTGGTGCGCTGCTGCGATCGCTTCACGATCAAGGACGGCAAGATTCAGGCGAACCAGTTGCTCTTCGACACGAGCCCGTTCCGCCTGGCGCAGGCTGCCCCGCCGCAGGCAAGGCAATAATGGAGGCGTGCGGGCCCAAATATCCCGGCGATCGGCTCGCCACGCGCGGTACGCCATGGCGGATTGCGAGGTGTGTTCTGCCAGCGGAGCGACAGCCGCCGAGAACCGTTGTCATGATCGAATGGCAGCGCCTTGGCGTGGAGACGTTAGACCGGCTGCGGCTCGCGCGCCGGTACCTCGTTAATTAGCGGCCAGAGCACACTGGCGCTGTTTCCAACCTGAGGCGTGGTCACCTTGGCGCCTGGCACGGCCTCGAAATGCACGGCGTGATCGCCAGGATAGCTGCGCTGATGCGTGTTCTTCCCTAACCAGATGGTCAACGGAATGCCATCAGGAAATGCCGTGCAGCAACGGTAGCCCCGGAGATGGCGACAGTAACTACAGACTGGGCTGATACCTGGGATGCCACGGAGATCATCGGCAAGCATATCAACCGCCATTCAGGTCATATCCTCCCGATAGTAGATCAGGCCCATTGCCGGGGCAAGGTCCGACCAGATGGCGTGCGCTTCGTTCGCCACTGCCTCATCAGGAGTCAGCATACCATCATACAGTATACACAGTACCGCCGGGCCGCGGCGTGCCGGCCGCCGTTCAGCTCCGGCCTTCAGCGCCAACCGCGGTGACTGCCGGGACGTCGCTCTTGATCAGCACGCCGAAATAGGGGGGCGGCTCGTAGACGCTGAACAGCGCTTCGCTGAGACCCGCGAGCCATTGAGCGTCCATAGGCAGATGCCAGCGACTGAAGTTCGCTGCCTTACCGCCGCCGGTGAAGCCGTAGGCGGCGAGGAAGCCGCGCGCCAGGGACGGCAATGGCGTATTCGGCGCAGTTGGCTCCATCCACTCGCGGGAGCCGACCTCGCCATAGAGATCCTCGCCTTCCGGTTCGCCGCTGAAGAGTTTGAACTGGATATAGTGGTCGGGCTGCCCTGCCTCCTCCAGGATCAAATACGGGTGGATGCTGCCAATCGGTATATCTCGGGGAGCCTCCTCGAGGAAGGTCGTAAAGATGCGCCGAATGAAGGCGATGCGTCCGTGCGAGTTTAGCCTGGTGGGGTTCGGCAACTCGTCACGATCTATCCTATCGAGGTCCATCTGGTCTTCCTCCTGACCTGAAGAAGCGGGCGAAGGTCCGCCAACATGGTCGTAGACTGCCGCCAAAACCTGCCACGTGTCTGCTATGCGTTCCGCGCTGCGATCCGACGTTCGACGGAAAAATGGACTGCCTCGCGGGACAAGTGTGCCTCCATCAAGCGTCGGTCGACCCCGGCTCCCAGCCCACCTCCTGCGACCAGTCGCTTGCCTGCCGCATGATCGCCCAGATGGCAGGCCCTTTCGCCTCGGTGTAACCTCGACGGTCATGCGTATCCTCCTGGATCAGCGCCAGCTTAAGCGCTGCATACTCGCTTGCCTGCTGCGAATGGCAGCGCAGAAAGTCGCGGAAGAGGAGGGCGAACTGTTCGCTCCAACTGCCGTGCTGACGAACGTGGATGTGGGTGCGTCGCGTACCAGGCGACTCGCGGAAATAGCGTTTGGTGCGATCAGGATTATCGGCGCGGAAGACATAGCCCAGCGCCTCCAGCCGATCGCGGTAGGCAGCGAGCGGTTCGAAGGCGGCGACGGCAATCTGGATATCAATGATCGGCTTCGCCGCCAGGCCCGGCACAGCGGTCGAGCCGATATGGTCGATGCGCAGCGCTACCTCACCGAGTGCCCGGTGCAACATGCCCGCATCTTCGCGAAAGAGGAGCGGCCAGCCTGGGTCGTAGGAGACCACGACCAGCGGATCACCGGCACGCACGAATGGCGCGGGCATAGCGTTCTCCCCCTGCCCGCCATACTTGTTGTGTATGCACAGGACTGATAGGTACGATGGCATTCTACCGTTGCACTCCCGACGGCAAGCACGAGTGTAGGCGATCTTGGCAGACAACCTGGACCGCCTGCGCTTGCAGGGCGCGATTCATTCAATTACCCTTCAAGAGCATAGGCCCATCGCTCGTGACTACGTAGCCCCGCCCAATTGTGGCTGTGGTAGAGTAACGTTGAGGCAAGGCATCGCGAATGCAATGCGCTATCGGAAACTTGCGCAGACAACCGAATGCCGCGAGGGGAGTTCGGAATGGCAGCCACAACCGAGCGCGAAAGCGGCGTGACCATCCATGAAGTATCCCCAAGAGAGCGCTGGGAAATCTTCGACCGGGCAGCGCAGCACTACTTGCAAATGACAGGCGCCCAATTTATCCAAGAGTGGGACGTCGGCAAGTTCGACACGAACCCAGATGAACCCAGGGTGACACGCGTCGCCCTCCTTCGCCCTAGTGGCCCGTAGAACTGCGGAGCAAGCAGCAAAGGAATTTCGAGGTCTGCTGCAACAGGCTCTCGACTGAAATCCTAATGTTCCATTGGCATCCAAACGCCCGCAACTCTGTGCCGTGGCCTCATCTGCACCTGGGTACCGTGCTCCTCTCGGCGGCCTACAAGGGGCTACACAAGGCGCATATCCGAACCGAGCGAGCGCCCTCTCGGACGTGCTCTGGTTGGCCATCACGGAGTTGAACGTCCCACCGACAGCCGCCGCGTGCCCGGTGTGACAAAAACGTCGGTACACTGCCGGGTGTGGCGAAGGCACGACACGTAGCGCTGGAGGCGGTATCCATGCGATTTGCTATCCCCGACAACTTCCCCGTCGTTTATACGGTCGACCACCCGGCGTTGCAGCCGCTCCGGGAGCGCGGTGACGTCGCACTCTTCTCGACTCGCCACCAATCGCAAGATGAACTCATGGCGCGCCTGGCCGGGGCGACGGCTGCTATCAACGTGCGCGCCTACTCGCGCTTCGACGCCGCTGTGTTTGATGCGCTGCCTGCTCTCCGTTTTCTGACGGTGATGGGGACCGGCACCGACAATATCGACCTCTGGGCTGCGGCCCGGCATGGCGTCACGGTGAGCAACACGCCAACAGCCCCGATGGTCTCGGTGGCCGAACATACCGTCGCCCTGATGCTGGCCGCCGTCCGCAATCTGTTGCCGATGGACCAGGCGCTGCGCGCCGGACGCTGGCAGCACATGCCGGGCGTCGAACTGCACGGCAAGACGTTTGGCTTCATCGGTCTCGGTCTTATCGCGGCGCATGCTGCGCCGATCCTCCGCGCCTTCGGCATGCGCCTCCTGGGTTGGAGCCTGACCGACGATCCGGCGCGCGCTGCCCGCCTCGGCGTGCAACTGGCGCCGATGGACGAGGTCCTGCGCCAGTCTGACGTGGTCTCGCTCCACTTGCGCGCCTCGTCCCGCACCGCCGGGATCATCGGCGCGCGGGAACTCGCCTTGATGAAGCCAACGGCCTACCTGGTCAACACGGCGCGCGGCGCCTTGGTCGACGAGGCTGCCCTGATCGCGGCCCTGGCAGACCATCGGCTCGCCGGCGCGGCCCTCGATGTCTACCAGCAGGAGCCGCTGCCCGCCGACTCCCCATTCCTAACGCTCGACAACGTGATCCTGACGCCGCACGTCGGCTGGGTCACCGACGCCGGCATCGCCCGCATGGCGCACGATCCGGTCGCCAATATCCTCGCCTTCCTCGACGGCCAGCCGCAGTACGTCGTGACGCCGGCCGCCGCTCGTCAGTCGTGATCCGTATCGCGCTAACGGCGACACCGTTCCGGAGCGACCGGGGAAGCGACAGCACCGTTTCTCCCTTACCAGCCTGGCGCGGCGCAAACCGGGCTACGTCAGTTGTCGTCAGCCTCAGCGGCAACCAGCGCGGCGAGTCGTTGGTAATCCGCGCGCTGCACGGGCAAGGGGCGGTGAATGAGGGCGCGCGGCCCCGGGTGGTACAGCGGCACGAGCCGCCTCCCGTTCCAGGCGACGGGCCGGCCGACGTCGCGCGCCAGGACGAGGTCGTGCTGCGCGATCCTGCGAACGGCATCCAGGGCGACCGCGCCGAGCGTCGCCACCCAGTCCGGCTGCACGATCTGGATCAGTCGAGCCAGGTGACGTCCGCAGTTCGCGACCTCGCGACAGGTCGGCCGGTCGTTCCTTCCGGCAGCGTCGCGCGGATTGCACAGTACGGCGTTGGTGACGAAGACCGCGCTGCGCTCGAATCCGCCAGCTTCCAGCAGTGCTTCGAAGGTCCGGCCCGCACGATCGCCCGTCAGCGGCACACCCGACACATCCGCGCCCAACCGGCCGGGAGCCTCCGCGACGAAGAGGAGGCGCGCCGAATGCGGGCCATTGGCGTGACCCAGCACCCGCGTGCGTCCTTCCATGCGGGGGCAGCGCCGGCACATCTGCACGTCATCAACGAGCTGCGCAAACGCGCGGTCGGGGTCGTCGGCGCTCCTGCCGAGCCTCACAGCGTGGCGACAATCTCCCGCACGTAGCGCATCAGGTTGCGGGCGCCTTCGCGCTCGTCTTGCCAGGCGCCGTACTCGACGCAGAGTGGTCCCGTATAGCCGGCCTCCTGGAGGATTTGCAGGCTGCGGCGGAGGTCGAAGGTCTGGGTCTTGCCTTCGCGGTCCACGCGGCTCTGTAAGCCGTTCGGGTCCTCACTCCAGGCCTTGATGTGGCAGGTAAGCGCGTGCGGCGCCATCAAGCGCATCCCTGCTTCCCAGGTATCGCTGGAGAAGTTGGCGACATCGGGACAGGTGCGAAACCAGGGGGAGCCGACGCCATCAAGGAACGCCTGGATATTCCTGGGGTCGGCGGAAGCGCCGCCGTGGTTCTCAATCAGCAGGTAGACGCCGGTGTGGGCGGCCTCCTCGGCCAGTTCCCGGTAGCCGGCGGTGATGCGTACCAGCGCATCCTGGTCATCGGGGCGAGCGGCGCCGCTATTGACACGGATGGCCTGCGCCCCGATGGCGCGCGCCACGTGGAACCACTGCTTGATGGCTTCCAGGTCCGTCTGGCGGCGGGCAGCATCCGGGTTGGCAATGTTGCCCATATCCACGGCGATGTTGCGCACCTGCTGCCCCTGCGCCTCGACCGCCTGACGCAGCGTGTTGAGGTAGGCAGCGTGCTGGCTCTCAAAAAAGGTCGACACCAGCTCGATGGTGGTGGCCCCCAGCTCGCGGCAGACTGCCGGAAGATCGAGCAGGGTCATGGTTTTGTCCTGCTGAATGCTGCGATGAAAGGCCCAGCCCGCGATGCCTATCTCGTTTGTCACTGCCTTGTCTCCTTCACCAGTTGAGTTGCCACAGCCAAGTCTGTATGCTAGCCTCCGGCGAGTCGCCGCGCAAGTGCGCCGGAAACGCAGTAGGAGGCGAAGCGCCATACTACGGGCCATCGGACAGCCCGACGACAGAAGTTGACCCGGAAAGGATCAGGATCGTGGAACGCACATTTGGCTGGGGGATCATCGGTGCGGGCGTTATTGCGCCCTCGCATGCCATGGCCGTGCAGGCCAACGCGCCGCGCACGCGGCTGGTAGGGGTCTGCGATGTCATCCCGGAGAAGGCGGAGCAGCTCAAGAACGACTACGGCGCGGAATTTGCCACATCGTCGATGGAGGAACTGCTGGCCCGCCCCGACATCGACTGCGTCAGCATCTGCACGCCGAGCGGGGAGCATGGCAACTGCACCATCGCCGCCGCACGCGCCGGCAAGAACATCCTCTGCGAAAAGCCGCTGGACATCACCCGCGCTAAGATGGACGAGGTATTGGCGGTTGTCGCCGAGGCGGGCGTCAAACTTGGCTGCGTCTTCCAGAGTCGCACCAGCCCGCTTAACCGCCAGATCAAGCAGATGGTCGCCGCCGGCGAGTTCGGCCGCCTGCTCTACGCCGACATGTCCGGTAAGGATTACCGCGCCCCTGCCTACTATCAGACGGCGGACTGGCGCGGCACGATCCGCTACGACCGGGGCGCCCTGATGAACCAGGGTATCCACTCGCTGGACCTCTACCTCTGGCTGGTCGGCCAGCCGGTGGTGGAAGTCAGTGGCTTCTGGGACCACCTGGACCGAACCATCGAGGCGGAGGACACGATCGTCGGCTCGCTGCGTTTCGCCAGCGGCGCGCTCGGCGCCATCCTTTACGCTACCAGCAGTTCGCGCACGGGTCTGCCGCGCACCATCGGCCTCCATGGCACGGAGGGCAACGTGCTGCTGGCCGGCCGCAAACCCACCATCGAGCGGCGCGGCGAGGAACTCCACCTGGAAGGCACCGCCGAGGTGGGGGCGGACGGCCAGATGGCGCCGTTACAGGGCCACGCGCAGCACGTGCGCGACCTGACCCAGGCGATCGAGGAGAACCGCGACCCGGAGATAACCGGCAAGTCGGCCCGCACGGCGGTCGATGTGGCACTGGCGCTCTACCAGGCGTCGGATACCCGCAGCGTCGTGCGCCTGCCACAGGGCTGAGCCGGCTGACAACCTGTAGGCGGTCGATCGCCGGGTACACTTCGATGCGATTCCCGGTTCTGGAAAGGAGCACAGCGCATGGCGATCGCCGCGGCGCTGGCCAAACGCTATACCATCGAGGAGTTGGCGGAGTTCCCCAATGACGGCAAACGATGAGAACTCGTCAATGGTCAGATCGTAGCGTGGGACGTGCCGAACGTCCGTCATAACTTCGTCCAGACGCGACTTTCTCACCTCCTTACCCTCTACGTCGATGAGCACGAGTTGGGCACGGTGCTCGACGGCGACACGATGGTCCGCGTTGTCAACAGCGACTACGACGCGCGGGGCGCGGATATTGCCTTCTATGCCACTGGCTGGCTACCAGTCGAGCTTAGTTAACTGGATCAGGTTGCCGCAGGTGTCGTTCAGCACGGCGATGGTCGAGCCGGTCACCTTGGTCGGCGGCATGGTGAACTGCGCGCCCAGACCCTGCATCCGTTCGTATTCGCGCTGCACATCGTCGACGTAGAACATGGCGGCAGGTTTGCCCTGCTGAAACAGGGCTTGCTGGAACGTCTTCGCGGCAGGATCCTCATTCGTTTCTAAGTGCAGCTCGGTGCCGTCTGGCTCCTCGGGTGAAACGACTGTCAGCCAGCGGTATGCGCCGGCTCCAATGTCTGTCTTCTTGACGAAGCCCAATACGTCCGTGTAGAAGCGCAGGGCCTTGTCCTGGTCGTCCACGTAGACGTTGGTGATCTTGATCTTCATTCGGTTCTCCCTTCAGGCTTAGGACCCGTCACGAAATAACTTTGACAAATGGGCAAGGTAGCGGTAGGGT
>DAIMXP010000101.1:0-25998 GCA_036734945.1 Chloroflexota bacterium
AACCCTACCGCTACCTTGCCCATTTGTCAAAGTTATTTCGTGACGGGTCCTAAGCTGCTGGCACTGGCCGACGAGATGATTCGCGCCCAGAGTGACCCGGCGAACAAGCCTCCCAAGGGATATCCCCCCTTGGACCCGGATGAGTACTACCCAACGCGCAATGTCGCCCCGGTCATCGCCATCATCTATGACTGGTGCTACGACCAGTTAGGCGCGGCGCGCAAGCAACGCATGCTGACCCTCATGAATGCCTACTACGACGACATGCGGGCGAACGCCTATCAGCGCAACGATCACCCCGACGGCAACTACTTCCCCACCCACATGTACGCCGCCGCGACGATGGGCTACGCGACGTTTGGCGACAATCCCCGCGCGGCGGAGATGATTGCCTATGCCCGCATCCGCCTGGACGGCACGCCGAGCACGCTGTTGCCGGCGAGCGACGTGCCGGAAGATCACTTCGCTCAGGTATTCGACGGTGGCCTTCGCTCGGCGATCACGCGTGACTTCGCCCCCGCCGGTATCACGGGCGCCCCTTTTCGCTCGGGCTTCGACTTTCAGGGTTGGGGCGGCTATTCCACCATTACCTATGGCCGGCTCATCGACTATTTCCTGATGGTGCGCAGCGCCACCGGCGAAGACTTGCTCCAACCCCACCAGGCCTGGTTCTCCGCCATCTTGCGAGCGGAGAAAGAGGCGGTGTGGCCGAACCGCTTCCAGATAGACCCGGCCGGCGACTGGGGCGGCGACTACGGCGCGGTAGTGATGAAGAGTCTGCCCTTACGCCTGGCCTACGTCCTTGCCGGCACGCCGGACGGGCCGGCCACCCAGCACTTCTTCTCGCAAGAACTGGCCAGTACGTCTCCTTATCCGGAGCTTGCCGACGATCTCTACCAGTCAATTTACGGCCCGACTGCCTGGGAGCAGTTCTTCTTCGCGGATCCGACGCGGCCGAGCGCGGAGCTCACCTTGCCGCCGTACTACAGCGGCTTTGGTCCCGCCTATCCGCAGGGTGGCCCTACCAACGGCGCCATGCCGTATTTCATCATGCGCAGCGACTGGAGCAGCGCGGCCACATGGGCTTCAGCGGCACTGGGAACCGCCTGGTACAACGATCATCAACACGGCAACGCCGGGAACGTGACCATCACACGCGGCAGCGACTCCCTGCTCGTGGACGCCGCCAGTTGGATGGGCGCGGCAGGCTCGCATGGCATCGTCGGCGGTTCCAGCGAGGAGGACAATGCCGCCGCCGCCAACACCCTCTTCTTCAACGACTTCGGCGATTACCAACGGCACGACGAGATCCAGTACCTCGGCGGGCAGGGGATCTGGGGCAAAGATGCGATAGCAGCCGCTGAACAAAACGACAATTATACCTACGTCCGCAGCGACCTCTCCACAGCGTATAACCGCTCCGGAGACCCGCAGGACAATACCGGTCGTACGCTCGATCATTTTTACCGCAGCTTTCTCTACCTGCGGCCGGCCAACGTCTTCGTCGTCTTCGACCAGGTGCAGGCCCGACGTTCCACGAATCGGCAGGGACCCTACCAAATGCGCCTGCGTTGGCACTTCCCCAATCGGCCGACGCTCAACGGTCGCACAGTCCAAATGGATCAGGGCGCGTCTCGGCTGTACCTTGACATGGTGTCCCCCGCTTCGCTGACCACAGCCATTGTGGACGAGTCGCACAACCCCGACCGCTCGATCATCGCCTGCAACAATAGTCCCTGCGATTCCGGGACATGGCGGCTGGAGGTTGCCGACCAGGCCAACGGACTGGCCGTCCCGTTCCTCACGGTGCTGCAGCCGCGCGACCGCGCCGCCGCCCCGATGACGGTCACCAAGGTGACCTCCGCCGATCAACAACTCACCGGCGTGCAACTCGACAACGCAGGCGTACCCGCTGCCGTCATCCTGCTGAACAACGGCGCCGGAGCAACGCCCTCGCCGATCACAGCGACCTCGTACACCTTCGCCGGCCCGACCGCCGCCACCCAGGTCCTCTGCGGCCTGGCGCCGAATGGCCGCTACACGGTGTCCCGCTCCGGCGCCACGGTGAGCGTCGCCCAAAGCGATACGGGGACCGTCACGGCATCGCCAGCCGGCGTGCTGGAGTTCACGCTGCGCTAGCGTTTCAGGCGCAGAGCGGCTGCCCTACTAGCGGCAGCGCCAACTGCCGGAGACGTGCCCTTTGGCGGTGTTATCAAGAATCCCTTCGAAGTCTGCCTCGACGGTCCCCGACGCCTCGTCCGGGGCAACGACTACGACCGCGCTGTTCGTGCTTATGTACTGTGTCTGGTTCCCATCCTTATTGACCTTATTGAGAAACACGAGGGCGGTGGTGTCGCCATTCGGCCCCACGCCGTATGTTCCGGGTCCCTTGTACGGGTCCACCTGCAACGACATGGCATAATTGGCGTCCCCGATCTTGGCATCGACGGTACCGAAGCCGAGGACGTGGTGGGTAGCGCCCAAGATGTCCGTATCCTGCTTGCCGCAGAGCTTCGGCGCTGGCGAACTCGTCACGGTACCCGCCACGACACCTGTGAAAACGAGCTTCTGGGCGACGGGTCCCCCGCCGGCCGAGCCGGTTGCGGTGCTGGTCGCCAGGCGCGAGGCGGCGCTCAGCGCGGCCGCTATCTGCGCCGTCGTCACCGCAGTCACGGCGGCACTTGCGGTACGGCTGGCGGTGGATAGCGACGCTGTGGTTGTCGAAGCAGTAGCACTTGTCGTTACGGGCGCCGCACTGGCGGTGGCGACGACACTGTTGGTCACTGCAGCGGTTGCCACGCTACTCGCCCCCGCGCTGAGCGACCCAGCGCCCGCCAGCCCCGTGCTGGTACCACCGCAGGCGGTCAGCAGGGCGAGCAGCAGCGTCGCCAGCGTCATCGGCAGCCGATCGCCTCGGCACGCCAGACCCAACGGATTTTGCAACTGTACTCTCCTCAAAAATATCGTCCCGGACATGCTATGAGCGCCAGCATATCACATCATGGTAACGAACATCACTACCGGGCCAAACAACCGACAAATCCGGGCGCCTCCGGCTACAACCAAGCATCGTTTCCACCTCGGTCATTTGCCCGGCAGAGCGCTCATGGCAGCATCTTGGGCCGACGCGGCCCTACTCTGGAGCGTTCCGGCCATCTTCTCGTCCGCATCGAAGGTCCCGCTGTCGTCTCTCGCATCCAACTTTTCGAGCGTGAGATGCCGCACCACGTTAGCCAGGTCCTGTGCGCTATAGCTCACCTCTTCGCGTCGGGGCGGCGGATCCAAGGCTGCCAACACTTGGTCAATCTGCTGCGCATACTGCTTCAAGGTTGGCTGAAATTTCACCAGGGCGACATCAAACCGCGCCACTACTTGGTCGACGGTGCCGACCTCTGCAAAGACGTTTGTCTGGCCGGCATTATGCTTTTTCAGCGCCGCGTTCACCGCGTCAGCCAGGCGCTTGAGATCCTGTTGAGCCGCGACCCCTGCCCTGTGAAGCTTTTGGAGATCGTTTGGAAGCGTGATGCTGACCAAGGTGCGGTACTTGCCAGTCTCTCCCTCTATCTGGTTTGTCGTGCCCGTAACCTTAAGACTATCTGCGTTCGCTTGATCGGCCCTCATTTCCTGTTGGAGCGCCTGAATCTCGGCCGTAGTCGCTGCCACGAACGTTTCTGGAAGCAAGTTCGTCAATAGGCCAAGCGCGTTCGCAGCCTGAGCCACGACTATATTGGCCAAGTCCTCACGTCCCTTCGTCTCCTGGGACGCTGGGTTTTCCAGTTTTTCCCCCGATGCCTCGAAGAGCTTCGCCATCTCCCCAAGGGCGGCTGAAGCAGGGCTCTGGACGAGTGTCTGCAGTAACGCCAGAACACGAGCGCGATGTGCAACCAACGAATCGAGCTTGGGTTGAGAGTCGTGGACCAACTTGCTGAGGATATTCCCGTCGAGATTCTGTTGCAGGCCTATCAATATTTGCTGCTGATGCGCCACGTTTTGGACATCAGCGCGAACCGTGCTGGTAGCCTCCGTCAGCGTCGCGGACTTCTCCATGACCTCAGATTTGATCTGCACGACTTCTTTATTATTCGCGGTGGATTTCTGGATGTTCGCCAGGTCCGCGTCGGTTGTCACCGGAACTGGTGTTGCCTCAACGCCGGCCACGGCTGCCTTGTACTCGCCATGCTGTTGCAGGTATGTTGGACGGAGCTGGAGATATTGCTGCAACAGCATGGGGGCGGCAGTGACGCTAAAGCCGCTCCTCAAGGCCCTCTCAAGATTGCCAATCCCGGCGCTGACTTCGCCACTGAGCGGATCATCGATCGCTCGCTGCCGCTGAATGACGGTTGCCCGCGCTGCCGTCCGTACTGGAGCAAAGGGTGCGCGTTGCACCGGCTCTCCGCCCCGCGCCGCTTGCGCGTACGGTAGTGGTGCGGCTGCACTGACGGCCCCCCCTACGACGGAGCCGGCGGCGCTGTCTGCCGCTCGTTCAAACTGGTCGTCGGGGTCGCTGATGGTGACGCCTCCCGGCGCCGGCGTACCGGCGACCGGTCCCGCACCCTGCTGGATGACGTGGGCCGATTCGTGCGCCAGGAGGCGTAACCCGTCGCTCGAACCAGGGCTATAGGCGCCGTGGCGAAAGTAGATATCCTGTCCGCTGGTGAACGCCACCGCCTGGACCGATGTTGCCAGGCTATCCGCCTCCCCATCGGCATGCACGCGCACGCCAGAAAGGTCGCCACCCAGGCCCAACTCCAGTCGCTGGCGGGTGGCAGGGTCGATGCCACTGCCACTGCCACGGGCAGCCTCAATGCGCCGGGCCAGATCATCGTCGGCCGCGGCCCTGGCAGCGCCACCCAACGTGCGCTGGACAAAAGCGTTACCGTACTGCCGCTGTAACCGACTGACAGCGTGGGCACGAGTGGCGCCATCGGCTCGAGCGAGCGCGCTGGCTAGACCGCCGGGCTCGCCGGCAGCGTGCAGAAAGGCGTCACGCGCTGCCTCTGCTTTGGCTCCGGCGGGAGCCTCTTGCAACGCTCCCGGTTTGCGGGCAACGTCGGCCACACGCGCGGCGCCGGACCGCGCCTTGCCTGCTCGACTTGCCATCGTGACCGGTCCTTTCTGTTACCTCACCAGGATGCTGAGAAGTCTGCCTCGGCGGTTCCCGCCACCTCGTGCTGGGCGACCATACCGACAGCGGCGTCCCGGCTGCCTTCACTTCCCGGTTATTGGCTCCTTGATACCGCTGCCCGTCGCCCAGGAGATGAGGAGCTTTCTCCAGTCGCTCGGTGAATTGCTGCTATAAAAGTGGCCTGTGAGTGTCACATTGGCCGCTGCGGCAACGCCGACCGCCGTGAGCCGGTCTTCGATGTCTGAGCCAATGGCGGTGTGCGTTGCGATGCGTATGAAGTTCCCCTGTATCCAGAGAGCCCACAGGTGGTGTTCGATGGTGATAGCCAACTGCGTGACATCCTTCAGGTCCTCTGCACCCTTTGCGACATTTTGCAAGTCATTGAATAGCCCTTGGTAGATGCGCTCCTGCTCTGCCACGTTGAACTTGTCCCATTCCTCGTCGCTGGCGCCTTGCATCCTTGCCAGACGCGACTTGAAGGCATCCTCCATGGACTGCTCATGCTTCTTCACCGCCTCAAGATTTGAGGTCATGAATGTCAGGGGATCGCCGGCCGCTGGGCCTGGGAGCGCCGTGTCACTGCTTGGCGGTGGACCTTGACGGGCCGCGGTCTGGCTCTGCCGCGCTCCGACGACGTTCGAGGATGAAGAGACCACTGCATTGACGGGATTCTCCCATTGTTCCACCACGTCCTTGATTCTTTTGGCGCTTAGGCCGAGCTTCCCAAGGCCAAAGCTAAATACATACTCAAAGCCGGCCGCGGTGCCAACGCTTAGGAACGCCATGAACAATTGCGTCTTCAGGGCCTCAGTCTGCGCCTGTGCCATGTGGGCTGATTGGAATCCGTTCGTTGCCACAGTGAGCGCCGTTGAAACACGCAGTATCGCCTGACTGTAGCTGTCGAGCCGCGAACTGATGGTGGCTCGCCACTTCGAGTCCTGCTCGGTCGCCGCCTGGCGCTTCTCGGTTGTCTTCTGCCGCCGCTCCAGATCGGAGACGCGATCCTGGAGTGATGGCGGCGGAGCCGGCGCCCGTTGGACGCGGGCATCCGCGCCGCTGGGCTGAGACAGCACAGTGTGTTGCCCATTGGGACCAACATGCACGCTTTGATCGGCGTGCAGGAGGCGCTGCACAGCCCGATTACCGTAGGCCCTTTGCATGCGCTGGAGGACTGCCACGCGCGCCGTGGCGTTTCCCTGGCCGCCGTACGTGGCGTCCAACAGAAGGGGTACCGCTTGCAAAGCGTCGGCGACACCCTCGGAGAGGCTCGGCACATGGTCAGTCGTCAACAGATGTCGTTGCGACCCACTCCTCGCTGACGAAGCATGGTCAGCGGGCTGTCGCTGTTGAGTATGTGTCATGAACGCCCCCTGCGGCACAGCGTGGCGAGGCAAGGAACTACGTAGTTCCTTCCTCATCCTCCTTCTTCTTCTTCAGCTCTTCCTCGCTCAATGGCTCTTCCTCCCGCTGCACGGCACTGGCAAACCCCGTCTGCTGGCCAACGTGCGTGACCTCGTGGGCGAGCAAGGCCTGACCTTCGGTGCTGTGCGGGTTGTATTGCCCTTCGGCGAAGAAGACATCGCTGCCGACCGTGAAGGCGCGCGCTTCCAACTCGCGACTCAATGCCGCCGCTTCGCTATCGGCGTGGACCCGCACACCGTCCAGGGGCGCGCCAAAGTGCGTTTCCAACCGGCTACTGGCCGCCTCCGGCAGCGGGCTGCCGCTGCCCTTCCGCTGCAGCACCTCCTGCACCATCTCACCCTGGGACTGGCCCACGAGTCGCCCCGGCATGCCGCGTGCCTCGGTCACGACACGCTGCACGTAGCTGTTGCCTTGCTCCCGCTGGAGTCGGTTCACCGCACGCGCCAGGGTCGCGCTATCGGCGTTGCCCAACACGCCGGCGAGACCGGCCGATCCTGCCGCCGCACCATGCAAAAAGGCGTCGCGAGATGCCTCGGCCTCCACTTCGCCCGGCGCTTCCTGAAACTCCGCCGACTTACGACGGAGCACGGCCTCCGCCTCATTACCGCTCCGTGACCGTTGCACCTGACCGGCCATGGCGACCTCCTTTTCTCCTACTTGACGCTTCCCAGGCGCGAGGATTGTCCATTGACGGGCGTCTCCACGACAGACGCTGTCAACAACCCATAGTACTGCTCGAAATCGCCCTCCGCCACCAGTTTACCGAGTTTCTGATACTCACGACGGACGGCTCCGATGAAATGGCGCATGGTGATCGGACCGCCCTCTGCGGCCGCCAGGAACGCTGCGGCGACGGCAATGTTGCGGATATTGCCGCCGGCCAGCTTGTACTTGCGGGCGAGGAAGCCGAGGTCAACGTCGGCGGCGCGCGGGGCGTCCGCCGGCAGCGAGCACTGCCAGATGGTGAGCCGCTCCGCCTCCCCCGGCAGGGGGAACTCGATCACGCCATCCAGGCGGCGCAAGAAAGCGTCGTCGATGTTGCCACGCATGTTTGTCGTCAGGATCGCCAGGCCGTCGTAGACCTCGAGCCGCTGCAGCAGGTAGGCCGTCTCCACGTTGGCGTAGCGGTCGTGAGCGTCACGAACCTCCGAGCGCTTACCGAAGATGGCGTCGGCCTCGTCAAAGAGCAGCACCGCGTCGCCCTGGTCGGCAGCTCGAAAGATGCGCTCCAGGTTCTTCTCCGTCTCGCCAATGTACTTGCTCACGACCGCCGAAAGATCAATCCGGTAGAGGTCAAGCTCGAGTTCGTGCGCCAACACCTCCGCTGCCATCGTCTTGCCGGTACCTGGTGGACCGGCGAAAAGCGCCACGATGCCGCCTCGGCGCAACTGCTTCCGTCCGAAACCCCAGTCCTGCCGGACGGTCTGGCGATGCCGCACCCGGTTACAGAGTTCGCGCAGTTGCGCGATGCCATCAGGGGCGAGGACGATATCGTCCCATTGATACGAAGGCTCGATGCGATGGGCAAGGCCCCGCAGCGGCGGCGAAGCGATCAGGCGCGCCGCCGAACGCACGGCGGCGATATCCGGCCGGCCGCTCTGCTGGTCGAGCGTCTGGCCGCGTGCTGCTGCCGCCACGGCGGCAATCCCCGGCTCATCCAGACGGTAGCGAGCGACCAGATCTGTCAGATCTTCCTCGCTGACGAGCCTCCCCAGATGGTGGCGCCAGCGACGTAGGCCGGCCGCCTGATCCCAACTCGGTAGCTGCAGGCGTCGCGGTCGACGCGTCGGCCACCAGGTCGCCGGTTCCCACGCCGTCTCCCCCAGGAGGATGACCGGCAAGGGGTGGTCGGCCAGCAAGCGGCGCAACAAACCGCCAGTGGCCAGCGCTTCGCGCGTGCCGTCGAGCAGTACATCGAATTCGGCCAGGCACAACACGGCGCCCTGCAGCACGGCTTCGCGGATAATCAGGGGCAGCATGGTCGCTACGTCCCCTGCCTCCACCAGTGCGGGAGTATCAACGACGAGCGCCGGTTGCCCGGTTGCCGCACAGGCGCCGTGGACGACGGCGACTCTGGCAGCTCCCGCAGCCGCATGCAGGTAAAGAATGAGCGATGGGTCGGAACTGCCGTTCTCGCTCAACAGGAGACGGGCGACGTGAGTGGACGCCTCCTCTGCGCCGATGAGTGTCCTTTCGGTGTCCGCAGGAACGAGATCGCAGTGCGCGGCTACCCGGTAATCGGGCGTATCGGAGCCGAGCAGATAGTCCACAATCCGGTCATCTAGGCGCAGCGGGCGGGCGAGCAACGGCCAGCGCGTCGCTGCCTCGTCGCTCAACGTCAGCAGGCTATGGCGCAACAGCCGGCCGGCAGGCCCCAGGTCGGCGCGCAGGGCAGCGCGTTCTTGCCAGGAGGACGAGAGGAGCCGCAGAATCAGATCGACGGTGGGGCGGCGGCGCGTCACGTCGTCCTGCAGATAGGCGTAGAGGCGTTCGTAGCCTAAATCGATATCGGGAGCCAGGCAGATGAGCAGCGCCTCCTGCTCGAAGGCGCTGAGGGAATAGCGTTGCGCCAGGCATTGCAGCCGTGATTCCGTCACGGGCACTGATGACGGATGATCCAGCATTGTGGCGGAGGGAGATGCGGCCAGTAGTTCGTCCACATCAGCTTCGGTAACACAGAGTCCGCGGAACGGGTCCTGGGCACGGGTGCTCAGTTCCTGCCGCGAGCGCTGGACGATCACGTGGAGCCGCGCGTCCAGCCGTGCCAACGCCGGACGAAGCCCAGCCACGGCGCCGGCGGCACCGAGCACAGCGGAGGCTCGCTCGGTCCGCCGTCCCGGCACATGGCCGCCGGTCGCCAGGTGGGGGTATGTCGTCTCTACCTCAGTGGACCCTATCCCATGCCTGTCTTCGATCGTGGCGGTCATTCAGTCACGCTCATCCGCCATCGCCAGGTCATAGGACGGCGCCGGAACGTCGAAGCGCTGGGCGATGTCCTTTCTCCCTGCGCTGTGCGCGACCAGCGTGATCGGCCCCCGCGGCGTGTGGCGGAAGACAAATCGGCCTTCAGCATCCGTCACCGCTTCCTCGCCGGTTTCTCTGATGCGCACGCTGACGCCGGCGAGCTGCGCGCTCCCATCCGTGGTCCTGACCCAACCGCCAATCTGGACGCGCTCCTGGACCGTTTCGCCGGAATACCGTTGCAGCCGGGTGACGCTGGTGAAGACCAGGGGCGCAGTGAACTGGATATCGGGATCGAGGGCGAGCGTGACGACGTAGGTCAGCGATGGCCGAATACGGTTATCGAGCGCCTGCCAGAGATCGGCCGGGTTGCGCGGCGTCTGGTCGGGTTGGCCGACCTTGGCGGGCAGTTGCCCAGGCACATCCTTGAGCCTGCCCTGTAGCACAGCGTCCGGCAGCTCAGGGTGCCGCGCCAGCGCGACCAGCGTCCGCCAGAGCAACTGGTGCTCATCTTCCGCCGCCCGGGCCCAGGCGCTGATCTGATAGCTGGCGTCGATGCGCAGGGGTGGCTTGCGTTTCTGCTGCCTGCCGTTGGCTTGCGACATCTCCCAGTCGTTGCGACGCAGCTCCTGATTTTCCCGCAGGTCGTAGAGAAAGCAGTTGAGCGTCGGGCGGCTCAAGTGACCCGACCACTCCCGGTCGGGCGCCTCAAAACTGATGTCAACGACCGCCGGGTCCAGCGGAACCTGGCTGATGAGGAGTTGCCGGATGCTCTCGTCAAGATCGGCAAGCACACGCCTTCTCCTCAGCAGTTAGTGGCGCACCGGTCCCAATACTACAGTACAGGGCAACACCGACACACCACCGTCACAGGCGTCACGACCGACCGCGCCAGAGCCTGCCGCGAACTGGTCGTGACCCTGGTGATTGCCCGGTGTGCCGCCGCTGCTGTACTATGGTGGCAGCACCGTGCGTTGTTCCAGAAGGAGAGGTCCATGCCAGGCGTTCTACTTATCTTGCTCGTGGCGATCATTGCCCTCGTCATCATCCCTTCGCTGCGCCTTTGCAGTGAATGGCAGCGCAAGGTGGTGCTCCGCCTGGGCCGCTTCACCGGCGTGCGCGGGCCGGGCGTCTTCTTGCTCCTGCCTTGGATCGAGACGACGCCGTTTACTGTGGATATGCGCACCGTCACCAGCAGCTTCACGGCGGAACAAACGTTGACCAAGGACAACGTCCCGGTCACCGTTGACACCATCATCTTCTGGAGGGTGGTGGACCCGGCCCTGGCCGTCTTGCAGGTCTCCGACTACGTGTCGGCGGTGTTGGGCGCCGCGCAAACCGCGTTGCGCGACATCATCGGGCAGAGCGAGCTCCGGCAGGTCCTCTCCGATCGCAACGCGCTGGATACAGCGATGACCCAGATCCTGGATAGTCAGACCGAACCCTGGGGCGTCAAGGTACTCTCCGTGCAAATGCGGGATATCAAGATTCCCGACCTGTTGCAGGACGCCATGAGCCGGGTCGCCCAGGCCGACCGCGAGCGCCAGGCCCGGATCATCCTCGGCGACAGCGAGGTCGCCGTGGCGCAACGCTTCGCCGACGCCGGCTCCGTCTATGCTTCCAACCCGATGGCCTTGCACTTGCGCGGCATGAATATGCTCTACGAAGTCATGAAGGCCGGCGGTACGTCGACGGTGATCGTCCCGTCCAGCGCCGTTGACAGTATGAGCTTCGGTGCGCTCATGCCGTTCGCCCCGCTGGGCCAGCAACCCCATCCGGTGGCTACCGCGCCGACCCCCACGCCGCCGACCAGCTAGCCCGACCAGAGCGGTATTCGCTGCTCAGCGCTTATCGCGACTCCCTGGGCGCCGGCCGGATATACCCGTTTGCTTCTGCAGGTGGTCGCAGAGCTCCGGAAGCGTGCTGAAATAGATGCGCGTCCCCCGCTGCACCTCCTCAAGCGAGCCGCGCCAGAGCGGCCCTGTCCCGTCCTTGTCGCAACGCTCCTCCCAGATGCGGAGGACGAAAGAGTGCGTTCGCTCATCCACCGGGAATGCCGTCTTCCTCGGGCAGTCCCAGGTCCCGCCAGGCACATGCCCATCGGCGTTAGCCCGTGGCCGGGCAGCCAAACTGCACCAGCAGCAGTAGATCAGCAAGCAGATACTGGGGTGTCACAAGTATCACCAGCGGCGCGAGAGGATCACGGTGGGTACCATATGGGATGCCCCTGTCGCCGGAAGGGACGCGCTCCTATGCCTTATTCCTACTGCTACTAGCTGAGTGCTTCACGCAGCGGCCGGAGATTCACCGCTGATCGGTCCTGCAGTACGTCCATGCCTCGGGCTCGAACTGCTTCCGCGGCGGCAAGCTCGGCGATCTGCTGGTGGACATCGTCGATGAGGGTTGCGGCGTCGTTGAGTTGGCTGGAGATACTGTCGAGCATACCGACAGCATCGTGCAACCGAGCGAGGGCGTTCGCCAGTTCTGAGCGGCGGTCCGACGCGCTCTCCAGCGTTCCCCGCGAAACCGGGGTGGGCTGTCGGATCGGGAGCACTCGCGGACTGAACGGAGTGGTGATGCGCGTCAGCAGCGCGCGAGTCTCCGGCGTGACGTCGGCGCCAAGTTCCCGCCGAACTGCCTCCTCGCACGCCCGATATTGCCGGAGCGCGGCGGCCGGCTCCTTCGCGTCGAGATAGAGCCGGATCAGGGCGCGATGCACTTTTTCGCGCAGCGGGTCACGCGCGAGGATGCGTTGCGCGCAGTCGATGGCAGCGTCGTACTCGCGGCAGCGCGCGTGATAGGTCAGGAGACGGCCGAGGACACGCAGGTAGAGCAGTTGCAAGCGCTCGCGCTCGACCAGGCACCAGTCGTCGTAGCAATCTGTGAGGAGGTCGCCACAGTAGAGCGCGACAGCCTGCTGGTAGAGCGCGGCCTGCTGCTCCACCGCCTCCGGCCCGAGCTTTTCGGCCAGGGCGCAGTGCGCCTCGAAGTCATCAACGTCCAGCCGGAAGCTACTGGCAGGGTTGAAGCCGATACTCTGGGCATCGACCCGCAGGTACGGGTGATCGGCTTCCAGCGGTCGCAGCGCGCCGCGCAGCCGCCAGAGTGTCGTGTTGAGGCAATGCCGCGCCTTGTCGCCATCGACTTCCGGCCAGAATAGCCCGGCGATCTGCTCGCGGGAACGGGGGGTGCGCCGGTTGAGGAGGAGGTAGGCGAGCAAGTCGCGCACTTTTCGGCTTGGCAAGCTCGCCAGCGATCGTCCGTCGCGTTCGGCCGAGAGGACACCAAAGAGCTTGATCTCGAGAGAACTGATGCCGCGCCTCCTTTGTACCTGCGTACTGTGACTGTACAGATTCCTCAGTCACGGCGCGTCTGCGAAATCGCATATACGCCGGGCCGATGCGCCGGTGCGCAGCAGCCGGCAATATCAGGGCAGTATCAGGTGCAGCGTGCCGTCAGCAATCCCTGTTCGACCGCCCAGGTGGCAATCTGGGACCGGGAGTGGAAGCCGAGTTTCTCGCGGATGTGTTCGACATGGAGCGCCGCCGTGCCGTCAGCGATGACCAGGCGCCGGGCAATCTGCCGGCTGGTGCAGCCGCGCGCCACGAGCGTCGCTACCTCTCGTTCACGAGGGGTCAGTTTGCTCTGGAGGTGAGCGGGTGCGGAGATCCCGCCATCGTGGGGCAACTTCGGCTGACTGGTAGCCAGCGCCAGCGTGACCGCCTCGGCCGGTGTCGTCCCGCGCCCTGCCTCCCATGCCGCTGCGAACGCCGCCTCGCCCAGCGTGGAACGGGCTGCGGCGAGGGCAGCAGCACAGGCGGCGCGCTCGTCTGGATCGATGGCGTTGCGGAACTCGGGGTGAACTGCCTCCGCCGCGCCGACGAGTTGCACGCCGCCCATTCCGTCGCCCTGGCGGATCGCCAGCATTCCCAGGTTGCCCAGCGTCCAGCTCATGCCCCAGCGGTTCGTGCCGGAATCCCGAAAGCCCCGCAGGCTTTCCAGCCAGAGGGCGCGGGCCTGCTCGCCTTCGCCCTCCAGATCGTGCAGGTTGGCGAGGTCACCGAGTACTCGGGCGACATTGCGCACATCGTTCGTCGCTCGGTAGAGGCCGAGACTGGTCTCATAGCGGTTTCTGGCCTCGCTCAGATCGCCGGACGCCGCTGCAACGTTGCCCAGGTGGTGAACCACCACGCCGATCTTCCGCTGGTCGCCCATCTCTTCAAAGAGCGTGAGACTCTCGTCCAGCAGCGTCCGCGAACTCACGGCGTCGCCCTGGATGCGTGCAAGGTTACCCAGCAGGCTAAGGGTCCAGGCAATCGCCGGTTTATTGCCGCCGGCGCGTTCCAGCGTGAGGCTCTCGTGCAGCAAGACCTGAGCGGAGGCGTACTCCGCACGTAACGCGGCGACCTGCGCCAGGCAACTGAGCGCCGCGCCGACGCCGCGGAGGTCACCGCTGGCACGGAACCCGGCGAGACTCTGCTGCCACAGGGCACGGGTTTGGGCATAGTCGGCATGGATGCGACTGAGGAAACCCGCGTAATAGTGGACCCAGGCCACGCCGCGCGCGTCTCCCAGTGCCTGGAACAACCGCAAACTCTCGGCGTAGCAGGCTTGAACCAGTGTAAGCGCGTCATCGGCCATCGCCACATCGCCCAGACGCAAAAGTGCCCAGGCCGTGCCTCCCCGGTCGCCTGACTCCCGACAGCGGGCGAGGCTCTCCTCCAGCAAGGCCCGAGCGGCCGGCCAATCACCCTGCGCCGCAGCCAGGATGCCGGCGCCAAGTAGTGCCCTTCCCCGCTGCGGCGCATCCGCCGGCGCCCGCGCCAGGAGTCCTTCCAGCATTCGTCGACCACCGGCGACGATACCGCGCCGCTCCCAGAACGGTACCAGGGCGACAGCCGTGCGGAGGCCTCCTGCAGCGTCGGCGTCCCGGCACCAGGCAAGCGCAGCCTGCATATTCTCCAGTTCGCGCGCCAGGCGCGCCAGCCAGGCGTGCTGGTGCGGCCCGGATAGTTCTAGTTCCGCCTGCTCAGCCAGTGCCAGACACCAGTCACGATGCCGCCGCCGTAGACAATCGGTCTCCCCGGCCTCTGCCAATTGCTCGGTGGCATACTCCAGCGTCGTCTCCAGCAGCCGGTAGCGCGGCTCTTCGGCTGCCAGATCGGCCTGGACGAGTGAATGGTCGACCAAACGCGCCAGCAACGTAAACGCTCGATCCGTCGAGAGCTCCGTCCCGGCACATACCGCCCCAATCGCCTCCAGGGTGCCACCGCCCGCGAACACAGCGAGCCGGCGGAACAGCAGCAATTCATCCGGCTCCAGGAGCGAGCAACTCCATTCCAGGGTACGGCGCAGCGTCTGCTGGCGCGGCGGGAGATCCCGTGCCCCGTCGACGAGCAGGTCCAGCGGGTGCTCCAGGCGCATGAGCAACGTCGAGGCGGTGAGCACTTTCACCCGCGCCGCCGCCAGCTCGATCGCCAGGGGCAAGCCGTCGAGGCGGCGCACGATCCCTGCGACAGCCCCCGCGTTCGCGGTGGTGAGCGCGAAGTCGGGCCGGACTGCCTGCGCCCGCTGGATGAACAGTTCCACAGCAGGGTTTCGGGCGAGGGCTTCTATGGTCCCCCAGGACGTTGGGGGCGGCAACGCCAACGGCGGCACTGGGTACTCGTGTTCGCCGCGCAGCCGCAGCGGCGTTCGGCTCGTCACCAGTACACGGAGCGCGGGACAGCCTGCCAGCACCTCCGTCAGCCACGACGTTGCCGCCAGCAAGTGCTCGAAGTTGTCCAGCACCAGCAGCAGGCGCTTGCCGGCGAGGTACGTCAGCAATCCTTCCGGTATCCCCTGTCCGGCCGCCTCGCGCACCCCCAGGACATGCGCGAGGGCAGTGGGGACGAGTGCCGGGTCACGCAGCGCGGCGAGGCCGACAAAGACGCTGCCGTCGGGGTACAGCGCACCCAGTTGAGCGGCGACTTCCAGGGCAAGGCGCGTTTTGCCGGCGCCGGGCGGGCCGATGAGCGTCAACAGCCGCACACCTGAGTTCGGCTCCAGCAGGTTGCGGATCGCCAGCAGGTTCTGCTCGCGTCCGACAAAGGTCGTCGGGAAAACGGAGAGCGCCTGAGTAACAGTAGCGATCCGCCGAGCGACGGCCGGCCGGATGCCACGCGGCAGATGGCGTTGTCCGGCCGCGCTGGCGGTCGTCTGTGGCCCCGGCGCCAGGGGACTGCACGATGGCAGGTCTTCGCCCCGAGCTACTGCGGCCAGGCTCAGCAGGCGGTTTGCCAAATCCGGTTGCTGCTCTAACCCGAGCGCCGGCACGAATAGCGCCAGCAACGCACTGAGGTCGGGGGGTCGTTGACCGCGTTCGATCCGGCAAATGTGGGCATCGCTGTAGCCAACAGCAATGGCAAGTTGCGCCTGCGTCAAGCGGGCACGCCGACGCAGGAAGCGCAAGGCGCTACCGAACGAGGTAAAAGGGTCGACCGAGCCATCGGTAGCAACCATGGCTGTCCTCTAGTTGAACGCCCGTGCCAGTGTACGCCGCTGTGGGACCTTTTACAAGAAATGTCAAGTATGGTACCCCGCCAGCCCCCCACTTCAGTCCTACAGCAGCGCCCGTTGGGGGCAAGCCTTGACCGCCGGCACTGCCCGCCGGCCGGCGCAGCGACACCAGCATAGATAGTGTATCCAGAGGCTTGCCTGAATCAGGCGAATACCGGCGCCGTCCGGGGGAGTTGGGCGTGGCGTGGCGCCACATCTCGTTGCTGCAGGACATGAGTAGCCAGAGTGAAGTCTTCTTGTGCGTAACGCAGCCAGCGCCGGGCATCCTTGAGCAACTCAGTATCGCTGCCGTCGTCGGCATCGCCGCGTGCCTGTGAGCCGAACAGAATGATCTTCTCCGGCTGAAAGCGCCGGACGATGATCTCCGTCATTGCCTTGATACATTCAGTCGGGGACAACGGCTGCCCTGCAGCAGAAGATGCCATCTTTCCAATGCCTCTCGGGAACGGCACGGGCCCAGCGGTTCGCGCTGGATGGAGTGTACGTCGACTCTTCGGTGTGTCCATGGTAGGTGTTAGCTTGGGCATCCTCCGAACTTCTCCTCTCTCCGAGAGGGATCAACGACTGGATGAAACGGCGCACTAATCCAGGCTAGATCGACTATTGGTAGGCCCGTGATTGCAGGCGGTACAGCTCGGCGTAGGTCCCGTCTTGTATCATGAGTTCCGCGTGGCTACCTTGCTCAACGACGCGCCCGCCCGCCAGCACGACGATCAAGTCGGCCATGCGCACGGTGGAGAAGCGGTGCGACACCAGCAGCGTCACCGTGCCGGCGCTCTGGCCGCTGCGCGCCGCCGCGGCGAAGCGTTCGAACAGCGCGTGCTCGGTCGGCGCATCAAGGGCGGCGGTCGGCTCGTCGAAGACGACAAGCAGCGGCTGCTCCCGCATCATGGAGCGGCCCAGCGCCAGCTTCTGCCACTGGCCGCCGGAGAGCTCGACGCCACCCTCCCAGGCCTTGCCTAACTGAGTCTCCATATGGGCGGGTAGGGCCGCCGGCACGTCGGCAGCCCCGGCACGTGCGAGCGCTGCCCGCACCGCCGGAGCCTCTTCGATGCGGGGCAGGTGGCCGACACCAACTGTCTCGCGCAGCAGGAACTCGAAGCGGGCAAAATCCTGAAAGGCTGCGCTCAGGCGCTCCCGCCAGGCCGGCAGCGGCAGCCGGCGCAGGTCGACGCCGTCGACCAAGATCTGCCCGCCGTCCGGCTCGTAGAAGCGGCAGAGCAGTTTGGCCAGCGTCGTCTTGCCGGCGCCGTTCTCGCCGACCAGCGCCACCACGCTGCCCGCCGGCAGGTGCAGCGAGACGCCATCCAGCACCGGTGTCTCGCTGCCGGGATAGCGAAAGGAGAGGTCGCGCAGCGTAATTCCTTCCCTCAGGGAATCGGGCAGCGCGGCCGGCGAAGTGAGCGCCTCTCGTGCTGCGCCGGCGTAGTCCTCCAGCCAGAGGAAACGGTCAGCGACGCGCAGGATATCGAGGAAGAAGGTGCCGTAGCTGACCGCCATGCCCACGACGTTGTTGAGGCCGGCGACGAGAGCGATGGCCAGTACGACGTCGCCGGGGCTGGCCTGGCCATGGATGGCCCGCAACAACACCAGCGCGACAGCGCCACCGTAGGCCAGACCGAAGAGCAGCGAGCCTACCGCCTCCAGCGCGGCGCCTTGCCAGGCAGCACGGTTGCGCCGTTGCATCACCGCGTTAGCGTCGCGGTGGTGGCGGCGCAGCAGCTCGTCGCGCAGGCCGAACAGGCGCACTTCGTTGCCCAACGAGGCGGAAGTGGCGACCTCAAACAGGTGGCGTCGCCGCCGCTCGATCTCGATAGTCGCTTCGTCGGCCTGCTGCTGGAGTTGCTGCGCCTTGCGCCCGGTGAGGAACGAACCGAAACCGACCAGCGGCAACGCCAGCAGGATCGGGTCGAGTCGGGCCAGCAGGATGCCGCTGGCGGTGAGTTGCACCACGATGCGCAGCACCCCGGAGGTGGCGTTGGTCATGCCGGCCAGAGCGCCGCGCCGCTCCTGCAACAGCTCCAGTTCCTTGAGATACTGGGGCAGTTCGTGGTGGGCAATGCCGGGTACGCCGCCCAGCAAGCCCATAAGGGCCCGGTTGATGGCGGCACTCGCTTTCTCCATGACGGTGAACAGCCAGTCAAGATAGAACATGACGTCGAGCAGACCCAGGCTGCCGACCACGGCGATCACGATGGCAGCGATCAGAGCGCGGTGAAAATCGTGCGCTACCGCCCCATCGACCAGCAGCTTGGAAGCGAAGGACGTGACCGGCCCGATCAGCGCAATGACGACGCCGGCCAGCAGGAAGAAGGTTGCCTCACGTGGCGCGGCCCGGAAGCTGAAGGCGAGCAGGACGCGGATACCGCGGAAGGAGCGCCTCATCACGGAACCTCCGCGAACCGCGCCGCCTGCAGCGCGAACATGGCGGCGTAGCGGCCGCCGATCGCCAGCAACTCCTCGTGGCTGCCTTGCTCCACGACGCGACCGTGTTCCAGCACGCAGATGCGTTCCGCGCGTCGAACCGTCGAGAAGCGATGGGAGATCAGAATGGTGGTGAGCCCTTTGGTGATAGCGAGGAAGCGGTCATAGAGGTCGGCTTCCGCCCGCACGTCCAGGCTGGCCGTCGGCTCGTCCAGGATCAGCACGCGCGCGCCGCTCTCGGCGGCAAAGAGGGCGCGGGTCAGGGCGATCCGCTGCCATTGGCCGCCGGAGAGGTCAACCCCGCCGGTGTAGCGCCGGGAGAGAACGGTGTCCCAACCTTGCGGCAGCGCCTCAATCAGCTCCAGCGCCCCAGCCTGACGGGCTGCCTCGCGCAACCGTTCCAGATCAGACGTTACCTCCGGCGCGGCCAGAGCGACGTTGTCCCACGCCGAGAGTTCGTACTGGCCGAAGTCTTGAAAGACGGCGGTGAGGCGCCGCTGCCAGCGGGCGGCGTCGAAGGTGCGCAGGTCCGTGCCGTCGATGCTGATGCATCCCGCCGAGGGCTCGTAGAGCCGGCACAGCAGCTTGATCAGCGTCGTCTTGCCGGCGCCGTTGAGGCCGACAATGGCCAGGGAGTGGCCGGCAGGGATGGTGAGGTCGAGGCCGTCCAGCACGTCGGCGCTCTGCCCGGGATAGCGGAAGTGAACGCCGGAGCACTGGATGGCCTCGTGCGGCGCGTCCGGCGGCAGCGACCGCGCGGGAGCGCGTTCTGCCCGTGGCGGCGCAGCGAGACGTCGCTCCAGCGCAACGATGCTGGGCACGGCGACGGTGGCATAGGCGAGACGGCTGTTGACATCGTCGAAGGCGGCGAAGGCATTCGCCCCCTGCACGGCGTTCAGGTAGACGGCCAGGGCGGCGAGCGACACATTCCCCTGCACGGCGGCCCAGGCCAGCAGCGTCAGCGTGAAGAGGTTGAAGAGGCCGACCGCGCCGGTGCTGAGCCAGAGGACGGGCCGGCCCGGCCGGCGCGCCTGCCAGATCGGCAGCATCGCTCCGGCCCAGGCGGTGTCGAAGCTCCCGACCAGCCAGTCGAGCATGCCCCAGAGGCGCAGCTCCTTCGCCGCCCCGGGACGGATGGCCAGCTCCCGGAAGTAGTCGGACCGCCGCACGGCAGCCGCCTGGCCGTAGGCAGTCCGCCCAACGTGCAGGAACTCCCCTTGCAGCACGACAAGGACGACCGGCCACATGATGAGCCAGGCCAGGCCCAGCCACCAGTGGAAGGCCAGCAGCACGGCCGCCGAGCCGAGCGCCTGCAGCCAGGAGGGCAGCAGCGCGGCGAGCGCGCTCACGGCATCGCCAGGTCGCTGCCCTGCCGCACCGACGCCTTCGGCATTCTTGATGAGGTCCTTGATTGCCGGGTCCTCCAGGTGACCGATACCACTGGGCGTCGCCACCGCAGCCATCACCCGCTCCTGCAAGTGGTTGTCAACGGCGCGGGCGAAGACGCCTGCCAGTGCCGAGCGGAAGGGGCCCAGCAGGCGCACGACTACGATGAGCAACGCAGCGGCGATCAGGAAAGCGAGGCTGCGCTGCCCGGCGGGCGAGGCCACTCCGCTCTGCACCGCCGCCGGGATGGAGCCGACGAGCAGACCGCTGACGACGGTGAGGGCGATCGGCAGGGCCGCCGACACGAGCACCCCTACGGCGAGTAGCGCGGTCAGCGGCACACTGACGCCAGGGAGGAGCCGGAGCAGGACGAGCGTGCCGAGGAGGGTAGCGGGCAGCGGTCGGCGCCAGGGCCGGCGGGGCGGCGGTGAAGTCGCCGGTGCGATGCGAGCTCGTTCGGTCACCGATCCAGCCTCCTCCCTCGGGTCCTAAACTCTGGGCGGCGTCTGCAACTCCAACGCGCGCAGGCGCGCCTGGCCGCGCACGTGGAAGCCCACATAGCCCTCGTTGAAGGTATAGTCGGCGCGCGAGAGGCGGAGCTCGCCATTGAGAAAGAGCTCCATGAACGGCCCTTGCCAGACGATCTTCAGGTGATATAAGACGCCGGGCTCAATCAGCGCGGGAACTTCCTGGATGATCTCCGCCGACCCTTCTCCCACGCGCCGGGCCAGACTGAGACGCTGCCGCCCCGCATCCAGTGTCGCCAGGTAGCAGGTACGCGCGTAGGGACTGCTGCGTGTCAGCAGCGAGGCGGCTGACCCGCGCTCCAGCGCCAGTTGCACCGACAGGCCGCCTTCGTTGTGTAAGTGCGGCGACACCCGATAGCTGTCGCCTGGCGCTGCAATGGTCGTCTCCTCCGGTCCGAATGCTACCTGCATGTCCGCTCCTGCACCGTTTCGCCAGGTGGTGATGCCGTCAACCGGCTGCGTTTGTGTCTGCGGATGCTCCAGCTCTCCGAAGACCAGGGTACCGTCGGCTTTCCAGGACACCAGGCGCGGATTGCTGATCGTGCCGCGGTGGAAGAGGCCATCTACCAGTTCGTAGACGATGTAGAAGGCGTAGGTCACGCCGTCGAAGGTCGGATGTTCGGCAGCACAGCACCAGCCGTCGAGCAAGACGTGGTTCGCCGGCCGTCGCCACGGGCCCTCCGGCGTCTCCGCGATCCGGTAGACCATCGCCCAGCGTTGGTAGGCGGCGCTGCGCGACGGCGTCGGGTTGGGCGACTTGGCGCTGTAGCACAGGTACCAACGCCCATCGTGGGTAATCACGTAGGGCGACTGCAAAGAGCTATAACTGCGATCGTCCTCTACGTAGGTTGGTCCGCAATCCTGCCAGCGCAGGAGGTCGCTGGAGGCGGCCATGCCGATGCAGGCGCGACCGTCGCGCATCGTTGCCGTGTAATAGAGGCGGTGCCGTTCGCCGCGCGGGTCGAGCAAGAGCATCGGGTCGCGCCCGGCAGTGGGGCGCTGCTCGTTCCAGTCGGACCACGCTCCCGGCGTCACGATCGGGTTGGCCGGCGCCTTCTCCCAGGTGTAGAGGTCGGGGGACGTAGCCAGGCCGATGCGCTGGGCGAAGTGCCGGTTGAGTCCGGCGTAGGTCATGTAGTAGACGCCCTGCCACTCCTGCACGTCGGGAGCATAGACCTTGGCCTCATCCCATGCCCCCGGCAGGCCAACCGGTAGGACCGGCGGACAGGGTTGCCAATCGAACATGTTGCTGGAAACGGCATGCCCGAAGTCCTCGCCGGTGCCCCAATCGGCCGGGCCGCGCACCAGCACGCCGCGTTCGCCCCGAATGTGAAAGAGGTGATAGGTGGCATCGCGCCGGATGAGGCAGAAGTCGACGGCATGGCGTGCCGGTTCCCGGTACACCGCTTCAGCCCTTGATCCCACTCAGGGCGATGCCGCGCGTGAAGTAGCGCTGGCCGAAGATGAAGATCACCAACACCGGGATCGTCGCCAGGATGGTGGCCGCCATCAACAGCGTCCAGTCGGTCGAACCCTCGCGCCGGAAGGCGGCCAGGCCGATCTGCACCGTCTTCATGTTTTCCGACTTGACCAGGACCAGAGGCCAGACGTAGTCGTTCCAGGTGTTCTGGAAGGTGATGATGCCCAGCGTCGCCAGGGCCGGTCCCGACAGCGGCAGGATGATGCGCGTGAAGATGCCGAACTCGCTGCAACCGTCGATACGCGCAGCGTCCTCCAGTTCCGAGGGCAGGGCCAGGAAGAACTGGCGCAGCAGGAAGGTGCCGTAGGCGGTGGCGAACAACGGCACCGTCAGACCCCAGTAGCTGTTGAGCATGCCGGTGCCGCCGTGGCCAAACAGGTCGTTGCCACCCAGCAACGGCCAGTTCTTGACCAGGATGAACAGGGGCACCATCGTGACCTGAAAGGGCACCATCAGCGTCGTCAGCACGGCCGCAAAGAGCAGGTTGCGAGCGGGGAACTGCAGGCGGGCAAAGGCGTAGCCGGCCGTCGAGGCCAGGATAAGCTGGGCGACGCAGACCACGCTGGAGATGAAGAAGCTGTTGGCGAAAAAGCGGGGGAAGTTCTCGGCCTGCATGGCCCGCACGTAGTTGTCAAAATGCCAGACGCTGGGCAAGAAGCGCGGCGGCTGGAGAAACACTTCAGCATCGGGTTTCAGCGAGGTAAAGAAGGTCCAGATAAAAGGAAAGGCGGAGAGGACCGCCAGCACGATGAGCACGACGTAGAGGAGCAGCGTTTGGCCTCCACGGCGCAACCGTACGCTCGTTGGGGCGCGCCGGGCGTTTGGTCGCGTGGTGGAATGCCCGGTAGAAGCCAGCGTCACCATCCATTTCTCCGCCTAATAGACCGCATCGTAGCGCAACAGGCGCGTGTTGAGGTAGGTCACTGCTGCTATAAAGAGCAGCAGCACGAAGGACATGGCCGAGGCGTAGCCCATCTTCAGGTACTCAAAGGCGTTGGAATAGATGAGGTAGACGACGGTGAGGGTGCTGTCGAGCGGCCCGCCCTGGGTCAGCACCAGCACCTGGATGAACATCTGCAGCGCGCCGATGAACCAGACCACGACGACGAAGAAGGTGGTGGGCGAGAGCAAGGGGAAGGTGATCGCCCAGAAGCGCGACCAGGGGCCCGCGCCGTCGATCTGCGCAGCCTCGTACAACTGCTGGGGGATGCCCTGCAAGCCGGCCAGATAGATCATCATGTTGTAGCCGATGTTCTTCCAGATGCTGAAGATGATAATCGACAGCAGGGCGGTACGCGGCGACTGCAACCACTCCGATGTCGGCAGCCCCACAGCCCCGAGCAACTCGTTGAGGATACCGAATTGCGGATCGTAGAGCCAGAGCCAGATCATCGAGGCGGCAACGAACGACGTGACAACCGGCAGGTAGTAGGCAGCGCGAAAGAAGACGATGCCGCGCAGCTTGCGATCAACGAGCAAGGCGAAGAGCAAGGCCAGGGCAGTCCCGGTGGGGATGGTGCCGACAGCAAACAGCAAGGTGTTGACGATGGAATGGCGGAAACGATCATCGCTGAAAAGGTTGACATAGTTTGCCAGGCCGATCCAGTGGGGCGGTTGCAGCAGGTCGTACTTCGTGAAGCTGAAGTACAGCGCCGCGAGGATGGGCACGACGACGAAGGCCAGTAGGAAGAGCAGGGACGGCGTGATCAGCAGCAGCCCGGCCACGCGCTGACCGCGCAGCAGCGGCCGCCGACGCGAGCGAACGGTCAGCCCAGCCGCCAGGGCCTCAGCGCGTCCTGCCACCCATCCCCCTTCCCGGGCCGCTACTGGCCGGCAAGGATCTTGGCGACCGCAGCGTCCATATCGGTGAGCGCCTGCTTCACGGTCTTCACACCCCGCAGGGCCGCTTCCACTTCCCGCGACATGGCAGGCTGTATGTCAAAGGACTGCGGCGTCATTTCGCGCGGGATAGACAGCGGAATCGAATCAATCATCGTCTTCAGCCGCGGGTCGTCGTAGATCTTGTTGCTGGCCTGGGCTTTGCGCACCGGCATGCCTAAGTCGCCCACGACGAAGATCTGGACGTTGGTGTCCGGCACGACCAGCCCCTGCATGACCTGCCAGGCGGCATCGGGTACCTTCGTGCCACTGAACATCATGTGCTTGTTGACGAAGAGCACCTGGGCCTGCTTGACCTGTTTCATCGGCATACCGAGTAGCGTGTCCTTGTAGACGTCCGGGCCGTAGACCTCCGTATTTTCCAGGTCGTGGGGGCCGAGCGGCGTTTGCGCCACCTTCCCGGCGGTGTAGGCATTGAGGTTGGGCGTGCCCGAACTCATGCCGGCGCCGGGCATGATCTTGTTTTGCACGAACCAGACCATGAAGTTCAGCGCCGCCTCATTCTCCGGCTGAGTGTTGGTCGGTTTGCTGAGGTCTGACGAGTAAATATGCCCACCAGCCTGAAACACGGCGTCCTCGTAATACTGCGTCACGTTGAAGTCCACGATGATGTTCCAGCCGGAAACGACGAAGTTCGCGCCGTTCATTTGCAGCAACTCTTTCGAGATTGCATGAGCCTCATCCCAGGTTGCCGGTGGCGCCTTAATGCCGGCCTTGTCATAGAGGCTCTTGCGATGGCTGATGCACTGGCGCAGGTCGAGTTCGTAGGGCACGCCGTAGGTTTTGCCCTTCCAGACGACGTCCTTCTGGGCCGCCGGATAGTAGTCGCTCCAGTCCGGATACTTGGCGAGGTACTCGTCGAGGGCGCGGGCGCCGCCTTTGGAGACGATCACCGGCACCCAGATGCCGCCCGCGCCGAAGATATCGGGCGCAATGCCACCGGCGATGCCCGTGGTGATCTTCTGGAAGGAACTGGCCCAGTCGGTGAAGTCCAAACTGATTTTGATATTGTTGGCCGGGCCGTAGGTTGCGCCCCAGGTGGTGGCGTACTTCTGGCCGTTGGTGTCCAGCCCGTTGAAGCGCACCTGCACCGACACGGCCCCCTGGCTGGGCACAGCCTTGCTCTGGGCCGGCGCAGCGGCGGCGGTTGTGACAGCGGCCGAACTCGTGGCAGCGGCTATGGCAGCGGCACTCGTCGCGCTGCTCGTGGTGGCCGCGACAGAGCCGCCGCATGCGGCCAGCAGCGTGACCGCGGCTGCGCCGGACAGCGCGCCGACGAACCGCAGGATCTCGCGCCGTGGCAGGCGCGACTGGTTGACGGACACTGGAGGACGCATAGTTTGGCCCTTTCCGCTCTGCAATGAGGTGTATACTGGGTCCAATGTTGCGAGGGTAGCACATCCCGTGCGGTTGTCAACTGACGGTTCGGTCTACGATACGGCGCTCACCGATGGTGACCCATCGGTAACCACGCTGGCGGCCACCGACTATATCCACCCATGACAACGCATCACGCTCTGCTGATCCGCGCCGTCGTTGCCTGGTTGCCGCTGGCGGTGGCAACGACACTCCTCTGCGGCCTCATCTATGCGGTGCTGGAATACGACCTGCGTAGCGGCGCCGACGATCCACAAATCCAGATGGCGGAAGACGCGGCGACCCGCCTCGACGCCGGCACAGCACCGGCCTCGGTCGCCGACGGTACGCCCGTCGATCTGGCCCGGAGTGTGGCTCCGTACATCATCATTTTCAATGACCAGGGCCAGCCGTTAGCGTCCACAGCGACCTTGAGCGGATCGACACCCGTGCCGCCGCTGGGCGTGTTCGACAGTGTGCGCAGCCGCGGCGAGGACCGCATCACCTGGCAACCGGCGCCAGGGGTGCGTAGCGCTGCCGTGATCACGCACTACCAGCAAGGATTCGTGCTGGTCGGCCGGTCGCTGCGTCTGGTTGAGCAACGGGAATCCGGCGCCGAGGGCGTTGTCGGCCTGTTCTGGGTCGTGACACTCGGCGCCACCGCCCTGGCAAGTTTCGGCGCGGCGTGGCTTCAAGCCAACGGATCCCGCAAGCCTCTCGTTGCAGACGAGTAGTCGCTCGGAGAGACCCGCCCAGCCCTAGAGCACCGGTCCACTGATCGCAGCCGCTGGTTCACCCTACGCTTAAGACGTGTGATGCGCATTGATTATGGGGAGAGGCGGGAAGGTGTTCGGGGTGCT
>DAIMXP010000102.1:0-24327 GCA_036734945.1 Chloroflexota bacterium
CTATCTGCCGCCGCACCCAAACAACCTAACGGCGCGATAATCTGTGGCGCACTTTGAGATTCGCCAATTGTTGACGCCCGCGCGATCCTGCCGTATTCTGAATGGTAGCGGGTGTGCGTGTCGCGCCTCCCTTTCCATTTCCCGACCTGTTCACCTCAGCGCCCACCCGCCCGTCACCTGAACGCACCCAGGGCTGCCGCTCAGAAACGGCGCGCCGACCTTCTCGGATCCACGCCCTTACCCCTGTGCCTCCGCCGCTGTGACGCGCCGTTGCCCGCCGGGTCGCGATGGCGCCGGCGTTATGGTTGGAGCCTGCTCCCCGGCAGCCGCCATGCGGCGCAGCAGGCGCTCCTGCATCACACGCGTCACCTCCGCGTGTGACGCCAGCCCAATGAGGTTCATCAGTTCGTAGGGGTCGGCCTGCAGGTCGTAGAGGTACTCCTCGGCATAGATATCCGAGCCGATTTGCCGACCGCCCTCGCCATCCGGCGCTTTGACGGAGTACTTCCAGCGATGGGTGCGGATGGCCCGCCCGACCTGCGCCTCGCTGATCTGGATGAACAGGTCGTCGGGCCAGTCGGCCGTCTCGCCGCGCGTGAGTGGCAGGATGCTGTGGCCATCCATATTGTCGGGTACAGGCAGGCCGGCGGCATCCAGCAGGGTCGGCGGCAGATCAATCAGGCTGACGAGCTGGCCGAGCCGGCCGCCCTGATCGAAACCAGGACCGCAGAGCGCCGTGGGGACGCGGATGGAGCTTTCGTGACAGGAGCGCTTGTATTCGCCGTTGCGCGTGCGAAAGTGCGACCCGTGATCGGAGGTGAAGAGCACAATCGTGTTGTCGCTGAGGTCAAGGCTCTTCAGCGCATCGAGCAACCGGCCATAGGCCTCGTCTAGCCGTTTGACCTGGCCGAAGTAGCCGGCCAGATGGCGCTGCGTCGAGCCGCCCAGCGCCGCCAGGTCGGGCGGCGTCCAGCGGCCGGCATAGGTCTCCCGGTAGCCATCCGGCGGCGGATAGTCGTCGATATGGTTCTGGTGGTGCGGCTCGATGTGGGACACGAACAGGTAGAACGGGTGCTCCTGATGCCGGTCGACGTAGCGGATGGCGGCGTCGGTCAGGGCATCGACTCGATAGCCGGGCAGCTTCACCGGTTGGTTGTCGTTGTCGTACATGTTGGTGTCGTAGGAATCGGAAGTCATCTCCAGCGCGTTGGAGCCTAGCCAGTACTGGTAGCCGCCGCGGTGCGGCTCCGTTACCGGTTCCTCCCCTCCCAGGTGCCACTTGCCGATGTAGCCGGTCTCGTACCCTCCATCACGGAAGTAGTGAGCCAGCGTGCGAGCATCGTCAGGCAGCGGTATGCCGTTGCGATAGCAACCGGTCCGCGTCTGATAGAGGCCGGTTTGCAGGGCGGCGCGGGCCGGCGCGCAGACGGGCTGGCAGGTGCAGGAATAGTAGGCATGGGTGCCCCACTGCGCCACCCGATCGAAGTTGGGTGTTAACCCCAGCGGGTTGCCGTGGACCCCGGTCGTGTCCCAGCGCTGTTGATCGGTGAAGAAGACGATCACGTTGGGATGATCGCCGCGACTCCTGGCCATGCCTTGCTCCTTTTCCCGCCGGCAGCCGCGACGCTCGCGCTATGACCGACGTTCTGGACGTATAGTTTCAGGAATCATACACAATCCGGCGCATGACCCATGAGCGGGAAGGGCGATACCACATGCAGGTCTGTCAATCCATCAACACGTTGCAGGACGCGCTGGCCGGCTTGCCCCGGCCACTGGGCCTCGTGCCGACGATGGGTGCGCTCCATGCCGGGCACATGGCGCTGGTAACGGCCAGCATCGCCGCCAACCGCTCGACAGCGGTCAGCGTGTTCGTCAACTCGAGCCAGTTCGGGCCACACGAAGATATCTCGCGCTACCCGCGTCCATTCGAAGCGGACCTCGCGCTGCTGGAACCCGCCGGTGTCGATGTGGTCTTCGCCCCGGAAGCGACGGAGCTATATCCGCCGGGCTTCGCCACCTGGGTCAACGTCGAAGGTCCCCCGGCGGAACGACTCGAAGCGGAACGTCGTCCCGGCCACTTCCGCGGTGTCGCCACCATTGTCGCCAAGCTCCTGCTGCTGGTGAGGCCGGACGCCGCCTACTTCGGTCAGAAAGACGCCCAGCAACTGGCCGTGGTCCGGCGCGTGGTGGCGGACCTCAACATCCCCACGAATATCAGCGCCGTGCCGACGGTGCGCGAGACGGACGGCCTGGCCTTGAGCAGCAGGAATGTCTACCTTTCCGGGCCGGAGCGCCGGGCGGCCACGGTTCTCTCGCGAGCCCTCGCCAACGCGCAGGCACAGTACGCCGCCGGCACGCGCGACGCTGCAGCGCTCCTGCGCCGACTGCAGGAGGAGTTCGCCCGCGAGCCGCTGGCAGCCCTCGACTACGTCGATCTGGCTGACCCGGCCACCTTCCAGCCGGTGTTCCAGCCGGCAGACGACACGCTGGTGGTGATCGCCTGCCGTATCGGCGCTACTCGTTTGATTGATAATGCGGCGTTGGGTGGGGACTGAAACAGAGCCGCGACTGCGGGGAGTGACAGAGCCGCGACTGCGGTCTGCGGCCCAAGGACAGCACTGCCGTGCAGAGGACCGTCCCCAGGACCGCAGTCCTGTCTTTGGGCCGCAGACCGCAGTCGCGGCTCTGCCCGTCTTTTGCCGACGTGGTAGGCTACCCAGCATGGCATCACGTATGCGCCTGGCAGGCAGCGAAACGGTCCGCACGGTAGCAAAGCGCGGGACCAGTTGCCGCCAGGCTACGTCCAGTAATGGGGAGCACCGATGGACGAGTTGACGCTCGAAAGCCCACCCCAACTGCAGAACGCGATTCTGGTCGCCGCCTTCAGCGGCTGGAGCGACGCCGGTTCCGTCGCCACGTCGGCCGGCCGCTGGCTGCTCAGCCAGTGGAGTTCGCGCCGCTTCGCCACGCTCGACCCGGAAGAGTACTACGATTTCAGCAGCACGCGGCCAGAAGTGACATTGGATAGTCGCGGCCTGCGCCACCTGGCCTGGCCGGCGAACGAGTGGTTTGTGCTCAGCGGTACAACTGCCGAGCGACCATTGGTCATCTTCCTCGGGGCCGAACCGCAACTGCGCTGGCGGCGCTTCACGACGTTGTTCCTGGACCTGGCCGAGCAGGTCGGCGTCACGACGGTGGTTGGCCTGGGGTCGTTGTTGCAGGACGTGCCGCACACGCGGCCGCCCCGCCTGAGTGGTAGTGCCAACGACCGGCGCATGCGCTCCCGCCTGCTGGCCGCCGGCGTGCCTGCCTCCGGCTATCAGGGACCGACCAGTATCCTCAGCGTGGTGCAGGACTTCTGCCGGCAGCGCGGCGGCATTTCCGCCAGCATCTGGGGCGCTGTGCCGCACTACATCTCGGCCAACCCCAACCCGCGGGTGATGCACGCCGTCTTGCAGGCGCTGGCGAAAGTGCTTGACCTGCCCCTCGATCTGGCCTCACTGGAGCAAGACGCCCGCACCTTCGAAGAGAAGGTCAACGGCGCTCTGCGCGCCAACCCCCAGGTAGCGGCCATGGTGCGCAGCCTGGAAGAGCAAATCGACCTGCAGACGACGCCCGCGCTGCCGGCCGCCCAGGAATCGCCCCTGCCGAGTGGCGCCGACCTGGTGGCAGAACTGGAGCGATTCTTGCGCTCTCGCCAGCAGCGCCAGGAAGGTGAAGGCTAACGGGTGGAGACGGCAACGACCGAACGCCCGCTAGCGGGGACGCTCACGCCCTGGCTCACCGGCCTGGTGGTGCTGGTTGCCGATCAAATCACCAAGGCGCTCATCGTCCAGGCTGCCAACAACCAGCCGGAAACCACCATCAAGGTGTTCACGCCCTTTCTGGCCTTTGTCTACGTGCGCAACACCGGCGTTGCCTTTAGCCTCTTCAACCAGCAGAGGGTCCTGTCGCTGCTCATCCCCGTCGTCATCGCGGGGGTCGTGGTGACGTTCATGCGCTACCTCCCACGCAACGTGCTGCTCTTGCGCATCAGCATGGGGATGATCCTCGGCGGCGCGCTGAGCAACCTGATCGACCGCCTGCGCCAGGGCTACGTGGTCGACTTTATCGAAGCCCACATCGGGCAGCACATCTGGCCGCTCTTTAACGTCGCCGATAGCAGCATCGTCGTCGGCGTTGCGCTGTTAGCCTGGTACCTTGTCTTCAGGGCGGAGGCCTAAAGACAAGGGCCGCACCTGGGCGCCCGCTGCGGTGGACCCCTGCACCCAACGACGACGGGACACTACGTTCACGGCTTCGCAGGAGTCTTCGCGCCGCCATCGGAGGGCTGGCTACTCTGCAACTCGCTCTTATATTTGTCGGCTTGTTGCTGCAAGTTATCGAGTACCAACTTCGGAGCGAAGCCGAAGATGGCGGCGATCACCAGATCAAACGGGTACAGCGACAGGTCGTACATCTCGGAGAGCGGGCGTAATGCGAGGCTCCCACCCTGCGAACTGCTTGTCGATGTAGCGGCGGCCGTCCCGGCGCTGCCGGCTCTGCCGGTCGTTGCGGCAGGGCTGACAGCGGTGCTGGTAGGGGTGCTGTTAGGGGTCATGGCCGCGACGTGATAGGACATCGGGTTGAAGCTGACGGTGACATAGCCCGTCAGCAACACGCCGATTACGGCGGCGATCCCCGAGACCACCGGCGTAATCAGCACGCGCGCGTTCGTCAGGCCGTAATCTTCGATGGCCGTTACGGCCGCACTGCCGGTATACAAGCGGGAGAAGAGCCCGACGCCCGCGCCCACGACGTAGACGGCGGCCGCGCCGACAAGGGCCGATCGTGGCGCACTTGCCGCGATGACCGTCGCCAGCAGGAGCAGCGTCGCGAGAGCAGCAGAGAACCCGATCATCAGGAGCTGACCCGCCAACCGGCGCAGCCCGACATGGCGATCATTGCGATACTGCTCGATCGCGATTCTGACCGTCCGCAAGCTTGTCCGGGCGTTCGCCACGGCGCGGTCAGCCTCGTCGGTGTCTGATGGAGACGTCTGTCGTCCAGCGGCTGGGCCGATGATCCACCCGCTGCAGGCGCGAATCACGGCATTGCTGGCGATCACCACGAGGTTGAAGACCCCCCAACACAGCAGGATGACCGGCGCGATTGCCGCGACGAGACGAAGCCGCTTTTCCCAGCCGCGGAGATCGGCGGCGCGCCTCTCGACTGCGCGTTGGATCCTCCCGCTGACGTGGTGCTGGAAACCACCGATACGGTGGGCTTGGCAGCGCTGCTGGACGGAGAGCCAGACGTCGGTGGACCAGCGGAGGCGGTGTTGGCCGCCGATCCCGCCGGCGCGGTCCTGTTGGACGTCTGCTCGGATACCCCGGCGGGGCTCGTGACGTACGTGAGCGCGTTGGCGCTGAGTTGCTTCGCCGCCACCAGGGCGGCAATCGCCGTCTCAATGTCGCGTTGCAGCTCGGCGGCGTTGTCGATGCTGGAACCCGTCAGGCGCAGGTGATCGTACTGGGCATCGCCCAGCACATCGGTCACCGGTTCCACCGCGATGATGGCCGCCTCCGCCTCATGAAGTCGATCAAAGAGCGCCGGGTAGTCCGGGGGGGGATCCGGTGGCTCGACCGCCTGTAAAGAACTTGGCTCGGAATAGAGGGGAAGCCCGAGCGCCGTGGCGATGAAGTCGTGGGCGTCCTGTATCTTGGTGACGGACAGCAGCACCTTTGTGCCGGCCGGAGCATTCTTTGCCCTGTCGATGGTAACGAGCTTATCCTTCAGTTCCGCCAGACGCACCCGTAACTCGGCGGCGCTGCGAGCGTTTCGGCGCTTCGCCGGGACGTTACCGCCAAACGTGCCGACGACCACAACCAGTACACAGAAGATACCGGCAGCAACGAGGCCCCAGACGAGATCCAGCCAATCCGGCAGCGCGGTGGCATCGCCAGAGTGTATTGGAGGCTGAATCAGGACAGAGACGACCGTGCCCAGCGCGGCTACGACTGGGATCAAGGGCGAAACGGCTAGCAGATCATCCACCCCACGTCCCATACCATCGCCAATTTTGCTAAGACTGGGCATCGGTATCTCTCCTTTGCACGCCATCGTTCCCGTCACAGAGCAGTGTGCGTGTTTCCGCAATGTGCATCGACGATCGAAGAAAGCATCGCACGATGATGGATGATAGTGTGGCATTGGTTGGGAGCAAGTGCAAGGGAGGTGTCCGTCCTCGGGGCCTTTTCACCTCTTGAGACCGTCGGAGAGGACGAGGCGGACGGCCAAGGGGCCCGCCAGGCTCAGGAACGGATGGTAGCGGCGATATGGCGCAGTGGCAGTAGCACCTGAGGGCGGTGCTGATCGTCAGCAAAGTCAGAACGCTGATTGCCGTATGGGGCGATTCTAACTGAGTACTGAAGCGTGCCGGGACCGGTTGTAACCGCGGGCAGCCGGACGATGATGCTGCAGGAAACCGACCCGGTAGCGCCGTTTACGGTGCTTTGCGGGTACCCGCCGCAGCGGGTGGATAGCCTGCTCGTTTACGGGCAGGCGATCATCCGGCGCCGCGCAACCTTCCGGCCACCCGACCGCGCTCCTCCCCGTGGCCTACTCGGCCGGCCTTTCCGGGGCCGGGGTAGCCGCCGCTGGCGGCGCGGTATCGTCGGTCGCGTGCTCCTGGGCCATCGTTTGCGCGTCTTGGCGCAGGCGGCGGATTTGGCTCACCGTGTCGTTGACGCGCGTCAGGAGGGCGGCTTGCGCCTGGACGCCGGCGTGGACGAACCAGGCGGCTGCATCGCTGCGCGTGGAGCGGATGCCCGCCTCGATCAAGGTGTCGATGGCGGCCAGGTCATCGTCGTCGATACGGCAGGTCACGACATTGTCTTTCGTCGGGCCGCTGTCGGTGGCGCGCCGGCTGCTGAGGGCGCCCTGCTGGTTCAGCACGCGGAGTGTGGCTCGACGGACCTTGTTCAAGGTCACGCCCAGCGATTCCAGCGTGCCGGCAGCGATGCCTTCGCCTTCGCGCACCAATCCGAGCAAGAGATGCTCGGTACCGATGTAGTGATGGCCGAGATCGCGCGCCTCAGTCACCGCCAGCTCGATGACCCTTTTCGCGCGCGGTGTCATACTGCGCTCACCGCTCGGAGCCTGGCTGCCTCGTCCAACCGTGAATTCAATGGCGCTCCGAACCTTGTCCAACTTGATGCCGAGGTCCGTAAGCACCTTGGCGGCTACCCCCTCGCTCTCGCGGATGAGGCCCAGGAGCAGATGCTCCGTACCGATATAGTTATGGTTGAAACGCTCCGCTTCCTCCTGGGCGAGGGTGAAAACGGCCCTGGCACGCTGCGAGAACCTGTCAAAACGTTGCGGTGACTCTGACGCGAGCGACGGTTGCGGTTCCGGCTCATTCATGGGAGATCCTTTCCGAGCAGACTGGGAGGGACAGTGTCGATGATCCCTACGTAGATAATCTTTACATGTAGATACCAAACATGCAAGAGTATTGCACGCTCCCGGCATCGAAGGTTGCCTGTGCAACGGCGGGGGCGAGCTGTTCCGGTATACTCCACCTGACGCGTTGCACACAGGAAAGGCTGCTCATGGACCTGAAGGAACTGGTGGAGATTCTGGCCTGCCCGATCGACAAACAGCCCGTGCGCATTGAAGGCGACTGGATCATCTGCAGTGCTTGCGATGCCCATTACCCGATCCAGGACGGCATCCCATGTATGCTGATCGAGGAGGCAAAGTATCCCAACGGCAAGAAGCAGCCACAAGGGCAGCAATCGTCCGGCGCCGCGCAGTAGAGTCGCCGTAGGCTCGGCGCCGCTGCCCGAGGACGACCTGGATGATGAGACGGCTATCGCGCTCGCGCCGGTTCCTGTGTCCGGCCACGACGTGGCCTTCACCGTCGATAAGCGCGGCATCGGCCTGCGCTTAGACCAGGCCATCGCCTTCTACGCGCCAGCAGTCACGCGCAGCCAGGCCAGCCGGCTGATCCAGGAGGGCCACGTCCGTTCCGGTTCGCGCATCACCACACGTAGTCATCGAGTCTATACCGGTGAACGGGTGGAGTTGCTGCTGCCGCCGCCCGAACCAGCAAGGGTGCAGCCGGAGGCCATGCCACTAGACATCCTCTACGAGGACGCCGACCTGCTGATAGTCGATAAGCCGATGGGACTGGTCGTCCACCCCGCCTACGGGCACACCAGTGGCACGCTCGTCAACGGCTTGCTCGCGCACGCCGGCAGCCTGCCGGACGCCGGGCTGGCCTTCCGCCCTGGCATTGTCCACCGGCTAGACAAGGACACGTCCGGGCTGCTGGTGGTCGCCAAAACGCCGATGGCGCTGGCCGACATCCAGACGCAGTTCAAGCGCGGTGTGGTGACGAAAGCCTACCTCGCCCTCGTAGCCGGCCGGCCCAAGGAGGAGGCTGGCATCGTTGACTTACCGCTCGGTCGCGATCCCAAGAACCGCCAGCGCATGGCCATTGTGCCTGCCGGCCGCCCCGCACGCACGCACTGGCGCATTCAGGAGGAGTTGCCGGGCTACACCCTGCTGGCGGTACGCCTGGAGACCGGCCGCACTCACCAGATTCGGGTCCACCTGCGCGCCATTGGGCACCCCATCGTGGGCGACCAGGTCTACGGCGAGCAGCGTCACGCCCAGGGACTTCGCCGGCAGTTCCTTCACGCCAACCATCTGGAGCTACGCCAGCCCACCAGCGGGCAGCCGCTCTCCTTCGACTCGCCATTGCCGACAGACCTGCTGGCAGTGCTGGAGCGCATGCGCGCCAAAGGCGCTCGGGCCAGTTGAGCAAGCCGTTCCAGCGCTCCTGGCGCTGCCGGGACCTGACGCTGCCGATTGGCCGGCGAACGCTGCTCATGGCAATCATCAACGTCACGCCGGACTCCTTCTCCGGCGATGGACTGGATCACCATGTCGGCGCCGCGGTGGCCGCCGGACTGCAAGCGGTAGCGGATGGCGCCGACACGGTGGACATCGGCGGTGAAAGCACCCGGCCGCGTAGCCAGCCAGTGCCGGAAGAGGAAGAACTCTCGCGCGTCATCCCGGTCATCAGGCAACTCACCCGCCAGACGGCGATCCCCGTTTCGGTTGACACCAGTAAGCCGCGCGTCGCCGCGGAAGCGCTGGCGGCCGGCGCTCGTGTCGTTAACGACGTCAGCGGGCTAGCACTGGGCGACGAGCTCGCTCGCCACGCGGCGGCGGCTGGGGCCGGACTCGTGCTGATGCGTTTCCCCGGCTTCCCGTTCAACCGTCCGCACTCCCGACCTCCCGATGCCGGTGATCTCATCGCCGAGGTGCGCGCCGCCCTCGCGGCGAGCGCGGCGCGAGCGCTGGCCGTCGGCGTGCTGCCGGAGTGTATTGTGCTCGACCCCGGCTTCGGCTTCGGTCTGCTGGCCCCCGACAGCATCCGGTTGTTGCGCCGCCTGGCGGAACTGCGTGAGCTGGGCTATCCCCTGTTGGCCGGCGTCTCCCGCAAAGGCTTCACCGGGCAGCCCGACCAGCTACCGGTCGCTGAACGCCAGTGGGGCACTGCCGCAGCGCACACCCTCGCCATTGTTAACGGCGCCAATCTGCTGCGCGTGCACGATGTCACCGCCGCCCGCCGTGTAGCCGCCTTCACCGACCTTGTAGTGCGCGATGGGGACGTTGCCGATGGCTGACCTCTGGCTCAGCCTGGGCAGCAACCTGGGCAACCGCGAAGCAACGCTGCGCGACGCCTTGCGAGCGCTAAAGGCACGTGGCCTGGCCATCCGCGCTGTCTCCTCCTTGTACGCCACCGCGCCGCAGGGAATCACCGACCAGCCGGAATTCCTCAACTGCGTGGCACGAGTACAGACGGACCTTCCTGCCAGGGAGGCGCTTCGCCAGTGTCAGGGGGTCGAAGCCTTGTACGGCCGCGAACGAACGCTACGCTGGGGGCCACGCACGCTGGATATCGATCTCCTCTTTTATGACAATCTCGTGAGCACCGATGCGGAACTTGAGTTGCCCCACCCACGGCTGTGGGAACGAGCGTTCGTCCTCGCTCCGCTGTTGGAACTCTGGCCTGATCTCACGACACCCGGCGGGGAACCGGCCCGTGATGTGCTCCAGCGCCTGAGCATGAGCCAGGGTGTGCGGCGTTGGGGGACGGTCGTTATCGGCGGGTGTGCGGTCGGCAACTTTAGGGTAGTGGTGAAGCATAATACGTTTGAAGATCGCGGAAGTTGATGAAGTCAAGGTACCGCCGCGCCAAGTACCGCGTCAATGAGGCATCGTCAGTGAGGACCAAATAGTGCTTGCGGGTCGCGCGATGGAGTATACCCGCGTCGGTAAGGCCCAGCAGAACAAACTCAGGTTCCGCGCAAATCAGTTTCGCTGGCCGGTGCTGCTCATCAATTACAAATCGACTCGAAGGGTCCGCCAGCATGGACGCCATGACCTCGAAAAATCCCTGGTGCCTGTCACCGTGTAATCTTCCAGCGAGATTGCTAATTTCCGTCAGTATATGGGGCGTCACAGTGACTTGAGAGAGGTTCTGTAAGAGTTGAAGGAGCGCCTCATAATCTATGACAGCAAACGACTCGGTCCTCTTGAACCGGGAAACTGCTATTCGGACCAGCCGTAGCGGGGGTCGCGCGACTGCGGCACCAGAGGTTTCAATCTCTAATTCGGGATAACTGCTGTTCGGACCCCTCCAGGGCGTCGTCGCTGGCGTCCTCCGCAGCATGTTTCAATCCCTCATTCGGGATAACTGCCATTCGGACTTGCCGCCCTGGTTGCGGCTGTGCAGCATCGACTTCGGGTTTCAATCCCTCATTCGGGATAACTGCCATTCGGACCGCTCCCGAACAGTCCATCAGGAATGCCTTCGGATCGCGCAAGAATGCCTCGTGGTGGGGCGACGCGGAAAATTGCGAGCATCGGCGCTGAAGACACTGGGGTGCGGCGGTTTCAACCGCCGTGGCGAGAGTATCGGTTGTCAAGGTGCGTGCGCCCCAGAGGCGACCGGTCCATCACCCGGCTGCGAGCGTCCCCGCGTGGCCGAGTCGGCGCTCCGATCCTCGCGGCGAGGCGCTGGTACGAAGTATAGCGAACGCGGCGCAACCGCGCCTCAGACGACATAGGCCACCGCTTCCACGGGTGGTGCGCCGCCGATCGCTACCACGCGACTCTCGCATGCGGCGCAGACGCGATAGATGCGTACATGGTCCTGCGCCGGCCGGATCTCCCGGGCGAGACGCGCCGCCAACTCCACCTGCTGGCGCTTCGTGAGATAACACTCGAAGACGCTGTACTGGACCCAGGCGCCGAAACCGCTCAGCAGCCGGTGGACCCGCCCCCGGCGCCGATCATCGGGGATGTCGTAGCTGACCAGCACGAACTCGGTGTCGGTATGGCAGCCGGCCACGACCGGAGCGCCGCTCGCCGCGCGCTGCACGTCCCCTACCTCCCGCTTAGCGCACCGTGAACGGCCGGTAGGCCGGCGTCTCGCCGAGCAGGGCCTTGCCAAGCAGGCGCGCCTGCAACTCCAAGTAGCGCCGGTACGTGACCCGATACCCGAAGACCGGATGCTCGATCTCCTGGTTGAGCCGGGCCTCGAATTGCTCCAAGAAGGCCCGGCGGCCCGGTTCGTTGAGGCGACAGCTGCCCAGCTCCGTGACGAAGTGGTCCGCCCCGAGGACCCGCCGATTGACGCACGCGAGGACCACCGAATCGGCGATGATCGGGCGGAACTCCTCCATCAGGTCTAGGGCGACCGCCGGCCGCCCGTACTGCGCCGCGTGGAGGTAGCCGACGTAGGGATCCAGACCCGCCGTCTGGGCGGCCGCGATCACCTTCTGGGTGAGCAGCGCGTAGCCGAAGCTGAGCATGGCGTTCACGGGGTCCGGCGGCGGGCGCCGGAGGCGGCGACTGAAGCCGAGCGGCTGCCGCAGGAGATGGGCGAAGACGCCGAAGTAGGCGGCCGAGGCCGCCCCCTCCACCCCGAGCAGGCTCGGCACGCTCTCCACGCCTTCGGCTGCCGTGATGCCCCGCTTGAGCGATTCGGCCGCCGGCAACAGATCCGCCGACGCGAGCGTGCGCTGCTGCCGGAGCAGGAGGGTGCGCATGTTGCTCAACTTGCCGGAGACGAAGCGCCGGGCCAACGCCAGGCGCTGGGCGGGGTCATGGTGGGCGCGGTGCTGGGCGATGCGCAGGTGGACGTGGCGGGAGGGCTCGGGGAGCAGCATGCCCCGGTACTGGCCGTGGGCGCCGAGGTAACAGACGGGGATGGCCCGCTCCAGCAACGCGCCGATGGCGGAAGCGGTCAGCGTCACCTCCCCCAGCACCACCACATCGTCGAGCTTGAGCAGCGGGATCTCCACTGTGCGCTTCTCTCGCCCGGTACGACGGTCTTCCGGCACCTGGACCTGTAAGCAATCTCCGTCGAGGCGGACCAGGGAGCGCGGCTCGGTGAGGTACAACGTTGGCATCAAGTCTCCTCCCGCCGTGAAGTCCCATCCACCTCGTGGTCCGGGTCCCCTTCCGCCGACCAGGCGCTGGCCACGGCGGGCGCGCCCATTGCCTTGAGCGCGAGCACTTCGCGGGGCAGGCAGATGGGCGCGAGGCTGCAGTCGCGCCACTTGGCGGGCCGGTCGATCGGGTCCGGCATGCGCCCGGCCGCCAGCAGGTCCCGCATGGCCGTGAGCGTGGCCATAGTCTGCGCGCGCAGTTCCGGCGTGAAAGGGACCGCTTCGCGCCGCCGATTGCCGTGGTAGAAGATCGCCCCTTCGGGCACGGGCCGGCCCGTGCGCTCCTCCAGGCAGAGCGCCTGGGCGCAGAGCTGGACGTGGTCGTTGGTCCAGCGCCCCATCCGGCCCCGCTTGTACTCCACCGGCCGCCATACGCCGTGGGCTTCCTCGATCAGATCAGCGAAGCCGGCGATGCGCAGGCGCTCCGAGTAGAGGTAGACGCGACGCAGGACCGCCTCACCATCGACAGTGCCTCCGCCGCCGAGATCGACCCGCTCGTGCTGCAGGAGGCCCTCCAGCACGTATTCGTTGCGCACCATCTCGCCCTGGACGAACTCGATCCAGAAGCGACGCGGACAGTAGAGGAAGGCGTTGAGGTGAGAAATGGGCAGGTACTCCGGTAGCTCGAATTCGGTCATGGTCGCCTCCTCGTCTGCCCCATGCCCTGCGCCGTCTTGTAGCCGGTCCCGCCGTAGCAGGCGAAGTCGGCCAGGGCGTTGAGTTGCCACAACCCTCGTTCGGTGGTGGCACGAAACTCGTAGCGGACCCAGCCGGTAAAGCCCTTCTGAGGGAAGCGACCGTAGTCCAAAGTCACGGTTCGGAGTTCGTAGTCCGCCACCAGACCCCTGCCGGCGACATCGGCGACCGCCCGGCCGTCTATCCGTAGCGGCGGCGGCGCGAAGGCATTCCACTTGCGCGCCCAGCTCTCCCATACCCAACGGGGCTGCGGAAAGAGTTCGATGCGTTTCCGATCATCCCGGCTCGGACTGATGACGCCTGCCGTCTCGCTGGCGCCCCCATTGTCCCCGGCGCGCTCGCCCAGCGCCACAGCGATGGTCGCAACACCGTTGGTCGCCGCTCTTTGCACCCCGTCACCCATGCTGAAGGCGGTGGGGGTGGCAAATTCTACTGTAATCCCTGTCACAGCGCCGGCCTGAGCGAGCAGGCCAGCGAAGGTCGCCCAGCCGGTCCAGCCGCTGCTGTCAGGCACGAAGCTCACGCGCGTGAGGGCGAACTCGGCGTCGTGGAGCCGCCAGATGGGGCTCCCACCACCAGGCAGACACCGCTGGACGAAGGCATGGAAGACACGGCGGTCGAGCACGGTGCAGCGGAGCGCCACCGTCGGGCCCGGCTGGCGCCCATTCTCCCCGAGCACGGCGACGGTGAAGGGGCGAAGGGCATTGGGATGGTGCAACTCGTCGGTCAAGGAAGGATTGACCGCCTGCAGCCAGCGCAGGAACGCGGCGTGGACCTGGCGCTGATAGTCACCACTCGGCCGAGGTCCGGATCGCCAGAGGAGGTCGAGAGTGCAGGCCCACAACTCGGCCTCACCGCCGGGTGTAACGGAAGAGACGCCGTGCAGTACGCTCATATAATCCAACCTGGATCTTGGGAGGCATCGGCCCGCCGCTGTGCCGCACTGGCTGGACGCAAGCGAGCGGCCGCGAAAAACATGGCGCTACCCATGACCACGAGATAGTTCCGGGCGGTACCGTCGACGAACGTGACCTCCAGGTCCCGCCCAATCCACCCTTCGGAGCGGCAGAGCTGTCGCAACTTGCCGGCGAGTGGGGTATCCGCGCGCGCCGCAAAGAACGGCACGTACTGGTCGCGAAACGCACGGATGAGCACGGGCGGGAGGGGGACGCCCTCGGCATCCAGATTGAGATCGCACGCGGCGGCCTCCTGATAGCAGTAGCGGTCTTCCCACGCCGATCGGATCATGTCACCCTGATGCAGCCGGAAGCGCACGGTCGGACGCTGCTCTGGCGGGCGCATCCGGGTGAGTACACAGAAGAGCCGGTCTTCCGGCTCCGGGCGAAGGGGCGTCAGTATTGCCGGGAGCGTTGCCTGCCAGTCAGCCAGTTGGTCGAACCACTCTGCTTCGTAGTTTTGGACGACGTGGAGCGCATCGTAGCGGAGGATATCGTTGCTGGACAGGTCGTGCCGCGGGTCGTAGATCAGGGCGGCCGGCGGGTCGAAGCTCTCGCGAAAGCTGAAGCGCGCTCTGGTGATCGCGTGGTCTTCACGCTGCTTGCCGAGCCACTGCAAGAACTCTGGCCAGTTCGTTGATGAGGTCTGGCGGCGAACGCAGGATGTTGGCGATGACGTAGGCCAGTTCACCTGGCATCACGTCCTTCAACGTCTCCATGTCCAGGAAGTGAGCTTCCGGCTTGACGTACTCCTCCTCGTAGATGCTGGTCGACGCGGCGCCGGTGATCGGATTGCGCATCGTGCCGTTGTCGAACGTGGCATTGCCGGTGCGCTTCCCAAGAACCTGCGCCGTGCCATCCAGGGAAAAGGCGTCGCTGGTCATCACCCGGGACTTCTGCGCCCCGCCGCCGCCGACGGCAAAGCCATACAGGAGACAATCGATGCAGTGTTCGCAAGGAGCATTGGTGTTGATGGCGCAGGGCAGCTTCGTTTTCGGGCTCACGTGCAGCATCTCCACCTCGCGCAGAACTTCACGGCCTGCACGTCGCTCGACCGCCGTCTGCTTCCGCTTGCTCATAACCACGCGGCGGATCACCTCGGCGCGGGTACGTCCGGCCCGTACGGTCTCTTTGACCAGACCTTCACCGCTGCCCTCCGTGCGAAAAATCGTTTCCGACTCCGTGAGTCGCACGATAACTAAGGTCGTGTAGCGCCCGAGTGGGAAGTTCTGGTAGGTGGGGACGAGCAGACGACGCTCGGCATACCCGTCAAGTGTTGGAAGGATCGTTGCCATGAGTTAAAGCTTCCTTTCTGGTTGCGCGAGCATCTCCACGCGCTCGTCCTCGCGCAACGCCTGCTCTTGCTGCTTGAGGGGAATGCACTGGCGGATGTAGAAGAGGTAGGCGCTCCGCACCAGCCGGGTGCGGCCGAGGAGGCGATTGACATCGCCGTGATGCGCCTCGGCGAGCACGCCATCAAAGAAGAGAGTGACGTACTGCTCGACCGCGTCGTGTTTCGTCCGCCCGGGCTTGAAACCGGGGCTCGCGGTGCGCTCCAGGTACGCGAAGATGCCGAGCGCATCGTCTTGCATCGCTGTCGCCAGTTCATGCACCATGTCACCGCTGAAGCCGGCAAACCAGAGCCGTTGCTTCAGGGCATGCAGATGGCCCAAGCGCTCGAGCAGCCCTTGCAGCGCGGCTGCATTGAGGGAGCCGCTCGCCCCGGGCGCACCGTCTGCGGTACCCGAGAGGAGCCAGCCGAGGTTGCGCGGCATCCCTTCGACGCACAGTGCCACCTCTGGCGTCGTGCTCAGGTCGAGGATGGGGACGGGGAGCCGCGAGAGGAGGGCACGGCAACCGAAAAAGCGCGCCAGGATGACAGCCGTTTCCAACGCTTGTAGGAACTGCTCACCGTACCCTTGGCCACACGCATGGATTGGCAAGACGGGCGTGTTGCCGAGCGCCTCGGCCAGTTCAGGCAAAGCAACGCCCATCGTGCCGCCCGGTACGCCCTGGATGGCGATGCTGTCGCCGGCGACCCAGTCGCGGAACACCGCATCGGCCTTGATGAAAAAGGAACCAAGATCCTGGCTCCGGAGCCGCTGCACTTCGGCGTACCAGGCCGTCAGCAGCGACCTGGTAAAAAAGCTGTAGGGGAACAGGTGGAGATAGAAGGTCGTCTGCTCCGTCCCCTGTCTGTCCCGGTGACTCTTCCAGGCAAGCCGTTCGAGGATGAACTGGGTGCGACAGACGGGACAGATATTGCGCTTCGGCTCACGGCTGTCGCCGCCTTCCAGCCGATTGGAGAAGATCTGCACGCCAATACTGGGGGGCGCGTTGGCAGCCATCCACTCTTGGGCCGGCGCGGCGCTGCTGCACACACAGCACTGCCGGTGCTCGCCGTTCACGTACCGGCGGAGGTGCGCGGCATAGTGCGCGGCCGGGACGGCAGTCCCGGAAACGTCGAGCGCCTTTGCAAGTAGCGGTCGAGCGCGGCGGGCTCGCCCGTGCCGTGTGCGGCCGGGACGGCCTCAGCGTTTGCCGGTTGCAGGTGCGCCAGGTCGGTCAGGATGGCGTCGTGCAGATCATCCATCGACAGGGCACAGTCGGCGGCGAGGAAGTACCCCCAACGGTAGGCATTTACCGCTCTGTACGCTGGCCAGAGATCTTCCGGCAGCCCGAGCAGCGCGTAGACGCGCGTTTCGCCGTTGCGGACCTTCGCGGCCTTGAGCAGCGTCGTCGCGTGCTTATTGAGGTAGTTGCGATACGCCATGGCCAGTTCACCCAGGCGGAGCGTTTCCGGTTCAGCGGGGATGATGGTGCCCGTCGCCAGCCGATCGACGACGTAGGCGCGGCTGGCAGCGTCCAGTTTGCCTTTGCTTAGGGCGACTTGCAGATCGGTAGTAATATCTGCGCTCCGTTGTGCAAGCCAGTCCGCCTTGTACGGTTTGGCCTGCACCCGGCTGAAGATCACCCCGAAGACGTCAGCCGATAGCGCTCCACTTTCCAGCGCGGCGCTATCCACGGCGATGCCCCACGGGGCATTCCTGACGAATTTTCCTATGTCATCCTGCTGCAAGCTGGCCACCCGGTTTCGCACGCGTGCGGCGACGTTCGCCATCTGGCCTGCATTCCACACAAACGGGCTGTCGCTAGGCACCAGGTAGGCCACGCCGTCAGGGTAATACAGGAGGTCCACGGCGTGCGCGGCATCGCGCAACTGGGCGACGGCCGCATTGTGGATCAGGTTGGTGAGGAGACCGCGTTGCTCGACGACGCGATGGGTCAGCCAGCGGTGAGGTCTGTCGGCCAGGAAGAGGTTGATCTTGTCCAGGGCGTTTGCCTTGCTCCTGGTTTCAGCCAAGGTGTGAGAGGTTGCCAGCGTATCCACGGCATACATCAGCCATCCCAGACGCTCGACACGCTCCCAGCCCAGCTGGAAACGACGGTGCTGCGTCCGGTCAAGGCCGGTCGCCGTAATGGCCAGGTTTCCCTGGTGCAGGTGCGCAAGGGCGACGATATCCGCCAGGTAGTCACGCCAGGTTGGGAAGAAGCGCTCAGCCTCTAAGCGTCCCAACTCGGCCAGAATGTTGGCCTCTGAGGCTTGATCGGCATAGGTATGCCGGCCGCCGGCCCATCGGTTGTAGGGGGGAACCTTGTTCAAGTCGTGGACGACGCAGGCGCAATAGAGGCAACGGCGCTCGACGTCCGGCAGCGAGACGAGCGCATTCAGCCGCTCAAAGAGCAGCACCAAGTCGAGGACGTGCCCAAAATAGCTCTGCCCAGCCTTACCTCCCCACTGGATGATGGTCTTGTACGTACGCAACTGCCGGTTGACCAACTCGCGGAAAAAGTCGCCAGTGACATCGTGCGTCTCCCAGCGCAACTCCAAGCGCAGATCCGCCCGAGATACGGCGTTGCTCACCGCGTCGGCGAGAAGGTCTCCCTGGGCGGTCTGATCGCCCGGCTCCGGGGTGGAACGCATCGCCGTATCTCGGGGAGTCTTCAATAGCCGTCGGGTGGTAGGCACTACTTTCCTCCTAAGCATGTAACCACAAGTGTGGCACGGAATCTGCCGATGGGTAGATTGGGAGGTGACCGCTATGTTGTTGGTGGAACTGACGGAGGAGCAGCGGGCGGAGGTGGAGCGGGTGAGCCGGCAGGCGGTGGGGCGAGTGGCCTTGCGGGCGCACATGGTGCTGCTGAATGACCGGCGGTATCGGGTGCCGATGATTGCGGCGATCCACGATTGTGGTGAGGATGTGGTGCGGCTCTGGCTGCATCGCTTCGAGCAGGAGGGGGTGGCGGGCTTGGCAGACGAGCCGCGCAGCGGGCGGCCGCCCAATGATCCGCTGGCGCGGGAGATCGTGGACACCCAGGCGAGCGGGTCGCCGCGCGCCTCGGGTCACGTCCAGTCCTGCTGGACGGTGGCGCTGCTGGCCGCCTTCCTGGCGGTGCGGTTTGGCGTCATGCTCTCCTGTTCGACGGTCCGGCGTTACCTGCACCAGATGGGCTGGCGCTGGCGGCGGCCCCGCCTGACCCCGGCCAGTGTGCTGCCGGGTGCCCCCTGGGCGCAGCACGACCCGGACGAAGTGCCCAAGCTTGCCGCGATCCAGCAAGCACTGCGGGCGGCCAAGCGTGGCTGGGGCCATCTGCTTTATCTGGACGAGTGCGATCTCCATCTCCTCCCGGTCCTGCGGGCGATGTGGATGAAAGGAGAGCGAGTACGCGTCCCGACGCCCGGCCAGAATCGCCGCCGCGCCTTCTTTGGCGCGTTGGACGCCATCTCCGGTACCTGGCAGAGCGTCGATCACGACCGCAAGCTGGCGGTGGACTTCGTCCGCTTCCTGGAGCATCTGGCTGCCAGCTACCCGACCGGGCCGCTCTATCTCGTCTTGGACAGCGCCCCCACCCATACCGCCAAACACCCGCAAGCGGGTACCCGACCACGCTGGCTGGCTACCAACCCGCGCCTCCACGTCCTCTGGCTTCCCAAGTACGCTGCCCACGAACACAACCCCGTCGAACGCATCTGGGGCATGATGAAAGACGACGTCGCCGCCAACCGCCTCGCCGGCAGCATCGACGAACTCACCTGCGCCGCGCGTCGCTTCTTCGCCGACCTCGCTCCCCATCCCGTCTCCCTCGCCACCCCGCCTGCGCTGGAGGCCGTCGCATGATTTCCTTGCCATTCTTTTGGCTACGTGCTTAGTCAGCATGCACTTGCTGCCCTTCATAACGCTCCTGGTGAGATCGTTTGCCGGGTGCGGCTTTCCGGCGAGCGAATCGACGGAAGTAATGGATCGTGCGCGAGGGAGTGCACCATCCTTTGGCTGGCCGACGCCGGCAATGTCCTCCGCGAGTTTGCTTGCATCGTCGTGCAAGATGCACTTGAGCGGGATCGAGAAGGGGGGCGTGAGCCTGACCCGCGCTCATTTGCAGCCATCGAGGCGAAGCGAGCATGGCTGCGTGGTGAGATCGGCGATGCGACGTTGGCTGCCGCCACGTCAGCCGCCTGGGATTCTGTGAGGGACGTTATAAAAGGTGCTGGCAGGCTTGCTTCCCAGGACGTTGCTTGGGATGCTGTCTGGGATGCCACCTGGAACAGCGGCAGAGACACCGCTCGCGCAGCTGGCTGGGCCGCCGCTCGGGTTGGCTGGGGTTCTAGCTGGGATGCTGGCAAAGACGCCGCTCGGGCGGCTGGCTGGGACGCTTCTCAGGTTGATGGCTGGAGTGAAGAGCGGGCCGCTGCCAGAGATATAGCCTGGGACGCTGCCCGATCTGCGGATCGGGCTGTTGGGCTTCGCTGGGACCTTACCAAAGACATTGCCAGGCGGTCTGCGTGGACTGCTGCCAAATCCGCAGGCAGGGTTGCTGCCAGGCCGCCTGGCTGGGATGCCGGCTGGGACGCCGGTTCGGCTGCCGCCCGAGATACTGCATGGGACGCGGCCTGGAACGATGCGTGGGAAGCTGGCAGGGATGCGGCGTGGGACGCTGTCCGTGGCGCTGCTAAAGGCGCTGCTCAAGATGCTGCCATGCGCGCTGCACGATCGGCTGCATGGGACACTGTCACTGCTCGGGGCGCAGTTCAGGCCGTTGCTTGGGCCGCTGCGCGAGCCGCTGCCAGGACGTCTGCTGCTGCGGATGCTGCCCTGGAGGTTGCCAGGGAGGTTGCGTGGGTCGCTGCCTGGGACGCTGCAGTTATGGCTGCAATATGTGCTTATTGGCTGCCTGACACGGGCACAGCCGGGGACGCTGCCGCGAGGGACTCCGCCTGGGACGTTGCCTGGGATGCTGCTGTTAACGCCTCAAGGACAGAACAGAACGATGTCTTAGAACACATGTTATTGGCTCTCGCTCCAGCAGAGGCGATGGCGCGATAAAAGCCGATATGCAGCCAACGCGCCAACCTCCCCGGCATTGGGAAACTGGTCCTTTTCAGGATCTATTTTGGTGGGTTACGCTCATTGCCACCGACTTCAACCCCACGCAGAACACTCTGTGCCCTAAAAGGTCGCCGCCCTAAAGCCAGGCGTACGAGTCGAGTAGTTCCGGGCCGGCCGGCAGGGTGGTGAGGAATTCATCGAGGGCGCCGACCCACCGGCCAAGGAACCGTTTGGCCCGCGGGTACTTGCTCGGCGAAGCCAGGAGTAACCCGGCATGGTGATCGCCGCGACCGACCATCGTCGCGTGTAAGGGTAAAAAGTGCTGAACATTGTCGGTGACGAGCACGCGCTGCTCGACGAAGGCGATATCTGCCAGCACGACTTCATCCGGCATACCCCACCACAATGGCCGCTCCTGAATCGCTACGACATCGTGGCCCCGCTGCCGGAGCTGCGCGGCAATTGCCCGGTCCAGCATCTCGTCCAGCAGCAACTTCACCGCTTCAGCAAGGCTCGCTGAGCCGCCTCGGCCGCCTCGAGGCGAAGGCTTGCCTGGCGATTTTCGGCAATCAGGGCTTCGATCTCTTCAGGGTACGCTGCGGCGTAGGCGATGGCGACGCGCACCTGATCCGGTCGCAGTTGTAGATAGTCCGCCGTGGCCGCCACGTCACCATCTTCGGCCCGAAACGTTTCCACCACTTGCCACACATCCGCGCGACGACCGGCTAGCCCGGCCAGACGTTCGGTGAGGTGGTTGCGGAAAATGATGCCGGGAAAACGTTCCATGCGCACGCCTTCTTCCAGGTAGGCGCGGGCGAGAGTTGTCGGCGCCAGGCCGCGACGTCTCGCCAGAGCAGCGATGTCCTGAACGAGCCGCGGCGACGCACGTATCGTCACATGGTGGGACGCAGTGTGATCTTCCATGTGCCACACTGTACCGTGGCGTGGCACTACCGTCAACAATGCGGACGGTTCGTGGTGATGCTTACCGCCGGCGCTTACTCCACCACGCCCCGTTTCCGCAGCAGCTCCGAGATCTGCCCGAAGCTGATGCCGTTCTGCTCGGCGATCTCTGAGGCGTAGCTGACGCCGCGCGGCAGGCCAGGCAGGATGCGAAAGGTGCGGCGGTGGTGGGAGCCGACAACCGCACCCTGCGCTTCTACGTCGGCCACCAGGCTGCCGGCCTTCGCCGTGCCCGGCGTGGTCTGGTTGATCTGGTCGACGCCGAAGGCCAGGTCGTGCAGGTGCGTTGCATAGATCGCCCGGACACCGAGCAGGCGCAGGCCGCGCACGGCGTCGGTGGCGAGGCCCAGCCCTTCCACCGCGCTGGTGCCGGCCAGCACTTCGTTGAGTAGGATCAAACTTTGCGGCGTGGCGGCCGCAAAGATGCCGGCCAGCCGCTTGGCCTCCTCGTCCAGCCGGCCCATGCCCAACTGCGTAGTCTCCGGTACCGGGAAGTGGGTGTAGATGGCGTCCACCGGGCTGATGCGTGCTTCAGCGGCAGGCACATACAGCCCGGCCTGGAAGAGGATGTGGATCAAGCCGACGCTCTGGGTGAACGTGGTCTTGCCACCTCGGTTGGGACCCGTCAGGATCCAGATGCGCGCCTGCTCCTCATCGAAGGTGACAGGGTTCGTGATGATGCCTCCCGCCTGGTCCGGCGGCGGCACGTTCTTCTGGCGGTACATGCGGAGCGCCAGACTGACATGGTAGGCCTGTTTGAGCACCGTGACGCGCTCCCGCAGTGGAGCCGGCTCCGGCCGGCAGACCGGCAGACCCGCCTGCTGCAGGCGGCGCGTCATCGTGACCCCATTCAGGAAGAATGCCAACTCCGGCTCCAGCGGGCTCAGCCCGTGGGCGTTGATCGTTGCATAGCGCTCCAGCGCCTGCGCCACAGGCGCCGCGACCTCCGCCAACAGTTTCTGCAAGTCCCGGTAGAGCCGGTTCTCCGGCGTGCCGGCGCTGACCGAGTCACCCATGCGCAGCGGCGTCAGCGCCCGCTCGCTGCCCTCACCGAAGAGACGGTTGAGCACGGTTGCGCGGCCGGCAATCTTCTCGGCACTCACCTCCAAAATGGCCGCCGACTCCGGCATCAATTCATCCGACAGGTTGATGCCAATGCTGAAACTCTGCGCCCGATCAAGGAGACGACGCAAGTCGGGTAGCTCCTCCTGCAAGGCCCGAAACTCGGCAGCGCCGGTGATCTCGCGCAGGTAGTCGCGCAGCCGGAGTAGCGCTTCCGAAGCAATAGGGCTGCCCTCCAGGGCCGCCTGCAACTGCGTGGCCGTCGTGACGTGCATCTCCAGTTCGCCGGCGCGAGTTGCCACCTGAATGAAGGGCGCCATCTTGCCGAGGTCGCGGTCGCGCGGCACGCTGAGGGCGGCCAGGTTGGAGAGCAGCCGTTGTAATCGGCTACAAAGCGCCTCATCAGCCAGCAGGTCCGTCACGACTCCCTGGCGGTAGCGGATCACGGCGCCGTCGGTACACAATTCCGTGAGGACGCGCTCCACGAAGCGTTCCCGCTGGCGGTCATCGCCCACCAGTACCGCCACCACGTCGTCCAGTTCCAGGTCAGCCGGCACGCTCCCACCCATTGCCGGCCGCCGATCCGGCGTCGCCGTTTGCCCATTGGGCCAGAGCAAGCTGAGCTGCTCGCGGCGGAACGACGGACCACTGGAATACTCAGGACGCATCAGGTGCCTCTCGACTTTCAGTGCTTGTACACGCCATCATACAATGGCCCTGCCCAGGTTCTCCGTTCCTGTTACCGGCAAAATCGTCCGAGGGAGTCGGCATGCGACATTGTAGCTCGCTTGTATAGTTTCATATGATTGATGACAACCCAGCGCCGCCCAAGGCTGCACGCGGACGTACACGGAACGGTCCACACCTGTCCGCTATACTCTTTGGTGGGAAGAGGCCGACTTCGAAATGGTTGCCGCTACGATGGACCGTGTCTTCAAAATGAAGGGCTGGCGCAAATGACAAGAACTCTTGTCACGACCGAGCGAAGACGCCCGGCCTCGCGGGCGGTACGGGATGAGGCCGCAGCCGCTATCCAGCGTCTTCGGGCGGGCGCACCGTCGGATGATGAGGTAGTGGTTCACGCTGACCACACCACGGGCGAGTATGACATTGATGCTGCGCTTGCTAGAGTTAAGGCGCAGCGGTGGGCAACCGAAGGGCTGCCGATCCCCAAGAAATAGGCGATCATCAGTATCCGCGTTCTCCTGGCGCAGGCAGGGAAGCGACAAGGAGATCGCGATTTTGTCGCGTGGCTCTCCGTTGCGGGCAGCGTCAACTTCTCGCTATACTATGCCTCGGAGGTACACGCCGATGCCATTGTATGAATACGCCTGTCTCGACTGCAATGATCGCTTTGAAGACCTGCGGGCCGCTACCCGGGCCGACGCAGCGGTCCCCTGCACGACCTGCGGCAGCAGCCGCGTCAAGCGCCTGCTCAGCGTCTTTGCCACCCGCTCCTACGGCACGGAAGGCGGCACGATGGTCGCCTCCGGTGGCGGCGGAGGCGGCTGTGCCTGCGGCGGCAACTGTGCCTGCCGGAACTGAGGGACCCCTCTCTCTGACTCTCCCCCTCACGGGAGAGAGAGAACGCGGCTGGAAAGCCGGTTGCGTTCAGGCAGCACTTCGCCGAATGTTTGTCCGAAGACTACCGTCAAACCGGCTGCGTTCCCCTCTCCCGTGAGGGGGAGGGGACAGGCTTTCTGGGGTAGGTTTTTGTAGTCCATCAGGCGGCCGCCTCGGCGGGCTCGT
>DAIMXP010000103.1:0-24200 GCA_036734945.1 Chloroflexota bacterium
CGCCTGCTTCGACCCCCTCGGCTAATGCGCATCACACGTCTTCAGCGTAGGGTGAGCCGGCGGACCAGTGGAGGTTCGCCAGCAGTAACAAAGTTTTGCGCGGTCTGCTTTCCAACGGCGTCTGCGCCGGGAGGTCCCAAGCATCCGGCACAAAACGTTGCGGCGCACTCTCCTCGCGCGCGACGGTCGCGGCCTGACGGTTTATGCTATAGCTTGTGACGCACGCTATGGCCTTCCGCTTCTTCCTGGCCGCCTGCCTGACGCTCCTGCTGCTGGTGGGCAGTCTGGCCGGCTTCTCTGTCTGGTACCTGGCGCAGCCAGACCCGTTCGTCGTGCTGTTCGGTGATTCGATGACACCGACGCTGTCCAGCTTCGATGTGGTCTACTTTCGGCACGTGACGCGCATGCAACGCGGAGATGTCGCCAACTACTTCGGCACATGCCACCGCGTGGTGATCCTACCCGGCGAGACCTTTCGCGTGGCCAGCGGCATCGTCTATCTGGAGGCCAATGGCCACGAGCAGGCGCTCAACGAACCCTATGTCGTCTACCAGTACGCATGGGACTGGCCACGGACCACGCTCTCGCCTGACGAGTACGTCCTGCTGGGCGACAATCGCACCAACCCTCAGGCGCGCTACCCATTGGTCGCGCGGCGGCAATTCCTCACGCGCGTGCTGGACCGCCGCGCCTTCCCGCCATGGAAGCGACAGCAGTTCGACTGAATGGCATGACCACTGCCACGCCGGCCGACGCGGTCGGGGTGATTAAAGTCGGCGAATACGTGTGTTGTACTCCTCGTGACTGCCAACCCAGAACCAGGTGGCAGTGTCACTTTCAACAATACAAAGCGCGCGATAGTGGGCGCCAACGCGTGCCGAGTAGAGCGAGGAGTCGGACGGACTGATTCGCTTGAACTGTAGGCTACTATGCCGCGGATTCTGTCGAAATAGTTGATAGGCGACGCGAACCTGACGTTGGACATCGGCGGGAAGCCCAGTGAAGAGTCTCCAAAATCGCTCAGTGGTCTTCGATCTCACAACAGCGTGTCGAGGTCGCGGGTTGTGCCGGCTGCGATTTCGGTCCGTGCTTCGGCCGCAAGTTCCGCCAGGAGGCGCTGTGACTCTGGCGTGCTCACCATGTCGGCCCACCCCTGCTCTTCGATCTCCAGGGAGATCATCTCGGCAATGTGCCGCTGCACTTCCTCGGGCTGCTGCTGGACCTGTTCAAAGGCCTGCCGGAGTTCCTCAACCATCGTTCTTCCCCCTTAGTCACATGCGCTTGCTGCAAGTATATGCTGTTCTGACCGACGACGCGCAGCCGCAGGCTGGTAGAATTCCTGCAAAATGAATAGTGCGAAGAGAATATTGACCGCGTGATTGTTTCCGCTCCCTCCCTGCCGGAGCAGTTTCAGGCAGCAGCTTCCTACCTGCTTGACCCTTTCCAGCAAGAAGCCATCGATCAGCTTGACCAGGGGAAGTCCGTGCTCGTCGCGGCGCCGACCAGCGCCGGCAAGACCGTCGTGGCGGAGTTCGCCATCGAGCGGGCACTGCAACTGGGGCAACGTGTCATCTACACGGCGCCCATTAAAGCGCTGTCCAACCAGAAGTTCGCGGACTTCGGCGCGCGCTGGGGCTTCGAGCGTGTCGGCTTGCTCACCGGTGACATGTCGATCAACAGCGACGCGCGGGTGCGCGTCATGACGACGGAAGTGCTGCGCAACATGCTGTTGCAGGCCCCGGAGGGCCTCAGCGGCGTGCAGGCGGTGGTGCTGGACGAATTTCACTACCTGGCCGATGCCGAACGGGGGCGGGTCTGGGAAGAAATCGTCATTCTCCTGCCCCGTGACACACAGATAATCTGCCTCTCCGCCACCATGAGCAACGCCGCCCAACTGCGTGACTGGATCGGCCGCGTCCACGGCGAGACCGCACTGGTGACCAACGACGTGCGGCCGGTGCCGCTGGAGATCTTCTACTTTCTGGACGGTGTCGCCCACCGCGTGGTCGATGCCGACGGCAAGCAGGTACGCACCTTCAAAGTGGGTGGTGAGGCGTTCCGGCGGCGGCAGCGCTTCGGTGTACGCGGAGGGCGTACCGCGCCGGCGGAGCGGAACAAGCGTCAGTTGCCGCGCTCCCCGGAAGTGCTGGCAGCGCTTGCCGACCTCGGCATGTTGCCGGCCATCTACTTCGTCTTCAACCGTTCCAAGACCGAGGCGGAAGCGACCCGCTGCGCTGCCGAGCTGAACGTCGTGCGTGGCGACGCCGAAGCCCGCCAGATCATTGAGATGGCGATCGCCGAGACCCTGGCTCAACTGACGCCGGAAGCGCGCGAGTTGCCGCAGGTCATCTCGCTGGTGTATCTGCTCGGCCACGGCGTGGCTTTCCACCACGCCGGCCTGTTGCCCGGGCTCAAAGTGCTGGTGGAGACGCTCTTCGCCCAGGGTGTGCTCGGAGCAGTGTTCGCTACGGAGACACTGGCGCTGGGCGTGAACATGCCGGCACGCTCTGTCGTCATACCGCAGCTCACCAAGTTTGACGGCGCAACGCACCGCCCCCTGACCGGTCAGGAGTTCCAGCAGTTGATCGGTCGGGCCGGGCGGCGCGGCATGGACGTTGCGGGCAACGCCGTTATTCTCTACGACGACTGGATGACGTTTGATGAGGCGATGAAGGTCGCCAAGCGGCCGCTGGAGCCGGTCGCCAGCTCCTTTGCCCTCAGCTATAACTCGTTGGTGAACCTGCTCCTGAGCTATGGCGACGTGGAGATTCTGGCCCGCCTCATGGATCGGTCGCTGCTGGCTCACCAGATGGTGGGGCGAAGGCGCAAGCTGGAAACGCAACTGGAGCGCGCCCGTGCTGAACTGGCTGAGGCGGAAGTACACTGCCCGGCCTGCGGCGAGTCGCAGCCGGTTGTCGGCTGCAGCCGTACACATGACCACCACATCGCCGTGCGCAAGCGCAAAGGGATGCACCGCCTGGTTGAAGGCTTTGATCGGGAAGTGGCGCAGGCGCGCGCGGCGGAGGAGCGCGACCTACGGCACGTCGTGCAGGATACGCTGGCGGTGCTGGCCTTCTTCGGCTATGTGCGCGACGGCAAGTGTACCGGTGATGCCGAACTGCTCTCACGGATCGTTGATCCGAATGCCCTGGCGGTCGGTGAACTGGTGCTCGGCGGCGAACTGGACGGCCTTGGACCGGTCGAACTGGCGGAGGTCGCCAGTTGGTTTGCCATGCCCGATAACGAGGCGCGCATGGACCTGTTGCTCGGCGACCTCAAGCAACTCTGGCAGCGCATCGCGCCGGTAATCCAGACGGTACGCAGCGTCGAGCAGCGCGAGGCGGTCTTCCTGACGCCGGGCGCTTCGCCGGTCTATCCCGGTATGGCCACAGCGTGGGCTTCCGGCACCGAGTTCACCGAGTTGGTGCAGACCTGGGGCATCGCCGAAGGCGACGCCATCCGCTACCTCAAGAAGACGGCGGACCTGTTGCGCCAGGTCCGCCGCGCGCTGGAGGACACCAGCTTCAAGCCGGAACTGCTGGACGCAACGCGCGCTGCGGAAGCGCTGGTCCGCCGCGACATCGTGCGTGGCCAGGAGCTGGCCGACCTGGAAGAGTTGGAATACATTCCCGAAGTGGAAGCCGCCATTGAGGCAGAGAACGCCACGTTGGCGGCGGCTTTAGGAAGCGGTCGGTGACGGTAGTTGCCCGCGGCCTGGGGCTGGCGGGCCGTGGCGGAGGGCCAGCGACTGAAGTCGCGCCTACGAGATGCAAAGTCCGCCTGCGCGGACTCGTTCCCAGCCCGCGCAGGCGGGCTTCGCTCACAGTAGGCGCGACTTTAGTCGCTAGCCCCAGGCCGCGCGAAGCCAAGGCTACCCCTTCAAAATCCCCTCCACCGCCTCCATGTCGGCCGCTGAGAGCTTGACATCGGCGGCTTTGGCGTTGGCATCGACCTGTTCCGTCTTTGTAGCGCCGGCGATGACGGTGCTGACCTCCGGGTGCGCGGCCGGCCAGGCGATCGCCAGTTGGGCGACGCCATAACCGCGCTCCTGGGCAAAGGCGTTGAGCTTGTCGACCACGCCAAGGCGTTCTGTCGTGAGTTGTTGTTGCATGCGCGGATTGCGGGCGGCGCGCGTGTCGGGCGGTGGCGCCTTTCCGGCTTCATACTTGCCTGTCAGCAGGCCGCTGGCCAGCGGAAGGTAGGGAATCACGCCGACGCCGAGAGCCGAACTGGCGGGCAAGAGTTCGCGCTCGACGTCGCGCACGAACATGTTGTAGTGCGGTTGCACGGAGACAAAGGACGCCAGGTTGTTCACTGACGAGACCCACAAGGCGTGCGTCAACTGCCAGGCGGCGAAGTTGGAGCAGCCGATGTAACGGACTTTGCCGGAATGCACGAGGTCGTCAAGGGCGCGCAAGGATTCCTCCAGCGGCGTTTCCGAATCGAAGTTATGCACCTGATAGAGGTCAATGTACTCCGTGTTGAGGCGGCGCAAGCTCTGCTCGCAGCCATCGATGATGTGCTTGCGCGAGAGGCCGCGATCATTCGGCCCCGGTCCCATCTTGCCGAAGACTTTGGTGGCCACGATGGCCTCCTGACGCCGTCCGGTAATGGCCTTGCCGACGAATTGCTCAGAGACGCCGGCGCTGTAGCCGTCGGCAGTGTCGATCATGTTGATGCCGACGTCGAGCGCACGACGGATGACGTCCACGCTGCGCTCCTCGTCGCAGGCCCCACCAAAGTTATTGCCGCCGAGTCCCACGACGGAGACTTTCAGACCGGACCGTCCTAATCGCCGATATTCCATGTTCTTTTCTCCTGTTTCCTGGCCGGTGGCGCAATCGCTCGCCGAACCCTGGCTGCCCGCTGCGATCGCCGCGGTCTTTCCTGACGAAGTCTAGCATCTTACTTCGTCGCTCGGGCTATGGGTGCTGGCCCACAACAGCGCCGCTGCTCCTGGTTGGCGAGCACGTATCATAGGACGTGGGGACCGGCTGCGCACCCGGAGCGAGCGGTCGCTGCATCCGTCGCTCCGAGCGTGTGTGGGGCCGTGAGGGAGAGTGCCTGGTGATCCGTCAGATTCGTCGGCTGTCGCGCACCATCACCGTTGACGAGCAACGGCTGCGCGTGATTGCCGTCTACATGACCCGCTCCGACGGCGCCTGGGCGCTCGACGACGCCGACGATACGGGCTATGAGGGGGTCGCCTGCGTAGACGATGTCGCGCGGGTCGCCGGACTCTTCCTGGTGGCGGGACGCCGCCACCGTATGCCTCAGGCAACGGCGGAGGCAACGGGTTACCTGCGCTTCTTGTTGTACATGCAGCAGCCCGATGGGCGGTTCGTCAACTTCATCTTGAACTGGAAGGGGAAAAAGAACCTCACCGGGCCGACCTCTGTGCCGGGCGGACCGAACTGGAACGCGCGCGCGCTACGTGCGCTTGCCCTGGCTGCTGTAACAAGCGGCGACCGCGTGTATCGTGACGCCTTCGACCGTGCCTTTGAGCCCGTGACCCGAGAGATGCACTACGCCGACATTCGGGCGTTGCACGTCCTCGCCGCGCTGGAGTTGTACGACCAGCACAAGGAGGTACACCTTCGGCGCAGCATCCTGGCATGGTGTGATCAGATTGCCGGACTCTGCGACAACCAGGGGCGGCTGCTGAACTGGCGTCACGAAGAAACGCCGCACCTCTGGGGCTACGTGCAGGCGGCCGTCCTGGCCCGCGCTTCGGCGGCCTTTGGTCGGAGCGACTGGCTCCGCCTGGCCGAGGAAACCGTGATGGGCTACCTGGCGCCCCGTGTGCGCGCCGGCTTTCCCCAGCGCACGGTGATCCCGTATGAAGTCGGCTCGGTGGTGGCGAACCTGGAAGTGCTGGCCGATGTCACCGGAGACAACCGGTATCGCGAGCTACTCTACCTGGCGAGGGCCTGGTTCCGCGGTCGCAACGCCGCCGGCACACCGGTATACGACGCGATCCACGGCGCTGTCGCCGATGGCATCGACGGCGCTCACCTTAGCCCGAACTCCGGCGCCGAGTCCAACGTCGAAGGCGCCCTTGCCCTGGTGGACGAACTGCCCTGGGCACTGTACTATTCCGACTCTGACAAAAGCAGCGATCGTGGGAGGGCAGGATGAGCGAAGACTGGAATTACTGGAAGCTGGGTCTGATCGGAGTTGTCGGGGGGCTAATCGCCGGCGTCGTGATCTGGATGCTCATGACCGTCGTGACCGTTATCGGCGGCCAGGGCCTCTGGGCACTGCCGAAATGGATCGGTGACGTCATCACCGGCGATTCCTGGCAGGGTTTCAATGGGACTGATGTCTTCACCGGATTGATCATCCACCTGCTCGTGTCCATGCTACTCGGCGCATTGTTTGGCATGCTCGTTCTCCCGTTCGCGTCTACTGCCCGGCAACTGCTGATTGCGGGCGTCGTCTGGGGCGCCGTGGTCTGGCTATTATTCGGCGTGTTGGTCGTGGCGGCGGTCGATCCGACCATGTCACAGGAAGTCCCGCCCATTCCCTGGCTGGTTGTCAATCTGTTGTTTGGCGCCATCGTGGCGTTCATCGTGAACCCTCTGCGAAGCACCGCGCAGGTGACAGCCTGACAACATCCGGCAGTGCCGATGACCAGCCTGCCGCGATCCTGTGCGAGCATGCTGTCAAGAGCTACGGTGGCAGACGAGTCGTTGACGACCTTTCGTTCAGTGTGCCAACCGGCGAGGTGTTCGCGCTGCTGGGGCCGAACGGCGCCGGCAAGACCACAACCGTGGAGATACTAGAGGGGTACCGTCAGGCAGACACGGGAAGCGTGCGGGTGCTGGGCCTGGACCCACGCCGCGATGCCGCCCGCCTGAAGCAGCGCGTCGGCCTGATGCTGCAACAGGGCGGCATCTACCCAGGGCTGACTGCTGCCGAGGTCTTGCGCCTGTTCGCCGCCTTCTACGACCAGCCGGCGAGCCCGGAGGCACTGCTGGAGCAGGTCGGTTTGACGGCTGTTCGCCAGACGCGCTTCCGGCGACTTTCCGGCGGTCAGCAGCGGCGGCTGGCTCTGGCCGTCGCTCTGGTTGGCCGGCCGGACGTGGTCTTTCTGGACGAACCGACCGCCGGGATGGACCCGCAGGCCCGGCAGTTGACATGGGGGATCATCCGCGGCCTCAAGGAGCGCGGCGCCACAGTGGTGCTGACGACCCACTTGATGGACGAGGCGCAGCGCCTGGCCGATCGGATTGCCATCATTGATCACGGCGCGCTCCTGGCGCTGGGGACGCCGCAACAGCTCTTGCAGCGGCGGTCCGGCGCCAGCACGTCACTACGCCTGTCGCTCCCTTCGCCTGTTAGCCAGGGCGCCGTGGCGGCACTGCCCGGCGTCGACCAGGTACACATGGATGGACCGGCCGTCTATCGAATCGATACTGCTGATCCGGCTGCCGTTGCCGCGACGCTCACAGTCTGGCTACGCGACCAGGGCATCCTGCTGGAGGAATTGCGCATCGGCGGCGCATCGCTTGAGGAGGTGTTCCTGCAGCTCACTGGAACGGATGTGCGCGAGTGAACGGCGGACGATTCTGGAGGGCAGTTGCCGCACAGACCGGCGTCGAGCTGCGGCTCACGCTTCGGCGGGGCGAGAGTCTGCTCATTACCCTGATCGTGCCGGTGCTCTTGCTGGTCTTCTTCTCCTCGCTCGGCGTCGTGCAGGCGCCGGGGACCGCCGGGCCGCCGGTGCAGTTCCTGTTGCCGGGCATGCTGGCGCTGGCGGTCATCTCGACCGGCATGGTCAGCGTTGGCATCGCCACCGCCTACGAGCGCTATTACGGCGTGCTGAAGCTCCTGGGCGGCTCGCCTTTACCGCGAGCCGGCCTGATTGTCGCCAAGGTCCTTGCCGTGCTGGCACTGGAGATTGTGCAGGTCGCCGTGCTGCTGACCGTTGCGGCGGTGGCCTACGGCTGGCGGCCCCAGGGAGGCGTTGCCGCCGCCGGGGGCATCCTGGTGCTCGGTACCGCCGCCTTCACGGCACTGGGCCTGGCGATGGCCGGCGGTCTGCGTGCGGAAATGACGCTGGCGGGGGCCAACGCCCTCTACCTGGTGTTCATCCTCATTGGTGATGTGGTGTTGCCGTTGAGCCACCTGCCTGGGCCCTTGCGCCTGCTGGCGCAGGTGTTGCCGGCGGCGCCCTTGACTGATGCCCTGCGCTCCGCCCTGGCAGGGGCGCCCGTTGCCGGCTATGCAGCATCCCTGGCCGAACTCGTCGCCTGGACGGTCGCCCTGGTGCTACTCGCCGCGCTGACGTTTCGCTGGGAGTGACTGCTGCAGATACTGCAAGGTGCCGCTCGGCAGTTCGGCAACGTGCAGCAGCATGCGGCGCCCAGCGCCATCGGCCTCGTCCCAGTCCGTGCCGACGATGGCGGTGGCGGCCGTGAGGCGGAAGGCTACTTCGTCGGCCGCGCGGTAGTCGAAGGCGAGGCCGGCGGCTTCCAGAGATGACTGAACGGAGAGGCCGGCGTCGGCCAGACTCAGGCCCGTGTACTGATAGAGTTTGCGCAGGATGGTGAGGTAGGTCGTCTCCGCCATAGGGAAGAACTCCTGCTGCGGTGCAAGGATTCGAACCTCAGTTAACTGATCCAGAATCAGCCGTCTTACCGCTAGACCACACCGCAATGTGTTGTGTACCAAGCTACAGACTACCATGCACTGCATCGGCCGACAAGAAAACTGTCGGGTGTGCCGTATGCTTGACGTAGGAACGAGTGTTGATCCGGCAGTGCCGTCGCCTCAACAACGACGTCGGCACGCGGCATGCATAATGCGGCGGTGGCCGAGGCAAGGAGAATCCGCAATGTCGCCCGAGGACCCCAGGGATGCGCCGGGAGAAGCCATGCAGCTTCCGGCCCGTATTCGGTCTGGTCCGCCGAAACGCAATAGTAGCCGCCCGCGGCCACCGGGCCCGGAGGACCAGCGTGGCGCCACGGCCACGAGTGGCGGCCCCACCGGCGACGCACAGCGCCCCGCCACGTTTGGCGACCAGATGCGTTCGCCGCGTACCTGGATCGTCTTTGTGGTGATCTGGGTCGTCATCTTCTTCTTGATCCCGCTGCTCTTCCCCGGACCGACCGACCTGCTCACCGTGTCCTACACCACCTTTACCCAGCAGGTGAACGCCGGGAACGTTGCCGATATCACCAGCCAGGGCACCGCCATTCAAGGCGACTTCAAGTCGGCCATCGCCGATCCCTCGCCGCCGGCGGGGCAGGCCGCCAAGCCGTACACCAAGTTTGCGACGGAAGTGCCCACCTTCGCCGACAATCGAAAGCTCGACACCCTGCTGGAGTCCAAAGGCGTCATCATCAGCTCCAAGTCGCTGGTGGCGGCACGCTCGCCCTTGCTGACGCTGCTCCTCTCGTTTGGACCGACCTTGCTCCTGATCGCCGGCTTCGTCTGGCTGACGACGCGCGCGCAGAGCGCCGCCGGCGGCGGCGTCTTTAGCATGGGGCGCAGCAAGGCGCGGCGCTATGAAGCGGGCGGCGCGACGCCCCGTATCACGTTTGCCGATGTCGCCGGTATTGATGAGGTAGAGAACGAACTTGTCGAGATCGTCGACTTCCTCAAACAGCCGGCAAAGTACCAGCGTCTCGGCGGCACGGCCCCCAAGGGCGTGCTGTTGATCGGCTCGCCCGGCACCGGCAAGACGCTGCTGGCGCGCGCCGTCGCCGGGGAAGCCGGCGTGCCGTTCTTCAGCATCAGCGGTTCCGAGTTCATCGAGATGATCGTCGGCGTCGGCGCATCGCGGGTGCGCGACCTTTTTAACCAGGCCAAGCTGACGGCGCCGGCCATCATCTTTGTCGATGAGCTGGACGCCATTGGCCGTCGCCGCGGCGCCGGTAACCTGATGGGCGGCAACGACGAACGCGAGCAAACGCTCAACCAGTTGCTGGTGGAGATGGATGGCTTCGACGCCCGCCAGGCCGTCATCGTGCTGGCGGCCACGAACCGCGCCGACGTGTTGGACCCCGCGCTCCTGCGACCCGGTCGCTTCGACCGCCGCGTCGTCGTGCAGCCGCCGGACCGTGCAGGTCGCGCCGCAATCCTGCGCGTCCACACACGGGGCGTGCCGCTATCGTCCGGCGTCAGCCTGGAGGAGATTGCCAGCGAGACACCGGGCCTGGTCGGCGCGGACCTGCGCAACCTCATCAACGAGGCGGCGTTGCTGGCGGCGCGCAATAATCACGATGCCGTGGAGCGGGAGGACTTTACGGAAGCCCTGGAGAAAATCGCCCTGGGTGCCGCGCGGCGCATCACGCTTTCTCCGGAGGAGCGGGAACGCATCGCCTACCACGAGGGCGGCCACGCGCTAGTCGGTCTGTTGCAGCCGGAGGGTGATCCGGTGCGCCGGGTCACGGTGGTGCCCCGAGGGCAGGCGCTTGGCGTCACGCTCTCCGTGCCGGATGCGGACCGCTACAACTTGAGCGAAGGCTACATCCGCGCACGCATCGCCAACGCGTTGGGTGGCCGTGCCGCCGAGCAGGTGGTGTACGGCACGATCACGACCGGAGCGGAGAACGACCTCAAGCAAGTAACCAGCCTCGCCCGAGCCATGGTCACACGTTGGGGTATGAGCCCGGAAGTCGGTCTGGTCCAGGTGGAAAGCAACGATGACGGCAACTTCATAGATGGCATCGGCATGCCCGGCCAGGGGCGATCTTATAGCGACGAAATGGCGCACACCATCGACCAGGCTACACGCCGCATCATTGACGAGTGCTACGCCGAGGCCATCGACATTTTGCGTAGCAACCGAGAACGTCTGGACAGTCTAGTCGTGGCCCTCTTGCGCGAAGACTCGCTCAACTCCGACCAGATTCGGGAGGCGGCAGGGTTGGCAGATCGGGAATTGAAGGAGAGTCCGGTAGCGGCAGTACGCTGAGGGAATGCTGGCGAGTCGTCCCGGGTGATGCAGTCTAGCGGAGGGAGGAGCGTTCAATGGTTGCCGTAACGACAGAACGATATAGCATTGACGATCTGGATGGATTTCCTGACGACGGACGGCGTCGGGAGCTCTCCAATGGGCGGATCGTGGAGTGGGATGTGACGACCTATCGTCATGGGTTCATGATTGTTGCGCTGGGGCGCATCCTCGGCAACTACGTCGTGCAACATCGACTCGGCCAGGTTATCGGAGCCGATGCACTCGTCCGCATCCTGGGCAGCCGCTTCGACGCCCGCGGCGCCGATGTTGCATTCTACGATAGGCGGCGCATCCCAACCGACATTGACGCATCAGCCACGGCGACGGCCCCTGACTTCGTCATCGAGGTACTCTCCCCAACCGATCGCGCCTCATTGGTTCAGGATAAGATTCGCGATTGGCTGCGGACGGGCGTGCGTCTGATCTGGTCTGTTGACCCCGTGACGGGCACGACCGCGGTCTATCACGGGGAGCACGCGGCGATTGTGGGAGCCGAGGAGACCCTCGACGGTTACGACGTCGTTCCGGGTTTCACTCTTTGTATGGGAGAGGTATTGAACGAGTTGATAGCATTCCAAGAGGAGGCGTCGTCATAGGACCCAGGCGGTTCAGCTAAGGCGAAACAGGGCGCGCAGGCGGTCCTGACCAGCATCATCCGGACGTGTCAGCAGCAGGGGCGCGACTTCTTGGGAACGGCGGTCGAGTTGCTGCGCCAGCGGACGCTGGTCGCGCTTCGGCTGACTGGTCCCGTGCCCACTCGCCCGCCGTCGCTCGCGGGCCGTAGAGCGGAAGGACCGTGGGCAGAACGAGGGCCGCGCCTCAGGCCGAAGAAGACAAAAGGCGGCGGCCAGGTAATGACACGCCCCCCCCCGCGCTATAATGAACGCGGTAAACACGTACGTTGCCTCGACAGTGACCGGACCGGGTATCGCGTAAGGAGACCAGGGATATGGAAAAAACAGGGGCCAGGGTTCTCGGAATAGGTCGCACCGTCCTCAACCGGCGATCGTTGCTCCTCGCCGCGGCAGGGGTCGGGGCGGCGTTGACGCTCAGCAACTGCGGTGGGGCAGCGACGATCTCCGGGACCTCGAGTACGACCACGGGTGGCCCGACATCGATCGCACCGAGCACCGCTTCCAGCAGCGCCGCGGCGACGAGTCTGGCCACGACCGCGTCGACATCCTCCGCCGTGTCGTCGGTCACATCGGCAGTGACCAGCACCACGGCAAACCAGGCGACCTCGGCCGTTTCGAGCGCCGCCGCTGCCCCCACAACCTCGGGCAGCGCCGTCGAGTTCTGGCACATCTGGAGCAACGGCCCGTCGCGCACGTGGCTACTCCAGGCGCTCGCCGCACTGAAGTCCAAGGATCCCCAACTCAACGTAGCGGAGACAGCCGTAGACTTCTTCACCTTCGGCCAAAAAGTGACAGCAGCAGTGGCGGCCGGCACCTCCCCCAGCGTGACCATGGCCGACGCCGTCACCGCACCCCTGCGCGGCGTGAGCGGTGAGGACAGTCCGCTTGACGCCTACGTAGCCCGCGATGCTGTGCACTTGGCGGACCTCGTCGACTATCAGGTCAACATGATGTCCTTCCAGGGCAAACTCTGGGGTCTTCCGTTCCGCCCGGACACGCGCGTGCTCTACATGAATACGGCATTGCTGCAGGGCGCAGGACTCGATCCGACCAAGCCACCCGCCACCTGGGACGCCCTCTGGACGGCAGCCGCGCCCCTGATGAAGAAGGACAACGCCGGCGCCTACACGCAGGTCGGTTTCTATCCCTCCCTCGGTAACCTCTGGTTCTGGACCATGGCATTTACCGATGGGGTGGACTTTGTCGATGCGAGCGGAGTGCCGACCCTCAATACGCCGGCAATCCTGGAGACTTTGGATTGGTACGTCAAGTGGGCGAACCAGTACGGAGATGCGGCGATGGGCGCCTTCAACAAGTCGCTCTCGACCGGGCCCGGCAAGGATCCCTTTATGTTGGAAAAGCTGGCGTTCGCGGTGAACACCAATAGCTACAGCGCCACGCTCAAGCAGGCCGCACCCCATGTGCAATGGAGCACTGCGCTGGTTCCCTACAAGCTGCGCGAGGCGAGCTGGGGCGCCGGCTTCGATCTGGAAATGCCGCAGGGCGGCAAGAACCCGGATGGGTCCTGGGAACTGATCAAGTGGCTCGATCTGGACCCCACGATGAACCAGCAGAGCATCACCTTGACCAACAGTCTATCGGCCGTCAAGGCGATCAACAACGCCCCCGCGTTCACAAAAGACCCCGTTTGGCAGACCGTCGTGGCCAGTTCCCTGGTGACTCGGGCGATCCCTCAGGTGCCGGCGGCGCACGACTGGTCGGGTCTTTTCTACAAGCACGTCGCCAGCGCCATCGCCGGGACAGAGGCGCCGCAGGATGCGTTGGCGAAAGCGCAAGCCCAGGTAATCGGCGAGTATCAGACGAATAGCAAGAAGTAGACGAAAGGACCTCGCCGGTGGTGCTGTACTACGTCGACGGGTACCACGGCGGCGTCAAGGGCCACATGCCGCTCGGAGCCTGGCGCGACATCCTTCAGACTCTCCGGCGCACGCCGGACTGGAAGCTGGCGCTGGATATCGAGCCGGTCTCCTGGGCGGTGCTGCGACGCAGCGATCCAGCTTCCTATGCCGAACTGCGAGAGTACCTGGCCGATCAGACAGTGGACGCCCGGCTGGAGATCGTCGCTGCCAGCTACGCTCAACCCTTCGCCTGGGCGATTGGTGGCGAGAGCAACATTCGCCACCTCATCCGGGGGCGCGAGATCGTCCGGGAGCATTTCCCGGACCTCTGCGTCGATACCTACGCAGTACAAGAACCGTGTTGGACGAGTGCGTTGCCGCAGATCCTGCGCTCGCTGGGCTACACTCGCGCTGTCCTTCGAGATGCCAGCACCGCCTGGGCGGGTTACCCGACCGGTGTCGACGCCGCCATCGTCAACTGGGTCGGCCCAGATGGCAGCGCCATCCCCTGTGTGCCCCGCTACGCCTGTGAAGCCCTGGTGAAGTGTTGGGAGACGGAATCCTGCGCCGCCAGCGAGGCATTTGCTCGCAAGTGCCTGGAACATGGCATCACGAAGCCGAGCGGCATGGGATTTCAGGATCTAGGCTGGGCAGCCCGGCCGAAAGTCCAGGGTGAGTACATTCGCTACGTGACGTGGCGGGAGTACTTCGAGCGTATCGCTGGGACGCCCAGTGAACGCTGGCAGGCCTCCCAGGAGGACCTGGTCCGCTGCACCCTGCCCTGGGGCGAACGCACGTTGCAGCGGCTCGCCCGTCAGGTGCGCAGCGCCGAGGTCAGCATGCTGGTTGCCGAGAAGATGGCGGCGCTTGCCCACGCGTGGTGCGGGCGACCGGCGCCCCAGGAGCGGTTGCAGGCCGCCTGGGATGACGTACTGATGGCCCAACACCACGACGCATGGATCTGCGCCACGCAGCGCCAGGATCGGGATAACTGGGCCTGGCAGGTGGGCGCCGAGACCTGGGCGGCGGAGGAAACGTGCCGGGAAATTATTGCCGGGGCAGCCGAAGCGCTCGCCGTGCCAGGTCTGCCCATCAGAGGGACAGGGGGGACAGGCCAGCGGGTCTGTGTCTTCAATACGCTGGCAGGGCCCCGGGACGACCTTGCCGAAATTAAGGTGGCGACGGAAGCAGGTACGGGCGGATTCCTCGTGCGCGACCTTTCCGGTCAGCCCGTTCAGGCACAGGTGGTGACGACACGGACCTATGCCGAGGACCACACCCTCAACGCCGGGACCGTGCTGTTCCGCGCCACGACTCCTGGCCTGGGTTACGCAGTGTATGACCTCTCCTCAGTGCCCGAGCCGCCAGCCGCCATGCTCGGTCCGCGCGTGAGCGCCTACCGTGCGGATGACGGCACGGTCATCCTGGATAGCGACCTCTATCACATCGTGCTGGATCCTGCCCGTGGGGGCGCCGTCACGAGCCTCTTGGTACGTGCACTGGGCCGGGATTTCTGCGACGGGACAGGAGAGCGGCTGTTCAACGAATACACCGGCTACTTCATTGCGGATGGCGCCTGGTACCGCAGCTCCCAAGCGCCGGCCCAGGTGACTATCCTGGAGGCCGGGCCGGTACGCGCGACGGTGGCGCTGGAAGGCACGGTCGGGCCACACCCTTTCCGGACGCTGCTCAGTGTGGTGCAGGGACAAGCGCGCATCGACTGCACTGTCCGTTTTTCGTTCGCCGCGGAGACGTGGGTGGGCGACCCGTGGGACATTGCTCCCCAGGATCGCCGCCTCGAACGCCGCCGCTCCCAGCACGATGATCGCTGGAAGCTGCACGTGGTCTTTCCGACGACGTGGCGCCAGCAGGTGCTGGACAAGGGCGCGGCCTACGATGTCTGCCGGAGCAGCGAGGAGGATACCTTCTTCCAGCGCTGGGACGAGATCAAACACAACATCATCCTCGACTGGGTTGACGTGCTGGATGAGGAGACCGGGTGTGGTTTGGCCCTGCTCTCGGATCACACCACCAGCTATCTGCACGGTCCGGACTATCCCCTCGGCCTGGTCTTGGGCTGGGGCTGGGAAGGTGGCTACTGGTGGGGGAAGTGCCCGTTACTGGGAAGCCAGATGGTCAACTATGCGCTCCTGCCGCACGCCGGCACGTGGGAAGAAGCCAACCTCCCGGCGGAGTACGCACGCTGGCGTGAACCGCTACTCAGCCAATTAGGGATGGGCGACGCTGACGGCGAGCGAGGTCGGCGCAGCTTCCTCCAGATAGACGAGCCCAGTATTCAGGCGCCGGCCCTCTATGTGCAGGGCAGCGATGTTCTCGTGCGCCTGTACAACGCCGCGCCCCACGCGACAGAATGCACGGTGACGCTCGGCGCGACGCCGACGCGGGTCGAGCTCGTCGAACTGGATGGTCGGCTGATTAACGTCGTCCACACCGCCCCGCAGCCTGACGGCCGCTGCCTCGTCCGCCTTACCCTGCGGCCGTTCGGACTCCAAACTCTCCGCCTTTCGGGTCCAGGGGGCATGGTAGATCACGCGGCAAGGGCTGGAGCCGAATAACGCCGGAGTGGCGTACTCATGGACCGCTCGGCCAGGATCTCCGGCGAAAGATCGGGCGACGCGAGCCTTCCCTACATCCGACAGGCAGGTGACTCGGCGGAGCAAATCCTCGTTCCCCTCTGGCCAGTGCTGTTGTCAAACTCGGTCGCCGGGAGTATCCTGCGGCAAGGAGAAAGCCTGTGCCAGCAACGTGATCGAGACAACCATCCAATGGCGTGCCGCCGGTCCCTACCAGTCGGTCAACGCTTCGAAGGCCGGGCTGGTCGCCGAAACGCGTCTTGCCCTGCTGACCTATCAGCGCCTCGGCGATCTCGACGCGACGAAACGGGAGTTGCTCCAGGACGCCCTTCCGCAGCGCTCGCGTTCGTCGCGGGAAGGCGTGGTAGAGCGTATCGTCTCGCGGCTGGTGCGTTGGCAGCCGCCCGAATGGGTCTGTCAGGACCTCGTCGTCGCAGCCACCTCGGAAGATGGCGTTGACCTCCGTGCCTTGCTGCTCTTGCATGCGTCACGGCAGGACAGGTTGCTCTACGATGTGCTGCAATGCCTGGTCGCGCCGCGTTGGCTCCAAGGGGAACTACAGATCATCCGCGCTGACGTGCAGGGCTTCCTTGATGAAGGGGAGACCGATCATCCTGAGGTAGCGCGTTGGAGCCGCCAGACGCAGCAGAAATTGGCGAGCAATATCCTGGCGATCCTGCACGACTACGGGCTGCTGACCGGTAAGGTCACGCGGCACATTGTCGAGCCGGTGGTGCGTTCGAACGTGGCTGAGCATCTGGAGCGGCTGCTGCTGGAGGAGGGTGTCGCACCCGCTGTCGTCCCGGTACACCCCGACTGGCAGCTGTGGCTGTGGGATGAGCAACGGGTCACAGGCTGGCGACTGCGGCGCGATCGCGAGCGGTCGGCGTGATGGAGGAATTGGGCGCCCGGCTGGATTCGCTGCTGGTGCGCTTGCGGACCGCCTATGACGGCATCGGGCATAGCAGTGGCCGGCCCTACGTCTACTTCGTCTACCCACCGACGGAGGAACGGGCGTTGCGCAAGCTGGCGAATGAGACGCTGCGCAGCGACCAGGGGTTGTGCTTCCATCACCTCGATCTGCTGCCTTTGACCATCGCCAGCATCGCCGGCCAGGAGGAGAAGCGCCAGGACCTACTGGCTGGACCGCGCGGCGGCACGGTGGCAGGGCAAATCCTGGGGCATTGGGTGCGGACGCTGGGGCGGGAGATCGACCGGCAACTTGCCGCCGAACCTGATACGGTCGCCCTGCGAGCGGCGGCGCGGCCGGTGGTGGTGCTGCGCGGCCTGGCCGCCCTCCACCCGCTCAGTCATCCCACGGCCATGATGGAAGCGCTGGCCGAGCAGGAGCCGCGCGATGCCGACACCGGGCGGACGGTACCGGTGGTCGCGCTGGTGCCGGGTATCCGGCCGCCGCAGACCAGCCGCGAATATCTGTTTTTGGGGCAGGAGCGCCTGCGCTTCACGTTCTACCGGGGAGAGGAATGGTAATGGCGATCCGCGATCTCTTCGCCACGCGCATCCAGGAGCGCATCGAGCCGGTCGTCAAGATCGCCGATCGCCGCCCGGCCGTGCTGGCGGCGGAAGTCTCGGCGCTGGTGGTGACGCCGCAGTGGGAGCAGTATCTGCGCCGCATCCTCGACGCCTATGTCGACGCCGCCGACCGCGACGACGAGCAGGCCATCGGCATCTGGATCAGCGGCTTCTTCGGCTCCGGCAAGTCGCTGCTGCTCAAGGTGCTGGGCGCGCTGCTGGAAGGGGAAGAATTGGATGGGCGATCCGTCCACGAGCTGTTCCTGGCGCGCCTACCGGCCAACAGTCCCGACCGTACCGAGTTGCAACGCCTGCTCACCGCCGGCAGTCGGCGCGTCTCCGCCACCGCCGTCGGCGGCAACCTGCACGCGCTGATCGGTGATAGCAGTGACGCGCTGGCCCTGATCACCTTCAAACTGTTCGCCCAGGCGCGCGGCTACAGTACGAACTGGGCGTTGGCCTGGGCGGTGGAGTACCAGCTCGATCGCCGTGGCAGCACGGCAGCCTTCCGGCAACGCGCCGCCGGCCTCTGCGGCTACCCCTGGGAAGACATCGCCGCCGATGCCGAATTCTACGCCGACCAGCTCTACCAGGCTGCTGCTGAGACGCTGCCGGAACACTTTGTCGGCGGCGCGGCTGCCGTGGAACGCGCGGTCTCCGGCACGACGCGCAACGGCATCGACGCGCGGATGCTGGTCGACCGGCTGAAGACCTGGTGTGAGGCGCTCGACGCCAACGGGCGACGACATAAGGTGCTACTGCAACTGGACGAGTTGGGCCAGTGGATCGGCGGTGATCCACACAACCGCACCATGCAGGTCGCCGCCCTGGCAGAGGAAGCGGCGGCGCATGGCGGCGGCCGGGTCTGGCTCGGCGTCACCGCTCACGGCGACGTGCAGGAGTTGAGCCAGAACGTCCAGCAGGAGTACTACGCCAAGATCGTCCAGCGTTTCGGCGCCCGCTGCAAGCTCAGCAACGAGGAGATGGGCCAGGTCGTCGAGCAGCGCGTGCTCCAGAAGACCCAGCCAGGGCGCCGGGAATTGGAGGAGCGTTTCGACGTGCGTAGCGGAGAGTTGGCCGACCTCGGCACGCTGGAACGGCCCAAGCGCGTCTACGCGCCGCCCAACCGGCAGAACGTAGCGCTGTTCTACCCCTACCTGCCCTGGACCGTTGCTGTGGTGCCCGACATCGTCAAGAACATTGCCCTGGCGGCGGGCCGTGGCGAGGCGCTGAGCGGCGCCACACGCACCATGATCGGCGTCGTGCAGGGCGGCATCATCGAGACGCCCGGTCTGCTCGACGCTGCCGTTGGCCGCCTGCTCTGCCTGGCCGACGTCTACGATCAGGTCTCCAGCGACGTGCCGATCGAGACCAAGACCGACCTCAACAGCGTGTTGCAGTCGGTGCCGGAAGCAACGGCGTTCACGGTGCGCGTCGCGCGGGGACTGTACCTGCTGGGCAAGGCGGAATACATCCCGCCGACGCTGGAGAACGTGGCGCGTGCCCTCGCCGATCGCCTGGACACCGACCTGGGAGCGCTCCGTCGTCAGGTGCAGGCCGAGCTACTCCGGCTCATCGACGCCGGCTACGCCAAGCAGGTTGGCGAGGAGTACGTCTTCCTCAGCACGCAGCAACGGGGCTTCCAGGCCCGGGTGCGCGAGCGGCAGGGTGAACTGGAGAGTCGCAGCTACGAGCTGATCCAGGCGCTCAAGGAGTTCGAGGGCGACGAGGCCTTCCGCTTCGACCGACCGGCCATCGCCGGCGGGCGGGAGATCCTGCTGCGGCTGGAGATCGACGAGCGCACAGTACGCAACCCGAACGCCAGCATGACTCTGCACGTCTACAGCCCCTTGCAGCGGGCGCTTGATCCGGCCATTGCCGACGACGCCACGCTCAACCAGCGCTCCAATGGGGAACCGAACAGCATCATCGTGCGCCTGGGCGAAGCGCCGGACCTGCGCAAGCGGCTGGCGCTCAGCCTGGCGACGGCCCAGGTTGCCGAGGAAACGCTCAACGCCACGCCCAACGGCGCGGAAGCGGAGGTCGCCCGGCAGGCGCGGCAGAACGACCTGCCCAGCTTCCGCGCCGACGTGCGCCGGCTGCTGGCCCAGTCGGTGCGCAGCGCCACCCTCTTCTTCCGTGGCAGCAGCTACCAACTGGCGGCCGGGGACAGCCCGGCCGAGGCGGTGCGAGCGACGCTGGCCCAGCTCCTACCCCAGGTCTACCCGCGCTTCGCCGACGTGCCGCAGCGCATCGCCAACGAGGAGTCGGCGGTGCGCGCGGCGTTGGCGGGAACTGCCACGAACAGCGACCTCCAGGCACTCGGCGTCTACAAGGCCGACAAGAGCATCAATGAGGCGCACGTGCTGCTCGCCACCCTGCGCGGGGAGCTGCCGGTGGAAGGCCAGGACATGCCGCCGGCATTGGCCGAGCAGGTCCGGGTGAAGCTGGCGGGGCCGCCTTTTGGCTGGGACGGCAACTGCGTCAAAGTGGGGCTGGCGCTGCTGCTGCGCTGCTCCGGCTGCAAGCTGATCGACAACGGCCAGCCGGTGACCGATCCGGCCAGCCCGGAGGCGTTCCTGCTGCTCAGCCGCGAGCAGCGCTTCAAGAACCTGCGCGTCGTGGCGGTGCGCGGCACGCTCACCATGGCGGAGCAACTGCAGATACGGTCGGCGCTGGAGGAGATCTTCCGGGCAAAGTCCTCGCTGGTGCCGGCCACGCTCAACGCCACGCTGGGCGAGGGATTGGAGGCACTGACCAGCCGCGCTGCCGACCTGCGCTCCTGGGCGATCGCCGCCCACTGTCCGCTGCCGCTGGCGTTCGAGTCTGGACTGAGTCGTGCCGGCGACCTGGCCGGCGTCACGGCCCCCACCGTCCGCCTGCAGCGCTTCCTGGAGCAAACGGAGGCGCTGCGCGACTGGGCCACACTGGTGGAAGGGTTGGAGAATTTCCGACGAGAGCACGGGAGCGAGTTCGGAGCGCTACGTGACGACGCCAACCGCATGCTCTACCTGGATGTGCCCGTGCCGGAGTTGCGTCGCTTTCTCCAGGACTGGCAGACCCTGACCACCGAGCGTAGCGCCACCGAGCCGACCCGCTGGAATGAGCTGGTGGGCGCGTATCGGCTGGCGAAGGAGGCGCTGGTCCGGCAGGCGACGGCCTGGCGGGAGGGTACGGCGGCGGACCTGGCGCAGTTGGAAGCGCAACTGCCGGAGCAAGTCGCCGCCCAGGGTGTTCCGCCCGACCAGGTTGCGGAAGAACTGTCTCGCCTGCAGGAGGCGCTGGCGCCGGCCCGGCAAAGCCTGGAGGCTGCCGATGGCGACATCGGCGCCTTACGGGAAGCGCGCAATACGCTCGCTACCGCTCAGTTGGCGCTGCCTCGGCTGTTGCGGGAGATTGCGCTGCGCTATGCTCCAGATCCGCTGCCGAACACCGGTGGGTACGACAGCGGGGATGACGGGGCACTGCGCATCGTGCCGGACGAGGATTTGGGCGCGGCACTCTCTGGCTTGCAGCAGCGCCTCCAGACCTATCGCGCCCAGGGCAAGACGGTCGTCGTCACGATCACTGTGGAATAGAGAGACCGTTGGATTACCAGGCGCGGCGGATCAACCGAGCCGACATGCTATCCTTGGAACAAAAGGAGCACCGCATGTCCTCAGGTGACAAACTACGCATCTTCCTGTCCGTGCCACTCTCCATCCCCGACGTAGAGAAGCCGGTAAAACTGAGCAATGTTATTGAGGAAGCACTCGGAGTCCACTATATTGATGTCGCGGTGCATGGCATGACGGGCGAGCCACATCCCGCTCCCGATACATCGGTATATCAAAATATCACGAGGGCGGACCTTGTGGTAGCCGACATCACCGGCGGTAATCCCGATGTCATGTACGAGGTAGGCTTTGCGCACGCCTTGCGCAAGCCGGTGATCCTCTTGGCCGACAGGACGACGACGAATATCCCTCTCGACCTTGCTGGTCACCTCGTCATCATCAGTGATCCTGCTGAGCCGGCAGTCTTGCGCCGGAATATCCGCATGGCCGTCGAGCGATACATGCCAGTAGCAACAAGGTAAGCCATTGGCGCCGGTATACCGAAGGCAATGCTTTGTAATCATGCCGTTCTCAACGGAACTCCACTACTTCTACCTTTACCTCAAGCATCACATTGAAGAGGCACATCAATTCGAGTGCCGGCGCGCGGACGAAGAGATTCAGTCTGGCTTCATGACGGAGAAAATAATCGCGCTCATTCGCAACGCCGATATACTGATTGCCGACATCACCGGACGTAATGCCAACGTCTTCTATGAGCTGGGTATTGCGCATGATCAGGACAAAAAGGTCATCATTATCACCAGAGATCCCATAGAGCATGTTCCGACCGACATTAAGCACTATGAGATTATTACCCATCAACTCGGCGGCGACGACGAGTTCATCCGAAAGCTCGACCAGGCGATCAGCAACGCCTTTCGGGGAGATTACGAGAAGTTATACAGCGTCGCATGTGAGATATTCCGAGCGTTTCAAGCGGAGACCTCGACCCAGGCCAAGATGGTTGACCAGAGCTCGTTTATCCAGAGGGTAATGTCTGCCGAACAGACCGAGGATATTCCTCCTCAGGAGGACGAGCGGGCTGTCGCGTATTTTACTCTCGGCAGGATCATCGCTGATACGTCTAATGTAGCGATCATGTCGCTGATCACTACATGGCTAAGTTCACGATACAGTACGGAAGACGTGCCGTAGAGCCATGATGGTCCCGCCAGTGCCGACTTTCGCCAGACTTTGCGGACGATCATCGCCTCTCCCGGTCAGTCGGCCTCCCCGTTCATGCTGCAAGCCGTCATATCAAGCTTCGATATCAGATCTCGGAGGGCGAGCACTGGAGTTGGCCGCCAGGGCACTCGCCGGTAGGCAGGCTGGTCGCAGCGCTTCCTCGTACCGCGCTGCGGATGAGACCGACGCGAAAGGACTCATGAACATCGTGGAAAACTACCTGTCCAGCTTCACGGAGCATAAGATTTGGAAGGGGCCATCCGTTGCAGAAGCGTCAGAAGGATCTCCTCCGCGCCGTAGTGCTTGACCTCCGGCACACGCTCGCCGGTAATACGGCAATCGGTAAGCAAGTCCGCGGCGACCTCGACAGAGAACTGGAGCGCCTCGGCGTGGCGCCTGACGGCACACTGACGCCCTTCGACATTGTCGCCAACCCGACGACCCACGAGCGGCGAGCGCGCCAGGTGGCTGAGGCGGAACTGGCCGGCGTGCTGGCGGCTCAACGCGCGGCGACGCGGACGGAACTGGTGGAACGCGCCGCCTACTCCTGGATCAACCGCCTGCTGGCGCTGCGGGCGATGGAGGCGCGCGGGCTGATCACCGAGACACTGCACCCGAATCCCGACTACGATGGCCAGCCGGAGGCGCTCTACGTGTTGGCGGCGACCGACCCGGCGCGCGCTGCCGCCGCCGACCGGGGCTGGTGGAAGGTGATCGAGGACGCCTGCGCGGAGCAGGCCGCGAGCCTGCCGGGCCTCTTCGGCGCCGATGATCCCAACACCGCCCTGCGCCCCAGCATCGCAGCACTCTTGCACACTGTCGCCGTCCTTGGCGGCGGGCACCTGCCGGGTTTCAGGCTGGAGGAGTTTGACGCCGCCTTTGCTGATCCTGACGCCATCGGCTGGGCCTACCAGTTCTACCAGGAAGAGGCGAAGGCGCAGATTTACGCCAAGCTCAAGGCGGGCGGCAAGGTGACGACGCGCGACGAGATCGCCGCCGCCACGCAGCTGTTCACCGAACCTTACATGGTGCAATGGCTGCTTCAGAACAGCCTGGGCCGCAGCTACCACGAGGCCTACCCGCTGAGCACGCTGCCGGATACCTGGGACTACTACATCCGACCGGAAATCCTCGACCAGCCTGCCGTCCCGACGCTTGCCGGTCTCACGGTCATGGACCCCTGCATGGGTAGCGGCCACTTCCTACGCGAAGCCTTCGACATGCTGGTGGCGATGTGCCGTGAGCGGCAACCCGAGTTGACGGCCACCGAGATTGCCAACCGTGTGCTGAGCACGCACCTGCACGGCATCGACATTGACCCGCGTGCCGCCCAACTCGCGGCGCTGACCTTGTATCTCCGCGCCTGGGAACTCGTACGCGAGGAGCGCCAGGCGCAGCGCCAAACCGGCGCGGGAACCTATCATCCGCCAGCGATGAACCTGGCCACGACCCCAAGCCACCTGACCACCGGTGCGCTGGATCGCCATTTGCGCCGCCATCCCGAAGACATGGTCCTCAAAGACCTGCTGGAAGAGATCTTCGCCGCGCTGGAGCAAGCCGACATCCTGGGCAGCTTGCTGAAGCCGGAGGAACACCTCGACGCCGGAATCAACAAGCTGCGCCGCACGCATACCCAGCAAATGGACAGCGACCCTACCGCAATGAAGTTACGCGCTAGGAGGCTGTCTGAGTTGAGATATACTAGTGGGTCACGCGACAAATAGCTGAGATTGTCGCCTCTCGTGAGAAACCCAATTTAATTGCGGCGTGACCCACTAGCAGGGGGACTGCGTAGCTGCGGGCGAGCGAGCGTACTGGAGGCGGGGATG
>DAIMXP010000104.1:0-23687 GCA_036734945.1 Chloroflexota bacterium
CCCGCTGCATCTGGTATTCCGTCACCGTCACCTGCACCGGCGGCAGTTCGCTCACCTGATGCCGTTCCGGCGGCGCCGCCACCAGATCGGGGCACGGGGGCAACGCCACCCCGCAGTGCTGACACTGCTCCGGCCAGACCGCCACCACCTGATCCACCTGCTCCAGCGGCAACAACTCCCGCGCTGACGCCCGAAGGGCGGCCGTTGCCACATGTCCGGGCTGCCCGCCCGGCTTGCGCCCACTGGGCTGCCGCTTGGTTGCCGCTGGTGGGGGTGTCCATGGTGGATCGGCGCTGGCAGCCGCAGGCTGACCGTGCGGCCGCGACGAGTTCAGCGAGTTCTTCCCCAGCCGCGCTTCCAACTCCGCCACGCGCTCCCGCAATGACGCCTGCTCCACCAGCACATGCCCGTGCTCGGCACGCAACGCCTGCATCGCCGCCCACAACTCGCGGATCACGGCGTGCGCCTCTGGCAACGTCTCCGGCAGCACCAACTCTGTGTCCATACGACACAGTCTGCACACCTTGACCGCTCCTGTCAAGTCAGCACGCGCTCACGTACAACAGGGGCCGTGATCGGGTACCACGGGAGAATGATGTTCGCATAGTATCCGTCAAATGGTGGGCCGAACGGCATCATCACGAAACACGCTCTCGATGGCGCACCTTCCTCCACCGCGTGTCCGGTGGCCCGTGCTTCTGAATGCACGGTAGAGGTTGGCTCAAGCGCCCTGATTGAATGGTCCTTATACGCAAAACCGTCCTTCGCCAACCAGACGCCGAGTTCACTCAGTACAGCCTGCCGGTCCACGCGATGCCCGGGTGTTCCAGAGTCCACGTCGACGATGAAGTTTTCGAGAACACGGATGAGATGTCCAGCATCAGGGCCTGAAGGATCGATGGAGTTAAAGTATTGACCTATCGTGTCATGTTTACTGAGACTGGCTGACAAGGCGACAAGATGTGTTCGGGCAATGCCTGCCGCCGAGAAAGCGTCCCTGATTTCACGTGCCGACCAACCGGACACCATGTGCCTCTGGAAAACTAACAGTGTCTGCCTGCTAATCGTTGGCTCGGCCATCTTCTCCCCTGCCCTGATCCTGCTTGCCTGCTATCTACCGCGGTGAGCAGATCGCTCGACGCTCTCAGCGCGTTCCGTGGCTCCTCAATTTGGGCACCTAAAGCGGTATGCGTTCGACTCCTAGCCCTCCGCCCGAGAGTTCGCGGTCGGCCAGGTGATCCATCCGGTAATTGACACTGACCGCCGCGAAGTCCGGCTCCCGCTGGAACGGTAGCATCGCAAAAGCAGCCGGCGCGCCCCCCACAGATGCAGCGTCGAGGGGTGGCCAAGGCGGATGCGCGTCTCTCCTGCCGAGGTGGCGCTGATCCCCACCACCTCAATCCGTTTCTTTCGATACGCGTCCGTCACGTCGGGTTCTCCACCTCTCCTGCTGCTCCCTTCCATTATTCCAACTGACGGCAGAAAGTGCGAAACAACGCATGATTAGGGCAGCCCGACGGACAGCGATGCGGATAAAGACCGTCCGCTATCTTGGCATCTTATTGTATCCATTCCGCACTTCATCGCTGGCAACAGAACGGGCTGACGCCGGTGTACGATGGCATATACTGTGAGTGTGCGCCAGGCAGCGGCAGTTGGCCGTATCGCCCGTGCCAAGGATGAGGAACGGGAGGGATAGTGCATGATGAGCGTCAACGTCGCGAGGGCCGGCGCTCCACCGGTCGATATCCTGGTGGCCGACGCCGACATGCGGGCAATCGTCGTTGTTGAAGTGAAGAACCAGGAGGACTTGTCGCGCGAAGACGCCGTTCGCCTCTTTCGCGACCTCACGTCCTATGCTGCCTTTCCCGCCGCTCCTTTCGTTCTGTTCGTCTCCCAGGAGTATGGCTACCTTTGGAAGGACCCACTGCTTACCGCCCCAGGTCCTCCCACGCTCGAATTCCCTCTGGATGAGGTGGTTGGGCGCTACGTTCCGGCCTCCTCGCCGCCGCGCCGTCTGTCGTCACGCGAGGTCCAGATCGTCGTCGCCCGTTGGCTGCTGCATCTCGCCAGCCATGGAGAGGATGTTCAGAGCAGTCCTGAGTTGATGCTCCGCGATATGGGCTTCATCGCGGCTTTAGCGCGCGCTATTGTCATTCCCGATCCGTACGTGTGTTCATTTATGTGAAGTCAGACTTCATCCTGGAACTGTCGCCGGATCAAGAGCCAGCATTCCAACCTTTCTCTTGAATCAGCGTCGCGAGGTCCAGTTCCAGCGCTGTCGGGACCTTGGCCTTCGTCACCAAGTCCATGCTCCTCCCGACTTCGTGCAGTCGATCATGGACGATCTTCTTCCAGAAACCCATGCGCGGCCAGGTCGGACACCACATCGGCAAGAATGCTCTGGGCCTGGGCAATCGCCGTGCGGGCGTCGTCCTGGCTTGGCTCGGGCCAGTCACCCGGATACCGTGCCTCCACTCCCCAGCGCGAAAGTTGCGCCAGGTCACGCTCATTGCGCTGTTGCGACGAGGCCGACGGTAGCAGCCGCCGCAAGTCGGCCAGGTTGTGGGTGCGGGGAAAGTCTATGCCCAGAAAGACGAGCGCCGCCTTTAGCGCTTTCTCTGCCGCTTGCTGGGCAAGCCAGCAGCATTCCCGAGGCACTCCATCGGGCTGGCGATCGATGAGCCTCGCCGTGCGGAGGTCCTCCCGCGCGTAGCGCAGCCAGCGCCGCGCCGCCGCCGTCTGTTCAGGATCGGGAATAGAGCATCCTCCCCTCGCGCAATGCCGGACGGAGGATCGAGCCGACGACGTGCCCACGCTGCGCGATCTCGGCGGGAGTCGTCACGACGATGTCCTTGGCAACGGGGATGTCGCTCACCGCTCGGGTGATGGCGATGGCCGTCCGGCGGCGGTCCACGTCGTCGGCCATGACCACCAGCAAATCCACGTCGCTCCGCGCGTCGGCGTTACGGCGCGCCTGGGAGCCAAAGAGGATGATCTGCTCCGGGTGGAACTGCTGCACGATGACATCCGTCATCACCGCGATGCACTCGTCGACCGTCGCCGGCTCTGGAAGAGACCGGGCGCTCATGCTCTCTCCCCTCTCACGCGAACGCTGGCGCTTCCCGCTTCAGCAGCTCGTCCAGATGATAGTTTACGCTTACCGCCGCGAAGTCCGGCTCCCGTTGAAATGGCCGGCTCAGATATGCCGGCGCCGCCACCTGCTCACCGTCCACCAGCACCACTGCCAGCCACCAGTCCTCCGGCTTGTTCAGCGCCGTCAGGACCTCGTTCTTCGTCACCGTCACCGTGTCGGCGTCGGCCGTGCGGCCCTTCACCTCGATGAAGCGCAGCCGGCCGCTGTTCGCCAGACGCGACTCGACGTCGTAGCCGCACTTCAGGTCGCTGACGTCGCGGGGAAGGTAGCCCAGCCGGCGTTCCTCTGCCATGACCGCCTGCATCGCCAGTTGCTCGATGCGCTGGCGCTCGCGGGCGGTAGCGTCCGTCTGGCGCGGGTCTTCGCCCAGCAGACGCGCCAGCAGCCCGTTCGGCACGATCAGCGCCCCGCCAATGGCGACGGGCGGTAACGGGGCCAGCCGCCGCTCCTGCTCCAGTTCGGCCAGCCGCTGCTGCAAGCGCGCTTCCAGCTCGTCGCAGCGCCGCCGGGCCTGGAGGGAGTTGAGGGAGGCTGTCCTGCCGGTTTGCTCCTGGCGGGCCAGTTGGACCGAACGATGGTCCCAGTAGACGATCTCCTTGGTCAGGCGCTCGTGGACGGCTGCCTTCGTCTTGTCGATCAAGGCCTCGCTGCGCTGGCGCACCGCTTCAAAGTGCCGGGGCACCAGGGCTTCAATGGCGTAGCTCAAGGCGCGGTCCTCCAGACCCCGCTGCAACCAGGGCGCGTCCAGCATAGGCGTCACCAGGCGCTGTTCCTCCTCCGTCAGCGGCCGGTAGTTCAGGTAGGGGGCGGAGCCGGCCGCCGCAGCGACGCCGTTCTGGTCGATCTCCACGAACTGCAATTCCCGCGAGACGACGCGGCGGTTGCCGGCGGCGTCGGTCCGGGCGTCCTGGATGGCGTGCTCCAGGTAAAAGAGGGCGCGCATATCGCTGCCGGGGTCACTGCTGTCCAGCAGCAGGGCGCCGCGCCGCAAGAGGTCGCGGTACTTCTCCAGCAGCAGGTCGATGCAGGTGTCCAGCAGCGGGTGCCCTGGACAGAGGAAGGCGGCCAGCGGCTTGCCCGGCACGCTGATCAGCGCCTTGTCGAAGGTGACCCGCTCGTACTGGTGCAGCACCGGCTCGCCCGTGCCGATCTGGCGGTCACGCTGGCGGATGGGCGCCGGCACGTTCGTGATCTCGTAGCGGCCCGCATCCCGCTGGTGCATGCGGCCACCCAGCAGGCGAAAGGCTTCCTGGAAAAAGGTAGCGATGAAGTGCGGCTGCAGCCGCCGCGCCTCCGCCCGCTCCATGTCCTCACGGATGGTCTGCACTGTGGCGGCGTCCATGCTGTCTCGCGCCAGCGCGTGCTCTTCCAGCAACTCGCGCAAATGCGCCGTGTCCAGCGCCGTGTCAACGACCTGATAGAGGCGGGCCCGCACCGCCGGCTGGTCGCCGTAGCGGATCGCCTCCACCAGCAACTCGCGCAGCGGCCGGTTCTCGAAGGTGACCTTGCCCAGCACGTCGAAGACGCGCCCACCCAGCGCCGCCCGTTCCTCCTCCAGCTTGGTCAAGAGGCGGCTGTAGACGTCGCCCTCGCGCGTCTCGGCGGCGACCAGATTCCAGAGGTGGCAGACCTCCGTCTGGCCGATGCGGTGGATGCGGCCGAAGCGTTGTTCCTGCCGGTTGGGATTCCAGGGCAGGTCGTAGTTGACCATCAGGTGGGCCCGCTGCAAGTTGACACCCTCCCCGGCAGCGTCGGTGGCCACCAGGATCTGGACATCCTTGTCCTGGGTGAAGCGGGCCTGCGCGGTGCGCCGCTCCTCCCGCAGCATGCCGCCGTGGATCGTGACCACCGCTTCCGCCTGCCCCAGCAGGTCGCGTAGCCGCCGGGCCAGGTAGTTCAGGGTATCGCGGTGCTCGGTGAAGATGATCAGCTTGCGCCGCTGGCCTTCAGCATCGACCATGGCCGGGTTGGCTTGCAGCAGATCGCGCAACTCTTCCCACTTGCGGTCGGCGCCGCTCAACACAACCTGCCGGGCCAGCCCCTCCAGTTGCTGCAAGCGCCGGATCTCCAACTGCAGTTCGGTAATCGTGCGAGCAGCCGAGGCCTGGTCCACCACCTGCTCTTCCTGCTCCAACAGCTCTGCTTCCGGCGCATCTTCCAGGTCGTCCCAGTCTTCGCTGCTCAGGCGGGCCAGGTTGCCCAGGAACTCCATGCTCGTTGCGGCGCCGCGTTGGAGCAGTTGCTCTTCGCGCACCCGGCTCTCCAGCCGTTCGCGGCGTCGGCGCAGCGACTGGTAGATCGCTTCCGGCGAGGAGGCCAGGCGACGCTGCAGGATGGTCAGCGCAAAGCCGACGGTGCCGCGCCGCCCGTGGTGATTCAAGGCATCGGCGCGGTTGAACTCTTCCCGCACGTACTCGGTGACTTCCCGGTAGAGCGTGGCCTCCGCCGGCGAGAGGGTGTAGTTGACCGTGCTGGCGATACGCTCCGGGAAGAGCGGCTTGCCCTCGAAGGTGAGCAGATCCTCCTTGACCATGCGGTGCATCAGGTCGGAGGTGTCGCTGCTGTGGACGCCGTCACGGAAGCGGCCCTCGAAGCGGTCGGCGTCCAGCAGGGCCATGAAGAGCTGGAAGTCCTCCTCCTTGCCGTTGTGCGGCGTGGCCGTCATGAGCAGGAAGTGCCGTGCTTGCCGGCCGAGCAGTTGGCCCAGACGGTAGCGTTTGGTGTACTTGACGTCGCCGCCGAAGAAGCTGGCGGAGAGCTTGTGGGCCTCGTCGCAGATCACCAGGTCCCAGTCGGTCTGCTCCAGCATGGCCTGGACGCGCTCGTCCCGGCTCAGCTTGTCCAGCCCCCCGATCGCCAGCGGCGTCTCGGCAAACCAGTTGCCGCTGCGCGCTGCTTCCAGCTTGTCGTTGGTCATGATCTCGAAGGGCAACTGGAAACGCCGCTCCAGCTCGTCCTGCCACTGCTCCACCAGGTTGCCGGGGCAGACGATCAGGCAGCGATGCACGTCGCCCCGGATCAGCAACTCCTTGATCAGCAGTCCCGCCATGATCGTCTTGCCGGCGCCGGGGTCGTCGGCCAGCAGGAAGCGCAACGGCTGGCGCGGCAGCATGTCGCCGTAGACGGCGGTGATCTGGTGCGGCAAGGGATCGACCAGCGACGTGTGGACCGCCAGGATAGGATCGAAGAGGTACGCCAGGTGGATGCGGTAGGCCTCAGAGACCAGCCGCAGCAGCGCCCCGTCGCCATCGAAGCTCCAGGGTCGGCCGGTGGTCACGACCTCCAGCGTCGGCTCCCGGTAGCGGTAGAGCAGCTCGCTACCCAGCCGCCCGGCGGCATCCTTATACGTCAGTTCGGCAACGTTGGAGCCGTGCCAGCGCACATCCACCACAGTGACCAGCCCGTCCGGCAGCACGCCCTTGACCGCCGCGCCGGGACCCAGGTCTTCGAGTCGCGCCATGCGGTACTCCGTCTGCTCGGAAAGCTACGTGGGCGTATCCGTGGGGCGGCTTTCAGGCCGATAATGTCGTCGCGTTGCTCGGGTGGAAGTATAGCAATATGCTATAAGCTCCCCGACTGCCGCAGCATGCCGCCGTCGATGAAGTAGGTGCTGCCGGTGACGTAGCCGGCTTCGTCGCTGGCGAGGTAGGTGGCCAGGCCGGCGATCTCTTCCGGCTGGCCCATGCGACCGACGGGGATTTCGGCCAGCAGTTGCTGCATCAGTTCCGGGTGGGCCTTGAGGGGCGCATCCATTGGCGTGTCGATGGCGCCGGGGCCAATGTTGTTGACGGTGATGCCGTGCGGACCGAGCTCGACACAGATCGTGCGCATGAGCATGCGCAGGCCACCCTTCGCCGCGCAGTAGGCGGAGTTCGTGGGCATCGGCATGTCCTCGTGGACGGAGGAGATGTTGATGATGCGGCCGCTGCCGCCCTGGCTTACCATGCGCCTCGCCGCAGCTTGCGCGCACAGGAAGGGTCCGGTGAGGTCGATGGCGATCGTCCGGGACCAGACCTCCAGCGGGATCTCCAGGAAGGGAATCTTGGTCTCGACGCCAGCGTTGTTGACCAGAATATCCAGACGCCCGAACTTCTGTACCGCCTGGTCGATCAGGCTCTGGACCTTGTCCGGCTGGCTGACGTCGGCTTCCACCGCCAGGGCCTTGCCGCCCGCTGCCACAATCTGCCGGACGACCTGCGCTGCGTTATCCGGCGTGCCGACGTAGTCGATGACGACCGCGGCTCCCTCCTGGGCGAAGCGGATGGCTATGGCCCTGCCGATGCCGGTTCCAGCTCCGGTGATGATGGCCACTTTGTTCTCCAAGCGCACGGTCGGTCCCTTTCTCCCTCGTCGGACTTGCCGACGCTTTGCAGTATAGCGGGGTCGGGGGCCAGGGGCCGGGAGTTGGCGGCGGATCGTCGCTCTGAAGAACCATGCTCGTCTGGCAGGCACAGATGCTGCCCGGTCGCCTTCACTGCCTGCTGGCCCCCGACCCCCGGCCCCCGGTATACTATTGCTAATGCAGCACGCTTCAGATCTTCGGCCCGGCTTGCGGGTTTTGCTGGTCGGTGATGGTGGCCGCGAGCACGCCCTGGCCTGGAAGCTGGCGCAGTCGCCTCTGCTCGGGTCGCTGTTGGCGGCGCCTGGCAATCCCGGCATTGCCGAACATGCCACCTGCTTCGCGATCCCAGCCGATGATGTCGCCGGCATCGTCGCGCTGGCCGTCGAGCAACGGGTCGACTTCGTCGTCGTGGGCCCCGAAGACCCGCTGGCGGCAGGGCTAGTCGACGCTTTGACCGACCGCGGCATCCTCACCTTCGGGCCGACGCAGGCTGCCGCGCGGCTGGAGAGCAGCAAGGCCTACGCGCGCAGCTTGATGACCCAGCTCGGCTTGCCCGGACCGCAGACGGCGAGCTTCTCCGCTGCGGAGTATCAGACCGCGTTGGACTACGTTCGGCAACTGGGGCAACTGCCCGTCGTGATCAAGGCCGACGGTTTGTTTCGGGGCAAAGGGGTAGTCATCGCCGAGACGCTGGCCGAGGCAGAAGCGGCGCTGGCGAATATGCTGGTCGCCGGAAAATATGGCACGGCGGGGCAATCGGTCGTGGTGGAGGAGTTCCTACACGGGGAGGAACGCTCCTATATCGCCCTTTGCGACGGCACGCGGGCCATGCTGATGCTGCCGGCACAGGATCACAAGCGGGCCTACGATGGCGACCAGGGCCCGAACACCGGTGGCATGGGGGCCGTTGCCCCGGCTTGGCGCGTCGGTGATCCTTCGCCGACTACCATCCGGACGGCCTTTTTCACACCGGTGCTGGACGCCTTGCGAGCCGCCGGGACGCCGTTCCGGGGCGCGCTCTTCGCCAATGTGATGTTGACGGCCAACGGGCCACGGCTGCTGGAGTTCAACGCCCGCTTCGGCGACCCGGAAGCGCAGGCGCTGCTGCCGCTGCTGGAGAACGACCTGCTGCTGCTGCTGCGGGCTGCCGCCAAGGGCAACCTGCGCGGACAGGAGTTGCGCTGGCGGCGCCGCGCCTGTGTCAACGTCGTGCTGGCCTCCGGCGGCTACCCCGGTCCCTACCAGACCGGCCTGCCGATTTCCGGCCTGGAAGCAGCAGCGGCGTTGCCGGAAACCTACGTCTTTCAGGCCGGCACGGCAAAGCGCGACGGTGCCGTGGTAACGACCGGCGGCCGCGTGCTCTGCGTGGCGGCGGTGGGCAGCACCCGCGCCGAAGCCGCCACTGCAGCCTATGCGGCAGTGCAGCAGATCAGTTGGGACGGCGTGCAGTATCGGGGGGACATCGGTCAGGAGGCGAGCGCATGAGTGTGGCGACAGCGGAACGACAGACCACCGTTAGTAATGGGCCGGTGGCGGCGCGCCGACGCTCGGATGGCGGCCTCGTAGACAGCGACGCCATCCTGATCGTCGATTTTGGCTCCCAGTACACGCATCTGATCGGTCGCCGCATCCGCGAGTTACACGTCTACAGCGAGATTGTGCCGCATACGCTGCCCGTCGAGGAGTACGCGGCGCGGGGGGCGCGCGGCATCATCCTCTCCGGCGGTCCGGCCAGCGTCTACGATGCCGGCGTGCCGGTGACGCCGCTGGCGCTCTTGCAGACTGGCCTGCCGGTGCTGGGCATCTGCTACGGCATGCACCTGATGGCGCAGCAACTGGGCGGAACTGTCGAGCCAGGGACTCGCCGCGAATATGGCCCGGCGGTCGTGGAGCAACTGGCTACCGATCCGCTCTTTCAGGCGTTGCCCGGCAAGTTTGATGCCTGGATGAGCCACGGCGATTCCGTCTGCACGTTGCCGCCAGGCTTTGCGGCGCTGGCCCGCACCGACAACACGGCGCTGGCGGCCATGGGCGACCCGGCGCGGCGGCTCTACGGTGTGCAGTTTCACCCGGAGGTGACGCACACGCCACGCGGACTCGACCTGCTGCGCGGCTTCGTCTTCGATGTCTGTGGCTGCAAGCCCAACTGGCGACTCGGTTCCTTCGTCACGAGCGCGGTGGAGAACATTCGCACCAGCGTCGGCGCCGGCAACGCCATCTGCGCAGTGTCCGGCGGCGTCGATTCCACGGTGGCGGCGGCGCTGGTGTACAAGGCGCTGGGCGATCGCCTGACCTGTATCTTCATCGACAACGGCCTGCTCCGCCAGGACGAAGCCGCGACCGTGGAGGCAGCCTTGCGGGACTGCCTGGGCGGCAATCTGGTGGTCATCGACGCCGCGCACCGCTTCCTGGAGCGGCTCGCAGGCGTGACCGACCCGGAGGAGAAGCGGCGGCGCATCGGCGAGGTCTTTATCCGCACCTTCGAGGCGGCGGCCCGCGACCTTGGCTCACCCGGCTGGTTGGTGCAGGGCACCCTCTATCCCGACGTGATCGAGAGCGCCACCGGGCACCAGACCGCCGGCAAGATCAAGACCCACCATAACGTCGGCGGCATCCCCAAGGACATCCAGTTTCAACTGCTGGAGCCCCTGCGCTTCCTCTTCAAAGATGAAGTCCGCAAGCTGGGCCGGCGGTTGGGAGTGCCGGAAGCGATCCTGCGCCGCCAGCCCTTCCCCGGTCCGGGCCTGGCCGTGCGCGTGATCGGGGAGGTGACGTCGCCCCGCCTGGCAACGCTGCGTGCCGCCGACGCCATCGTGCGGGAAGAGTTGGAGCGCAGCCCGCTCGCCCGCCGCCTGGGGCAATACTTCGCAGTGCTCACACCCGTCAACAGCGTCGGCGTGATGGGCGACGGCCGCACCTACGGCAACCTGCTGGCAGTGCGCGCCGTCAGCACCGACGACTTCATGACGGCGCAGGCGCTGGCCTTACCCGCTGCCACCCAGGTGCGCCTGGCCACCCGCCTCGTCAACGAAGTGCCGGGCATCAACCGGGTGGTGTACGACATCACATCCAAGCCGCCGGCAACGATTGAGTGGGAGTGAGGGGTATAAAGCCGCGACTGCGGGCCCGCAGTCGCGGCCCTGTTCGTCATCGCGTCGCCACGCGCACCGTCACGCTTCTTGCGCCGGCGGGCAGGGTGATCGTGTCGCTTGTGGCACCCTGCATTGGTCCGCCGTCAATCGCGTAGCTCTGCGCGGCCAGGGCGTCGGAGACCTGGAATACGTAGCCGCCGGGCGGAGGGCTGCCGCTGAACGTCAAGTGCAGCGTGACGCCATCGGCGGAGCGCGTCAGGCGGTAGCTCTGGCTGCCGAGCGCGGTCGGGAAGTCGCTGATCGACACCGTGCCGCCGGGTGGCAGCCAGCCTTCCGGCATCGGGCCGATGGCGATGGCCTGCCCCGCTTCCCGTACCAGCATGTCGCGAATCAACAGGATCATCTCGGCGGCCATCCAGTTGTGCGGCATGTCGCCCAGGGCTAGGCTGGATGTCGTCGGATCGACGATGTCGGCCCAGGCGTAGAGGTTGGGCGCCGTCTGGTGGCTGAGCGTCCACTCCAGGATCTGTTCGGTGTGCGCCATCATGCCCAGGCGGTAGAAGGCATGGGCCAGGCTGATGCCGGCGAAGGGCCAGTAGTGGTCGTTGTAGTGCTGATAGGCGCCGCCGTAGGGCTTAATGTCCCAGATGTAATAGGTGTCAAAACTGTGCTGCACCAGCTCGCTGCCGGGATTGAGCACCTCTACGGGCCAGATCGAGGGCGTCCCGCTGCGCGCCATCGCTGTCGTGGAGCGGTCTTCTGGTCCGTTGGAGATGACGGCCCGCTTATCTGGCGGTAAGCTGCTATTGACGCTGGCGATGGTGGCGCTGCGTAGCGCCTGCTCGTCGCCGGTCAGCCGGCCCACGTCGCCGTTGAAGCCGAGCATCTGGGCTGCTGCCGCCGCCTGTTGGAAGCCCGCCATAGCCCAGAAGTCGTCCCAGTAGTGATGCCAGTCGGCGCTATAGAGGTCTTCGGCGCTCTCCCCGGCCGGCAGGATGCCGAAGAAGGGCGTCCCCTGCAATGCCGGAATCCGCGTCGCCGCGAGCTGTGACTCCTGGTAGCGTGTCGCCGCCCAGATGCCTGGGTAGACATCGTGCAGGAAGGCGAGATCGTGGTTCTGCTGGGCGTAGTTGACCAGCGAAAAGATGACCTCGCCCTGGGTATCCCATTCCGTCTTCAGCGGCAACTGGGGACTGCCGGCGGCCGTGATGATGGGCGGGTAGCGGCCGGACGGCAGTTGGGTCGAAGCGACCAAGCGCAGGATGTCGCGAACGTTGCTCTGGTAGCCGGCCTCGTCCAGCGCGTTGGTGATGTAGGCGGCGTCGCGAAACCAGAAGGCGCGTTCGCTGAGCGGTCCGGAGAATATCTCACCATTGGCCTGCTGCGCCATGAGGATATAGGCAAGCGAGGCGTAAAAGGCGTTCTGGATGCGCGGGTCGCCTACCGTGACCTGCACGTGGTGCAGGCGTGCCTGCCACGCGGCGCTGACGTTCTGCCGTAGCATGCCGACATCAAGGTGCTGGAGCGTGTCAATGGTTGTTGGCGACGGCGGTGTGGGCTGCATGGGCAGCACAAAGGCATAGGTGGCTGTTTGTCCGCTGCCAAGTTGCAGGTCGTAGGCGAGCAGCGCTTCGGCCAGGCCGCTGGCGCTGGTGACCGCCTGTTGCGGCGGAATGCCGCCCGCTTTTGCCACAACAGAGGCGTCAACAGCCGTCTCGTTCAAGGCGCCGGCCCGACTGGCGACGGTCTGAGCGACCAGCACCAGTGAGCCATCGACACTGAGTGACGATGTGCTTGCCGCTGCGCTGTGCAGCAGCGTCGAGCCTCCGGCGGGACCGAAGGGGCGCAGGGCCACGTACAGCGTCCAGGGACGCGGCGTGCCGCCGGCGCTGAGCGTCGTCTGCAGGAAGACCCGGCGTGCGTCGGACGAGCCGGGAGCGGACGGGTCCCGAGCATCCGACGCCGCGAAGACGGTGGTGGTGAGGGTGGCGCCGTCGACCGACCAGCGAGTCGTGATGAGCGGCAGGTCGCCGTTTGCCAGGGACTGCGTCACCTGATCGAGTTGCGGCACGTAGAGGACGCCGCTCTGGTCATCGCGCAGCCACAGGCTGATGCCGAAGCGGTTGCCGTTGGGCGAGAGCGTGCCGTCGGTGGCAACCAAGCCCTCGGTCCCGCCGCCGGCCAGACCAACAGTAGCCCAGGCGAGCCGGTGGTCGGTCAACCAGTGCGGCCAGCTCGCCTCCGGGTGTGCGGCGCGGTAGGACTTCAATGGGTCGCTGTTCGCCGCGGCCGCGCTGGTTACCACTTGCTGAGATGGGCCTATCGTCGATAGGCCACCAAGGGCAATTGCCGCCCCTGCCGAGGGTGAAACGAGCGTGGCAACGAGGACGCCAAGCACGCACAAGGAAGATGCCAGGTGAGCTGTGACCCGGCGAGGGAGCGAAGTCAAGCCAGCACGCCTCGTCTCGCTCCGCTCCGAAAGGCCGCCCGCCGACTACGCCCTTAGCCTACCAGCGCTCCGTTGCGTGGCATAGCGCGGCGGGAAACACAGGGAACTGTGCCCGCTCCGATCCCCTGCTTTGCCAGTGTATGGCGTGTCAGTCGATAATATTGACCGGCGCACCCAGCGGCGTCCAGGGCGCCAGAAACTCGATAGTTGACAACATGGTGTTGACGCAGCCGTGAGAGCCGGCGCGCACCGTGCCGTCCAGATCCATGTGCGGAAAATTGGTGCCTGGACCATAATACGGCCGCCAGGGCGCGTCGTGGATGTAGTAGCCGTCGCCGCGGAACTGTAAGGCGTAGTGCGTGGGCGAGTCTGGATACCAGAGCGAGGAACCGGGAGGAAATGGCGAAATGAACTTGAACTTGGGGATCTTCATTTCGATAGTAAAGATGCCCGTCGGGGTCGGCTTGAGCGGTTCGCCGGTGGTGACGTCAGCGTCCCAAACGACGACACCGTTGTCGTAGGCCCAGAGGTGCTGACGGGACAGGGACACGCCAATGGAACGGCCGGAGCCGATGGGCGCCGGGATAGGCCCTGGCGGCAGCGCCACCGCCGAGGCCGGTAACGAAACCGGGGGAGCGTTGCTGATCAGCCCCGAATATACCCAGCCGTCGCCCTGGATGGTACTGATGTTGTACCAGAGCGGATTTGGCGGCGCCAGTATTTCGCCTGGCGCGTAGGCGTTCACGATTACCGGCACGTTGACGGGAACGTTGGCAATCCACGTCGTCTGGGAACTCGGGCCGCTAAACAGATAGACGTAGGTGTAACCGGCGCCACCGGCATTCGTATAGCCGGTCCAGCCGGTGGCGGGGCCGGCCGTGTACGTACTGACGTACTGACCGCCCTGCTCCACGATCTTACTGTCGGCAAAGGCCGGCGCCGCCTGCGCGGCCACCCATGCCGCCGGCAACCCGGCGGCCATTTTCAAGAAGATTCGTCGTTGCATTGCTGTGTTGTTCTGCCGGAGGGGTACCTTTGACAATCCGGCCGAACACTCCTCTCTTGCTTTCTCCAGGCCCCTGTCGGTGTTAACGCACAAGCCGTACCACTCTTCCGTCCAACGGCTGGGCGGCCGTTTGGTTATCCTCCCATCTCAGAGTACGGGATGCCGCGGGTGACGGCAAGAGCAGGCAGGAGAGGGTACTAATCGACGGCTGCCTGGCATGAGAAATCGTGTCCCTTATCGTGAGGCGGTGGCCAGCCTTCGCGCCGCCAGCGCCGTCCGCCGCGTCGGGCGGGACCGCCACCAGGCGAACACACCGTTGCCAACCAATAGGCCGGCCAGCAAGAAGTACTGTGGGTGAAATGCCAGTTGCACCACAAAGCTCAGCGCAGCGACGCCGGCCCCATAGATAAGCTGCTCCCGATAGTGCGCTGGCGAGGTTGGCGGGTCCGACAGCATAAAGGCGGCAAAAAAGATCGCCGTGTTCAGGTAAGGGACGCGAAAGGCCTCGATGACCAGCGGGGAGCTGTCCATAAAGGATGCGACGGTGAAGAGCAGGTAGAACGTCGCCAGGAAGGCCAGGGTTTGCGGCCACTTGTTGACCTTGTCGACGATCCAGGCGCCCGACAGCGCCAGTACGAGCAAGAGCGCGCCTGGCAGGTCCGGCAACGATCCCCACCAGCTTTCGCTGCTGGCGAAGAGCAGCGCCACCACCAGCAGTCCGACAGCGGCGGGGTTGAACACCGTCCAGCGCCGGGTCCGCAAAAGATGCTTGGAGCAGACTGCCAGGATGGCTGCCGCGGCGACGGTGTACCAGGGCTCGGTCGGACTCAGCAGAAGGGCGACGAAGAGGCCGGTCAAGAGCGAGCTGGTGGGGAAGACGAAGTGTCCCTGTTCGATGCTGGCGACCAGCACATCCACGATCGCGGCGCCGGCCAGGGCCACCAGGATCGTCGCAACGACGCGGTGTGGTCCCTCCGCCGGCGCTGCCAGCACGGCGAGCAGCAGGAGCACCCAGAGCATGAGGCCTTTTGGGGAACGCGCGAACAGCTTGAACTTCCGCCATTGCGGTTGTTGCGCTGCAACCGTCATGCCAGAAACCCCCGCATTCCCGGCGTCATGCGCCTCTCCAGTGAGGAGGTCAGAAACAGGCCCTCCACTCCCTGACTCTCCAGCAACTGCAGGCCTCGTTCCGCACCGAGTACAAAGGCGGCCGTGGACAAGGCATCGGCCAGCATAGCGTTCGGCCCGACGACCGTCACGCTCGCCACGTCCACGGGCGATTCGCCACTGCGCGGATCCACAATATGGTGGCCGCCGCTCGCTGCCGGTCGCTCATAATCGCCCGACGTACAGACCGCGACGTTGGTGACCCGCAGCACGGCGGCAACTGCTTGCGGCAAACGTGGGTGGCGGATGCCGACGCGCCAGAGACCACCGGTGTCATTCCGGCCGGCCACGTAGATGTCACCCCCGGCATCTATGCTGAAACTGCCCAGCGACGCCAGTTCCTTGCCGGCCAGATCAATGGCCAGCCCTTTGACGACCGCCCCCAGGTCTAGGATGAGCGGCCGCAGTAACGTGATGGTACGACGCTGGTCATCGAGTTGGACATCGTGATAGCTTACTGGCGCAGCGGTGGGCATTTCGGTGGCGATGAGGTTACCAGTGCGGTAGTTGCGGTTGAAGCCGCGTGCCTCCAATGTCTGACCGATTGTCGGGTCAAAGGCGCCGTCGCTCAACTCGGCAACGGCGAGCGCAAACTGCACGGCTTCAAACAAAATCGGTGACACGGCCACTGACCTACCGGCCTGTGCCGTCAGGTGCATCACCTCACTCGTCGGGTCGAAGCGGCTGCAGATGCGCTCAACAGTGTGAAACCAGCCAAAGGCGCGATCAGCCAGCGACTCAAACTCGTCGCCCAGCAATGGCACACTTGACCGCACGCTGACTGCTGTGTCCATCACAATCGCCCCACGCTGCTGGAGTTGGGGGTAGGCCTGGGCTGCGCCAGTCACACGGCGGCCTTCGCCAGGGCTTGCTCTACCGCCCCCTGATACGCCGTGGAACTCATTGTGGCGCCCGATATCAGATCGGTATCCGTGCTCTGGCGGGTCAGCACTTCGCCGGGCAGCATGGCGATGCGCGAGCAGGGATATTGCATGCCGCAGTCGGAGATCGCTGCCCTGGTGATGCGTCCCCCGGCAATAACCACGGTGGCCTGGACGTAGCCGTGGCGGTTCTCTGCCATGCCGCTATACGAGCCGTCGAGGTAGCGAGCGCCCTGCGTCGTGCTGGTGATGGTTGTCTGGCTGCTCGGGGTCGGCAGGGATGTGGGTGTGGCAATGGGTCGGAACAGCCGGGGCGTGCCGCCATCGCGGCCTTCGCGTCCGCCTCCCCCTTCGCCACCGTCCGACCCGCGCGCTGTCAATGGCGGAAGGATAAAGGACGGGCTCACCACGACGGTGGGCGTTGGGATTGCCGCTCCGGTGCTGCTGACGTTAGTCTGCACCGTTTGTGCGTTTCCCGGAGTCGCGCTAGCCGACGGTGTAGCAAAACTGTCGGCTGAGGCGAGCCGTGCCGCCGCCGGCTGCGTGTGAACATAGCCAACGGTGAACACTGTAGCAATGGCCGCGGTGCTGAGTGCGACCAGCCTACGACTCATGCGGCGAGCCATCCGTACCTCCGCGTCTGCGTTTCGGCGACACCACCCACCTGTATACAATAACTATGCCACGCCGGGGCAAGCGGAGTGTCAATACAATGTAAAGCCTGCCCGCTGGGATGTATTGGCCCACACGCTAACTATCTACGGCGATGACGCGCTTGTGCAGGCGGCGTTGCAGGCCGGCGCCGTCGGCTACCTGCTCAAGGACGCTGACCCCGCCGATGCTGGATGCTACCGACCGCAGTCAGGTCGTCGTCTATGCCTATAACCACGGCCTGGCCAAGCCGTAGGCGGCTCAGGATGATCGGTTGCCAATACCTGCAGGTTCAGTATGCCCACATACAGCAGGCCATGCAGAACCCGTCGTGGCTTCACTTTAGCGCTCGACCTCATAGCCCGTGCAACAGGCTGGGCACCGCCGGGCCGAGAATGATGATGAACATGGATGGGAAGATGAGGAAGGCCAGAGGAAAGAGCATCTTGATCGGCGCCTTGTGCGCGGCCTCCTCGGCGCGTTGCCGGCGCTTGATGCGCATCTGGGCCGATTGGACCCGCAAGACACGAGCGATACTGACCCCCAGTTGATCGGCCTGGACCAACGAGGTCACGAAGGTGGCGATGTCTTCCGCATTGGTCCGCTGACCAAGCTGCTGGAGCGCTTCGCGCCGTGACTTACCCAGGCGAATCTCGCTCAGGACCGTGGCGAACTCCTGGGAGAGTTCGTTTTGCGCCTTGTCCACCAGCCGGGCCAGCGCCGCGTCGAAGCCAAGGCCCGCCTCCACCATGATCGTCAAGAGGTCGAGCGAGTCCGGCAACTGCTCCTTGAGCAAGCGCTGGCGCGACTTGACTTTGCGGTCGAGCCAGGCCCGCGGGTACATATAGCCGAAGAGAAAAAAGACGCCGACCATGAGGATGGCTTTGCTGGAACTTGCGCGCAGCATGACGAACAACAACAGGCCAAACAGGCCCATCACGAGGAGACTGAGCCCTTGCATCCCCAGGAAGTCGGAAGGGACCATGCCGTTCGGGTTGCCGGCGAGGACCAACTTCTTGCGGATGTCCTCGTAGGAGCGAGCCGGCGTGACGCGCGCCACTGTCGACGCCAGGTGCGCCGCCAATGGTTTGACAACACGGTCGGTGAACGACCGGTTCATCTCCAGTTCGCGCAGGTTTCGTGGCGCCGGCGCGTATTGCGCCAGGCGGCTGCGCACTGCGTCGACCGACCGCGGCTGGGCACGCGACAGCACCAACAGGAAGACCCCGGCCGCCGCAGTGACGGCAGCCGCGAGGGATACCAGTTCCGGACTCATGTTTCGCTCCCTTCCGTCTACCGCCTCGCCCGTTCTTTCGGGGTGACGACGGTGCGATCTACACCCGGATGTCGACGATCTTGCGCATGGCAAAGAAGCCGGCAATGATGCCCACGCTGGCGACCGACAGCATCATCCAGCCGATGAGGCTGGTGAACAGCGTTTCCATATAGCTGCGGCTGATGAGGAACATCGCGGCGGCCAGCACGATCGGCAGGGCGCTGACGACGTACCCGGCGTAGGACTGCTGCGCCGTGAGGACGCGCACCTCACCCAACAGTTTGACGCGATCTCGAATAGTGTCGGCGATCGTGTCCAGCACCTCGGCCAGGTTTCCACCGACCTCGCGTTGGATGTTGACGGCGGTGATGAACAGGTCAAGGTCATCGCTGGGCACCCGGTTGAGGATATTGGCCAGGGCGTCCGGTGGCGACAGGCCGAGGTTCACTTCCCGGTTGACGCGGGAAAATTCGTGGGAAAGCGGGGGGCGAGCATCGCGCGACAGCAACTCCAACGCCTGGGGCAGGCTGTAGCCGGAGCGCAGCGAGTTGGCAAGCAGGGCGATGCCATCGGCCAGTTGGTCGTTGAACGCTTTCATGCGCTTCTGACGCTTGCGCCAGAGCCAGATGCGCGGCGCATAAAAGGCCATCGCGGTAGCAATGAGGCCGAAGGCCGGGTTCTTCAACAGGATGAAACTGACGACCGCCACGCCACCCACCAGTATCGCCGTGACCATCACGAACTCGCTCGGCGTCATGTGGACATCGGCACGCTCCAACTGTAGCGCCAGCCGGTTACCGGCGCCACGCTTTTTCAGCGCGCGGTCGATGTGCCCGGTCATGATCGACTTGGAATTCACGCCGTCGTCCACACGGCTGGCGCGCGGATCCGCCGCCCGTCCGTACTGGCGCAGCCGGTCGTCCATCATGGCCGACCCGGCCAGCATAGTTTGGATGCCCAGGAACAGCAGGAAAACCGCGCCTCCCGCGGCGAGCGCCGGCAGCATGTCCATGCGTATCTTTCACCTCCGTCCCTGGCAGACGCTCGGGTCTGCCACGATCCTTAGCGCCAGAGCGCCGTCTTCTCCACAAACACATCCGGTGGGAGCCGGACCCCGGCGATCTCGAACTTCTCGTAGAACTTCGGGCGGATGCCGGTCGGGCGCAGCCGGCCGAGCACCTTCTCGTCCTGGAAGCCCGTCTGCTCGAACAGGAAGATGTCCTGGAGCACGATCACGTCGCCCTCCATGCCCTGGACCTCAGTGATGTGGGTCACTTTGCGCGAGCCGTCACGCATACGTGACAACTGCACGATCACGTCGATAGCGCTGGCGACCTGGTCACGGATGGCCCGCAATGGCAGGTCGAGACCGGCCATGAGCACCATCGTTTCCAGGCGGCTGAGCGCTTCGCGCGGATTATTGGCGTGTAGCGTCGTCATACTGCCGTCGTGGCCGGTGTTCATCGCCTGGAGCATGTCCAGCGCCTCGCCGCGCCGGCACTCGCCAACCACGATGCGTTCGGGGCGCATACGCAGCGCCTGCACGACGAGGTCGCGCACGGAGATCTCACCCTTGCCCTCAATGTTGGCGCGGCGCGTCTCCATGCGGACCACGTGTTCCTGGCGCAACTGCAGCTCGGCGGAATCCTCAATGGTGATGATGCGTTCGTCGTCGGGGATGAAGCCGGAAAGAATGTTCAGCAGCGTCGTTTTGCCGCTACCGGTGCCGCCGGAGATGATGATGTTGAGCCTCGCTTCTACGGCAGCTCCCATGAAGGCGAGCATGTCCGTCGTGACGGTGCCCAGCCGGCAGTACTCCTCGTCGGTGATCCGGTCCCTGCGGAACTTGCGGATGGTGATCGTTGGGCCGTCCAGCGCCAGCGGCGGGATGATGGCGTGGACGCGGGAACCGGCAGCCGGTCCATCGATCAGGCGACCATCGACATAGGGCGTGGACTCGTCGCAGCGCCGGCCAATGGGCGAGACGATGCGGTCGATCACGCGCAGCACGTGGTCGTTGTTCTGGAAGGTGATGTCCGTTTTCAGCAATTTGCCGGCGCGCTCAATCCAGACGCTGTGTGGGCCGTTGACCATGATTTCACTGATCGTCGGGTCGGCCAGGAGCGGCTCTATTGGCCCGAGGCCTAGGATCTCGGCGACTGTTGCCTCGAAGAGCTTCTGCCGTTCGGCGCGGGGCAGGACAATGCCTTCCTGTTCCAGGATGGCATTGAAGAGGTCTTCGATCAGGCGCTTTACCTGGGCGGTTTGGCTCAGGTCCAGCTTCGGGTCCAGTTCTGAGATCAGTTTTTGCTGCACTCGGTTGCGCAGCCCGTCGAACTGGTCGGCGGAGGACTTTGCCTGGTTGGGGATCAGGGTGCGGGCCTCGTCCAGCAGCGGGTTGAGGGTATGGCTGCCATTGCTGGGGGGCAGCGGAGCGGCGCCTTCGATGCGACGGAGTAACGACATGGTGGGCTAACCTCGCCTTCCTAGAAAAGATAAACGCTTGTTGCCGGTAACCAGGGAACGTGACGCTGGTGGCGCGTTCGCCTCGGTCGGGCCAGTGGTCGGTCCGGCATCACCGGCACTGCCAATCTCGTCCGCCATGGCGCGCAGACTGCGCGCCACCGGCGCTTCACTGTTGGAGATGACGAACGGTACACCCTGATTAATGGCCTGAACCGGTAGAAGGCCGCCAGAACTGACCTTCCAGTCCACGCGGTGGCGGACGCTGCGCTCGACATCCTGAATGGAGATTGTCTGGCCGGCGTCAAAGCGGTTGACGACGAGCGCCACTTTTTCCTTCGGGTATTTCAGCGCCTCTGCTACTTCCAGGAAGAGCCGAGCATCTTTGATGCAGGGCATCTCCATCGTCATCACGAGGAGGATGCGGTCGGCGGTATCCAGGATGGCGAGCACAGTATCTTCAAACGAGCCCCAGGTATCGACAATGACATAATCGAAGCAGGTCTTCAGCATGTTCAGGATGCGGCGCATCGCCTCCGCCGTGATCAGTTCGGCCATCTCCGGGCGGGGCGGGGCGGCCAGCACCTGCACGCCGGAACTGTGCGTGGCCATTGTGCCGAGTAGCAGGTCCTCATCCAGTTGCTCAATCACCGGCGCCAGGTCGGCTATCGTTTTCGTCGCGTGCAAGTTGAGCATGAGGGCGACATCGCCGAACCGCAGACTGCCGTCAATCAGAGCAACCCGCTTGCTGGTCGACTGTTTCAAGGTCACGGCGAGGTTCACGGCAACCGTACTGCAGCCGACACCACCCTTCGGGCTGAAGACCGCGAGCACCTGGCAGCCTTCGGTTCGCCCGGTGGGCGCCGTGACGACCGGGACAGGGACGACCGGCAGGTTTCGGCGGCCCGCTTCCAGCGCGTCGACGCGCCGGATGACCGTCATGAGTTCGTCGCCGGAGAAGGGTTTGGTGAGGAACTCCCTGGCCCCGGCCTGCATTGCGCGCCGCAAATAGTCGGTGTCGCCCTGAATCGAGAGCATAACGACGGCGGTGCCCGGTAGCTCCCGCGTGATGGCTTCGGCTGCGCTGATGCCGTCAATGTCGGGCAGGTTAATATCCATGAGCACGACATCGGGGCGCAGCTCGCGGGCGCGGGCGATCCCCTCTCGTCCACTGCCCACAGAACCGACCACTTGCATGTCGGTCTCAAACTGCAGGAGCTTTGCCAGATTGCTGCGCGTGTCGGCCACATCGTCGACGATCAGCAGGCTGATACGTCGTGTCTGCTGGGCCATGCCGTTCGCTCCTCATCCCCTCGTTGCCGGGAGCCGGTCACTTCGCCGGCTGGTTTGGCGCCACGAGATGGTAGCCGTACTGGGCCAGGAAGTAATTCAGATCAACCGGCTTCGTCGATGAGGTATCCGTGTCGTCGTAACGACGGAGTACCACATCTATGATGCTACCACTGTCTTTGGCATATTTCACGAGCAGCGCGTCCTGATGGGAGAGGAGTAGCGTCATCGTCGGCGCAGCGGCGTTAGAGACCGGCGCGGGGGCGCCTTTGGCAGCCGGCGCCTGGTCGGCCGCCGTGATGTTCTGCCCCATGGCGATGACCTTGACGTGCTGCAGCGTCGTCAGGCTGATCGTTTGTGTTCCGGCCAGGGGCGTTCCGGCTCCGCCGGAGGCGGACGTGTCGGCACTGGTGGAGGGCGCCTTGGCGGGACTGGGAGTCGGTGTCTTACCTGGTGTTGCCGACGCCGCGGCAGTTGCGTCGGCGGGGTTCAGCGTATCGGGCGCCTTGACGCTCACCAACATGTCGATGTAGTCGCCGGGTGAGATGGCGCCGCCGGCGGCGTTGACCGCCGAGATCGGTATGGAGAGCGCCACATCACCTGCTGGAATGTCGATGGACAGGCCGGTTTGACCAGCAGTCTGGTCGGTAGACAGGTTCGTGGCGAAGACCGGAGCGCCCTTCTCAATGGTACTGACGATGACGTGGTTGAGTGTCTGGGTGGGACTCGCCAGCGTGCCGCCCGGCACGATTTCCACTGGCCAGTTCGCCACAGCGAAAAGCGTCTTGCTATTGTCCGCTGTGATAAAGGTGCGGGGTGGAATCGCTTGCGCGGCCACCAGTACTTGCCGTGTCGGTACCGGTTTGGGCCGCGCGCCCTGGATTGTCGAGTACACCAGAACAGCGGAGATCACCGCCAGCACGACGCCCAACAACAAATAGACACGTCCCCTGGACATCAATTCTCTCCTCACCTGGCAGCGGGCACAGCAGGCCACACCCCTGAGATGACTGTACCGCCTGCACGTTGCTCATACCATGACACAAAGGTGGGGGCCTGAGTGGGCGTCATCTCCCCCTCCCCCATGCCCGCAATGTAGCGGCGTCGAGTGCGCCGAGGTGGGTCTGGCGGACGATGCCCTGGGCGTCGATGAGGAAGCTGGTTGGCAACCCTTGCACCCGGTAGCGCTGGGCGATGCTGCCGTCACCGTCGATGGCTAGCGGGTAGGTCACGCCGAGGCCGTGGGCGAATGTGCCGACAGTGTCGGGTTGTTCTTGTTCATCCAGGCCGAGCACTGCCCAGTTCTCGCCCTGGTCGGCGGCGAATTGCTGCAGGGCCGGCAGTTCCTGGCGGCAGGGGACGCACCAGGTTGCCCAGAAGTTGAGTAACAGCGGCTTACCGAGGTAGCCGGCCAGGGTGATTGGTGCGCCGGTCAGGCTGGTGACGGCGAAGGCAGGCGCTGGTTGACCGACGAGCGGCCCCCCGCTGATGCCGGCCACCAGGTCGTTGGTCTGGTGGCCGGCAAAGAAGCCTTCATAGACGCCGGCGCCGAGCAGGGCCAGTCCACAGACGCCGAATCCCAGCGCAGTGGCATACAACGCTCGCCGCGTTAGCCCCCCACCAGCCGGTACGTCCTGCGCCATTGCTCCCCCTACTCAGAGATGATAACGGGGGCCGGGGGAAAGGGGCCAGGGGCCGGGGAGGGAGACGTGAAGGAGATTAGAGCAAGAGAACAACGTTGTGTGGCTTGGAGTGTAGGGCCGCCGATCGCAATCGCGGCCCTACACCTCGCGGCGCATCGCATGCTTGCCAGCTCGACACAACTTTGCGGCGCACTCCCCGGCCCCCGGCCCCTGGCCCTTTCTGGGGTAGGTTTTTGTAGTCCATCAGGCGGCCGCCTCGGCGGGCTCGTC
>DAIMXP010000105.1:0-16127 GCA_036734945.1 Chloroflexota bacterium
CCATGGTCGTTCCCTCTCGTTTGGTCTGAGACCCAGCGACTGCGCCTCCGCGACCTTGCGGAAGCGCTCCGCCTGCGGCGGCGCGCTTGCTAGGCGACTGGACGCAGGGGAGCATGGGGAGGCACGGCACTTCGCTACGCATCGTCTACCGGTTTGATCGGGACGCTATTTTCCATTCATTATCCTCACGCCAGGAGTATGTTTACCTCTGTGTCCGATACTGTTCGGTACGGCACGATGCCATTTTCTAGAGGGGAGCAGGGAATGACGAGCAAGGCGTCCCTTCCCGTCTTGGTGGACGATCCGATTCTGGTCGTGGATGACGACACACTGCTACGCGAGGCGTTACAGCGCGCACTCCAGCTGATTGGGAGGACAACGGCCATGGCCGCCGATGGCGGCGAGGCCATCGCCTGGCTGAAGACCGCCAGGCCGTCCCTGGTGCTTCTTGACCTCAGTATGCCGGTGGTCGGTGGCGAGGCAGTAGCAACAGCGATCCGATCCAGCTATGGTGAGCGTGTTCCCATTATCGTCATGAGCGCCGGCGCCGACGCCGCAGTAATCGCCGACCGCCTCGGCGCCTGGGAGTTCCTCCGCAAACCCTTTGACCTCGCCGAGTTGCTCGATATGGTCCAGCATGCGCTGCGCGACGCGGCGCGAACAGCAGGTTGCTGGTGAAAGTTAAGGCGTTTTTGCGCACGCTGACCCGTTTGCCGAAGGCGCTTCGTCCCCCCTTGCCCGCTACGCCCGCTGCTTCGAGGGGGCGGTCCTTCAAGCCGTAGCCGGCGAAGATCGTGCGCACTTCCTCCCGCTCGACGTCCGGCAGTTCGACAATTTCCCGCTGCTCGCGCGCCTGCTCTGCCCGGTAGGAGTCGGCGTCGCTTTTGGCGGCCAGGTAGCCGCCCAGCCCCATAGCGATGGAACCGGCGGCCATCTCCGCCGACCCGGCAACGACGATCAGCCAGTGGTTTTGCACCGCCCCCGATAGGCCGGCAGCCAGCGCGAAGGGCACGGTCAGGCCGTCCGACATGCCGATGACGACGTCCCGCACCATTTCCGACCCGGTGAAGTGCTGCTCAAAGTGCGGCGCAATCCGTGCCATGCTTCAGAGGCTCCTTGATCTTGTTGTCTCGCAGTGTCAGCGTGCGACCGGCGTCGGTCCCTGGAGCGTGCGCTTCGCCTGCTCGTAGTCCGCCTGGCTGATCTCGCCAGCCGCGAAGCGACGATTGAGCACGTCGAGCGGGGTAGCGCTGGCGTCCTGCCGCGTCGCGCTACCAGTGAAGGAGCGCACCGCCCAGACGACCAGGGCAATCACCGCAACCCAGAACACCAACATCGCCAGCCACCCCAGGCCGCCCATCCCGCTCCAACCGCCGTAGTAACCCATCATCTCGATTGCTCGCTTTCCCTTGACCTCGCTGCTCGTCCCAGGATTTGCTGAAACACTCGGCTCCGAAGCCTCGTTCTTTCAGCGTAGGCGGGGCAGGTTGCAGAGTACATCTGCAACGGTCAATAGCAGGTAAACGCCAGCGTTAAGCCCCCCGCATTCACCGGATGTGTACCCATCGCGCCGTCCCTATTGACCTTCCAGCACTATCCTCAGAGTGATGGAAGCGATACCAAAGGGGATTGGAAAGGGATGACAGTTGTACCAACGCATCCTGGTAGCGATTGACGGCAGCAGCACCGGCGATCTGGCGCTGCGTGAGGCGATCCGGTTGGCGCAGGACCAACACGCCCAGTTGCGCGGCATCCACGTACTGGAAGACATTCCGGCGATGTACGCCGGGCTTGCCGATGGCGTTGACCTGGCGGCGCTGGACGCATCCGTCCGCCAAGCCGGACAGGAGGCGCTCGACCGTGCAGTTGCGGGAGCGCAGCAGGCCGGCGTGCAGATGGAGGCGGCGCTGGCGGCCCTGCTCGGCCTGGGCGTCCTCTATCGCCAGATCGCCGACCTGGTCAAGATCCGGGTGGTTTGCGCGCTGAGCGTGCGATAGATAACATGCGCTCGATTGGAGAAGCGCAGTGCAAGGTGATGACTGGCAACTGCTACCGACGAATACTACGGACAAGGGAGTATCCGAGAGATGCCAACTTCACCGAGCGTGACTACCAACGCTGCAGCGGTGAGCATACCGACTGTCTCGGTCGACCTACCATCCGGCCATACCGACCTCCATGCTCCCTCGGAGGCGATCAACCTCGACTTCGACTCCGCCGGCCACCTGTATGCCACGCACGCGCTGCACGCCTTCGCGGCGCGCTGTCCGCCGCAGTTGGTGCGCTGGGCGATCGAACGCTACTCCGCTCCCGGCGATGTCGTGCTCGATCCCATGTGCGGCAGCGGCACGACCCTTGTGGAGGCCGGGTTGTGCGGCCGCGTACCCTGGGGCGCCGATATTGACCCGCTGGCCCGCCTGCTGGCCCTGGCGAAAGCGACTCTCGTCGACCCCGCGCTGATCCTAGCGGCGGCTGCCGACCTGGCCGTTCGGCTCGGCACGCCCGACCTTGATCCTTCCTGGCGACCGCAGCTGACGGGGCTGACTTACTGGTTCCGAGAAGACGTGGCGAACGATCTGGCCCGCCTGCGGCTGGCGATCCGGCAAGCCGACGTGGGCGAGGAACTACGCCGGCTGCTGTGGGCGGTGTACTCCTCGCTCATCGTCGCCCGCACGTCGGTGGCCAACGCCCGCGACCTGGCCCATTCCCGCCACCACTACCGCGCCTGGGAAACGGCGCCGGACGTCGGCGACCGATTCCTCAAGCAACTCCGGCGGGCGGCACGGCAAATGACGGAGTTTCGCGTCCGCCTCCAGGAGAGCGGCCATCCGACGCCACAACCGCGCCTGGTCGGCGCTGACGCGCGCGCCCTGGACATCGCCCCGGACGGTGTCGATCTCATCTTCACGTCGCCGCCCTACTGCACTGCGCTCGACTACACGCGGGCACACAGCTTTTCCGTCGCCTGGCTGGCCGACGTGCTGGCGATGTCGAGCGATGACTACCGCACCCTCGCCCGCCGCTACATCGGCTCGGAACGGGCGCCGCTGGCGGAGGCGAACGCCGCACAGCCGCTTCCCCCGGCGAGCGGCCATGCCCTCGTGGACACTGCCGTCACCGCCCTGCGCGAGCACCCAAAGCGCGCCTGGATCGTCTCCCGCTACTTCCGCGATATGGTCACCGTGCTGCAGGAGTGTGGGCGGGTGCTGCGACCGGGCGGGCACGCCGTGCTGGTCGTCTGCCCCTCCAATATCCGCAAAGTGCGTATTCCCACTCACGAGGTCTTCGCCGAGCTCGCTCCCGCGGTGACGGGCGGCGGGTTGCACCTGGCCGCCCTGCACGAACGCACCATCCACGACCGCCGCCGCCTGATGCCCTACCTGGAAGCCTCCTTCGGCGAACGCATGCGGACGGAGTACGTGTTGGTGCTGCGCAAGGGCGCACAAAATTGAGTAGGGCATCCGGCAAGGTCGGCGCATTATGGCGCCGTGGTTCCCGGCGACTGAAGTCGCGGGCTATGTGAAGCCAAGCCCGCCTGCGCGGGCTGAGTTGCGGTACGGCAAGCTGGCAACCAGTCCGCGCAGGCGGACTTCGCTCGTTCGTAGCCGCGACTTCAGTCGCCGGGCGAGTTGCTCCCCCCTCAATCCACCAGCCGTAGCTTGGCGGGGGTGGGATCGATCGACACCAGCAGGGGTCGGGTCATGTGCGGGAAAGAGACGACGGCCTGGCCGGGGGCGAGACCACTGAGCCGTTTCCAGAGGCCCTCGTCGATGCCGCTGACGGTGCGGTGGAGGGTACTCACGACCTGGGGATCGGTGATCTTGTGTAAAACGTAGGAATTGACGAGCCCGAACAATTGCCGCGGCAGGTGCTGCGGCAACTGCGTCACGAAGACAAGACCCAGCCAACGCTTGCGTCCGCGCTTGGCGATCCGCGCCACCTGCTGGAACAGGATCGGCATCTTCTCGATACGTTCGGCGCTGAGGAACTCGTGCGCCTCCTCGATGATCAGCAGCACACGTGAGGGCGCCGTGGCGCCGCCGCGCGCTTTGGCCTGCTCGTAGACCTGGTAGGCGTCGTCCTGTGCTTCCTGCACGCCGCGCAGCAGGTCGGCGATCACGATGTTGCTCAACTCGGAGGCGCCGGCGTCCGAGAGGTCGATCACGGCGACGTTGCCGGGATGCAGCAGGTCGGCGTAGCGCAGGGGCTGAGTGACGTTGCCGGCCCTGTCCTTCTCGCTGATGTCAAAGACCTTGAGGCGATTGAGGCGCGCCAGCCGGCCCAACAGGGCGCGCCAGGAGATGGCGTTTCCCGGCACGTTCTGCGCCTTGATCAGGCGCTGCAGCTCGCCCAGCACTTTCGGGTCTTTCAAGCGGTCGTTGTACGGCGTGAAGGCAGCACCTGCCGCGTCGCCCGGGTCCTCGGCCACCAGCGGAACCTTATCCGCCACGGCCAGGCAAGCGGCGACCATATCCATCAGGAACGACAGCGTCAAGCGGGGGTAGCCGCGTTCGAACTCGTCCAACTCCAGCGCCAGGCGCTCCTGCTCGGCGTTGTGGAGCACCGGGAAGATGCCCAGGGAGCGCAACATCACTTTGGCGATGTCGTAGGCGCGCATGAAGCGTTCCGCCTGCGCCTCGGAGAGATCCAGAATCTCGATCACGGCATACGGCGAGAGCCGGGCGAACTGCAAAGAGAAAGTCCGGCGGTTGGGGTGGCCCGGGTTGGCGGTGTCGCGTCCGGTCAGGTGATACAACTGCATCTGGTTCACCGGCACGCCGGCCGGGGTGAGGCCCCGGCGGGCCAGGCCCGTCAGCATGGCCTGGTCGTCGGTCGGCTCGTGCAGGAAGGTGTACTCGCCCTCCACGTCCAGTAGGATCACGGCCATGCCGGCCGCCTGCGCCTGCTGGACGAGGCGGGCGATGGTGGTGGACTTGCCGCCGCCGGTCGTCCCGAGCACGGCAGTGTGCCGCGGCAGCACGGACTTGAGGGTGGAGGGGACGCCGACCACCAGGTTCTCTTTGCCGGCGACGATGCCGAGGCGAATGTCCCCATCGGCCTGCAGCACCTTCGTTGCTTCTTCGTCGGTCAGGGCAAAGACGGGGCTATTGGGCCGCGGCCGCAGGCGGGGCGGACTGAGCGTGCCGTCGGCGTTCTCCTCGCCCAGTAGCGCCACCTGGATGCGCCCATGGAAGGGCGGCAGGTAGATGCCGCCGCGTGTAGCGATGGTCACGAGCATCGCCGAGTCGCCGCGCAGGCTATCCGGCTCGACGAAAGGCCCCGCCGTGACGATGCCGAGATAACGCCGCCCATCCCGGCTCTTGATCCGCACGAGCGCCTGCGATGGCGCAAGGTCCAGACTCTCCTTGGGCAGCAACACCGTGATGCTGTCGTCCTCGCTGTTCGGCAGGTCGAACATGGTGAGGCCGAGCGAGCCGGCGGCCAGGGTATCGTCCGCCAGTTCCCCGCCCGACTGCGCGATATCAGCGTCGAGGCGCTCTTGCAGGTCCTCCGGCATCACCTGTTTGGGCGCAAAGTTGAAGCTACCGTTGACCTCGGGCATTTTCATTCCTTTCTGAAGCCCTCACCCACCCCTTGTCCCCCGTTCGCTCTGGTAGCGCCAGGGGGCCCCGGCGTCGGCGTAGGCGGTGGAGACGGGGGCGTTGATAGTATCGCTGCCGAAGACGCCGCGGCAGACGTTGTCGGCCAGGTCGATCAGCAGCGGGAAACCGCGCTGCTCCTGCAAGATGCTGTCGGCCAGGATAATGTGGGCGGCGAGAGCTGCATGATCGACGTGAGCGTAGAAGAGCTGGGCCGGCGCCAGGCGCGTCGCCCGGTAGACCCCGACGACGATCTGGGGGGCGACGACGTCGCGGAAACGCCTAATCCACTGGTCCGGCGTCAGTTGCACGCCGTCCCAGGTGGTATCCGACGTGAGGCTCCCCCGGTAGTGGCCATTTTCGACAGTCTTGTCGATGTGGTCGCGCAGGGTCGTGACGACGGCGTACTCCATCGGGTGCAGCGCCTGACCGATGGTCAGCAGCACCCGATCGGTCGGCTCGCTGGCCACGTAGACGAACTTCTGGTGGCCCTCCACCAGTTCCCGGATGACCTTCGTCGATTCCACCATGAGGTCGAGGTTGCCGGAACCGGTCAGCAGCTCGTAGGGAGCTGGGTTGCCGTGGCCCATGCGCCAGGTGGCGGTGGAGCGCTTGAGCAGGATCGCCCGTTCGGCATAGGCCATGATGCCGCGTTGCGCCAGTTCGGAGAGCGTGTCGCGGCGGCTGGGCTGGTTGAGGCCGCCGCGTTGCTCGCGCCGCTCCAGCAACTCCTGCATCTCCTCCGTCGGGTCGCCGCCAGCCACGCGCAGGTCGCGCCGGAACAGGCGCTGGAACCAGGTACCCTGGTTGCCCTGGTAGGAGACCAGACTGACGCCGATCTGGAAGATGGTCAGCGGCAAGGTGTCGTGGACTCGCCGCGTAGCATCGCAGGCTTCGACGCCGCCGTTGAAGAGCAGGCCGCGGTGGATGCGCTCGATCCCCGGCACGGTCGCCGCGTAGACGCCGGCCCCTGGCGGCGCTCCGGGGTAGCTGCCCAGGCGCGGGAAGATCTCGGCGCGAATCTTCTCCAGCAACACGTCCTCGCGCGCCACCGCCGCGCGCACTTCCTCCTCCACCCGCCGGTAGTCGGCGCTCAGGTCTTCCCCGGCCGACCAGGTAGAGAGGTCCAGCGTCCGCCGCAGGTCTTCGCCGAAGCTCTGGCGGAACTGTTCGGGCGTGACCTCCGGCGCGTCGTCGGACGCCGGCTGCCTACTCACGCCTAACGACAACAGTGAGGCGCCGAACAAAACTCTCGGCGGGAGCCGGGAAGAGCTGGTTGGCGTACTCGGTCGCAGCCGCCGATGGCAAGCCATAGTCACGCCGCAGACTCGCCTCCGCGCCTTGTCGGCGCTGGTCCAACGCTCCAGAGGTTGCCTCCTCGCTGACCCGCGCTGCCGGGGCCAGCAACTCGTAGGCGAGGAGGTCGGCCTCGCGTTCGGCGGTCAGCGTCCGCCTATCCGGCAGGCTGCCGTCGTCGTCCCGGCGCATGAGATGCACATAATATCCGATTGAAACGCCGGCGAGCAGGGCATCGACCCGTTCCGTTCGGCTGGCGGGGCGCAGGCCATCCAGCACATCTAGAGCGTCCGCTCCCAATCTGGCCTGGACCCGCTGGCGCACCTGGCGGTAGTGGCGCAGGTAGTGGGCCAGCTCGTGGGCCAGGGAAAGTCGTTGCTCGTCGTCGCTATCGGCGCTGTCGAGGAAGAGGCAGCCCTCACCGTAGCGGGCGACGAGCGCGGCGTGCAAAGGGCGATCACCGGCGCCGACGGCACACACCACGCCACAGCGGCGCAGCCAGGCTTCGGCGGCGTGGACACGCAGGTGCGGCACATGGACCAGCGTGAGCGGCAGGGCATCGGCGATCGGCCGGCGCAGGCTGCGCGGGAACGCTTCAGCCGTGCCGACCAGGCGCCAGAACTCGTCGGCTGCCTCCGCGATCCAAAGAGGGGTGCTCACGGCTGTTCCGGTTCATCGCTCGCGATGGGAGGCTGGTCATCCCGGCGATCACGGGCGGCGATGAGCGCCCCTTGACCACCCTCCGCCTCGCGGCGCAGGGCGGTGATCGCATCGGCCCGACGGACGGCTGCCGCCAGCACGTCGGCGTGGAGACCGAAACGTGCGGCGATCATCTCCACGTCCTGCCGAAAAAGGGGCGGCTCCGCTCGCGGCCGGCGGCAGAGCCGCACCGGCGCCAGCGTGTCGACCGTACACCCAAGCTGTTTCGCTAACTGTTGGTCGTCCATGGCTTCACTTTCGGCGTAGATCGCCAGCGCGGAGGCGAGGAAGAAGGGATCTTGACGCACGCGGTGCGCCAGGGCCGGCAGGGCACTAGCCATCGCTGACTCCAGCACGCTTCAGACGCATGTTGATTCGGTCCTTCACTCGCTTCACTTCCCGTCGCTGCTCCTCGATAGGGCGGTCGGCAATATGCAGCACCGCAGCATAGGCCGTAGTTTTGCGCTCTCGCAGCCACATGAGTTCTCGCACCTGTTGCTCCTCCTCGGTGAGGGCGGCCTGCACGTCGGACGGAAGGACCGGTAGCCCGATCACGGCCGGCGCTTCGTCCTCGCGGTGTGCCACGATCTCCGCCGGGTCGCCGTCCTCCTGTACCAGTTTCCCTGCTTCCGACGAATGTTCGACATCCTCGAAAGAGCGACTGCGCCCGGTGTGGCGGCGAGCGCTCGCCAGCAAGTTCAGCAAGTCACCGGTAGCGGCCATCTGCAAGTAGCCACGCAGGCTGCGCAACACCGGTTTGTAGGCTGCCGGATTCTTGATAAGCGCGAGCAGCGCATCGGCGGCGGCTGTCTGGCAGTCGTGAGGGTCGGCCCGTGGATGGCGCGCGGTCAGCCAACGGGCGAGGTCGTCGAGGTAGGCGAGGCAGAGTTCTGCGGGCGCCACCGCGTCGTCGGCGCGGAGACGCCGGCAGAGGTCCGCCCCCTCAATATCCGCAACTGCCATCCTGGCGCCGATTCCCTTCCGGCGCGATATGACGGCGCCGGAGCGATTATCAACTATGCGGGCGTGGAAGGAAAGGACGATGCGCCGAGCCACGCTAGGCAGCATGGCGGTCGCCCCACTGCTCTTCCCAGGCCAGTTCCCGATGGCGGACATACGTTTGCTTTCGACAAATGCGGCGGTAGCTCTTTCGGTGGCGGTAGACGGTCACTACCGTGTTTCCTTTGACGAGGACCACCGCGCCCTCCAGGTGCGCAATGTCGTCGCTCACCAGGTCGCCAGGGTCAATGTCGCAGCGGCGCAGGATGTGGAAGGTAGCGCCGGTGCGGTACACCTGCTCGCCATATGTCAAGACATAGACGAGCTGGTCGATGCGCAAGCTGCGCTGCGCCCGCCGCAGCGAGGCGTGGGCCGAACAGGCTGCGGCGACGGCCTCGGCGGCGGCGCCTGCCCAATCAGTCGGCAAGGTATCCACCGCCGACTGCCCAGCCAGTTCGCCGCGCTTGCGGCGCGGCGGCATGCGGTGCGGACAGGTCCCGCACTCATCCTCCTCCGTTGCCCACCAGTACGGCATCGCCATTGCAGGTCGCTCCTCTCACTCCGTAGCGCCGGATCTCGGCGCGCTTCATTGCCTTACTCTTTGTTCCCTCCGGCGTGCGATTGTGCGACGGTGTCCGGCTGGGGACCTCCCGTCCACCGACGCCGCTGCAGACCTCGTGCTACCATCCGGCACAGCATGGCCGGGCGCCACTCCGACGCCCGATGGACTGAAGAAAGGGAACACCACATGGGACGCCTGAGCGGCAAATCGACGATTGTGACGGGATCGGCCGTTGGCATTGGGCGGGAGATCGCCATCCTGTTTGGTCGGGAAGGCGCCGACGTGATCGTCAACTACAGCAAGTCACAGGCGGAGGCGGAGGAGACGGCAGCACAGGTGCGGGCGACAGGGGCGCGGGTGCAGGTGGTGCAGGCGGATGTGGCCAGGCAGACTGAGGCCGAGCGCTTGATTCAGGCGGCGGTGGGGCACTTCGGCCGCCTGGACGTGCTGGTCAACAACGCCGCCATCACCCGCTTCGTGGACTTTGCCGACCTCGACGGGCTGACCGAGGAGGTGTGGGATGTGCTGTACGACGTCAACGTGAAAGGCACGTTCTGGTGCTGCCGGGCCGCCGCCAAGGTGATGCAAGGGCAGCAGCCGCAGGGCGGCAGCATCGTCAACATCGCCTCAATGTCCGGTCTGCGGGCCACGGGCAGTTCCATCGCCTACTGCTCGTCCAAGGCTGCCGTGATCCACATGACACGCTGCTTGGCCAGGGCGTTGGGTCCCGACAACATCCGGGTCAACGCTGTGGCGCCGGGTGGGGTCAGCGACACGCGCTGGCAGGCCAACCGCACGGGCCCGGCGCCGGCAGCCACCGGGTCCCCGGCCGCCGGCACGCCGATGGAGCGCATCGCCAATCCAGCGGATGTGGCCGATGTCGCCCTCTGGCTGGCAAGCGGCGCGCCGCTCACCACCGGCGACGTGATCAGCGTAGACGGCGGTCGCAGCCTCGGCGGGTAGGGCGCAGCCCAGCGGGTCCGACGGAAAGGAAGAAGGCAACGCGGTGCAAGTGACGGACGTGAAAACCTGGCTGGTGCAACCGGAGCGGGGGAAGAACTGCCTGTTCCTCAAGGTGGAGACAGACGCCGGCATCCACGGTTGGGGCGAAGCGTATACCCTCAGCGGGCGGGAACGCGCCCTGGAGCGGCTGGTGCTCGATCTCGGCCAGTACCTGGTCGGGCGTGACCCCTTTACCATCAAGCACTTCTGCCAGGTGCTCTGGCGCGACGTCTCGATCAAGCGCGGCGGCTTTGATTTTTACTGCGCCTTGAGCGGCCTGGAATTAGCGCTTTGGGATATTGTCGGCAAAGCGCTCCAGACGCCCGTATACAACCTGCTCGGCGGCCCTTGCCGCACACGTATCGGCGTCTATGGCCAACCCTCCGGCGAAGGCGACGGCTCACCGGAGGGCCTGGGTCGGCGGGCGGCCAACACGGTGGCGCGCGGCTATACTGCGCTGAAATTCGACCCCTTCCCAGGCCCCTGGCAGATGCTGATCGACCACGCCGCCGAAGAGCTCGCGGTGGCACGGGTGGAGGCGGTCCGCGCCGCGGTGGGACCGGAGCCGGAGCTCTTGATCGAGGTCCACCGCCGCCTGGCGCCCATGCACGCCGTGCGCGTCGCCAAGGCCATGACGCCCTTTCGGCCCTTCTGGTTCGAGGAGCCGACGCCGGCGGAAGACCTGGCGGCAACGGCGCAGGTGCGGCGCAAGATCGACCTGCCGGTGGTCGTCGGTGAGGCGCTCTACGGCAAGGCCGAGTTCCGCCGTGCTTTCGAGGCGGAAGCGATGGACATCATCAACCCGGATGTGTGCAACGTGGGCGGCCTGCTGGAACTGAAGGAGATCGCTGCCATGGCGGAAGCGTACACCGTCGCCGTGGCGCCGCACGGCAACAACAGCACAACAGTCGGTCTGGCTGCCAGCTTGCAGGCAGCGGCGGTGATGCCCAACTTCCTGATTATGGAATATCCGTTGGCATGGGAGCCGACCGGCAACGCCATTGCCAGGAATCCATTGCGGGTGGAAGGCGGCGCCATTGCCCTGCCCACGGCGCCCGGCCTCGGCATCGAGCTAGACGAGGCGGCGCTGGAACGCTATCCGTTCCATGCCGCCATAACCCGCCGCTTGCTCACGCCGGATCAGGAGCGGCCCTGAGCTACGGGGGGGCGGCCCATCTCACTGCGCGCGCGGCCGGTTTGCTCCAGGAGCTTGGCGACCAGGGCGGCCCAGCCGGTCTGATGACTGGCGCCGAGGCCGGCGCCGGTGTCGCCGTGAAAGTATTCGGAGAACAGCAGCATATCGCGCCAGTGCTGATCCGTTTGCCAGCGCTCGTTGGCGCCGAAGACCGGACGGCGGCCGTTGGCGTCGCGCAGGAAGAGTCCGCTGAGCCGGCCCGACAGTTCCTCGGCGATCTGTTGGAGGGTGAGCTTTCGACCGGAGCCGGTCGGGCACTCGACAAGAAAATCATCGCCGTAGTAGTGGTGGAACTTCTGCAGGGCCTCGATCAGCAGGTAGTTGATCGGGAACCAGACGGGGCCGCGCCAGTTGGAGTTGCCGCCAAAGAGTTCGCTGGTCGACTCGGCCGGCTGGTAGTCAACCGTGTAGGTGGCGCCGTCGACGTGCAAGGCGTAGGGGTGCTCGGCGTGAAAGCGGCTGAGGGAGCGGACGCCGCCAATGCTGAGGAACTCCTGTGGATCGAGCATGCGGCGGAGCAGGCACTTCATGCGGTGGCCGCGCACCAGGGCCACCAGGCGGCGCTCTCCCATGCCCGGTTCCTGCCAGCGCGAGACCAGACTTGCCAGATCAGGCCGGTGCGCCAGGAACCACTGGAGCCGCACGGCAAACTGCGGCAGCGCCGCCAGCAGGTCGGGCTCGATGGTCTCCACGGCCAGCAGGGGGATCAGGCCGATCAGCGAGCGCACCTTCAGGCGTTGGGCAGTACCGTTGGGCAGGTGCAGCACGTCGTAGAAGAATTCGTCGGCTTCATCCCAGAGCGACATCCCTTCACCGCCGACATCGTTGAGAGCGGCGGCGATATACAGGAAGTGCTCGAAGAACTTGGTGGCGACATCCTCGTAGACCGCGTTCTCCCGCGCCAGTTCCAGGGCGATCGTGAGCATGTTCAGGCAGTACATGCCCATCCGGGCGGTGCCGTCGGACTGATCGAGGTGACCGCCGGTGGGCAGGGTGGCGCTGCGGTCGAAGACGCCGATGTTGTCCAGCCCCAGGAAGCCGCCCTGGAAGACGTTGCGCCCTTCGGTGTCCTTGCGGTTGACCCACCAGGTGAAGTTGAGCAGCAGCTTGTGAAACATGCGCTCGAGAAAGGGCCGGTCGGTCCGTCCGTGGCTGCGTTGCTCGATCTTGTAGACACGCCAGACGGCCCAGGCGTGGACGGGCGGGTTGACGTCGCCGAAGGCCCACTCGTAGGCGGCGAACTGACCGTTGGGGTGCTGGTACCACTCGCGGCCCAGCAGCACCAGTTGGGCCTTGGCAAACTCCGAGTCGATCAGGGCCAGGGGGATGCAGTGGAAGGCGAGGTCCCAGGAGGCAAACCAGGGGTACTCCCAGGCATCGGGCATCGACAGAATGTCGTGGGTATTCACGTGCCCCCAGTCGCGGTTGCGCCCCCGCCGACGGTGGGGGTGTGCGGGCAGACTGGGGTCACCCTGCAGCCACTCGTCGACGTCGTAATGGTAAAACTGTTTGCTCCAGAGTAGCCCGGCGAAAGCCTGGCGTTGCACCAGGCGCTCATCGGCGCTGAGGCCGCCGGCGAGAGGGACGTAGAAGCGATCCGCCTCCGCCTGCCGCGAGCGAAAGACCGCCTCGGCGTCGGCAAACGGCGCGGAATGGCGGTGGGCCGACAGGCGCAGCACCACCGTTTCCGTCGCCCCCGGCGCCATGGTCGACATGTAATGGGCAGCCACCTTTGTACCGGCGCCCGCCGGGTTGACGGCGGCACACAACCGGGGTGGGGGGCCGAAGCCCTCATCACGGCCCCAGGACCACGTGTTCCGACACCAGAGGGTGGGCAGGAGGTGCAGCGGCGCCGGGTCGGGTCCGCGATTGACGGCAGTGATGCGGATCAGGATGTCGTCCGGCGCCGCTTTGGCGTACGTAACCTGGATATCGAAATAGCGATCCTCGGCGAAGACGCCGGTGTCCAGCAGTTCGTACTCCGGCTCGCCGCGGCTGCGGCGGTTCTGGGCGACCAGTTCGGCGTAGGGGAATGCTCGCTGCGGATATTTATAGCCTGCCTGCATGAAGGAGTGGGTAGGCGTGCTGTCGAGGTAACCGTAGTATTCCTTGACGTCCTCCCCGTGGTTGCCTTCGCCACCGGTGAGGCCAAACAGGCGTTCTTTGAGGACCGGGTCGTTGCCGTTCCAGAGCGTCAGGCCGAAGCAGAGCAGCCCCTGGTCGTCGCTGATGCCGAGCAGGCCGTCTTCATTCCAGCGGTAGGCGCGGGAGCGGGCGTGATCGTGCGGGAAGTCGTCCCAGGCGGCGCCGTCGGCGGAGTAGTCCTCGCGAACCGTGCCCCAGGCGCGATCGGCCAGATATGGCCCCCAACGCTGCCAGGGCACACCCTGGCAGCGTGCTTCAGCGAGGCGGAGACGCTCAGGATCAGAAGCGGCTGCCGGGGAGCCGTTGTGCGGCGTCTCGTCGTGCGCCATCGGGGTCCCGTCAGCCCTGGAACGTGTCGGGATAGGAGCGCCAGGACTCCAGGATGTCGCCATGCAAGGTCTTCGTGTCCGGCTGCCATTGCAGGATGACTTTTTGCATCGCCTGGACGGTGAAGCCATCCCAGACAAAACGGCCACTGATGGGATAGCCCAGCACTGCTGGACCGCCGAGTTGCTGGTACGCCATCCAAAACGGCAGGCCATCGTCGTTGGTGATGGCGAAGCCGCTATCGCCCTGACCACCCTGGCCGTTGGCCTGCTGATAGAAGTGGCCGCTGCCATCGGGCAAGGCGTAGTCCGGTGTCCCCGCTGCGCCGACGGTTGGGGTGAAGGCAACTAGAACAAGCAACGCCAGTAGGAAGCGCCAGATCGGGCGGCGCAAGACTGTCGCCATTGCTTCTCCCCGTTCCCATAATGGATGAGGGCCACGTCACGGCCTGCTCCAAGCATACGACGCACGATGTCGCCGCTGATCACGCGGCGCAAGCGGTGTCCCAGCAACGGAGCAACGGGCCTCGCTTCCGGCATGCCGCGTAGTTGGGGTCCTGTGGGGCGCTTTGCCGGCCCAGAAGGCATCCGATCTGCTAGGATTGTGGCAGTATGCGCACTGGGGCTGGACGGGGTACGAGCGGTCGTTGGCGGATCTCGAGCAAGAGCCGAATCCGCATCTGCCGCCACGGACGGCGACCCGGCCGAACGCGCGCCACACAGCGACGCAAGTGACGCAACGAAGCAGAGCGAAGGAATACAACACTGTCATTGAGCCGGGCGTCGCCATCGCCGGCGACGTCGCGGCGATCAATCAGGGGCGGGCGATTCGCATCGGAGATCAGTTCGTCGTCAACGGGCGACGCTATCAACAGGAGCCGTCGGGCACGCTCTTCCCGGTGGACGGCAGCGGCTTTCATCCGTTGAATCGCGGGGCCTATCGGGCGCTGGGGACGTATAATGCTCTTGGGGATGGAGCGACGACGGAAGCGATCCTCGATCGGGCCGGCATTGGTCCGGAGGAACGGGCGCTAGCCCATCGCGTATGGCAGTTGGTTCAGCGAGGGAGATCGTGATGCTCTGGCAGGATCTGCTGGTGGCACGCCGAGTGGAGTTCGCCACTATTGTCAAGGCGGTCGCGATCGCCTTCGACGTCCCGACTGACGGCGTGGCGGTGGTGAACGAGCTGGAAGAGACACTGGACCAGGTAACGCCGTTGACGCGCCTGTTGGTGCAGCGAACGATGACCAGGGGTGACTTCCCGATGCTGTTGTCCATCCACGTCTTGGATCGTCTCATCGAACAGCGTTTGGCCGATCGGGCCGTTGGCTTTGTCCATCTGCAACGACTCTCCAGGGCGCTCGGGGCCGACCTCCTGTTCTCCGACGAAACGACGCCCGGTGATGAGGAGGAGCTATTGGTGCGATCCCAGGGGACCGTGGAGCGGGTCCTACTGAACGCCGGCGACCTGGAGCGGGACGAATATCGCATCGCCCAGCGAGAAGCGCACGCCGGCTCCCACGGAGAGACCAGGGTGTCGATACCAGCATAGGCGAGCACTTCGAGGAATAACCGCCGCCGTAGGGATGACCCACGGCGGCGGTTTTTGTTGCCAGCCAAAGAATGCGGCTTGCCGCGCTTCGGAGAGGAGGAGGGGCGAACAGCGGCAGGACCAGCCACGAGCCAGGCGCCCAACGCGAGCGGCCTACGAGCGGCAGTTGCAGGACGAGGCAGCGGAGACGCGGCGCAAGCTGCGCAACCTGGAGACGGTCAGCAAGGCAGCCGCGCCGCCCCCCGAAGGGGGACCATCCAAGCTCCGCGAGACGGAGTGGGCGAACAAGCGGCTGGCAGAGTTGGAGCAGCAGACAACGAGCGGTAGGATGCTGAACATCCCGGCGACAGGCGGCAGCGGGTCGGGCACGTTCACGCAAGCGCAGGTCGCCGACCGGGCGTTCTGGACGGCAAACAAGGACGCAATCTTGCAGGCGATGTGCGAGGGGCGCATCATGATGGATTAAGCGCCAGCGGGCCCGCCGAGAAGACAAACAAGCGTGACAGACATTGATCGAACCGTTGCGGACACCAAAGGCCTTGTCTCCCAGGCGTGGGCGAAAAGTGCGTTCGCCGTCCTGCGAGCGAATCGAAGCGGGTGGCGCAGAACAGTGACTACGCTCCTGTTTCAGTACCCTTCCTCGGGTCTATGTGATTGTCGCCAGCACCCCTGCTACTCGTATGAGTGCAGGAATACGTTTCAGTACCCTTCCTCGGGTCTATGTGATTGTCGCTATGGTTCCTGTTGATAG
>DAIMXP010000105.1:16227-22792 GCA_036734945.1 Chloroflexota bacterium
CCGTGATCGGTATACAGAGTTTCAGTACCCTTCCTCGGGTCTATGTGATTGTCGCCCCACCGCGCGCGACGGTAGTCCGCGAGCGTGTCGGCTTGTTTCAGTACCCTTCCTCGGGTCTATGTGATTGTCGCTATGGTTCCTGTTGATAGCCCGTGATCGGTATACAGAGTTTCAGTACCCTTCCTCGGGTCTATGTGATTGTCGCAGCACACAGGACACGACCAGACCGAACCGCACAACTGAGTTTCAGTACCCTTCCTCGGGTCTATGTGATTGTCGCGTATTCTACGGCAGATCGCGCGGGCGGTCTATACGGGTTTCAGTACCCTTCCTCGGGTCTATGTGATTGTCGCGACGGATACCGGCACGGCGACGGCTACGACGACGAGTTTCAGTACCCTTCCTCGGGTCTATGTGATTGTCGCGTGCGCTGGGCACGACGGGAGATCGAGCAGGCTGCCCGTGTTTCAGTACCCTTCCTCGGGTCTATGTGATTGTCGCCAACGCGACCGGCAAGTGGGCCGCTACGGTACAGGGGTTTCAGTACCCTTCCTCGGGTCTATGTGATTGTCGCCTGTGATCCCCCAGAGTTATTGACCGCCGTCAGCACGAGTTTCAGTACCCTTCCTCGGGTCTATGTGATTGTCGCCGTTCCTCCCCCCGCCGGCTACGCTTGGTGTGCGTAGCGTTTCAGTACCCTTCCTCGGGTCTATGTGATTGTCGCCCGACCTGGCCCAGCGACACCCGGAGTACCTGACCGAGTTTCAGTACCCTTCCTCGGGTCTATGTGATTGTCGCCAAGATTAGCAGCCCTGCCGTCCACAAAGCTACTTCACTGTTTCAGTACCCTTCCTCGGGTCTATGTGATTGTCGCCCTGCAAGCTCACCGTCAAGGTGGAACAGGGCGACAAGTTTCAGTACCCTTCCTCGGGTCTATGTGATTGTCGCCTCAGCGACTATTCGGAGGCGATCAAGCGCTACATCAGGTTTCAGTACCCTTCCTCGGGTCTATGTGATTGTCGCCGTTGCGGCGCGACGCGGAATGGGTGCAGGAGTTGGCGTTTCAGTACCCTTCCTCGGGTCTATGTGATTGTCGCCGACCGGCCTGGACTCCGGCGGCGTGCGCTATGAAGCGGGCGACCGTTTCAGTACCCTTCCTCGGGTCTATGTGATTGTCGCCCGCGACGACGCTGAGTGCCAGTGTTAGCCTTCCGACCGTGTTTCAGTACCCTTCCTCGGGTCTATGTGATTGTCGCCGATGACGGCGTACCAGGCGAGCCAGTGGACTAATCGCAGGTTTCAGTACCCTTCCTCGGGTCTATGTGATTGTCGCCTATCATTGACCCGCGCTATCGCTCATTTGGTTCTGGTTTCAGTACCCTTCCTCGGGTCTATGTGATTGTCGCCCGCGCTGACCTTGCCGCTCAAGGCGTTTCTCAATGCCGAGTTTCAGTACCCTTCCTCGGGTCTATGTGATTGTCGCCGCTGATCGCCGCGCGGGCGATTTGTTCGGGGGTGTCGGTGGCGGCAATGGGGTAGACCGTGTTTCAGTACCCTTCCTCGGGTCTATGTGATTGTCGCGCCGGAATTCACGGAGTGGCTGATGGGACTCCCGGAGTTTCAGTACCCTTCCTCGGGTCTATGTGATTGTCGCCGCTGCTGCCAACACGGCGGCTGGCGTGGCAGGCTCAGGTTTCAGTACCCTTCCTCGGGTCTATGTGATTGTCGCCGCTCTAGCGCTTCAACCACAATCGGCCTAAGCAAGGAAAGTTTCAGTACCCTTCCTCGGGTCTATGTGATTGTCGCCCCAGTCCGACCGTCGTGTATGGCCCCCAGTTGCCCCGTGTTTCAGTACCCTTCCTCGGGTCTATGTGATTGTCGCCCGCAGGTGCTGGAGTTGTCAAGGGGCGCCGAATTGCGCCGCGTGGTGAGTATACAGGACTTCTGAGCGATTGTGGCGAGGCAGATTCGGGGTGGCTATGCATCGGACCGGGCGCGCCGACACGAGTTTTCGCAAACTCTTCGGCGCCCCTCAAACCGCCCTGGTTTGCGAACGGCTTTCTGGCGTGTTTGCGACGTTGCTGGTGGCCTGCAGGCAGCGAAAAGCCGGTCCGTCCCTCTGGGAGCCAGCCGCTGTACGCGCCGGCATCGGCAATGTTCAAGTCCGGGCGCCGCTTCGACGGAGCACCTCCGTCACTCGGCAGACGTTCCCTGGCCGAGGTTTGCGAGAGAGGGCCATTTCAGCCACGTTTTGGCGGTGATTGCGCCGGCGCCGTTAGTCCACATCGCCGCAGAAGCAGCGGTACTCGCACTCCCGGCAACGTTCGACACGCTCTGTCGGCTCCGGCTGCTGCTCGCGCGCTACCATCTGGCGCATCGCCGTGAGGGCGCTACGGACGGACGACCGGTGCGACGGCGTCAGGCGAAGTTCGGTGGCGTCCTTCAATGGCATTCGGTAGACGAACCCCCGGCGAACTCGCAGGCCCCAGCGTTCTTCTACCAGCAACGCATAGGCGGCTAATTGATAGGTGTGATTGCGCGCCGGCGGCCGTGTGGTGTTCTTGAACTCCACCGGGATCGCTTCGTCCGCCGTCACGATCACCATGTCAATAATGCCCTGCAAACCCAGCGACTCCGAACGCAAACTCACGTTGAAGTGGCGCTCGCCTTCCTCCAGGCCGTAGGCGCGCAGGCTGCGCTCGTGTTCCAGGTCAGCCGTGCGATCCTGCGCCAGCTTCCCCTCGCGCATCTTATACGTCGTTGGCCGGCGCAACGGCTGGCAAAGGCGATAGAAGACGATACGCGGACAGTAGAAGTATTGCCGCACGTCAGTGACGGTCAGCATCGCCGGCGAACCCTGGGGCTGCCTAAGCATGTCCCCAAGATGCAAACGGGGCGACGCCGCCGGTTCACCGGCGGGCTGCTGTTGTGTTCGCAACACCGGACCAGCGCCGACCGGCAGGGTCAAGAAGGCATCACGAAGCATGGCTTTCCTCCCATTCCTTGCGCGCCACCGCGTCGGACGTCGCCACGACCACCGTCGACGGCAGTGGCGGCGCATGGCTCTGACCTTCCGCCGACACGATCAACTGGCGACGCATCAGCACGTCCTTTTCGCAGAGCGTGAAGAGCTGGACGTTGGCCTCGCGCTTGCCGACACGGCGACTGATCTTCTGGAAGACCTCCTCCTGCCGGTTGCGCGACATCGGCCCCATAAAGGTCGAGTACTGGATGCGGTGCAGCCCGTAGTCCAGGCAGATGGCGGCAATCTTGGTGCGCAGGCCGTCATCCGGCACGTCGTAGACGAGGATGGTCTGCATCACTACCACCGCCCAACGTAGGGCTCGTAGGTCGGAACCTGGCCCCGGACGTAGGCGGCCACCTGGCGGGCCTGCGCCACGATGATGCTCTTCAGCTTGCGCCGGTCGCGCCGGCTGCCGCTCGCCGGCCCATACGGCTCCGGCGTCTCCAGGCGTTCCAGCAGCTTCTCGATCAGCAGCCGGCGGCAGGGCAAAGTCAGCCGGCCCTCCTCGTCTAACTGGAGGTCCATGCCCAGGTTGAGCATGGCGAAGACCGTGCGGTCGACTGCCATCTGGCGGAACTCTTCCATCAAGTCCAGCACCAGGCTGGCCTTGCCGGGGCGATCAACGTGGATATAGCCGCCGAAGGGGTCCAGCCCGGCCAGCGCGATGGCCCGCTGCACGTTGCCGGAGAGCACGCCGTAGCCGTAGTTGAGCAGCGAGTTCACCAGGTCCTGCGCGCCGCGTCCCTGCCGGCCGAGCCAGGTGGCATCGGGATTCAGCAGCAGCCCGGCGGCATCCCAGTAGCGCTCGGCAGCGCGCCCCTCGCAGGAGAACAGTTGGGGGCGAATATCGCCGATGCAGGAACCTTCCAGCGCCAGCAGGGCGAGCAGCAGATCGTTGATCTCCAGGATCGCCGTCTGCACGGTATCAAAAATCTCCGGCTGGCGATCCTTGCGATTCTTCGCCATGTAACGAAGGAGCAGAATCTAGTTGCGAATCTTGCCGCCGGCGAACCCTTTGGCCAGCACCACGCTGCGCGCATCGGCGAAGGCCAGCAGTTGCTCGCGCCGGGTCTGGACGGTGCCGATGAGGTTGGGTGAGAGCATCGTCGCGTAGGGCTCGCCGCTGTGGTCCAGGAAGTGGATGGGGATGCCGCGCACGGCGCACTCCTTGATGGCATCGCTGCTCAGGGCCACGCCGTTGGAGAGGATCAGCACCTGCTCCAGATCGAGCAACGGCACTTCCTGCAGCAGCTCATCCTTCTTGCGGACGGTGAGGCGTTCGCTGTGCTTGCCGAGCATCACGCCGTAGGCATCCACCACCAGCGCATGGGGCAACTCCTCCACGATCTCCGCGCTGAACTGGGTACTCCGTGCCGCCATCCTTGCCGCTCCCTCGCCTGCCAATCGTCGTTATCCATGTTTCCGACTGGCAGGCAATAGTGCGACCTGGCCGTCCAAGGGCGCGCTACTTGCCCATTTGCTGGGCCCGCTGGTCGAGCACCGCCTGGAGCGACTGCTGGGCCTGATCGAGCGCCTGTTGCGGCGGCGTCCCGGCCAGCGCCTGATCCCAGACCAGTTTCTCCGCATCCCACATCTCGGCAGCGGCGGCCGTCAGCGGACGGAAACGGCTATGGGCCATCAACTGCTGGCTGATGTCCCAGGCGCCGTCGACCGCCGGAATGTTGGCCTTGTATTGCGTGTGCAGCACCGCGTCGATCGCCGGCTGCGCCGTGCTCCCGGGGAAGAAGACGGACCCCGGCGTCATCTTCAGTTGGTAGGCTTGCGACGCCGCATTGGCAGCCAACTGGTACTCCTTGTTCAAGAAGGTCGTGGCGAGCTGGAAGGCCGCTGCCGCATCCTTGACGCCGTGGGAGATCACGTAGGACCAGCCGCCCGACCAGGTGAGCTGCGGCATCGCAGCATCCTTGCGCGGGATGGACGTGACGCCGAAGTTCAGTTTCGTCTCGGCGAAGGTGCGAGCGATGCCGCCGAGCGACCAGTTCCCGTCGATGAACATGGCGACCTTGCTGGCGGAGAACGGGCTCTGGAACTTGGGCAGTTCACCCCAGGACGTGTTCTGGATGCCGGGCGCCCCGCTATTCTTCTGGGCCCAGGCCAGCGGTCGCTGGCCGTTTTGCACTTGCAGCAGGCTGTACTGGAAGGCGAGGGCATCGGCGTTGGCGGCGTTGGCGAAATCGACGTGCCAGGGGTCCGGCTTGCCGTCGCCCAGTCGCTTGAGCCAGTGGCCCCCGCCGGCCCAGCTCCACAGGTAGAAGGCTTGCGGACCAAAGTTCATGCCCATGCCCAGTTGCTGCACCTCCGTCCCCTGCGACTTCGTCAGCCTTACTGCGTAGTCCTTCAGCGTGGCCCAGTCCTCCGGTGGCTTCTCCGGGTCAAGACCCGCCTGCCGGAAGAGGTCTTTGTTCCAGTAGAGCAGGCGGTCATCGGTGCCGGTCGGCAGGGCATATTGCTTGCCGTCCATCCCCTTGCCTTCTTCCACTGTCGCCGGCATGAACTGCCCAAGGTCGTACTTGTCCTGCCCGATGAGGTCGTCCAGCGGACGAAACGCGCCCTGAGCGGCGTAACCGGCCACCTGGAAGCGGTCGAAGACGACGACGCTGGGGGGCGTGCCGCCGGCCAGCGTGGCAATGTACTTGGATTGCGCCTCCACGCCCTGGCCCACGCTGAGCTGGATCATGGTGACCTGCGCCTCGGGATGCTGCTTGTTCCACATATCGACCCGCGCCTGCGTGCCCATATCGGTCGGGTTGCCGGTGATCGAGAGCGGCGTCTTCACCGCCCGGAGGAGCGCCAGTGAGTCCACCGTCGGCGTCGCCGCAACCACGGCGGCCGCGTTTCCGGTGGTTGCCGCGCTGGCAGTAGTGGCGACGGCCGCCGACGCGGGAGTGGCCACGGCCGCGCTGTTGGCGCCGCAAGAGGCCAGCAGCCCCGCTGTCGCCAGCGTCGCGGCGCCTCCCAGCAGACGCAAGACACCTCGCCGAGTCAGTGATTGATCCATGATGTACGTCCTTTCTCGCGATACCCACACAACGCGCTAACAAACGGAACGGTCAGGGAACCCTGCTGCAGGTATATATCAGGAAGTGCTTTGTGTCAAGGCGGCCGGAGCCATGAGACCTCCCGGCGACTGAAGTCGCGGGCTAGAGCGAGCAAAGCCCGCCTGCGCGGGCTGACCGAGTCCGCGCAGGCGGACTTCGCATCGTGTAGCCCGCGACTTCAGTCGCCGGGCGCGGCGGAGACGCCGTTGGCAAGCAGACCGCGCAAAACTTTGCGGCACACTCCTGGCGCTTGGCGCGAATTGTTTTGTACCGTTTATCGCGCATCGACTCAACAAATCGAGGGAGGAACAGCATCGCCCTCACACCAGGCGGTAGAGTCCGTTCCCCTTCACGGCATCCTTGCCGGCGTGGGTGAACTGACCCCAGAGCAGCCAGGGCAGGAACGGGGCCAGCGGGCCGCCGAAGGTGACGCTGCCGACCAGCCCGCCCATGGGGGAGCGCGCCTGGCGCCGGGTGGAGT
>DAIMXP010000106.1:0-22497 GCA_036734945.1 Chloroflexota bacterium
ACTGCGTAAAGAGAACCGTTTCGACGCACTAGATGGACGCTTCAGCTTCGGATCGCATGTCGAGGGCCGCGACGCCACTGCCGTCCGCAAGACGGTGAGCGGCCTGCTTAAGTTGCTGCACCCGCATGGTGACTACACCAAGGCCGAGTTACAGGAATACCTCGAGTTGGGCTTAGAGGTTCGTCGGCGCGTCAAGGAGCAACTCAAGAAGCGAGGCTCTTTCGAGTTCTACAAGACCAGCTTCTCGTACATCGACCGAGAGGACGATGTGGAGCGCACCGTGGGCGTGCCGGAACAGGGCGGCAGCGGTGCTATCTCTCAGGATCCGTTGCCGCCGGGAACCGTGTATACGGGCGCCATGGACAACGAGGGGAAGGTGGCCCTTTATCGGCTCGAAGTTACGGTCACGGCCGGGACCGGTAGGCTTCGCACACCAGCCGGGTTGGAGCAGACAGTGAAAGAGTCCCTCAACCGTGCCTGGACCTACCTGCTGGCCACAAAGAACCGAGCCGGTCTGGCTCCACTGTTGGCACAGAAGGACGTGGTCGCAGAGGCTATCGACCTGTCCGGCGGTCGAATCGAGTGCCCCTGCGGCGTTGCATTCCTGGCCGCGATGCAGTCGGCCGTCATGCAAAGGCGGGTGCAGGCCGGCACCATCGTGCTCGGCGATCTTACTATTCAAGGCAACGTTAGGGCGTTGCCTTCTATCACCGAGGTTCTGCAGCTTGCCCGAGACAATGGCGCGATACGCGCGCTGCTCCCCACCGGCAACAAAGCTCAGTTCTCGAGTCTGTCGGAGGATGTGGTAGAGAAGCTGGACATTGTCTTTTATAGCGATGTGGAGCGCGCCGTCGCTCGAACTCTCGAAGTGTAAAGTACGCTTCGGTATTTCTATGGCAATTACCGCGGCCCGGCTGCTGTGAGAATGTATCTTCGTGGATGGCCAGGCGGCACTGGCCACCGATAAAACAGGAGGACCTCACATGCAGCGAATCTTCATCACGGGCGCGGGGCGCGGCATCGGGCTGGAGCTGACGCGCCAGTACCTGCAGCGCGGCGACCGCGTCCTGGCCGGTTGCCGTTCGCCCGAGCGTGCGCCGGCTTTGAGCGCATTACTGGAACAGCATGGGGGCCGTCTGAGCGTGATTCCCCTTGAAGTCACCGACACCAATTCGATTGTTGAGGCGGTCCGTCACGCAAGCAGGGAGGTTGATGGCCTGGACGTGCTGATCAACAATGCGGCGATCAATCCTGGTGACGGCCACACGATGGGACCGGACGGCCAACCACTCCTCGACGCTTCCCGTACCGGCGAGATTCTACACGTGAACTCCGTAGCGCCGGTCGTCGTTGCGCAGTCCTTTCTGGCCTTGCTGCGTGCCGGCGCCAATCCGCGCGTCGTCAACATCTCGTCGGGAGCCGGCTCCTTGACCGGCAAGACGGGGGGCGGCGACTACAGCTACGCGGCGAGTAAGACTGCCCTGAACATGTTCACGCGGGTGTTGGCCGGCAACCTGCGGGGCGAGGGTGTAACGGCAGTCATGATTGGTCCTGGCTGGGTCAAGACTGATATGGGTGGTCCGAACGCCGACCTGGAGCCCTCGGAATCGGCGCGTGGCCTGCTGGCCGTGATCGACCGGTTGACGCTCAGTGATAGCGGTCGCTTCCTGCGCTACGACGGTTCGGAGGCGCCGTGGTAGGGCGGGCAGGCACCATCTCGCGGCGCACTCGCCGGAAAAGAACTTGAGCGTGACTTCCATACGTTAGCCGCTGTCGGGCAGCCGATGGCGGCGTTTGATGGAGGTATCCATGCGCCAACGTCATACTCGTGCTGCAATTCGCGCAGCGCGGCAGCGATACATCCGGCGGCGCGTTGCCTTGTTCAGCAATCTATACGAAGATGGTTGGGCGCATCCGAAGCGCGGTGTCTACAGCAAGTGGAATGGCGTCTGCTCCTGCGGTCTCTGTCGTGCAGAGAAGTTTCGTGACGGCCGCCAGGCAACGTACCGCCGGATGGAGCGTCTCGCTGCTTCGGCCTGGTAGCCTGCGAGGCTCCAAGAAGACTGTCAGCGATTGTCCTTATCGCCCGAATGCAACGCGCAGCGTCATGCCTGTGAGGACGGACCGAGTTCCCCGTCGATGACGGCCTTGAGCGCTGGAATGTAGACTTCAACGGTGCGCCAAATGCGTCCGAGGTCAAGTTCGAGGTAGCCATGCGGGACCACGTTGCGGAAGCCGGTGCGGAGCAGATCCTCGTCGCGTGCATCGCTACTCACAATGGCAATGCCTCCCGCTCGATTCGTTGCGCCATTGGCGAAGGTCGCGTGATCTCGATGACGTCGACGCTGTGCCCCAGCGCGTCCTCCAGATCGAGGATGAGACCGCTCAAATCGAAAAGCGTGCGTTCCGCTTCGAGGTTCACCAGGAAGTCAATATCACTCCCCGGGCCTGCTTCGCTACGGGCGATGGAGCCGAAGACGCGGACATCATGCGCGCCGTACACTGCGGCAATCCGCAGGATGTCGTCGCGCCGAGCACGGAGTGCCGCCAGAGTCAGGGTGTCGGCGTCGCCAGCCATGATTGCTCCTGCTCGTACGGCTCGGCCGTTCGCTGACATCATACCAAAGTCCCTGTTTCTCGCCGCTATGCGCCACGAGAGGTGTCCGAATTATGTATGCACCTCGCCAGTGGCAGCTCTTGACTTCCCAGAAGTTGGTGTAGGGTGCCGGACGTTCGATGCGCTTTCCGCTGTGATCATGAAGCGCTCTTTGGCGAATGCAGCGCGGCGCTGCGCGGCAAATAGCCCTCTCATACGAAGCCACTTCCCGGCACAGGCATTGAGCGCCATTCCGAATATGACGATCTGTTAGCGCGCCGGCGTATTCGCCAGCACCGCGTCGAGCTTCTGGGCAATGCGCTGGGTGGCCGCCTCGACCGTCTCCGAACCGCCCCAGACCGCCTGCATCTCGGAGTCAATGGCGTTATTCAGTTCATTCGAGTAGGGCGTCTCTGGGACCGGATGGGCGTTGGCCTGCTCGTCGGCGAACGCCTTCATGTTGAGGGTGGGGATGGACTTCACGAAGTCGTTCACCGCCGGCAGATAGGCGGGGAAGACGGCGCCGCCCTTGGCCAGGAAGATCTCGCCTTCCTTACCGAGCCAGCGGATGAAGGTCCAGGCAGCGTCCTTGTTCTTACTGCCGCTCCACAGGCCGTAGGCCAGGCTGTTGGTCTCGCTGATGCGCCCTTTGGGACCTGTCGGCAGCGGCGCCACGTCCCACTTGAAGCGGCTGCCGATCTGTTTCTGGTAGTTGTGGATCACCCAGTCGCCGTTGGTAATCATGGCGGCGTGACCGGTCCAGAACGTCTGGTCGGCCGACTGTCCCGTCAGGTCCTTGACAGTGGGCGAAACGTGGTACTTGTTGGACAGGTCGGCACACCACTGGATGGCCGCCATAGCCTCCGGTGTGCCGAGCGTCACCTTTTTGCCCCAGGGACCGTCCAAGATGTCGCCACCATTCATCCAGACGAAGTTCCACCAGAATGTCTGCCCGGCGGTAGAGGCGATCACGCCGTACTGGCGGGTCGGGCCGCTGCCTTTGGTCAGCTTCTGGGCTGTGCTCAGCATGTCGTCACCGCCGCCGGCCGACCATTTCCAGGTGTCGGTGGGATAGGGGACGCTGGCCGCATCGAAGAGGTCCTTGTTGTAGAACAGGGCGACGGTATCCCAGTCTTTCGGGAAGCCCAGGAGCTTATTCTGGTAGGTGTAGTACTGCACATACGTCGGCCCGTAGTCGCTCATCGAGACTTTGTCCCGTGAGACCAACGGCGACAGGTCGACAAGCGTGCCGTTGGTCGCCATGGCCGGGAAGAAGGAGGTGCTGAGCCAGAACACATCGGGCGCGGCGCCTCCGGCCAGCTCCGTCTGGACCTTGGTCAGGTAGTCCGACACTGTATGCCGGACGGAAATCTTGACGTTTGGCGTGGCCTTCTGGAAGCCGTCGATCATCTGCTGCTCGACGTCGAAGTGATTGTTGTCCCAGAGCTCGAAGCTGACCTCGCTCTGCTGGCCGGCGGGCTGGGATGCCGCTGCCGGCTGGACCGACGATGCCTTCGCCGTCCCCGCCACGGCGGCGCTGGTCGTGCTGGCGACCGTTTGGGCCGTCCCCGAACCGCAGGCAGCGAGCACGTCAAGGGAGGCCAGCGCGGCTGCCAGGCCGAACACACGCAAGACCGCCCGCCGAGAGGTTCGCCGCATTGCTACCGACTGATCGCTAGACATGATGTTCTCCTTTCAACCACCATCATGCAAGAACCATCAGGGACTGTCAACTGGTCGAACCGACTCCTCAGTACGTCCAAGAACGAGAGCACGGTTGCTTGTTGGCCTGACTGCCTTTACAATGCATGGGCGAGCAGCGTGCCAGCGCGATTCCCTTCGGCGGCGAGCGGCGTCGCCGTGGGTCGGGCGTAGATGACCACGCATAGCCAGGGAAAGGATCGTGATGCTCAACGAGTCGATGCTGCAGCATTTCAAAGATGATGTGGTGATGGTGGAGCACCGCCTGGGCAATGACATCACCAAACTGGTACCGCACTGGAAGCACGCTCATCCGCCGGTGCGCAACGTCAACAAAGAGGTAGATCAGAGCTTCAGCGCGTTGGAGCGTCTTGCCCTGGTGGTGACACGGCGGGTGGGTACGCCCGGCTTCTTTCTGCTCATCGCCGCCTGGACGGTCATCTGGCTGCTCTGGAACACGATCGCGCCGCGCGGCGACCGTTTTGATCCGGCGCCTGCCTTTGTCCTCTGGCTGTTCATCTCTAACATGATCCAGATCTTCCTGATGCCGCTGATCATGGTGGGACAGAACCTCCTGAACCGGCACGCCGAGATGCAGGCCGAGGCGGACTTCCAGATCAACCAGACCGCCGAGCGGGAGATCGGGGCCATCCTCCTCCATCTGGAGCATCAGGCAGCGGTCCTGGAGCACCAGGGGGATCTTAGCCTGCAGATACTGCACCGCCTGGAGCCGGCGGGGGCAGCGGCAGCGGACGGGTAGGTGGCAGCGATGGCGCCAACCGCGCGACGTTACACGGTCGACGAATGGCTGGACTCGTCGGAGAACAGCATGCTGGCCGAACTGGTCGAAGGGGTACCGGTCGAGCGCATATCCAGGTGGGGTGGATGGTAGGGGCGAGACGGTGACGACAATAAGAGGGATCCTTTCGCCCGGCCAGCAGCCGATAACTGCCCGGCTGGCCGGGGCGGGGTCACTGCGGCAAGAGTTAGAGGCGGTGCTCACCGCTGCTCCGTGTGATGCCACGTCTGCTGCCTATCGCGCCCTGGTGCTGGACGGTAACGTCGCGGGGAAACCCTCCTACTCCGCGCGCCGGCACGTCTGGACCCATCTGAAGCTGCGCTACGTGCTCAACCCGGCTGTGGCGCCATTCCCCGCCTTCGCCGACGCGATGCGGAACAGCAGCATGCCCGAGGATCGTGGACTGCTCTGCCTGCTGATGCTGGCGCGAACCGATCGCCTGTTCCGGGAGGTAACGCTGGAGTGTGTGAGCGACTCGCTGCAGCGGGCCGGCGTCCTCGTTGATACCGCCGCCGTGCAGGAGAGCATCGACCGACGGGTGCGCGAGTCCGGCGCGGCCTGGGGCGACCAGACCCGGCGCACCGCCCGCGCCCATCTGCTTTCCGCCTTGAAGGACTTCGGCCTCCTGCGCGGTTCTGCCGCCAAACGCACGGCTACTCCGCGTCCGGGGGCGTCGGTCATCACCTTCGCGGCTCTGCTGGGCAAGGAGGAGGGACTGACCGATCGCCAGATTCTGGCCAGCCGCTGGTTCCGGCTCCTGGGCCTGCCGGCGGAACAGGTGGTGCAGCTCCTCTATGCGGCGGCCAGGAATGGCGCCGTGGCTTTCCGTATGCAAGCGGACGTCGTGGAGATTGATCTGCCGGAGCCTGCGGTTGCGGCCTCAGCCTGACGGTGTGCCCACTGCGCCCGGCGATGCCGGCTCCAGCGCCGGCCTTTTCGACGGTTGCGGTCCGGGCCTGGCAGTGTACCCGCTGCGCCCGGCGACTGAAGTCGCGGGCTAGATTTTGCGAAGTCCGCCTGCGCGGACTCGGTCAGCCCGCGCAGGCGGGCTTCGCTCGTTCTAGCCCGCGACTTCAGTCGCCGGGAGGAACTCAGCCTGACCCGACCCAATGCGACCACACCCAGCGAGTACACTTGCTCTGCATGAAACGGAACAGTGTGCTGAGTTGAAGCGATCAATCGAGCAAGCGTTTGCGGATCTTCAGGCGTTGGTGGATGGCTGGGCTGCCGGACGGGTTGAATCGGGCGTTCAAGTGTTCGTCTACCCGCCGGAAGCCGAGGCCGTGATGCTCGCGCGTTTTCCGTCGTTCGTCCAGGGCTGCGCCGCGCGCGGTTGCGCCATTGATCTCGTGGACCTGGGCCAGGGGCTGTTGCGCGAGATAGAGCGGCGGCCAACACTTGAAGGTCGCCTGCGCGTTGCGGAGCAACGGGGGACGGATCGCGTACACAACGATCTCGGCCAGATCGCTCAGGCGTATGTGCAGCGGCTGTTCGCAGCGCCGTTGCAGCCGCCGCAGGTCTGCCGGCTTCTCATTAATAGTGGCGCGCTGGGCGTCTTCCTGTCGTATTCGGCAGTGCTGAACGGAACGTCTAGTGAAGAGGGGCCGGCGGTGGTCCTGGCCTTTCCGGGCGAGGCCGACGACCGCTCCCTGAACTTGTTGGAGTTGCGCACGGATACGAACTACCGCGTGGCGCGGGTGTAACGGCAGCGCCGGGGCAGGCAGGCGCCAGCGCCGCGCGGAGGAGAGGGTACAGCATGCAAACGGTTGGCAGCACGATCGAACGCGATCTGGCGGATGAGCCGCGCAGCGTGATCAAGGTCGCTGAGACGTCCGGGTTGCGCAGCGAGCTGCTGGAATACGTCCTGACGGACCGGCTGGCCCGCCATTTCGCCGACGCGCTGGAGTCGCTGGTGCAGTCGGCGCGACCGGCGGCCGCCGAAGCGAAAGGCAACTGCATCTGGCTGTCCGGCTTCTTCGGCTCCGGCAAGTCGCATTTCGCCAAGCTGGCCGGCCACGTGCTGGCCAACACGCCGGTCGGCGACGCCACGGCGCGCGACCTCTTCCGCCAGTTGCTGCATTCGGGTAACGCCGGCGACGACCGCGTCGCCGAACTGCTCCGGGAGGCGGCAACGTACCGGCTGGCCTGCCATCTGGTCGCTTTCGACATCACCACGCTGCATACCCCCGGCGCAGAGCAGAACGTGGGCCTGACGTTCCTGCGCGCCCTCTACAGTTCGCTCCAACTCTCCAACGTCATACCGTTTGCGGAACGTGAGCTGGAACTGGAGGAGGCCGGCCTCTACGCTGCCTTCCTGGCCCTCTATCAACAGAAGGCGCAGACGCCCTGGGCCGAGGAGAAGCACCTGATGCTCTCCAGCAGTCTCCTGGCGGAGTGCCTGGCGGAATTGCTGCCTCGTCGCTACAGCACGCCGGACCTCGCCCATCAGAGTCTGGAACTGGCGCTCAACACCTTCAATAACCTGACCATCGACGGCGCGGTGGACCAGTTGCTCCACTGGTTGGACCGCCGCCAGCGGACCGCCGGCGCTGCGCCGTTGCGGCTGCTCTTCGTGGCGGATGAAGTGGGCGGCTGGGCGGCCGGGAACATCAAGCGCATCGAGCAGGTGCGCGCCTTCGTGGAGACGCTGGAGAACAAGGCGCGCGGCCGGGTCTGGGTGCTGGCCACTTCCCAGGAAAAGCTTTCCGCTGTCGTCTCCAACGCGCCCTTTCAGGATGACGGCTCGGCGCAACGCATGCTGGAACGCCTGACGGCGCGCTTCCGGGTCAACGTCCATCTGGAGTCCAGCGAGGTGGGCCGGGTCATCGAAGACCGCGTCTTGCGCAAGAAGCCGAGCGCGCGACCGGCGCTGGAAGCGCTCTGGACCCGCTGCCGGCCGACGCTGGCCGATATCGCCGAGCCGCCGGGCATCGAGCTGGGGGCCAACTATCCGCCGGCCGACCGCGAGCGCTTCGTCACCGATTATCCCTTCCTGCCCTACCAGATTCAGGCGGCGGCCGACATCTTCGGCAATATGCGCAGCGTGCGCGTCAGCTCCGGCGCTCGTTCCATGATCAAGGTCGTCTTCGACGCCACGCGCCAGCTTGCGCCGGCAGAGCTGGGCGTGGTCGTCAGTTGGGATCAACTGTTCGACTCCGCCAACCGCGACAACGAGTTTGCCGAGGAGCAATACCTGGGCAGCGAGGGCCTCTATTACCTGGGCACGGCCGACCGCGACGTACACGGCACGCCGGTCGTGCCATCCCGCGTCCTCAAGGCGCTCTGGCTGATCCAGCAGAGCAGCCGGATACCGCGCACGCGGCAGAACCTGGCGCGCCTGCTCATCGGCCGGCTCGATCAAGACGTGCTCCAGATGGAAGTCGACGTGGCCAGCACCCTGGAGGCGCTGGCGGCACGCAGCTTCGTCCGCCAGGATGTGGCAACCGGCCAGTGGCGTTTCCTCAGTCAGGACGAAGTGACGGTCGAAAAGATCGTCCTGCGCCTGGGCGAGGACCTCCGCCAGAAGGAGGTGCGCGACGAGATCACTGCATTATACAGCAAGCAACTGCTCAGCCTCCTGCCGGGACGGCTCACCGCCGGCAACAGTTCCACCTCCTTCGAGTATGGCGTCTTCCTCAACGACACGCCGTTGAAAAACGAGCTGGCGCCGGTGCAACTGCGCGTGGCGCTGGCGGGGGCCGACGCGGCGCAGCGCATTCTGGAGCAGAGCGCACACAACCTGGAGGAACCGCTCGTCTCCTGGGTTTTGCCGGTGGATGACAGGTTGGCGCAGCGGCTACGGCGCGCTCTGGCGATCGAGCGGCTGGAGCGCGACGAGGAGTTCTCCCGCGTGGCGACACAACGCACGCGGCTGGAAGCGGAGAAGTTACGCCTGGAAAGCGATGAGCTGCGCGTTGCCTGTACGGCGGAGGCGAGCCGTGCCTTCAACGGCGGCACGCTCTACTGGGCCGGGCAGACGCTGCCGGCTGAGGCGGCAGCGGCGACCGGGGGCGGACGGCGCGGTCAGGCCGCTCCGACCCTGAAGTCCAGAGTGGAAGAGGCGCTGCGCGACCGTATTGCCTTGCAGTACGACCGCTTCAGCGATGGCGACCGTCCTTTCAATGCTGGAAATGTGGAGCGGCTCTTAACGGCGCCGACGCGAGACCGCGCCGCGCTGGATGCGGCGCTCGGACTGTTCGATGACCAGGGGCACGTCTATGGCACGAACGTGCTGGCGGAAGAACTGTCCCTCTATCTGCGGGCCAGCACGCGCACCAGCGGCGCGGACATCGTGGAGCATTTCCGGCAGCCGCCCTATGGCTGGCCCGCTGACCTGTTGCGCTACGTCGCTGCCGCCCTGTTCCTGGACGGCAAGCTGTTGGCGACCGACCGCGCCGGCAAGCTGTTTGACGATCCCCGCGCGGCGTTGGCGCGAGCGCTCTTCGGCACCGCCGTCTTCCGCACGACGCGCTTCAACGTGGAAGAGGATCCCCTGACGCCGGAGGAAGTGAGTGCGGCGCGCCGCCTGTTCAGCGACCTGGGCCGGCCACCGGAGGAGGGCAGCGAAGTGGCCCTGCGCGAGGCGGCGCTGAAGGTGCTGGGCGACCTGAAGGACCACCTGGCCGTGTTGCAACGCGCGAAGGACATTGACCTGCCGTTCGGTCCGGCCTACGACGGTCTCGCTGCCGTCGCCGCCGAACTGGCGGCCCCCGGGTCGCGCACCAAACAGATTCGCGCTTTCCTGGCGCACGGCGCGGTCCTGCGTCAGGGCACGGCCGCCCTGCAGCGTCTGGAGGAGTTTGGCCGGCTCGGCGGCTTTGCCCAGTACCGGCGTTCGCAGCAGTTGTTGCAGGCGGCGTTGGCGGCCGGCCTGGACAGCGATGCGCAGGGGGGCGAGCAACTGCGGGACGCTGCCGAGCAAACGGCGGCGATCCGCCAGCAACGCCGCGTCCTCGACGACTGGGACGGCGCTTACAAGACATACCGGCTGAAAGTGCTGGATAGTTTCCGGGCCACCTACCAACCACTGCGGGAAGAACTGCACCGCCGTGTCGCGGCTGCCCGCGCCGTTATCGAGCAGTCGCCGGAGTATGCGGCGCTCAAGCTGATGGACCGCACGACCATTCGCACCGCCTACCTCTCCCAGGGCAAGCCACTGGCGGAGGTCTCCTTGCCGGCACAGTGGGGCGAGCAGGACCTGCTGACCGCCAACGCCGACTACAGCATCGGTCACATGCGCGCCGCCCTGGCAGCGCTGGATAACCAGGTTAGGGAGGCGCAGGCGGCGATCATCGCCCTACTCACCAGGGAGCAAGATGACGGAAAATCGCGCCCGCCTCGTATCGTCGGCTGGCGTCCGGCGGACGCATTCGCTCACCAGCGCTTCACCACGCCGGAGGAGGTCGCTACCGTCTTTGATAAGGAGAAGGAGCGGCTGATGGAGCTGTGCCGGCAGGGGAACACGGTGCAGGTGCTGTGAGGGATGGAGCAGGGCCGCAACTGCGGTCTGCGGCCAAGCGACGGGGGGCGACTGCGGTCGCTTCAGAGGGGGAGGACGGCTGCGTGAGGAAGTGACGGCGAGAGGGGAGCAGGGCCGCGATTGCGATCGGCGGCCAAGCGACGGGGGCGACTGCGGTCGCTTCATAGCCGTCTGTCGTTTGCGACAGGCTCGCCATCGGCGGCCGTCATTCCCTTACCAAGCGACCGCAGTCGCCCCTGTCGCTTGGCCGCAGACCGCAGTCGCGGCCCTGCTCGGGCTAATCTAAACTGTATCGTCGCAGACCGCAATCGCGGCCTTACCCTATAAGCCTTACTCAAAAGTAGGGATAAGAGAGGAAAGTCCGAATGCCGCCGACTCCCGGAGCAACCTGGGGCATCGCGCCGCCGGTGCGGGCCGCCATTAAGAGCAAGGTGCTCGCCTTGCGGGCGGAGTTGGAAGACGACTACGCCAAGCAGCTCGCGGCGTTGGGCATCAGCAAGAATGCAGTGTTACCTGTCCCCGCTGATCGTCCCCTCAGTCCCCCCGACGCCCGCGTGCGGGAGGTCGCGCTGGCGGCTGTCGCCAGTGGGATGGCCGATGGCAGCACGCTGGCGGAGGCGCTGACGCGCTTCCTGCGCGACTCCGCTTTCACCTTTCTCAACCGCATGGTCGGTCTGCGCTGCATGGAGGAGCGGAGCCTGTTGCTGGTGGACGGGCAGCCGGAGACCGCCATCCGCGCGGACCCGGCGCGCGGCGCTTCCTCGCTCTACTGGCAGCAACGGCGCGCCGGCGGCGGCGCGAGCGTGCGTGACCTCTGGCGGACAACCATCCGGCGAGCCTGCCTGGCGGTCTCCCAGCAGGTAGGCGTGCTGTTTGATCCCGACGCCGAGTACGCGGCGCTCTTCCCCCGGACGGCAACCGTGCTGAGCGTCGTCGCGGCGCTCAACGCGCCGGAGGTGCCGGCGGAAACCTATGCCGCCGACGAGCTCCTGGGCTGGGTCTACCAGTACTACAACAGCGCCGAGAAGGACGCAGTCTACGCCAGGTTGAGCAAAGGCAAGAAGTTGGAGCGACCGGAGGAGATTGCCGCCGCGACCTGCCTCTACACCGAGCGCTACATGGTGGACTACCTGCTCCAGAACACGCTCGGCGCGCTCTGGCTGGAACTGCACCCGGAGAGCAGGCTGCCCGCACACTGGCCCTATTACGTGCGACCGCCGGAGGGCGAGCCGCGCCAGGTGCGCGAACCGCGCCGCCTGCGCGATATCACGCTGCTCGACCCGGCTTGCGGCAGCGGCCATTTCCTGGTGCGGGCCTTCGACCTGCTGGCAGACATGTACCGGGAAGAGGGGATCGAAGCGGCGGCAGAGGTCGCCAACCTGATCGTCGAGCGCAACCTGCACGGCATCGACATCGACCTGCGCGCCATCCAGATCGCCGCCCTGGGGCTGTATCTGAAGGGCTGCGCGCTGGCCGGCCCCGGCTTCCGCCCGCGCACGCTCAACCTGATCCCTGCCGACGCCATCCTGCCGCCGGAGCCGCCGGCCGCCTTCCTGGCCCGTTACCGCAACGACAAGGACGCGGAAGCGTTGATCCGCAGCATCTGGCGCGGCCTGCAGCACGTCCGCGAGTTCGGCTCCCTGCTGCACCCGGAGCGAGCGGTGGACGAGGAACTGCAGCGCCGCCGCCTCCAGCCGGTCCTCAGCGACGCAGCCGATCAGGACCTGCAAACCTGGAAAGCCAACCTCCTGCACGGCCTGCGCGAGGAGTTCGAGCGAGAAGCCCAGAGCGAGGACCTGGGCCGGCGTCTCTTCGGTGAAGAAGCAGCCAAAGGCATCAGCCTGGTCGAAGCGCTGGGCCGAAAGTACGACGTGGTGGTGGCGAACCCACCGTACGCAGGGAGCAGAAATCTGAAGCCTGCCTTGAGTCAATTCCTTCAAGGAGAGTATGGGGATGCCAAGGCCGATCTATATGCTGCTTTTATTGTGCGCTGCGAGGACTTTTCTCGTCGAAATGGCTTCGTCGGGATGGTCACTCAACAGTCCTGGATGTTTCTAAGTTCGTTTTCGCGATTGAGACATCACTGTCTAGAAGCTATGACTGTCACGGTCCTCGCCCATCTCGGCACTCGTGCATTCGAAGAGATCAGTGGTGAGGTGGTCAGTGTAGTTCTCTTCGTTCTGCGTGTAAGCGCGCCTACTCCGAGTCATCGTCTAACCGCTGCGAGAGTCCTTTCTCCGAAATCCGTTCAAGAGAAGCAGTGGATGCTTCAGCAGTCGGCAGAGGGGCTGCTGGCAAATGTGCTTTCGATGCCTAAACAAAACGCCTTTCTTACAATTCAGGATAGTCCCCTGGCATACTGGCTCCCCGATAAGGTCTTTCAGATCCTGGCGGGAAGAAAAATGGTGGCAGATGTAGCGTCCGTGGTAGCCGGACTGTCAACTGGTGACAATGAGCGGTTCACGCGCGGCTATTGGGAATGCAGCGGTTTGGACAGATGGGTTCCCTACGAAAAGGGGGGCGGTTACATGAAGTGGGACGGGCTGCGCCACTGGTCAGTAGACTGGAGTGAGCGCGGGGCTGCGATCAGGACTTACGCGGGATCGGCCGTTAGAGCTGAGAGTCGATATTTTCTCCCCGGCCTTACCTACACGGGTCTCGCCCAAGGATCAGTCGGTGTTCGCCTTCTGCACGGAGGAAGTATCTTTGCCGTAAATTCCTCTTCGGGTGTATTCCCCCATGCTGATGGCAGTCGTAGTGAGTTGGCTGCGGTTCTGAATTGCCGATTCTCCTCCTACTTACTCCGTAGCATTTTACCAAAGATGCAAATCAGCGAGGCATACTTCTGCAGGCTGGTGCTTCCCCGGGTAGTACCTGCTACTGTGAAAGTCGTCGCCAGCGCATGCATTGCATTGAAGCAGAGTCTGATTAGCCACGATCCAACGGAGCGCAGTTTTGCGGGCGTAACGCTGGAGAGCGACCGCACCCCGTCAACGCATTCCGCATGTTTCACGAAGACTCGGCGGGAGGCACATGACGGAAGCGAACGACAGGTCAGCCTGGGCTGGGGAGCATCGCGCGACGAGTGGATTGTGGCCTCGCTGCACACCTTCGAAGGACTGAACGAACGCCTCGTCTTCGATGCGTATGAACTAGATGAGGGCGACCTGCAATCCGTTCTGGATGAAACCGGCACTCCTGCCGGTTGGCACCCGCTCATCGCCGAATACGACGTGCTTCCAGAAGCCCCAGCCGACGTCGAAATCCCCGAGGCGCTGTACAACTACGTTGCGGCACAGCATCGTCAAACGCCGTCTGCAAGTGACCTGGCCCGGCTGAAGGACCGCCTGCGCGCGCTCTATCGCGCTGGCCCCGGCGCGAAGGTGCCGGAGGAGGCGGCGGCGCCGAAGGATGAAGACGGGGCGGAAATCGTGCCCGGCGGCTACCTGCCGATCCCCACCGAAACCTTCCTGGAAGAGTTGTCCCAGAAGCTGCGCGTCCATCCCATCTCCGTCTACCGGTTGCTGGAAGAGATGCGGGAGCAGGAAGGGCTGGTCTCGCCACCCGAACTGAAGCGGCAGTTGGAGGATTATGCTTCGGTCAGCGTACTGCGCCTGCTTGGCTATCGCTGGCCGGAGCAGGATGCCTACGAGCAGGAGCACGGGCCGCTCCTGCCGGCAGAGTTGGTGGACGACGACGGCATCATCCCGCTCGTCGCCTGCGGCGAGCAGCCGACTGCGGAGCAGCTGCTGCAACGCCGGTTGGAGACGGAGTTTGGCGAGCAAGGCGCTGCGCAGTCGGAGACGGAGTTCCGGCAGTGGGTGGGCCGCGACCTGGGCGACTGGCTGCGGCGCGACTTCTTCAAGCGGCACGTGCAGCAGTTCAAGCAGCGGCCTATCGCCTGGCATCTGGTCTCGCCGGAGCGCACCTTCGAGGCGTTCGTCCTCTATCACAAGCTCAGCCGTGCCACGCTGGAGCGGCTGCGCACGGACTACGCCGGCGCGTTGATTGGTACGCTGCGGGCAGACCTGGAGCGCGCCCGCGAGCGCCGGGCGGCGGTCGAGGTCAGCCGGTTGCAGGCGCAGATCGAGGATGTCGAGGAGTTCCGGGAGCGGCTGCAGAAGATCGAACGCGGCGACGAGTTGAAGTACCGTATCCGCTGCCGGTGGAAGGGCGAGGAAGAGACCGGCCGGCCGGGGCCGTACAATCCAGACATTGACGACGGCGTGAAGGTGAACATCCGGCCTTTTCAGGAGGCTGGGCTGCTGGGGGTGCGGGAGGTGATCAAGAAGTGGTGATGGCCATACGAGAGTAGGGGCCGGCGACTGAAGTCGCGCCTACTGGGAGCGAAGCCCGCCTTCGCGGGCTGGGAACGAGTCCGCGCAGGCGGACTTCGCCTGGTATAGCCGCGACTTTAGTCGCCAGGCGTGCGTTGGCTACGTGGACCGAAGATCGTAGATGCACCAGTAAGTCGCGTGGGTAATCCGGGTGAGCAGCCGTCCGAGGCGCCGTTCAGCGGTCGCTAAACGCCGCCGTGAGCAGTCCCCAGCCGCGGTCCGCAGCGTATGCGTGCCCGACGTCCTCAAGCAGCGCGTCCACTTGCTGTTGGGTATATCCGAGCGGCGCCATTATCTGCTCAAGCGCCTGTTGGTCATTGGCAGTGTCGGGGTGATCGATGCTCCGGTCGATCAGGACACAGAGTGCCACTAACCGCACCCCTTCGGCGAGCCGGTCCTGTTGCGCTGCCATCTTGCCCAGGATGAAGAAAAGAACTCCCTCCTGGTAGCGGTCGCCGAGCTTCTGTCGGGCCGCCAGGGCGCGCTCCAGGTAGGGCCGTGCTGCTGCGTAGTCTCCCTGGAGTTGCAGCAGGAAGCCCAGGTTGCCGATGCTGCTAGCGGTGTCTGGATGGTCGGGACCCAGCGCCTTCTCCCGGATCGCCAGCGCGCGCTCGTAGCGGGGCCGGGCGCCGGTGTAGTCGCCCTGGGCCTGGAGCAGCGTGGCCAGGTTGTTGAGGCTGGCGGCAGTGTTGGGATGGTCAGGACCCAGCGCCTTCTCCCGGATCGCCAGCGCGCGCTCCAGGTAGGGCCGGGCACCGGTGTAGTCACCCTGGGCGTACAGCAGGGAGCCCAGGTTATTGAGGCTGGCGGCGGTGTCGGGGTGGTCGGGACCCAGCGCCTTCTCCCGGATCGCCAGCGCACGCTCGTAGCGGGGCCGAGCGCCGTCGTAGTCGCCCCGGTCGAACAGCAGCCTGGCCAAGTTATCGAGGCTGCTGGCAGTGGCTGGATGATCGGGCCCCAGCGCCTGCTCCCGGATCGCCAGCGCACGCTCGTAGCGGGGCCGAGCGCCGTCGTAGTCGCCTTGGGCGTACAGCAGCCCGGCCAGATTGTTGAGGTCGGTTGCTACCTCTGGATGGTCAGTGCCATAGGCTGCTGTATCGATTTGGAGGGCGCGCTCGTGGTAGGGCCGGGCTTCGGCGTAGTCGCCCTGGGCCTGGAGCAGCGTGGCCAGGTTGTTGAGGCTGGCGGCGGTGTTGGGATGGTCAGGACCCAGCGCCTTCTCCCGGATCGCCAGCGCGCGCTCCAGGTAGGGCCGGGCACCGGTGTAGTCACCCTGGGCGTACAGCAGGGAGCCCAGGTTATTGAGGCTGGCGGCGGTGTCGGGGTGGTCGGGACCCAGCGCCTTCTCCCGGATCGCCAGCGCGCGCTCCAGGTAGGGCCGGGCACCGGTGTAGTCGCCCTGGTCCTGCAGCAGGGAGCCCAGGTTATTGAGGCTGGCGGCGGTGTCTGGATGGGCGGGACCCAGCACCGTCTCCCGGATCGCCAAGGCGCGCTCGTAGTAGGGCCAAGCGCCGGCATAGTCGGCGCCTAGATAGAGGTGATGGCCGAGCACGCTGCACAAGGCAGCCGCGCGGTTGTCCTCCCGCGATCTCGCAGCGTCGGTCACGGCGCGCAGGTGCCGTTGCAACGGCAGCAGGAGTGCGGCGTAGCCCTGCGCATTCCGACGCCCGGCTTCCTCCAGCAGCGCCTGCTCCACCGCCTCCTGGGCGGTAGCATCCGGCGCTACTTGCCGCACGAACGCCGCCAGCAGCCGGTGCAGTTGCAACGCCCCCGCCGCTTGTTCCTCCAGGAGCCCCAGTTCCACCAGGCGCAGCAGCGCATCCTCCACCGAGAGGAGCGCCTCGTCGTCGCCGGCGGCCTCGCCCAGTGTCGCTGCCAGCAGCTTGCGCGGGATCGGCTCCCCGGCGGCGAAGTAGGCGGCGCGGGCCAGGAGTCGGAGCGCCAGCGCGTCCGTCACGTCCTCCGGCAGCAGCCGCTCGTAGCTGAGAGCGAAGGTGCGGCCGACGTGCTGGACGTGGGCCGTCGGCGAGAGGCCCCCAGCGACGAGCGAGCGATGGTCGAGCAGGCCCGGCCGCTGTAGCTGCCCGAGGTACCGCGCCGGGGCGACGCCGTGCTGGTAGCGCCACAAGAAGCTGCCCGCCAGGTGCAGCGCTAACGGCAGGTCGCCCAGTTCTTCGGCGATGGCGTCCAGGTCGGCGTCGTCGGCGAGTAGGTCCGGGCGGTGCTTGCGCAGCAGGGCGACGCTCTCTTGCCGGTTGAGCACGCCCAGGTGCAGGGGCTGAACTCCCAGGAGCGGGTCCCAGTCCGGGCGATGGGCGGTCACCAGCACCCGGCAACCCCCAGAGCGCGGTCGCCACTTGCGCAGCACCTCCTCGTCCTCGCAGTTGTCGAACACCAGCAGGCGCGGCGTCGCTCGCTCCCATTCCCGCCGGACCAGCTCGGCCTGCTCCGCCACCGTCTTGCCGGCGAAATCGGTCCCGAGCGCCAGGTACAGCGGTCCGCCCAAGGCGGCAACCTCGGCGGGGACGGCGGCGGGGTCGCTGCAGCCCAGCCAGAAGACGCCGCCGGCGAAGAGGCGGCCGTAGCGGTAAGCGAACTCGCAGGCGAGTTGACTCTTGCCCAAACCACCCAGCCCGCTCGCCGCCGCTGTCGGCACCTCGCCGATCGCCGCCGCCTGCCCTACCAGTAGGGTCTTCGCCAGCGCCAGCAGATCGCCCTCCCGCCCGACGAACAGGCGGTTGCGCTCCAGCGGCATACTGGAGCCCGGCGGCAAGGGACCCGGCTCGGGAAGGGAACCTGACGGGAGGGCGGGAGTGGTCGGCGTGTCGGTCCCTCCACCCGGGAAGAGGGGCTCCTGGTGAGCCACCCCGCCAGGGAAGGGGGGCTCGGCCACGGGCTTGGCCCGCTCCCGCCGCACTCCCGCCAGCAGCGAACGCCGCGCCGCCTCGGCGTCCAGCCCGACCAAGTCGATGTATGTGTGGGGGAGCAAGAAGGCTTCCGGCTGGAAGTCGACGACGCGCACCGGCAGGAGGGCGCCATGCTTCCCGGTTGGGTCCTTCGCGATGGCGACGCTCAATTCAAGTTGGGCATACGGCGCCTGCTGGTAGGCGGGGGAGAGGACGGCGATGGTGCGCTCGCTCTCGCTGCCGCGCCGCATGTCCAGCACGAAGTTGGAGCCCGGCCGGAAGTCCCAGGCTTGCAGGATGGTGCTGTAGCCCGCCGCCTCGATCTGCCAGGCGATCCACTCCGCCCATTGACGGTCGGCGCCGGTGTAGCTGACGAAGAAGTCCGTAAGCGGCAGCACGGTTCCTCTGTTCCAGTCGAGGTACGGCGTTGGTCGGGAAACGACAGTAGGCATTGTAGGCTCCGCCGCTCCGCAGCGGAAGTGCGGCGCAGAACGAGCGGCCCGCGAAGCTGCGTATGCGGGGGTACCCGCACCGGCCCCACCAGAGGCAACGGCGGGCCGGCAATGCCGCACTGGCGGCAAATCTGGGCGTCCGACCCCAGGTATGGATTTATAGCACTCCAAGGCAAGCTGCGTTATCCTGGCGTCATGCCCAATATCACACAGGCGCTACTGACTGGATTCGTTGCGGCAGTCTTATCTACCCTTGGTGTCCTTCTGGCCCAGAGCAGGCAAGACCGCCGCGACGCCCGGAACGATCTTCGGACGCTGCGTGACGCCAAGAGTCGGCGTGTTCGTGCCGCTTGCCATGCCATGCTCAGTGTCGCAGCCACCTGGCAAGACATCAGTAATCGGCAAGCGATGATGACAGCACCATCTGGCACGCCAAAGACGCAGGACCCGGCGCTGCGAACGCTGTTCGATCAATCACTGGCCGATGCTATCAAGTCGGAGGCCGCGATCGTGCTGGAGGAAGACACCGATGATATTCGGGATGCATTTTACCGTGCGAAGTTCGCATACGTTAGCTACTTCTTCAACGCCGAGATGGCCGGGCAAATCGCAGGACCATCGCCTGCTCGCACCGCAGCCGATCCGCGCGGCGTCTCTGCGGAGATTGAGGCGCTCGCCACAGAGTGCAGAAAGCTGTTGCAGAGGATCGAGCAGCCTGTGTGGCAGCCACGTCGGCTCAGAATTCCGTTCCGACGAAAACAGCTAAGGTTTTCACCGCCCGCCGCCGACCCCATTGCCCGGCAGTTCCGGACAGGGGCCTTCTCTGAGGGACCGCAGCCACTTGACCGACAGCATAAGCCATGAGAGACGCAAGCGGTCGGTCACAGTAGGTGGATGCCGACCAAGAGTACTTCCCAGGAATATTAACAAGGGAACAGAGAACGACTTTATGGGGCTTGCTTATTCGGATACCAGCCTCTTAGGCTGATCTCTTGCGAAGAACCTGGCCAGGCAACCCATCGGGAGTTCGCAATGCCGAGTACTGTGGCGTGCCTCAGTGGGCTGTTGCTTGTATAACGTGATTATGACGGGGCCGCCCGGCACCGGCAGGATATTGCTGGCGCGTTGTCTGTCCGGCATCCTGCGTGGTGGGTGCGATGAACCCCTGCCCGTGCGGCTTCGCTGGAGATCCGGCGTTCGAACGTACCTGCACGCCGCCGATGATCGGCCGCGATCAGGCCCGCCTCTCCGGTCCGCTGCTCGACCGCATCGACCTGTATGTGGACGTGCTGCGCGTGGCCACGAGTGCCTCCAGCACGCGAGCCTCACCTGCAACGCCAAGCTGCGCGAGCGCGTCGTCATCGAGCACAGCCTTGCTCACATCGGCCACCGACAAGGACGCGATGCTCGCTACGTCGGCCTGCGCAAGAACCTCTTCGATCTGCGCCGCACGGCCGCAGTGCATAACCTCCACGTTGTGATCCGTCAGTCCCAACCGACCGACGACGAGCGGGCGGCATGATTAGTGGGCCGGTGTTCTAGCCTGGAGCGGGCAGGCGCCAAACGAACACGCGCGCTTGACACACGCCTACGTGCAGCCTTCTACCCAAGTTCTGTGGTAACGGAGCGTGCGATCGACTACGCGCCCAATAGAACCGGCTGGCAGAGCTACGCGAAGTGGGCCAACGGCTTCGCAAGAGGAGACTTCCTTGGGCGACGCGCCTTGCCCGCGTCACTTCGCTTTCTGCGCCACGAACCATCCTGATTTCGCGCTCGTGGCTGAAGACCACCGCCCCTTTCGCTAGGGACGTATGGTCCCTGATGCCTGCCCGCTCGACGATCTGCCATCACTGACTCCTTACTAAACCGACCAATGATACTACCATACCATGCGCGAGAGTATGTTTACAGCAGTGAAAGCCTGTATAATCATGTTTTAAATGTAGATTTACATACCAAACTATTGCGAGAGGAGTAGCTGCGTGACTGACCCAGTAATGCTCACGCCTGAGCAAGTGGCGAAGCGACTTCAGGTGCAGGAACGGACTATCCTGGATTGGCTCCGCTCTGGCCAGCTGCGCGGCTTGAAATTGGGGCGTCTTTGGCGCATCGAACCTGCGGATCTACAAGCGTTCCTGTCGGCAGCGGCGCGGGGGCGAGATCGTGCGACAACGGTGAGTCGCAGAACTCCGTCGCGAAGAAGAACTGCCGGAACTGCAAAGCGAACGGGGCCGAGCAAACGAGGACCACGGTCTGATTGAGTAGCTGAAGACGTATGCCAGGCGGACGCTTTGAGCACAACTGGGGCCTGTACATAAACGGCGACGTGTCTTCCGTTTCCTCGCCCCGCCCGGCACTGACCACTCCGGCGCTTCTACTACAAGCCTTGGGGCCAGCCAGGCGCCTCGGCCGGTCCAAGGCTAAACGGAGGCGGCACGCTGGAGCGGTTGCGTGTGGACTACGCCGGCGCGCTGATCGGTGTGCTGCGGGCGGATCTGGAGCGTGCCCGCGAACGCCGGGCGACTGTCGAGGTCAGCCGGTTGCAGGCGCAGATCGAGGATGTGGAGGAGTTTCGGGAGCGGCTGCAGCAGATCGAGCGCGGCGACGAGTTGAAGTACCGCATCCGCTGCCGCTGGAAGGGCGAGGAGGAGAGCGGGCGGCCGGGACCGTACAATCCGGATATTGACGATGGCGTGAAGGTGAACATCCGGCCTTTTCAGGAGGCTGGGTTGCTAGGGGTGCGGGAGGCGATCAAGAAGTGGTAGGTCTCACGTGGGCCTATGGCCCGCGGCGGCGCTACAAAGAAGGGATGTATACTGTCAATAGTAAGTGGCAGGTACAGTGCAGGTAGGTGGTTTGGATGCCGAAGCTGGCGGACATTCGGAACGTTCGGTTCCTTAATCAGCGAGAGCTTGCTGAGAAAGCTGGCATCTCGCGTTACACGATAATTCGGATTGAGGCGGGCGAGGTGCGGCCCTATACCCATACAATGCGAGCGATAGCGGAGGCGCTTGGGGTGGAACCGGGTGAGATAGATTGGCCCGCTGCGGCGGCAAGTGACCGCTCAAGGCCATGATCAATCACTTGTCTAGTGAGGGGAAGGATTCGCTGCCCTCGGGGTATCCTGGCCACGAAGAGAACGCTATGGAGTCGGCGTGATTAAGGCTATCGACTTTTTTTGCGGGGCTGGGGGGCTGACGCGCGGGTTGCTTGATGCCGATATCAAAGTGCTGGCAGGGGTTGACGCTGACCAGCGACTGCAGAAGACCTACGAGTATAACAATAAGCCGAGCAAGTTTGTCTGCCAGGATATCAAGACGGTTGATATCGATGACCTGCGAACTGAACTGGGTATTGTGCCGGGTGATACGGTGCTATACGCCGCCTGCACGCCCTGCCAGCCGTTCTCAACGCTGAACCAGATGAAAGGCCAGGACGAACGCAAGGAGTTGCTGCTCACGTTCGCCGCCCTGGTCAGCAAGCGTCCTCCTGACTTCATCCTCGTTGAGAATGTGCCTGGTCTGAACACTGCGTTCGGACGCGAGATTTACGACCAGTTCGCCCAGACTCTTGCGCAGTGTGGCTTTGTCGATCCGGCCGCAGGCTTCCTCGACGCCGCCGACTACGGCGTACCGCAAGTGCGCAAGCGGTTCATCCTCCTGGCGTCACGGCACGGACCAGTCAAGCTGCCGGAGCGAAGCAACGAAGAACCGGCGACGGTCGAGCATTACCTGAAGAACTATCCCTCGCTCAATGACGGGGAGAGCTCCTCCGAATATCACAACCACGAAGCGCGCAAGCTTCCACCCCATCACAAAGTCATCGTGGGTGCGGTACCCAAGAACGGGGGGAGCAGACAAGATATTCAAGACACCTCCATCCTCTTGAAGTGCCACCGAGATAATCCGACCGTGCATAAGGATGTTTTCGGCCGCATGGCGTGGAATAAGCCTGCACCGACGCTGACCTGTCGTTGTACGGACGTCTATTGCGGACGGTTTACCCATCCTGTTCAGGACCGTGGAATCTCCTTGCGTGAGGCTGCTGCATTACAGACCTTCCAAGACGACTATCAGTTCTTCGGGAGCTTCTTTCATATTGCTGCACAGATAGGAAATGCGGTACCCGTCAAATTCGCTGAGCGGTTAGGCATGTCAGTCAAGTGTGCCGCGCAGGCCTAAGAGCCTATCCTAAAACCTGGCATAGTTGATGCGTCGTACCTGGTGT
>DAIMXP010000107.1:0-22310 GCA_036734945.1 Chloroflexota bacterium
CGCCTGCTTCGACCCCCTCGGCTAATGCGCATCACACGTCTTCAGCGTAGGGTGACCGGCGGACGAGAGGAGGTTCGCCAGCAGTAACATTCTTGGGCGAGGACGCCATAAACGGCGGAGTCGCGCCAGCCGGCCCGTAGGCGCAGGGTCTCGCGCAGCCGACCCTCGAAGGTCATCCCGATCTTCTCCAGCACCCGGGCAGACACCACATTGTGCGGGTTGCAGGTGGCGAAGACGCGGTGCAGCCGGAGCTCGGCAAAGCCGAATCCGAGTAGCAGCCGCGCCGCTTCCGTCGCGTAGCCCCGGCCCCAGTGATCCGGATGGAGGAAGTAGCCGAGCTCACCCTGACCGTGCTCCACGTTCCGAACCCAGAGCGCGCCTGTGCCGATGAGGCGACCGCCGTCTGCTATGGTGATCGCCAGTTGATACTCCCTCCGCGGTGCTGCCTGCGCTGCGGCAAGCACTTGCTCCACGAAGGCACGCGACTCCGCTGGCGTGTTCGGACCCCAGGTCTGGTAGCGTGCAACCTCCGGCCGGGCGCTGTAGGCATGCACCGCCGGCCAGTCCGCCACGTCAAGTTCGCGCAACACCAGCCGCTGCCCGATGAGTCTAGTCATGGCTGGCGCTCGTCTCGGACCGCTTCGAAGATGCCCGTCGATCAGTTCATGTGAAAGACGCTCTTGGTTGCGATTTCTTCCGCCAGGAGCCTCCGAAATGCCTCGAGCCTCTCGCCTACAAGGTACCGGCGATAGAACCGCCCGGACAGGACGTAGGCCACCACTGGCTCAACCTCCGGCACAGCAGTGGAGCGCAGATATCGATGCATCGTAACCTGACGAAACCAGGGCGTGAGCTGCTCCTCGCCGTTTTCCAACGTGAACGTCTTTGGATGTGTCGTCGCCATTTCGCTGCCCGCTTGCGTCTGAACGGCAGCTGCCATGTCGGCATCGACCCGGCGCAGGAGTGCCGAGAGCTCATCACCGCCTTCGCCGTTGGTCGCGGCCCAGAAGCGGCCGCCCGGACGCAGGACGCGCCGCACCTGCGCGAACAGCGCCGGCTTGTTGGGGACGTGGTAGACCATGTGATTGGCGATCACCGCGTCGAAGCTGGCGACCGGAAACGGGAGGAAGCGCGCGTCCGCTACTGCGTAGGAGACATGCGGCATGACGCCAGCCAGGGTGCGGCGTGCCTCCTGGAGCATGCCGGGAGAGAGGTCGGTCAGCGTGACGGACCAGCCGGGCGGGATGCGGTCGGCGTTTTCCAGCCAGAGCTTGCCCGGGCCGCAGCCCACCTCCAGAAGCTGACACTCCGCCGGCAGCGCCAGATGATCGAAGACCCGGCGTTGCCAGGGGTATGGATCCTCGTTGTAGCGATAAATCTGGCTTCGAGCATTCAAGCTCTCGGCCGTCCGGTAGCCGTCCCTGACGGCTTGCACCTCATCCGTTTGCCCGTTCGGGCGATCGTCTTGGACCGTCATTGCCTGCCTTCCTTGAACCGAGCGGCACCCAAACTCTGCCGGGCCCCGGCTCGCCATCCGTCGGCCCACCATTCGGCCTCGGGCATCCCGCTGTGCAGCGCGGCGGCGATCACTGCGTCAACGTCCAGCGGCACGCGCCGGAAGCTCACCTCCAGGCGACCCTCTTCGGCGGCGATTACGGCGTACTCGCTCCATGGCGGCGTTCGCCCCGCTTCGTTTGGCCCCACGATTCGACGCTCGAAGGGGAGACCGATACTGCCCGGGTTGAGCAGCAGGGACCGCCCCACTCGGCGCAGAAGTTGCTCGTGCGTGTGCCCTCCGGCCAGCACTGTCGCGTCCGTGTTCCCGAGCAGGTTGGCCAGTTCCGCCTCCGGCGTGGTCGCCCGCAGTTCATCGTGGTTACTCCGTGGCGACCCGTGGAAGCACAGCACCGTCGGACCGTCGCCGAGGGCGCACGCCACGGTGGATTGGAAGGTCCTCACGAAGGCCAGATCTTCCTCGCTGAGTTGCGCCAGGCACCATGTGTCGATCGCCAGCCAGCGCCGGGTGGTCTCGTCGTCACCGCCAGAGGGTGTTGGATTGAGCAGCCAGACATCGGCATTGCCCATGACCACAGGACAGCCAAGGCGGCGCAGGGACGCCAACACCGCTTGCGGCTGCGGGCCAGTCGCTGCTACGTCGCCGAGGCAGACCACCTGGTCGATCGGTTGGCGCTCCAGGTCGCGCAGCACCGCCTCCAGCGCCACCGCGTTGCCATGGATGTCCGCAAGCAAGGCCACCCGCGTCACGACAATATCCCTCCCACCGACAATCGGTATCCTACCGGACAAAGAGGGGCCAATACATCTCCGAGAGAGCAGGACGTATGACCGAGAACGAGTTCGCCGTGCTCCGGCGACAGGCGGGCGCTCCAGACCAACGCCGCTCCCGCCTCGCTCCTGGGCGAGTTGGACATCCTTCAGCAGCAGGTGCAATCCGATCACTGGGAAACGGCGTCACCCGGTGTGAAGGAGACTGGGAACGGTACGCACGCTCAGTCGCGAAAAGTAGTCGTCCCGCTGGACGCTGTCGTAGCGACCGGTGCGCAGGCAGCACTGCTTGAAAGCGGCGACCCGCGCCGCAGGGACCCAGGTCGTTGCGACCGAGCTTTACCTGCAGGACCTTTTCGTCGCTTACTGGTGCGCTCGAACTGTCGGCTCCGCGCGGGTGATGGAGAAGGCCGGCCTGCGCTACGAAGGCGTGCTGCGTGGCTACCTGCACAAAGGCGACCACTTTGAAGACGTCGCCATGTACGCCCTGCTGCGACCGGAGTTCACCAGCTAACGCGCTGCTGCCCCACGTCGAACCGTACTGTGTGGACGGCACGGGGCCGACCACACCGTCTGGCAGCGAGCTCGCCTTTGCCGGCTCGCAGCTCGAGGCGCCGTCCGTGTGGCGCCTCCCTTGCTAATACGCTAATAGCAGCTCCACTGCGTTATGGCATCGGAGTAGCCGACGATGACGGAGAGTTCGGCGGGCGCCAGGTCTGGGCGGAGCATCGCCGCCGTCAGGCGGACGTGGCCCTCCAACACGACGAGCGGCGCCTCCGGGCTTATTGCCACCAGGATCAGTTCCGGGAAGGGCTGGTCCGGGCGAAGGGCATTCGCGAGCGCCAGATAGCCCTCCGTTCCTACCGATCGTGTTCGAGGATAGCCAGGATCGCTGGGCCGAAACGGGCCGACGTAATCTCGGCATGGAGATAGACGGCCATCATCTCCGCCTCGGTGATCGCGGCTACCTGTCCCCACTCCGTCAGGGTCGGCCGAGACGTATCGGGATCTCAGGCATGCCACCACGCGAACACGTGGCCTTGCCGATCTACGAGATACCCGCATGACCCTATCATAGTACCGACGCGCCAGGCATACTCCCGGGGCCAACCCATTGCCAGCGTCCTTTCGGCAGACGCCTGCATCGTTCTGTCGCACGTTCACCGTCCTGTGACAGCGTCAGTCCCTCTCCGATGCGCACGGCGCGGTAGCGCTTGTCCCAGACAGGCAACCCATGACACTTCGTCTGGTTGGGAGAGCGAGCAGCTTGCCATGAGCGGAGTGACGATAGACTCGCCCCGCTGCATTCGGGGGAGATCGTGCCTCCGGTAAATTGCCCTGGTGATCCCAATCGAGGACATCGTCGGGCTTTTGCTACCGATCTACGTCCAGGCAGTGTTGTTGCCCTTGGGCAACGGGGTGTGGGGACCCTAACCGGCTGATGGAGGTCTCGGCGTACCTGAAGCACCCGATTATTTGAGCACCGGAGTACGCCTCCAGAACTGGTGCTCCCACGACAAGCTTCCAGCGCCACATGGTGACGGCGACACTGGCGTCACAACGCCGACCCAACCCGCCTCAATCAGCCGAGCGCAGCAACAGGTCGCGGTAGCTGCCGTCGACGATGACCTCTGGACCCTTGGCGAAGATACGTTGCAACTCGGTGTCCGTGCTGGATTCTGCCAGCCAGCGCTCGTAGGCCGCGAGATCGGGGTGGTGGGTGACGTAATGAATGCGATTGGTGTCGCCGAAGACTTCGCGGTACACCTCAGCGCGCAGGTTGGCGTCGCGGCTGTTCTGGTGAGCGGCAACGTCCTGCACCCAGCGGAGGGCCTCTGCGCCCTTACCATTCTTGGCGACTGCTGAGCGGATTCGGGTGAGCATAGGGAATTCCTTTCCTGACCGGCGGCGCGCGCCGCCGGTCAGGAAAGTATGTCGGCGTCCGATGGTGAAGGACAGACATAGGAACATCGCAGACCACACGACAGCTGACATAACCGCCTGTGGTTGCTATGATCTAACCATCCTCGCCCCGGTGTAACGGCGATGCCGCACGGAGTTGCTATGGCCCCTGAGTCCCCGTTCGGTTCTACACTGCGCCGCTTGCGCCTGGCGGCCGGTCTCACCCAGGAAGAGCTGGCGGAGCGCGCGGGCCTAAGCGCGCGGGCAGTGAGCGCACTGGAGCGGGGCATAAACCGGACACCGCAGCGGACCACGCTGGAGGCATTGTTGGCGGGCCTGGGGCCCCGGACCGATGCGGTGGCATTGCGGATGGCAGCGCGGCAACCGCTGTCTAACGGGGAAGGCGTAGCGGCAGGACCGGAGGTCCACTATGCTGCCTCAGGCGATCTCAGCGTCGCCTACCAGGTGACGGGAGCCGGGCCGCCGGACTTGATCCTCGTGCCGGGCCTGGTGTCGCATCTGGAGCAGAACCGGCAGTGGCCGGGGACGGCGCGCTACTTCGACCGTCTGGCCGGCTTCTCCCGGCTGATCCGCTTCGACAAACGTGGCACCGGCATGTCCGACCGCGTCGCGGGCGTGCCGGACCTGGAGGAGCGCATGGACGACGTGCGGGCGGTGCTGGACGCTGCCGGCTCGGCGCGCGCCGTGGTGATGGGGCAGTCGGAAGGCGGGCCGATGAGTCTGCTTTTCGCCGCGACGTATCCGGGCCGCACGCTCGGCCTGGTGTTGTACGGCGCTTACGCCTGCTCCGGCTCGCCGGACCTGGCGCCCGGCCCGGTGGTGCTCACCGCTGAGGAGGAGCGACGCGACGCAGAGGTGGTGCGCGCTCGCTATGGCAGTCGAGCATACGCCGATGAACTGCCTGCCCGCTTTGCACCGAGCAAGGCGGGCGATGAGCGCTACCGGCAATACTTTGCGGACTTCCTGCGGCAGGGAGCGAGCCCTGGGGCGTTCCTCACATTGGGGCGGATGAACCGGCGTATTGACGTGCGCGCCATGCTGCCCAACGTCAACGTCCCCACGCTGATCTTGCATCGACGAGGTGACCGCGTCGCCTCGGTGGAGCATGCCCGGTACATGGCGCAGCGCATCCCGGGGGCGGAACTCATGGAAGTACCCGGCGACGACCATATGCTTGGTGTTGGCGACAGCGACGTTCTGACTGGAGCCATTGAGCGCTTTCTCGCCAGGCTGGGGTCGGAAGTGGAGCCTGAGCGCGTACTGGCGACGGTACTGGCGGTAGCGATGGCACGCCCCGCACCGGAGCGCGCAGCAACGCGGCAGACATTGCAAAACTTTCGGGGGCGCGAACTGCAACAGATCAGCGACGAGTTCCTGCTGGCGGCGTTCGACGGGCCGGGACGGGCGATTCGCTGCGCCCTGGCCCTCCTGAACGTCACTGGCGGGGCCGCACGAGCGGCGGTGCGAATTGGCGAGTGCGTGATTGCTGGGGATAGCCTGGACGGCTCGGCACTCGATGAGGCGACTGCGACCGCCATGGCGGCTCAACCGGGCGATCTACTGGTATCAAGCACGGTGCGCGACCTCGTCGTAGACCCCGCCCTGCGCTTCCACGAGCGGCGAGCGAGCCCGTCCGCGCCTGGAAGACTCTTCGCCGTCACGTCGGGGTAGGCCACCGTAGCCGACGCGCAACTGTGCGGTGCCGAGGCGTCTAGCTGCTTGCCAAGACGTCGGTGCATTTCGACACGCCGGGGCCTGCGCCCTTCGGTTGCCGATGCTCGTCGATCCGGCTCATTGACGTGTTGCGCGAGGCGTTGCAGCCCGTTTCTCCACGATAGGCCAGGCGCGTGCCCGCGGCACACAGCGTATACTGACCTTGAGCAAAGCAAGGGAGAATGCGTGGAAAGTGTTGAGCAGGTCGGCAAGGTCCGTCGGGTCAATGCCGATTTCTCACCGGAGGTCGTTCAGGTCCTCGAGGAGTTAGCCAAGACCCTCGGCACATCAATGACTGACGTACTCAGCGAGGCGATTGCTCTCGAAAAATACGTCACCAACGCCCAGGACGACGGAGGGCGTGTCCTCATCGAACGCGGGGAGAAGACGTTCGAGTTGGCCCGCCCGAAAGCGGTGAGGTGAGTGTGGCTCCGCCACGTTTCGTACCGCGCGCTTCGGTCGCCAATGCTGGGCTGCGTCCTGCCAAGACGGTGGCCAGCGAGCAGCCGCAAAGCGCGGCCGAGCCGACGGGCGCAGCGACCTGGGATGACCTCGTGGATCAACTCGATGCCTACGGTGTGTCCTATCTAGCGGGGGGAAGTCTTGACGTCCGGGGAAACAGCACTCAGCTACGGCAAAAGGCGCGCGCTCCCGATCAGCTCATACGCGACCTCGCCCTTACCGGCGAGCCACGGCTTGGTGATGCGCTGATCGCTCTGTTGCTGCGCCGCCCTGAACTGGCTCGGTCGGTGCGTGTCGTGATTGCTGAGTTGCCACTTGACGAGCCACGGCGAAATGCGCTCGTCGCGCGCCTTATCGCTGCGGCAGCGTTACAGCAGATTTGGTCCTTCGTGTTGCCGCTCTACCTTCCCGCGCAAGAGCGGATTCCCATCGCGGATCTGGTGGCCGAGTTCGCACTGTCTGGACCGGAGGGCAACGATGGCGAAGCATTGCTGGAGCGGGCGGCACAGCTACTGAACGGCCCCTTCCCCTATGACTGGGTGGGCGCATGGGAAGATGCCGCCGAGCAACTGCTCACGCAGTTGCGACTTGCCGCCATCCCTCGGGCCACCGGTCGGCGCTAATGCCATTTGAGCGCGTCACGTCCGACCGTCTGCGGCGCTTCCTTGAGCGCCTTGGCAGTGAGTACCGAGGGCCCGGTCGTATCTATCTGGTCGGTGGCACGAGTCTCCTCCTGGACGGGCTTAAAGCGGCGACCAAGGATGTGGACCTATCCATCAGTCTCGCCCCTCGCCAGCACGAGGACTTTGTTCGCGCGTTGATCCGGCTTCGGAACGAACTCCAGATTGCAGTCGAAGAGGTGTCCCCTGGAGACTTCATTCCCCTACCCAGTGGGGTCGAGAACCGACACCGCTATCTTGGACGCACGGGGCAGCTTGAGGTTTTCAGTTTCGACCCTGTCTCTACCGCGTTAGCGAAGCTGGCGCGTGGCCGTGCTCAAGACATCAGCGACGTGCTCGCTCTCCTCCACAATGGCCATTTGGAAGTTGACGTGCTGGTGACGGCGTTCGAGGAGATCCTGCCGCGAGTGGCAACTGAAGCGCTCACGATCACCGAGGACGACTTCCGACGCAAGTTCACGGCGTTCCTGGCGCTGGCGCGAGAGAGAGGATCGACTTAAGCCTTGCCGAGTCCCACGGGTCAGGAATAGTCTGCCCGCCCACGTTCGGCTTCGCCAGGGCGTGACTGAACCGTATTGAGTTTAGACCCAAATCGTCAGAGTGCGGGTGTCGCCTTGTTGCCACGGTAGTTGGCGCTCGAACTCAAATCCCATGCTTATGTGGGTGATCGTGTGGCTTGTGTGTGGCGCTCCCTGCCCGCCTACCGGATGATGCCAGGAGGCGGGAGCGACAGGCCACCGGGGCCGGTGTACATCCCGCCCAAGCAAAGGAGCGTAAGGCTATGGCAGTGGAAGTGGCGCCGCAGCAGACCGGCACCATTGGGGATCAGGTGGTCGACGCCTTCGTGGCGGCCTGGAACACGCCGGACGAGAACGCGCGGTGGCGCCTGCTGGAGCAGTGCTGGGCGGACGACGGCACCTTGCTCAACCGCAGCCGTGAGGACAAGGGCCGGGTGGAGGTGGCGAGCGCCATCACGTCGATTCTTGCGAGTTGGCCGAGCGGATCCCACGTGACGATCAACCCCGTTCAGGAGCATCACGGCTGGCTGTGCTATTCCTTTCAGATCTTCCGCGCAGACGGCTCAACGTATGCGGAGGGCATTCACGTCGCTGAGCGGGACCAGGACGGCCGGATTCGGAAGCTGATTAACTTCAGTCTTCCCAACTCAGTGGGCGGGAACTAATCGGACCGGGGCCAGGACGCACCGGCCATGGCGCCGAGTGCTGCAGCAGATGAGTGAATAGTAAGGGAGGTCAGACATGCCTACTGAGCCAAAGCTGGAGTTCCTCTATGAGATCACTATTGACCTTGATCCACCAATAGCAATTGGCGCGAACCCGCACGGGAATCGCCAGATCATTCCGCTGAAGGGCGGACACTTCGAAGGACCCCGCTTGAGCGGGACCGTGATCCCCGGCGGCGCCGACTGGCTCCTGGTGCGCCCTGACGGCGTTGGGGCGCTCGACGTTCGCGGCGCACTCCAGACGAACGATGGGGCGCTCATCTACGTCCAGTATCGCGGCTACATCACCAATTTCCCAGCGCTGCTGCCGCGCTGGGCGGCCAATGAAGATATTCCCCACGAAGAATATTACTTTGCCATCACGCCGTACTATGAGACCAGTGCGCCGCAGTACCAGTGGCTCCATCAGACCGTTGTCGTAGGCCTCGGCTCTCTGGTCCGTGGCGGCGTTCAGTACCGCATCTACGCGCTTCGGTAGCACAGAGGCTTAACAATCACCACAGCGGTCGGCGCCTTCGCGGCTTCAACGTGATCACGTCCTGGTAGCCGAGACACGACCCGGCATCTCACCGGCAGCGGGCCAGATATCCGCCACCGCGAAGGCGATGGCCTCGTCCAGCGGCATCTGCAGCCCAACGGTGAACGCTGCCTCCCAGGCAGCCTCACCGAGGGCCGCTTGCGCCTGCGGCTGCCACGACTCGGGGCGGTGCGCGCGGCTCAGCATCGCCCGTAAGCGGGGAGCGCTAGAGGGCGTTTCTTGCGCGGCCACGGCGCCCGCCAGCGTCGCTGCACGCTCAAGGTGTCCATCATCGAACGCGATGGCGGCGCTGGTCCCCAGGTTGGTGGCGATTCCTGCGGGGTTTCCCACGTCTCGCTGGAGCAGCAGGGCTTCGCGCACGTACCGACGCGCGCCAAGCTGGCGGCACGTGACGAGGCAGCGTTCCAGCATGTCGCGTGCTGGTCCAAAGTCACCATTCGCTGCCGCGAATATCGCCAGACTACGGTTTGTTTCCGCCGCGCCATGCGCATTGCCGTGGGTCAAGAAGATAGCCAGTGCGCGCTCCAGCAGCGCCGGCTGCCATGCCGCTGCACTGGTGTCGAAAGATGGTGTCGCGGCAAAGCCGCAAGCCCAGCCAAGCCCCCACCAATCGTCGGTTGTTTCGAAGCGGGCGATTGCCCGCGCGTACATCTCGCCGATCCGCGGCCAGTCTTCATCGCTCTTGAACGATAGGCCGAGCCCAAGGAGCGCGTAGCCGGTGGCGCGATCGTCGCCCGACTCCTGGGCGACGTCCAGGCTCTCGGTAAGCAGCGGACGGGCCGTTGCGTGATCATCGAATTGGGTCAGGAGGAAACCTGCGCCGAACAGCGCCATCGCCCGCGTCGGTAGGCGCTGACCTGCCGTGGCCGCCAGCACCGGCAGTAACAAGCCCTGCCCTTCAAGGATGCGGCCGCGTGGCACGAAGGAGAACCAGAGCGCGCCAACCAGGCGCAGCGCTCGGTCATGCTCCCCTTGTTCCACTAGCCAGCGCGCCGCTGCACGGAAGTTCTCCAACTTCGCTTCCGTGCGGTCCAACCAGGTCACGAGGTCCGGTCCCTGTAACCCGCCTTCCGCCGCCTCGGCCAGCGCCAGGTAGTAGCCGGCGTGGTGTTCACGCGCTGTCGCTTCCTCCCCATGCGCCGCGAGTTGTTCACGCGCAAACTCCAGCAGCGTCTCCAGCATCCAGCAGCGCGGCTGTCCGTCGCTGCCCTCCTGCTGCCGGACCAGACTGTGATCAACCAGCACCGCGAGCGTATCAAGCGTCGTGCCCCGCTCGCCGTTTGCCTGGACCACTGCATCCACAGCGTCCAGCGTACAACCACCGATGAAGACGCCGAGACCGCGGAAGAGCGCCTGCTCGTCGGGCGCGAGCAGATCGTAGCTCCAGGCGATGGCGGCGCGTAGCATGCGCTGGCGCACCGGCAGGTCACGGGGACCGCCGGTAAGCAGCGCCAGCCGGTGGTCCAGCCGGGCCAGCAGCGCGCGCGGCGAGAGCAGCTTCACGCGTGGCGCCGCCAGCTCGATCGCCAACGGCAGGCCGTCCAGCCGCAGGCAGATGCCGGCCACGTCGCCAGCGTTATCCGCACCCAACACGAAATCGCGTCGAGCCCACTGGGCCCGGGCGACAAAGAGGCGCACCGCTTCGGTCGCCGCCAGTTGCTCCAGCACGTCGGCAACCGACGCGCCGCCACCGGTGGTGTACTCCTCCGGCGGCAACTGCAGCGAGCCGAGTGAGAACTCGCGCTCGCCGTACAGTCCGAGACGGACCCGACTGGTCACCAGGAGGTGCAGCCGGGGGCAGGCGGCCAGCAGCGTCCCGATGGCGGGTGCGGCGGCTGCCACCTGCTCGACGTTATCCAGGAGCAGCAGGAGATGGCGCTGGCGCAGCGCCGCCGCCAGAGACTCATCGACCGTTCGTCCCGGCGCTGGCAGCAGCCCCAGCGCCTGCGCCACGGCCGGCAGCACCAGCGCCGGATCGGTGATTGGGGCGAGGGGCACGAAGCGGACCTCGCCAGCGTAGTCGGCCAACAGCGAATCCGCCGCCTCCAGGGCCAGGCGCGTCTTGCCAGCGCCGGGCGGCCCGGTCACGGTTAAGAGTCGAACGGCGTCCGAGCCGCTGAGCAGACCGCGCACCGTTGCCAGTTCAGCTTCGCGGCCGATGAAGCTGGTGAGCGGACGGGGAAGCCCGCGGCCGCCACTGGCGTCAAGAACGGTTGGCGGCGCTGCGGGATCGCCCAGACTGCGCCGTGCGCTCGTTCGCAACGTCGCCACCTCCTCCGGCTGTAGCCCCAATGCCGCAACCAGGAGGTCCAGCGTGCCATGTTGCGGCGACTGGTTGATGCCGCGTTCCAGCGCGCTGATGGCGTTGGCGCTCAGGCCGGCGCGCTCAGCGAGTTCTTCCTGCGTGAGCCGAGCAGCCACGCGGTAGCGGCGCAGGGTGGCGCCGAACGGTGGATGGTCCTGGGCGGGCATGCTGGTACTCCGAGGAGCGAGCGACACGACGAGGGTACGAGCGTATCGTAGCATCGGTGTCACTGGACACCCACATATGGCGACGAGTGCACAGGTCGACCGCGGAGGCAGCCCCCCTGCGGCTCGCACCGCTCGCCAGGTGCCCCCGTGCGCGGGGGCACCGATGCTGCCCCCCGGAGTGGGTGTGTCCGATAGTACCGCGATGGTTCGCAACGTGCGGGCGGGGTGGCGTCGTCACGAGGCGTTCGAGATGCGGCGAAGCATTTCGGGCCACGGAGGCGCGCTTGCACTACCTCGATTACCGACATTCTTGCAAGGCCCTCGCGCCTACGGCAAGTCCAATCGGTCCGCCTCCGACGGCTCCAAGAGCAAGACGCGCGCGGTGCGCTCTTCGATAAACAGCGCGAAACGGGAGAGGATATCCCTGCCGAGAATCGTGGGAATCGGAGGTGTCGCTGGACCCGGCAGGGGTATGGTAAGGATGAATGAAACGGAGAAGCGATCCAGCGAGAGCACCGCATCCGTAATCAGCGTGGGTACCCTGCCACCGACACCGCCAATGCCCGGACCTGGCGGGAAGGACGCCAGGGCGGACCCGAGGAATAACGCATCAATCGGTGAGAGCACCGTGCGATCCGCTCCGGTGTCAATCAAGAACGGCAAAGCGAAACGGCGATTCTCCAGGCGCGGAAAAGACAACGTGCCGTCGACAAATGGACGTGGCCTGCCGCGATCATAGGCAAAATAGCCGCGTATCATCCCTCAGACGATGAGAATGGTGTCGTCGTGGGTAAAGAAATTGAAGTATGTCTGCTCTGGTGGCACCCCGTGCTGCCGAAGCTCATTGATCAACTGTTGCTTATCAGGCCCAGTACCCACCACTGCCTCATCATACATGGCGACCCATTGCTCCGGGTACCGCTCCAGCAGCTCGTCATAGTGCGCCTGGCCGAACTCGACGTTTCGATGGAACCGTACGAGTTCTTCCTGGATTTCCTCAACATCAAGCACGGACTGACGCCTCCATTCCTCATCGGAGTAACCGTACCATACAGCCGACTTCAACGAACTGACCTCTTGTCGCGGCGACGCGATCTGGCAGCGCAGTGGCGGACGGCCCGATGTCCGCTCCCACCGACTTTACGCCCCCGAGGATAGCGCGCGGCAGGTCTGTTGGCGGTACGGCTGTTAGGCGTTCTCAGCTAGCTCCCGAAGTACCGCACGTCGTTCTTCGCTGCCACCAAACAATTCAGTGAGGTTTGTGAGACTGGCACGGAAGTGTGCCGGAGTTATCGTATCAACTCCCCTGGCGTCCAGCTCTGCGAGCATTCGGGTCACGCTCACGTTTGCGCGGCCGGCGGCTTCACCCAAGTTGATCGCGCCTCCGGCATAATCGGCAGTGGCGTACTCCAAACGCGTGTGTGCCAACGCATCAAGCACCCACTTCTGCAGCAGCGTGCCTTCCGCAAGGTGTTCACGGGCGCTCACCTCCGCGATCAACTTGCTCTCATCGGCACGAAGGCGGACAGACTTCGTAACCGGCCGGCCATTCGTGATCATCGGCTTCTCTCACTTCACGACTGCGGCAAAGCGACCACATCACTCTGCAAGTGCCCGCCGAACCATTCCAAGATATGGCGAAAGCGCTCCAGGCGATGGCGTGGTTTGCCGGAGCGTGATAGTTCGTGTGTCTCGTCGGGGAAGCAGATGAACAGCACCTCGCGCCGGAGGCGCTTCAGCGTCATGAAAAGCTGCTCGGCCTGTTCCATCGGACAGCGCAGATCGTTCTCCGAGTGCATAATCAGCAGCGGCGTCGTGATGTCCTGGGCATAGGTCAGCGGCGAGTGCTCAGCGTACCACTGGGGGTTCTCCCAGGGCAAGGCGCCGATCTGGTTCACCGCGAACCAGGGGCCAATGTCGCTGCTGCCAAAGAAGGAAGTGAAGGTATTCAGCGCGCGTTCGGAGCAGGCAGCCTTGAAGCGGTTGGTATGGCCGACCGTCCAGCTCGTCATGTAGCCGCCGTAGCTGCCGCCCATAACGCCTAGGCGATCCGGGTCGATGAAGTCGCAGCGCTGCAGGGCCTCATCCAGCCCCGCCATCACGTCGCCAAAGTCGACGCCACCCCAGTCACCGACAACGGCCCGGGTGAACGCCTCACCGTAGCCCTGGCTGCCGCGCGGGTTGGTGTAGATCACGACGTAACCGGCGCCGGCATAGACCTGGAATTCGTCGAAGAAGGTGTTGCCGAACTGTGTGTGTGGCCCGCCGTGGATGTTCAGCAGGGCGGGATAGCGCTGACCCGGAATATAACCGGCCGGCTTGATGACCCAGCAGTCCAGGTCAACGCCGTCGCGCCGGTAGCGCAGCAGTTCGGGTATACACAGCACAACCTCTTCTCGCCACTCCCGATTGCAGTCCGTCAACTGGCGCTCATCGGTGCCATCCGCCGCGCAGCGGAAAAGCTCCGCCGGGTGAGTCGGGTCGCTTGCCAGGAAGGCGAAGAGCGGCGCTGTCGGGCAGCCACTGAGGGCACTGACCTGGCGGTTGCCGGCAATGACCGGCTGCACGTCCGCCGTCCCACAGTCGTCACCCAGGGTCACGCGGTACACCACCTCGTTGCCCCGGTCCGAAATACCGAACACGATCGCCCGTCCGTCCCCTGACCACATCGGCATGCCGTAGGCCGATACGGAGCGATCGAGTTCCGTGGAGAGCCAGACCGCCTGTCCACCCTCTGTGGGTATCTGGTAGAGGCGAGCGTTCAACCCGGCTATGTTACGTTGCCGGCTGCCGACGTAGGCGATGCTGCGACCGTCCGGCGAGAAGGCAGGGTTCGCAGCCGGACCGACGGTATCGGTTACCCGGCGTACTTCGCCGCCCTCTGCTGCAACCAGAAAGATATCCCTGGCGTTGTCATAATCACGATCATCGTGGCGGGCCGAGGCGAAGGCGAGCCGGCTGCCATCGGGTGACCACACCGGCTGGGAGACGCTGCGCTCGAGGTCGGTCAGGCGCACCGGCTCGCCGCCGTTGGCAGGCATGACGTAGAGTTGTGCTCCCTTTTTGGCTTCGCGGTCAGAGAGGAAGGCGAGGCTCGTGCCATCCGGCGACCAGCGCGGCGCGGTATCGCGCGTTGGCCCTGTCGTAAAACGGCGGGGCGCACCACCCGACAACGCAACCAGCCAGATGTTCGAGAGGTAGGCATCCTTCTCCTCCGACAACGTCGTGAGGACGAAGGCAACCACTTCGCCATTTGGCGACATCTGGGGGTCACTCAGGAACTTTATTCTCGTCAGGTCAGCCGGCTCCATCGGGCGCGGTATTCGCTCGGTCACGTGCTCTTTCCTGTCCTGCCACTTGCCATCGTCGGGTGAGTACACACGGGGGGCCAGACGGGCCTCATCCTCTTCCAAGGTTTGTAGCATATGGTAGGCGTAGGTTGGGAAAATTCGCCATCTGGAAGGTGACGCAACATGGCCGAGCACCGGGGCACGACTGCTTTGGAGACACGTTTCGCGCCATCGTCCGGTCAGCCGGATGCCTCAGCGCATGCTGATCCGGGAGTGGCCGGCAATGCCCGGCTGACCGGCATGAACGCGGTGGTCCTGCTGGTCTTGCTGGCAATTGAAGGGCTGACGATCCTTGCCATCCGCAGGGTGCTTCCCCAGCACCTCTTCTTCGGTTTCATCCTCATCCCGCCTGTGCTGCTGAAAATGGGCAGCACCGGCTATCGCTTCCTGCGCTATTACGCCGGTGATCGCCGTTACCGCGCCGCCGGGCCGCCTCAGATCCTGTTGCGTCTCCTCGCCCCGCTGGTCGTCATCACCACCGTTGTGCTCTTCGCCACCGGCGTCGAACTCTGGCTGTTCGGCCGGCAATATGGTTCGGTCTGGCTGAGCGCCCATCAGCTCAGCTTTGTTCTCTGGTTCGGAGCGATGACCGTCCACGTGTTGGGCTACGTCTTTCGTGCGCCGAACTTGGCCCTGGCCGACTATCGCTCAGGAAGTGCAGTCAGCGGCAGTGGGGTTCGCATGTATCTGGTAGGCGCAACGCTTCTGCTGGGCGTCGTCCTGGCTGTGGCATCGACGCACTATGCCACGCCATTCGTCATCTTCCCGGAACACTGACCGGCCCCTGCCCGGCGACTGAAGTCGCGGGCTAACACCCACGCTACGCGCGGGTACCACGCAAAGCCCGCCTTCGCGGGCTGACCGAGTCCGCGCAGGCGGACTTCGCCTTTGGTAGCCCGCGACTTTAGTCGCCGGGCACGCCACCAACGGCGCGTCACCGTTGGAAAATGCGGACCTTCGGAACGAATGCCACGTCAGCGTCCAAAGGGAAGATCGGTCGTGCGCAGGCCGTGTGGCCCAGATATGGCAGGTTGGCACTTGTGGATCCCGGTGCGTCGACGTTGATCAGTCGTGCGCACCAGTCGGCATACATGTATGGCTTGCAGTGCGGTGATTTGACTACCACCAGATCGAACTGGCGTGGGTCCTGGCCGTGGGCCAGGTAGAGTGAGCGGTCGTGTAAACCAACCCGCCGACTGGCGAGTACCAGGGTGTAGTTCTGCGCCTTCAGCACGGCGGTCGGCCCCGAATGCGCCTCCCCGCCGCTGAACTCGGCGATGAAGCGGCCTTCGGCCAGTAGATGGACGCAACCCTCGACTTCCACCGGCGGAAAACGCGCCAGGTCGAAGGCGCCACCGACGTGCGTACGGACTGAATTGCCGACACCGGCAGCGAAGCAGGCCGCCGCCGCGCCCGCATCAATGATTGGCATGAGCGCCTGCCCTTGATAGCCTCCGGCCAGACAGGCGCGTAGGATGGCGTTGCTGTCGCCGGAGGCCCCGGAGGTCGTGGCGTCTGCCGCATCCATCATCACCACTGTGCCACCCTTTGTCTCGCCCGCCAGGCGCACCGCCTCCTCCAGCGGCGTCAGGTCTTCGTGGAGCACTTCGCGCACTGCCCAGAACTGCTCCGCCAGGCGGGTCGCCTCTCGCGCCGAATGATCGGGATCGGTGGTGATGACCACACTGTTGGAACGGAGTTCAGGGACATCCGTGAAAGGGTTGCCGATGAACATGCCGGCGGCCAGACCACCAGGGCTGGCCTCGATGGCCTGACACTGCCGGATCAGCCCGCCGAAAATACCTGTTGCGGTGATCAACTCTTTGCCACGTACCAACGCTGGGATTTTGACGAGTGCCGTTGCGGGTCGCAGGCCCTCATCGAGGATGCGCAGGAGCAGCCGCCCCGCCCGTAGTCCGGTATCAAACATATCCTCGTGCGGATAGGTGTGGTACACCGTCAGGCCGTTCACATGCTCCAGAATGCGCTCGGTGAGGATGCCGTGCAGGTCCATCGAGACGACGATCGGGATGCGCTCGCCCACAATTTTGCGCGTTTCTGCCAGCAGGTAGCCCTCCGGGTCGCCCTCGTCCTGGGCTCCCATCGCGCCGTGCAGCGAAATGTACGCAGCCTCCACCGGCCCGGCCGCTCGCACAGCTTCCAGGAACTCCTGGGCGATCCAGTGCCAATCGGCTGCAAGTAACGTCCCGCCGGAACCCGCCCGCGCGCTAAAGGCCGGCACGAGCTGGACATCCGACCGGGTGTCGAACATGCTCAACGCTCCCGCCATCTCGCTCTGTTCGCCTCGCCGCCCTTGGATGACGTCCTCGCCGTAGGAGAATCGAAAATCCTCCTTGTGGCTCAGTGCCGGGTTGAACGTCGAGACTTCCTGCTTGCACTCCGCGATCAGGATGCGAGTCATGCGTATCCTCCCTATCCCCTGCTTTCACGCCATACCGTCCATCATAGACGCGAACAACGTTGTCGGCAAGAACTGGGAATTCGGAGGTTGCGCCGGGCGGTCATCACCATCGGCATGGGGAATCGACATGGACTTGTCGAATGAACCACTAACCGACCGGCGATTGATAAGACGCTATACTATGGCCTTGCGCCATGGCCGCGAGCGAAAAACCGGAGCCGCGCTAGTCCAGCGTCAGGGGAGGAACATCGGCTGATGCCACGCAGGGTCCTGGTCGCTGGCGACCTCGTCCGCGACGAACGAGTCGCCCGGCTGCCTGGCGGCTCACCTTTCTCGGTGGAACTGCACACCGGCGCACGTCAACAAACGGCGCTGCGCGGCGCCTGGCAACTGGCGGAGTCGGTCCGCCTGGCTTGTGCCGACCTCACAGGCGTCGACGTTGCCGGACCCGACCCGGCCGCTACCGCGCCGAGCCGCGTGCTCACGCTCTGGGCGCCCTGCGAACGGCGAGTTGGCAGCGCTGAGCAGGTCTGGCGCATCGAACGCGTGCTGGGCAGTTGGACCAGCGACGAACTGCGCGGCAGCGCGCCCGCGCCCGGTCCGGCCGACCTGCTCGTGCTGAGCGACAGTAACCTGGGCTTCCGTCGCGCTGAGGCCGCGTGGGGACCGCTGCTAGACGCTGCACCCGGCGCGCAGGTGATCTACAAGACTGAAGCGCCGCTCGGCTAGGGCGCGCTCTGGGAGCGCCTGCTGGCCGAGTACGCCGACCGGCTGACCGTCGTCCTCTCGGTCGGCGACTTGCAGGCCCTGCAGGCCGCCATCACGCAGTCGCCCTCCTGGGACCGCACCATCGAGGATGTCGAGCGGGAGTTGCGCGGGGGCGTCTTCAGTGGCGACTTCGCCCGTGTGCAGCGCGTGGCCGTCCTCTTCCAGTGCGCCGGTGTGGCCGTCTGCAGCCGCCTGGACGGCGAGCTGCGGCTGGAGCGCCTGCTCTACCACCCGGAGGAACTGCCCGGCGCTTTTGAGGCCCGCCGCCCCGGCGCTATCCTCGGCGCTACGTCGCTGCTGACAGCGGCTCTGGCGCGGCACACCCTGGAACCCGCAAGCTATCCGCTCTTCGTTGCCGCCGGCCGGGGGCTGGCCGCCATCCGCGACGCGCACGACAATGGTGGGGGCCGCGTCCAGGGCCGGGACGCGACCGCGCTGCTCGCCAGCTTTACCGGCGGCAAAGACGGCAGCGCGCGTCTGTACCATCCGCCGGCCGAACTGCCCACTAACGCCTTGCCGGAGGCGAGCTTTCGCGCCGCCTTCCCGCGTCGCGCGCTCGGTGAGCCGGAACCGACAGCACCGTGTAGCGACCTGGTGCAGGACGTCACCGGACCCGGCTACGAGTTCGTGCTGGCGCTGGCGATGCAGGTCGTCCTGCGCGGCGTCGCCATGACGCTCGACTCGGTCCCGCAGGCCCACTACGGCGCCTATCTCACCGTCGACCGCGAGGAGATCGAGCACGTCAACGAGGTCCGCCGCCTGATCGCCGGCTACCGCGTCGCCGCCAGCGACCGGCGGCCGCTCGCTCTGGCCGTCTTCGGCCCGCCCGGCTCCGGCAAGTCCTTCGCCATCAAGCAGGTAGCGGCCGAGCTGTTCGGCCGGGCCCAGGCGGTGCTGGAGTTCAACCTCTCCCAACTGGGCTCCCGCGAGGAACTGCACGCGGCCTTCGACCAGGTACGCGACGCCACCGTGCGCGGTCAGATCCCGCTGGTCTTCTGGGACGAGTTCGACAGCGGCCAACTCGTCTGGCTGAAGGAGTTCCTGGCGCCGGTGCAGGACGCCGAGTACCGCGCCGGCAGCGTGGTCCACCCCTTCGGCAAGGTGATCTTCGTCTTCGCCGGCGGTACCTGCACGACCTTCCAGGAGTTCGACCGCTCGGCAGTTGCCGGCGCGACGGGCGAGCAGTTCCGGCTGGCCAAAGGCCCTGACTTCGTCAGCCGGCTGCGCGGCTACGTGAACATCAAAGGTCCCAACCCGTGGCTGACGCCGGGCCAGACGACGGCCCTGCCGCCGGCCGAGGCCGACGTGGCGCACCTCATCCGCCGCGCTATCCTGCTGCGCTCCGTGGTGGAGCGCGCCCAGCCGCAGCTCATCGAGGCGAGTGGCAGGGCGGCGATCGGCGCCGGCGTGCTGCGCGGCTTTCTGCGCACCGAGCAGTTCCGCCACGGCGCTCGTTCGCTGGAAGCGATTGTCGGCATGAGCGATCTCAGCGGCGCGCGCCACTACGGCGTCGCCGAACTGCCCTCGCCGGACCTGTTGGGCCTGCACGCGAGCGCCGACTTCATCCGCTGGGTGCAGGAGAGCGAACTGGAGGAGGCGACGATTGAGCTGCTGGCCGAGGCGACGCACCGCGCCTGGCAGCAGTCACGCGAGGCCGCGGGCTGGACCTATGCGACGTTACGGGACGACGAGCGCCGCGCTCATCCGCTGCTCGTCGCCTACGAGCGGCTGCCGGAAGGCGACCGGGAACGCAACCGGCACACCGCGCGTGTGACGCTGGCCAAGCTGCGCCAGATCGGCTACCGGGTCGAGCGCGTGCCGCCTAGCTTGCAGTCTGGACCGGCCAGCCTGCCTGCCACACGCTTGAGCGCGAGCGAGCGACGACGGCTGATCGAGATCGAGCACGGGCTCTGGCTGCGCGACCGGCTACTGCACGGCTACGCCTACGCCGAGCACACCATCGAGCGGTTGCGCCTGCAGCGCGACCTGACGACGCTGGAGGATTTGCCGCCGGAGGACCTGCAACTGGACGAGGCGCTGGTCGACGCGGCACTCGCCGCGCTGCACGGCGGCGGCTACCGGCTGGCGCCGGTGACCGAGGAACGGACACGCGTGCGCGTCGGCGTCACCGGCCATCGCCTGCTGGCAGAGACGGCGCGGGTGAGCGCGGGGCTGCGCGAGGCGCTGGCCCGCATCCGCTCTGCCTATGGCAACCGGCCGCTGACCTTGCTGTCGATGCTGGCCGAGGGCGCCGACAGGCTGGCAGTCGAAGCAGCCTTGCACACGCCGGATGCGGAGCACGTAGCGATGCTGCCGTTGGCGCCGGAGGAGTACGCTCACGATTTCGGTCCGCCGGGCAGCCCGTCGCGCGTCCACTTTGCGGCGCTCCTGGCACGGTCAACGGCGGTGCTGCAGGTCGGCGCAGTGGATGGGCGCGAAGCAGGCTACGCGCGGGCAGGGCAGGAGCTAGTCAATCGCTGCGACGTGCTGCTGGCAGTCTGGGACGGCGAAGCAGCGAGAGGCGCAGGCGGCACAGCAGAAAACGTGGCGCGAGCGCGGGCCCAAGGCAAGCCCGTAGTGGTCGTGCGCGCCGGCAACCACGACGCGTCGACCCAGGTTCCGACCACGCTGGGGGAGGAGCAGGGCGTCATTGTCGCCGAGGGTTTGCCGGCAACCTCGCCGTAAGGCGCAGTACGGTTGCATATCATGGTGCGTCCATCGAATCCGCTGCAGGTTGCCCGGCGACTGAAGTCGCGGGCAACCCTTGCCAAGCCTGCCTGCGCAGGCTCCCCACGTCGAGCGTCGCTGGCGTCATAGTCCGCGAAGGCGGACTTCGCAATTGTTGCCCGCGACTTCAGTCGCCGGGCACGTGGCCGAGGACATGCGCTGGACTTGCCGGATGCACCATTTAGTGCCGCGACTGCGGCACTGGTCGGGCTTATCTAAACCGAATTGGCCGTAACCCGGCCGCCGCTTGGGACTATTCCGCCAGCGCCTCTGCCACGGCCTGGGCCAGCGACAATGCACGGCCAGCGGCGTAGGCGGCGGCGAATGCCGCCTCGCCCAACTGCTCCCGTGCCGTCGCCAGTGTCCGCACCCGCTCCAGCCGGCCTATCAGTTCGGGCAGCACCCCGCCGAGTCGCTCCAACCCAGCCTCCGCGGTGCCGAGCAGACGCGCTGCCCGCTGCCACTGCCCCCGTTCCCGCGCCAGCGCCGCAAAGGCGTTGAGGTTCTCCAATACCGCGGAGTCCAACCGCCGGCTCCAGGTCCACTCCAGCGCCTCGCGGAAGCACGCTGCGGCCTCCTCTGGCCGTCCCGCCTCCAGCGCCAGGGAGCCGTGGTTGCGCAGCGCCCACTGCCGGTTGTTCCCTCCTTGGAGCAGCGCCAGCGCCTCCTGGTAGGCGGCGGCCGCCCCCACCGAATCGCCACGCATGTGGGCGACCATCCCGAGCTGCATCAGCGCAATGCCTTGATCGGGAAGCGACCCGATTCGGCGAGCCAGCGCCAGTTGGCGCTCCGCGGCCGTCTGCGCCGCCGCCAGGTCGCCGTCCTGCTGCGCCACCCCGACCGGCCCGTACAGGAACTTCGCGACCGCCTGCTCGTCCCGCCGCGCCTCGGCCAGCACCAGCCCTGCCGCCGTGTAGGCCCGCGCCGCTGCCTCCTCACCCAGCCGGTTGGCCAGGAAGGCGGCGCACCACAGCGCCCGCAGTTGCAGCCACGCCGGCAGTTCGGCCGGCGCGCGATCCAGGAAGCGGCGCAGCCAGCCCAGCCCTTCCGCCCGCTGCCCTGCTTGTAACCACAATGGGTTCGCGCGGGTCGCCAGCCGCAACCCGCGCTCCGTGTCCTCGTGCTCGCCGCACCAGCCCAGCGCCAACCGCAGATTTTCCCGCTCCCGTTCCAGTTGCGGTATGGTCAAGGGACTCCCACCCCAGTCCTCCGTCGCCAGTCCGCCTGCGAGCCGCCGCAGCAGCGCCTCGACGTGCGCCACCCGCGTCGCTTCGGCTTCCCCCGCCAGCGTCAGTTGTTCCAGCGCGAACTCCCGCAGGGTCCCCAACATCCCAAAGCGCGGCTCACCCTCAGACTCCTCCTGCCGCACCAGACTCTGGCGCACCAGCGCATCAAGCCCATCGAGGAGGTCCACATCCAACGCTCCCGCCGCCGTGGCCACCTGTTCCACGCTCTCCAGCGTCCCGCCCCCAGCGAACACCCCCAACCGCCGGAACAGCGCCTGCTTATCCGCACTGAGCAACTCGTAGCTCCAGGCGATCGCCCCGCGCAAGGTGCGCTGGCGCGCCGGCAGGTCCGCCGACCCGGCCGTAAGCACCGCCAGCCGGTGCGCCAGGCGACCCAGCAGCGACGCGGGCGGCAACAACCGCACCCGCGCCGCCGCCAGCTCGATGTGCTTTGAAGACGTAGATTGCAGGGGATTGCACCGTGGCCTTGCAGACGGAGG
>DAIMXP010000108.1:0-22303 GCA_036734945.1 Chloroflexota bacterium
ACGGCGGAATGCATATCCTGCCCTCCCGCTCGGGCAGCGACAACGCTCGCTTGCAGGGCACGATGTTCGGGCGGAGAGGGGCGGTGCCGAGGCGCTGCTGCCAGCGTGCGGCAACCGGCAGGCGCGGCGGGGCAAGGGTGATGCGGCGCATTTGCTGCTCGCTTCTGTGACGGTGACATTTGCGGCAGGAGAGGCGCGGCCGGCGGGGCGGCGGCTTTACACTGTGGGGAGGCAGCGGCGCCGGCCTTATCGCTGCCGCTTCCGCAAAGAGGGCCATCACATGGGTGCAGTGACGATCATCTACCTCAACGGTGTCTCCAGTGCCGGCAAGTCCAGCCTGGCCGCCGCCCTCCAGCAGGCGCTCGATGCGCCGTACGCCCACGTCGCCCTCGATCATTTCGCGCCCATGGTGCCCAAACAGGGACCCAAAGAGGACGGGGAACACTGGACCGGGCAGGCCTTCTTCCACCGCTACGCCCTGCCCGCCATGCACGGCTGCGTCGCCGCCTTCGCCGCCGCCGGCGCAAACGTCATCGTCGATCAGGTTTTGCTGGAGCCCGCCTGGTTCGATGACGCCGTGCGCCGCTTGCAGGAGGATGAGGTCTGGTTCATCGGCGTGCAGTGCGCCCTCCCCGAGGTGGAGCGCCGGGAGCGCGAGCGCGGCGACCGCTGGGCGGGCCAGGCAGGGAGCCAGCTCCAGCGGACCCATGCCCACGGCCCTTACGATCTGGAGATTGAGACCACGCGGCTCAGTCCCCAGGAAGGCGCGCTCCAGATCACGCGGCGCATGCACAGCGGTCCGCCGCCGCTGGCCTTCCGCCAGGCGGCAGCGCGCGCGACGACACGCACCTGACGGCCAACGCCGCACCGCGCAGCGGGGGGCGGTGTCCTCCCGAGCGCGGTGCGGCAAGCAGCGGCTGCTGAGACCATCGGTTGTTGTTAAGCCACCCATCGATCCACCTCCAACCACCAGCCGTCCTCCGTTACCACGACCAGGCAGGGATCGATCAACACCAGCGCCGCCACCACGGCGGCCAGGCCGCACAGCAGGGCGCGCACAGCGGCGGTGACCAGCCAGCCGAGCACCGGCAGCAGGCGCAGCGCCGAGCGCTCCACCGCTATCGCCATGGGCGGCAGTGTCCGGGCCGCCGCCATGGCACGCCGCCGGATGGCGGAGAACCGGGCTGGCGGGGTGCCCGACAGCTCGTGGAACACCACCACGGCGCGGGGAATAACGCCGGCGGTGAGGACCGCCTGTAATCGCCGCCGGGCGCGCTCCGGCAGGATCGTGGATGGTCCCAGCGGCTCCAGCCACCAGTTCCCCACCAGCTGCGGGAACGCCGGCACCATGCTCTGGCCGAGGATGCGCACCGGGACAGGGAACGCCGGCGGATGGTTCGGCACCGCCGCCCTGCGCTGCACTGCCGCGCTGCCTGTTCGTATGACGCGCGAGAGCATTGGCCGCTCCTTTCGCTACTTGGGAAGATCACCGGTCAGCATGCGGCACGAACGGTCCGCTTTACAATGCGAGGACTCACATGTGAACACTCGCACAAGCGGGCGGCGGGGAGTGTACGAACTCACATGCACCACTGGCTGCTTGTATGAGGACTCGCACAAGCGAGTGGCACGAGGAGAGAAACCCTTACTTGGGGCCAAATAAGGACAGCCAGTACCAGGAGGGAAGGCCGTGGCGAACGATCCGGCGGACCTGCTCGCCCGCTACCGCCGGCTGACTGCCCGCCAGCAGACGCTGGTCCGTTACTTGGCCGACGCCGCCAGCCGAGCCGAGATCGCCGAGGCGCTGGGGATTAGTCTCAGCCTGGTGGACAAAGAGACCGCCGAGGTGATGCGCGCCTTCGACCTGCAGGAGGAGGGGCTCACACGCGCCCAGCGCTGTGTCGAGCTACGCCGCATGTACTTCCAGCTCCGCAGACTGGAACGCAGCGAGGCGGCGCCGGTTGCACCGGCCGGCGGGGAGCCGGTCCCTGCGCCGCCGGTGCCAGCATCGAGCGCCGGCCAGGAGGGCGCTGCCACGGCGGCGCAACCAGCGCCTTTGGTGCTGCTCCCGCCACCCATCCCCACGCCGCCGACGTCGTCCGCAGCCTGGCGCTGGTGGCCGCTGGCAGCGGCTGTGCTCCTCCTCACCATCGGCATCGGCATCTGGCGATCGGCACAGGCGCGGTCCCCGGAACGCGACACCCTCGTCAACCTCACTGCCACAGCAATCACGACCGCCGAGTCGACGACCGCCGTGGCGGTCGTCGTGCCGTCGTCGACGCCTGAACCACCGTCGCCAACACCGGCACCAACCGCCACGCCGGCGCCAATCGCCACGGCGACCGTCAATCCCGCCGCCACACCGCTGAACCTGGCTGGCAAGGTCGCCTCCAGCTTGCCGGGGACGCCGCTCCGCCTGGGGCAGCCGGTCACCTCCGTCGTGGATCAAGGCGCCAAGCCCCGCGATATGTATGCCGTCACCTTGCGCGCTGGCCAGACCTTCACGGTGCAGGTCACCGCTGCTGGCAGCGGCTTCAGCGTGCTCCTGGGCGCCCCGGGCACCTTCCCCAGCTACGCCACCGCCAGCATCTCCACGACCATCCTCTGCTCCTTCCAGGAGCCGTGCCAGAAAGCAGTCCCGGTGGCGGCCGATGGCGCCTACCCGCTGCTGATCGAGGCCGGGGGGCCCGCGCTGCGTTACACCCTGCTGGCGACGGCACGCTGAGCAGGCCACCAGGCCGAAGCAACCACCGCCAGGCCTGCCCACCGCAACGGTCCCCTTGACAACCGCCCCCAGTATCACGAACATGTGTTCTATATCAAGCCGCCGCAGGAACGACGCGGTGGATTGCGCGGGGGGATCCCGCGGCGAAGGAGCGTGCCATGGTGAAGTTACAGATCCTGCCTCCGGTTGCCACGACTCCGGTCGCACCGGCGTCCGCCACCGACGCCGCGCAACGTATCCCGATCACCGCCGCCTGGCAACTCGACCTTGCTGGGCAGCGACTGGTGGGCCCAGCCGGCGAGGTGCTCCTGCCGGCGCTGGAGTTTCGCCTGCTCGTCGTCTTCCAGCGTCATCCGCAGCGGATGCTCAGCCGAGAGCAGCTCCTGGACCTCGCCTGGGGACCAGCATTCGAGGGGACCGACCGCGCCGTCGACCGCGCAATCTATCGGCTGCGACACATTCTCGAGCCCGATCCCGACCAGCCCCGCTACCTGCGCACCCGGCGCGGCGCCGGCTACAGCTACTGTCCGCCCCCGTCGGTGCCCTGACGCGGGCCGGTGCGCTAACCGCAGCGCGCGGTCAACGAAAGAACACAGTAGCGGGATAGTACGGACACACTGCGGGGACACTCCTCCGGCATACTGCCTGTAGTCGAACATTTGTTCGATACCGGTGACCCGGTTGGACCCGGCGCCGGCAGGACCGGAAGGACACGCCCATGGACGAACGCTCCCCAGCCGCAGAACACCGCCCTGAGTTGCGGGAGATACCGCGCGAGACGCCGGATGATCTCGGCGGGGCCTTGCAGCCCCTCGCGGTGAGCGGCCTGGTGGTGAGCACGGCGGCGCTGGTCGCCGCGCTGCGACGGTACGTGCCGCAGCTTGTCACTGTCGAACCCCTGGACGGCGGACGTTTCCTGCTTTTGCTGGCAGGCGCCGACCAGGGCGAACAAGCGGAAAAGGAATAGGAGACTTTCGTGGCAGATTGTACGTGTACCAACTTCCCCAGCAGCCTGGGCTTCATCACCTTCGGCAACGGCGTCGTCGCCGACAACGACAACGACAGCAACGGCGTGCCGGACATCCGCTTCGGCGGCACGGTCAGCGGCGAGGGCGTCGGCTCGACGCGCGCCTCGGGCGGGGCCAACCAGTACGGCGTGGACCTCTACACCGACTACACCCAACGCTTGTCGATCACCAACGGCGGCCTGGTCGGGATCGGCACGACCAGCCCGACGCAGTTGCTGCACCTGCAAGGGGGCAGCCTCTACATCAACGGCGGCAGCATCCTGGTGAGCGGCGATGTCACCACCGGCGTGGGCGCCTTCTACGCCGTCAACACCAAAGTCGCCGACTCCGGCGGCTGCTATTACGCCTAACCCCGGAGCGACAGAAAGGACAAGCAGCATGCCTACCTGGACGAATAATCCTGCGACCACGAGCACCCATGTGCGCGCGGTCCACATCAATGAAGTGCGCGGGGCCGTCAATTCCCGCCGCTCTGCCGTTGGCCTCGCCACCGTCACCTGGACCGACGATCCTTCAGTCATGACGACTACCCATATCAGGGCGGTCCATTTCACTGAACTCCGGTCCGCCATCCAAGATCTCTGGACGCACCAGGGCATGGGAGCGCTCCCCGGCTGGTCGGCCGGGAGCGCTCCTGCTCCCGGCACCCGCCAGATCAAGGCCAGCGACATCAACGACCTGCGAACCTGGCTCGATCAGTACTCGGCCGCCGCGGGAACGGCCACGGGCGCCGATCCCTTCCAAGGGGTGACGTCCTTCTCCTACGATCCGACGACCTACCAGCCGGGCGTGACCGGAACAGCGCCGAGTATCGTGGACGACTTCTGGGTAGCAGACGTCGTTGCCCTGCGCAATCCGGCCAACGATCCGTTCATGCTCCGGACCAAGGTCATCGCGGACCCGAACAACAACAATCAGGTGTCCTATCCCGACTACCAGACCGCCTTCGGCCGCTACACCTACCAGGATTTCGACAACTACGCCGTCCTTACGTCGGAGTTCGACCCGCTGGTGATGGTCGATGGGAACAAGGTGACTGTAAATGACCAGCTCACCAACGGGACGAATGGTTACATCAACGACTTCTCGCTCCGTGCCGAGGACTTCGCCTCGAATCTGAAGGACTCCGGGCTGTACTCGTACTTCATCTGGAACGAGCCCAACAACAGCAACTCCAGCGACTACATCCCTCAGTCTAACGCGATCAACTACGTCGCTCTCCTCTACCAGACCTACACCCGCATCGGGTCCAGAGTCCCGAATGGCTTTCTCTACATGGGCGGGCTCCTCTGGCCCAGGAGCGCCACCGTCAACTCGGACGCCGCGACCACCCAAGTCCACGACTATCTGCAAGCCATCTACGAGCAGTTGCAGACGTTGAAGAACCAGGGCTTCATTCCCAGTTGGTATTTCCCCTGGGACGCCGTCAACGTCCATATCCACCATTGCGGCTTCACCGATCAGGACATGGCAAATCTGCGGCAGATGATCGACGGCCTCAAGAGCGCCTACGGGGACCCGACCCCGGAGGTGGTCGTGGGCGAGTGGGGGGTGACGCATGACGAGGCCGCGCAGCCCGGTTGCCTCCTCTCCGCGTACGCCGCCATCCGGAACCACTTCGATCGGATGTGGTACTTCCAGCATCCCAACATCGCCGACCCCAATGCGAACCCTCCCGACCTCAGTTGTGGCGCGACTGGCGACTCTTTTGGTCTGACGGAATGGGGATTTACCCCACCTCCGCCCGGCTCGGTCAACCAGCACTTCAAAGTCACGAACCACTGTCCGTCCTGGCAGGACATGAAAAACGCCATCGCGAACCCGAATCGTCCGGCATAGAACGCCCGGCCGGGGAGGCAGGGCGCTTCGTCCTCCTCCCCGGCGTCGCGTATACTCGGGCGATGATTGCCAAAGCGTTGATATGGCTCGTCCTCGGCGTCCTGCTCTCCGGGCCGGGCGCGGGCGCCGAGTTGAGCGGGGCGAGCCCATCCGGCGCCCCCGCCAGTGCGCCTACCTGGCGCCACCTCGGCCTGGGCGTCGCGACGGTGACCACGCTGGCCGTCGATCCGCACCAGCCGCGGCGGCTCTACGCCGGCGGCTACACCGGCCTCGACCTCGGCGCGGACTTCTTCCGCAGCGCGGACGGCGGCGCGACCTGGATCCTGGGCCGGGCGCGGCAGATCAATCCGACCATCCTGGATCTGGTCGTCGCCCGCCACGATCCGCGCATCCTCTACGCCAGCGACTCCGGCGTCTTCAAGAGCACGGACGGCGGCGCGACGTGGGCCGAGCGGAGCGCCGGCTTGCCGCCGGTCGCCACGCGCGACCTGGCGCTGGACGCCGCCCACCCCGGCACGCTCTACGTCGCCCACAGCTACGATGGCGTCTTCCGCAGCACGGATGGCGCGGCGACCTGGGAACGTCTCGCCCTCCCCGGCCATCCCTGCGACTTTGGGCCGGTGGCGGTCGCCGCCACCGCGCCGCCGACCGTCTACGCGAGCGGGGGGTGCGCGATCATCCAGAGCAGGGATGGGGGCGACTCGTGGCGGGTGCTGGCGGGTTCGCCGATGGACATCGGAACGATCGCCGTCGACCCGGCCGACCCGACCCATGTCCTTGTCGGTGGCCCGGGTGCCGGCGTGTGGCAGACCAGGGACGGCGGCGCCACCTGGCGCTACGTCCTGTCGTCGCGCGGCGACGCCATCGCCTTCGATCCCGACCATCCCCGCCTCGTCTTCGCCGCCGGCTGGCCGGATCGCCTGGACTGGAGTCGGGACGGCGGCGCGACGTGGTCCGCCTTCGGCCAGCCGCTGCCTACGCATGATGTCCGGACGGCGCTGGTCGTCGGGGGGATGCTCCTGCTTGGGGGGAAGGGTGGGATCTGGCGAATCGACGTGCCGGCGGAGGCGCGCGGCCTGCCGGCTCTGCCACGGAGTGGCGGCGGAGGCGGAGCCGCCGTGGCTGATCGCCCTACCGCGCCAGGCGCTTAGCGCATGTTTCTGCTCCACCGCTACTCACACCCCTAATCCTGCGGCCACCGAGTGCGATGCTGTCCGCCAGCGTGATCATGCGCTAGGGAGCACTGCATGGCGACGACATCCCCCTTGACGTTCGCGCGACTCCTCGCCCAGGAGTTGCTGACACGCTCCCCACACGCCAGCCTTTTCACGCGCGCCGGGCCGCATTGGGGCGCCCACTGGTGTGTCGCCGTGGGCTTGTGGGAGCTGCGCTTCCTGGGGATCAGCCGGCCGGCGCTGGGCCCGGCCGGTCGCCCGCAGCGCCTGGTCGTCTGGCTCGGCGATCTGCGGGTGTTGCCGGGGCCGGACACCCGCACGGCGCGCCTGCGTCTCAGCCCGCTGCCAGCGGGCGAGACATGGGAAGGGGTGGTCTTGACAACGTTCTAACCGACGCCGCTCGAATCAGCGCCCGGAGTGGGACCAGCGGTCCCAGCTATCCGGCGAGCGCATCGGGCGATCGGCCCAGCGTGCGCCACAGCGCGGCACCGGCGCCATCGTCCCTTCCTCACCAGCCTGATCACGCCGGAGTACCGCCACGCGCTATGATGCTCACGGACGCTCTATTACAGGCGCAAAGCGCGCATGGGAGAGATCGATGACGACCGAAGCCTATTGCACCAAGTGCCGCACCAAGCGCGAGATCACCGACCCGAAGGACGTGACGCTCACCAACGGTCGCCACGCTCTGCAAGGCGTCTGCCCCGTCTGTGGCACCAAGCTCACGCGCTTCGTCCCCGGCCCGGCCACGACACCGGCCAAGAACTGAGGATCGCCGACACGACGACCGACGGTCCTCTCGGCCCGACCCGGTGCGGTACCCTCAGGAGGAACCTGGCCGCTAGCTGCCAGACGTGCACCACCGAGGAGGCCGCATGGCCCACGATTCCACGCCGCAGTGGCAGCCCCTCAGCCGGTTGCCCTTCATCGCCGCCATCCTTGACGGCATGCTGACCGACACCGAGGAGCACTACCAGACCCTCCTGGAGGCCAAGCCTAGGCCCTACGTCCTCGACGACGCCACCGTCGCCCGCGTCATCAAGGTCTACACCGACCAGGCCGATGACTTCCGGCTCTACCAGGAGCAACTCGCCCGCTGGGGGCGCGACACCCTCACAGCGGCACAACGCCAAGAAGTCACCCGGCTGGGCGAACAACTCGACCGGCTGCGTGTGATCAACGCCGCCATCCTGACGCTGGCCAAGGAATTGCAGTCCGGTACCATCGAGCGCACGCTCGCCAAGAGCGATCTGGAGATCGGGCTGGAATGGTTGCTCCGGCAGCCTACCGAGCGGAGGGAGCGGTAGCGGTGACGGCAAGACGATGTGGAGCATGCCTTGGCGCTCTGACGCATGCGGTACACTGGCATCAGCGCCACACGACCCGTCGAGGCGAAGCGTCCCGGGTAACCGGGGCCTACCGGGTTTGGGGTAGGCCGGTCTCCGTCCGAACCCTCTAAAAGAACCCCCTGGCTAGCCTCACGGGCCGTGTGGTGTCTCCGGGGGCAGTTCGAGCACTGCCAGCTTCCAACGCAAGAGTTGGAAGTACTGTGTGTCCCCCCGCTCATACGCCCGGGCCACCGCGCCAGCCACCATGTCGGCGACCTGGATCAGGTTGTCGCTGTGCGAGCGGTGCTGGACAACCCTGGCCACCGGCGGTATTTCGGCACTGCGCAGCGCGTGCCGGAGCGCGGTAGCAAACCTGGCCTGGTGTTCCCTACTCTGCACCGCTTCGTCCATGACTAGCAGCGCGTCCCGCAGTTCCTGGCCGACGAAGGCGAGCAAGGACTGCACCAGTTCCGGGTAGAGCTGTCGCCGGTGACTCGGGTAGGCGGCAGGCCAACGCCGCTTGTCCAGGACCAGGCTGTAGGCCCGGAAGGGATAGGGCCGGATCGCCGTGAAGAAGGCGCGTCGCCATTGATTGCTGGTTTCGGCAAACTTGAACTCCTGGCGCTCCGGCAGGCCCAGCGCGAGCCGCAGGTCGTGGACGGCTTGATGCAACGGGATCGGATCGTCCACCAGGAGGAGCACCAGCACCAGGTAGTGACTGGAACCGCGCTGGAAGGCAAAGCCGGGATCACCCGATTCGTCCACATAGGCATACATGCCCTCAGCGCCGCCGCCACTGCCACCAGTGCCGATGGAGATCCGGCTCCTCATGCGCCGGCAGCGCCAGCACGCGTTGCAATTCCCCCTCCAAGTTCCGTGCCCGTTCCTGCCACATCGCCGCCGCCTGTTCGGCGGCGCTGGCGCGTTCCCGTTCCCGGTCCGCCCGCGAGCGTTCCTCCGCCAGGATGCACTCCAGCGCTCCCAGGGCGTGCGTCGCCGATACCGTGTCCGGCATGTCCACCCTATCGGACAGCCCACCGGCGCGCATGTCCATGGTGTCAGTGGTGTCCGCCGGTTCCGCCACGTCTGCCAGCGCCGTGACCCCATTGTCCGCCATGGCCGCTGACGGCACCAACACCTGCATTCGTCCGTGGGCCCGGCGCTTCTGGTAACGTCCCGTGGCGAGGGCGCGACGAATGGTGCGCTCGGAATAGCCCAGCGCAACAGCCGCCTCCGCCAAGGAAAGCCAACGCCCCCCGTGGCCGCCGGCCAAGTCCGCCATGCCCGCCATGTCCGTCGTCCCCTCGCCGCCTTGTCCGCCAGTGACGGACAGCACCATACAAGCAAGAGGTCGATCTCGTCGGAACGCCCATGACCCATGGCCTAGCCGCGCTGCCCGCGCCGCGGCGCGGGTGAGCATGGTGCATCGGGAGAGCCGCACAACCACAAGAGCAGCGGATACGGTCACAACGGGACGGCGGAGCCATACTGCACAACGTCGATGCTGTCAGCTAGACTGCACGATAAAGGGAGTTATCGTGCGCTCACGACGGCACGCAGAAAGGGAGTAACCATGGCCGAATATCCGCTGGCCACGTCGCCGGCACTGCCAACCCAGGCCGCGACCGACGCCCAACTTATCGCCCTGTGGCTGCATGGACGCAGCCCCCATACTCAGCGCGCCTACCGGGCCGATGTCGCGCGCTTCCTCGCCGCCACCGGAAAAGTGCTCTCCCAGACCACGCTCGGCGACCTGCAGGGGTATAGCGACCGCCTTACGGGGCAGGCCCCCACCAGCCGGGCCCGCCGGCTCGCGGCCGTGAAATCGCTGCTGAGCTTCGGCCACCGTCTCGGCTACCTCCATTTCGATGTCGGGAAGCCGCTCCGGCTCCCGGCCGCCAAAGCTACGCTCGCCGAGCGCATCTTGCCGGAAGCGGACGTGCAGCGTCTCCTGGCACTGGAGCCCCAGCCGCGCAACCGTGCCCTGCTCCGGCTCTGCTACGCCGCCGCCGTCCGGGTGTCCGAGCTGTGCGCGCTGCGCTGGCGCGATCTCCAGCCGCGCGGCGACGCGGGCCAGGTGACGATCTTCGGCAAAGGGTCAACGACGCGCGCCATCCTTCTGCCGGCGGGACCGTGGCGCGAACTCCTCACCCTGCGCGGCGCGGCCGGCCACGACGACCCCATCTTCCGCTCCCGCCAGGGCGGCCACCTAGACCCCTCCCAAGCCCGGCGCATCGTCTACGCCGCTGCCAAACGTGCCGAGATCACCCTGCAGGTCTCGCCGCACTGGCTACGTCACGCCCACGCCAGTCACGCCCTGGACCGCGGCTGCCCGATTCACCTCGTCCAGGCCACCCTGGGCCACACGTCCGTGGCCACCACCGGTAAATATCTGCACGCCCGGCCGACCGAAAGCTCGGCCACGTACCTGGCGGTCTAGACGACCAGCACGGTCGCCACGCCCGGCGCCGGTCGAGCCTTGACACGGCGGCACACGATGTTTGACACTTGTACGAACACTTTGGGAACGGAGGCGAACGTGGCAACGGTGAGCATGCGCGACTTGGCCCGGCGGGCCAGCGACGTTGTGGAGGAGGTGACGCGGAGCGGGCGGCCGGCGCTGGTAACCCGGCATGGCCGCCCGGTGGCGGCGCTCATCCGCGTGCGGGAGGAGGACCTCGAAGATTTCATCCTGGCAACAGCGCCGGAATTCATCGAGGGCCGGCGGCAGGCCGACGAGGAACTGGCCCGTGGCAACACGCGTCCGCTCTCCACCTTCCTGGAAGACCTCCAGGTCGAGCAGGCCGCGCCGTAACCGGACGCCGACACGATGCACAACCACGTCGAACTCGCCACGGCCGCGCAACGCGACCTGCGCCGGCTCGGTCCGGGGATGCCACGGGAACGCATCCTGGCGGCCCTCTCGGACGAGCTAACGGCGGTGCCGCAACCGGAGAATCTGGACATCAAGGCTATCGTCGGTGCGGCGCCTTGGCTGCGCCTGCGCATCGGGGACTATCGCGTCCTCTACCGTCCGCTCACTGCTGCCGAGCTGGCCGAGCTGGCACGGCGCCACGGTTCCCTGGACGGCCCGGAAGGCTTCCTCGTCCAGCGCGTGATCCACCGCCGCGACCTGGAGCGGGCCGTCGCGGCGTTGCCCTAACACTCGGCCGACGGATGCCTCGGCGGGAGGAAGGAAAGGTCGCTCATCCATGGAAGAGCAGCCCATCGCGGCGACGAGGGAACGCTGGACCCAGGACCGCGCAGCCGCGCGGCTGCTGGCGATCGTCACGGCCCACCTCCGCCAACCAGACGACGCCGTGCCGGCGGCCTTTAGTACGGCGATCCTGGGCTACGCCGCGTATCCGAACATCGTCACCGACACGCCAGCGCTGCGGCTGATCGATCCGCAGCAGGCAGCCACGGCGCCACAGCAGGAAGAACACCACGAGTTCGACGGCGTCGCCGAGACCACGGACGAACAGCGCCACTTGGCCCACGTGCTCCGGCTCCTCCAGCCCTACGCCGACACGCCGGGGACGGCCTTTTGGATCATCCTGGAAGCGACGCCGCAGGACGAGCACCGCTACACCGTGCGCTGGTGGATCAGCGACAACCGTTCCATCGTGGCCATGCCGGAACGCTCGGGCACTTGGACCGAACTCCTCCAACCGACCAAGGCGGCAGCCGCCTTGGGGCGCCATACGGCACCCTGGCGGAACAGCCAGGCCAGCGTCCTCTCCGCACGGCCCTTCCTAGTCGCCCGCGACGCCATGCTGGAAGCGAATCGCCCGACGGTGTGGAACGTCGCGGGCGACGTGGCGGTCTACCGCGAGGCCGACCAGCACACCGGCAGCTACCTCGACGTGCAGCGGCAGTGTGCTGCTCAGACGCCCGACGGCATGCTCGCCGAACTCGCGCGCACCGGCGGCGACGCCCTGGCCGACGTCTACGCCGCGATCACTGCCCGTTACATCGCTGCCGGCGCCCCCGATCACGGTATCTGGGTGAACGTCGATGACGTGCTCCGTGATCGCGGCCTCAGGCGCGTGGTGCATATTCAAGGGGAAGCGGTTAGCAGAGGTCGGTGGCCAGCAGGTAGCGCCCGATGGTGAAGGCGGCGAGGAGCCCGGCGAGGCGGGTTTGCAGGCCCCACCAGGAGCGGGCGCCGTGGTCCTCGAGCCCGTGCTCCTGCTTGAGCAGGCCGATGAGCGTCTCGATGCGGTTGCGGATGTGGCGCAGGAAGGCCCGTTCGCCTGGATCCTGGTCGGCGGCGTGGCGGCGCGGCGGCGGCGCGATCACGGTGACGCCCGCGTCGTCCAGGGCGGCCGACCACGCGGCGGAAGCGTAGTGGCTGAAGTTGCGATCACCGATCAGCACCATCCCGGGGGCCAGGAGCGCGAGCGCCGCTTCGCGCTCGTCCGCGGCCGCCGGGACCAGCACCGCCTGGTCGGGGAGCATGTCCACACTGGCGGTCAGCACGAGCTTGAAGCCATAGAACCACCAGTGCCGGGCGGCGCAACGCCCGATCTGCGCCCCCTCCTCTCGCCACTGCCGCCCGGCACTGCTCCACACCCGCGAGCGGGTACCCGGTCGTCCCACCCGGCTCGCGTCACACACCGGCACCGGCGTGCCGTCGATCAGCCGGCGCGCGTCCGCCGGGTCCAGCAACTGGTCGCGCAGCCAGCAGCGGCAACGGTCCAACAGCCGGAAGAGGCCCTTGGTGCGCTTGTGCAGGACACTCCGCTCGGGCAGCGCCGGGAACAGCCCCCGCCAGTTGGCCGAGACCGTGCGATACCAGCGGCGCTCCCGCGTCTGCCCTTCCAGTTCCCGCACCAACTCCAGCGTCAGCACCTCGCTATCCGTAAACTGCGGCTTGACGCCAGGACGCCCCCGCACCAGCACCGCACCCTCCTGCTGGTACCACTCGTCCACGACCACGTAGACCACGGTGAACAGCGTCTCGTAGGATACGTCAGAATAGGACATGGCAACCTCCCAATGGACGGGGTGAACAGATCGTCCACTGTGGAGTTTGCCATCTCTTTTGCCTCACGGGAATATGCACCACGCGCCTCAGGCGCTCCCAATAACTTACTACACCGTCAATGCGACCCAGTGGGCCATGATCAGCCTGTACGGTGTCCAGAACCAGTCTGGCAAGATCTACTTCTATGGCCCGCTCGACCAAAATGACCTGGATGGCACCACCCTCACGTCCGCCCAAGCGTGGAATGCCCTCTGGAACGCCCTGAACAGCGCCGGCGTGCTGGTAACCATGCCCTATTCGGCGGAAGTTCACAGTGAGACGTAGGGGCGGTCGCGACGAAGGTGAGAGCAGTTGACGAATGCAGCTAGCGAGGAGATCAAAGTGAAGCAGCGGTCGAGCCGCCGTATCGGCAACACGCTGGTGTGGCTGGTCGTGATCGGGGTTCTGACGCTTACCGTGGGCGTGGGAACCGCGCTCGCCACGGAGGGGGGGACGGCTGGCTGGCCGGCGGCGAAGGCGCAGTGGCAGCAGCAAGAGCAGGCGAGGATGGCCGAGGCCCGCCTGCACGCGCCCCCCAAGCCGTCGTCGCCGCAAAGTGCGGGCCCGGCGCACACTCCGGACCCGGAGCGCCATGCCGGCATCGACAACGACATGCACCAGGGCCCCTTCCCGGCGATGGAATTCGCCGTGCGGAATTTCTGGCAGGGTCCCGTCGGTCCGAACTGGGTACTGGTCTACGCGGGGGCGAAGCTGGACGTGGTCGATGGTCGCACCAGGCAGGGGGCGCTTCGACTCTACAGCGACACGCGGAACGCGTACGGCGTCTTCGAGGAGCGTCCGCTCGGCACGTTCCTCGCGCCGAGCGGAACGGGTGATCTGACGATCACCGCGGCGAACGGGGGCGTGCTGCAACTGCGCACGGCCAGCGGGGCGACACTCTCGTTCGATCTGACAACGCATCAATATCAGTAGGTCCGTCCCGAGCCGTGGACCTGTCGTGAGTGTGCGCCGGTACATCGGTTTGGTGCACTCGATGGACCCGGAGAGGACACGCCGTATGCCCCCTACCCAGCGCTACACCGTCACAAGTTGGGTCGTTCCGAGGGCCGTAGTCTAGTGCTCCGTTCTCTTCGTGGCCCCTGCATGCTCGCATGTGCCCTCTTGCTGGCAGCGTGCCGGCAGACGTATCCGACCGCGAATCCGTCTTCGATCGCTTCGGCCACCACCGTACCGTCGCCCGCCGTCGGAGTGACGGCGGTGGCCACGGTCTCAACTGCGACGACCGTCCGTCCGGTGCCGGTTGCCACCACGCCCTCGACGAGCGCGGCAGCAGGTGGAACCTCTACGGTGTCGGCGGCCATGCCGGCGGCGGCGGCCATTGCTCAGTCGGCCGGCGTGACGAATGAGGCAAACGGTACCAGCAGCTCCAGTAGCAAAGCTGCGACCTTCTCGGCACGGGTGACTGGCACCATCGCCGTGCCGGGCGATCGCGGCTTCCTGGCCATGGCCGTGGGATCGGGCGGGCAGTTATGGGTGACGCAGGAGGGCGATCCCGCGCAGCGGCCGGTCGTCGGGCACCTGCTGCGCGTGGACGCGGCGAGTGGGAAGGTGGCGCTCGACCGCCCGGTCGGAGGCTTTCCCGGAGCAGTGGCCTTTTCCGGCTCGTACGTGTGGGTCGTCAACGGGATCGGCGACGGGAAGACGCCGGAGGCCGGCGCCAACACCGTGGTGCAGATCGCTCCTGCCACCGGAGCGGTGATGCACCGCTACCAGATCAATCAACCCTACGGGGTAGCCGCCAGCGGTGACGCAGCCTGGGTGGCCGCGGCCGGCGACGGGGACGTCACCCGCATCGTGCGCCTGGATGGCAAAGCCGGGACGGTCGAGCCGGCGACGACACTGCGCGGTACCGCCCAGAGTGTTGGTGCCCCCGACATTGTGGTCGGCCCGGGCGCGGTGTACGTCGTGGTCCTGGTAGCCGAGCCGGGGCAGCCCGCTCGGGATGTCGTCTACCGGCTCGACGGCGCGACCGATCAAATCAGCGCGCAGCGGACACTCCCGACCGTCGGGACGGCCTCGCTCGCCTATGGCGACGGGGTGGTCTTCGTCGCCGTGGCCACCGTCCAGGCGGGCGGTGTCTATCAGTTGGATGGTCGTACCCTGGGCCTCGCGCGGACGGTCACCACGGAGGCTGCCCGTGCCATCACCACGGCCAACGGCCATCTCTGGGCGCTGTTCAACAACGGCGGCAGCCGCCCGACGGCGGTCCTCGCGCCCTATGCGATGGCCAGCGGCCGGTTAGTGGCTCCTCCGGTGGCGCTCCCTGCCGGCGACCCGAACCTGCTCGCGGCGGACAACGCGCGGGTCTGGGTGGCCCCAGAGGGCCGATACGAGGTCGTGGAGGTTGCTCCGTCATGAGCGGTGCTGGCTATTTGGTCGTGTTTGGATCATCCGCCGTCCTCCAAGGCACGGAGAGGCCGCGGTAGGCCACCGGCGCCGGACAGTAGGCGCACGCGGCGGGCAGATCGATCGTGTCCCGAGCGATCAAGGTCAGCCCTCCATCCTGCCCTGCTGGTGTGCGCTCCGACCATACCACCGGCCGGTGCCCCTCAGCCCGCAGCCGGCATCCCACCTCGTCTGCCGTCAAGAGCCGCCGGGCCGCGCCCAAGGCCAGCCGGCATCGCAAGACCACTGGCCCGGTCGGGTTGTTCAACGCCGGCCTGCTGGCGGACCCGCCGGCCTGGCTGCACGTCTGCGAGGCGCCGCTGGATGCGCTTACCCTCGCCATCTACGGGGTGTCCGCCGTGGCGCTGGTGGGGACGGCGCTGGGGGAGCAGGTGCGGGCGTTCCGCCGCTGCCGGGGGGTCCTACTGGCGCTGGATGGCGACCCGGCGGGGGAGAAGGCGACGATCGCGGCGGCCGGGGCGCTGCGGGGGCTGGGGATTGTCGTCCAGCGGCTGCCGGTGGTAGCGCTGGGTGGAGCCGACGATCTCAATGCGGCGCACATGGCGGACGTGCTGCGCCTGCCGCCCTTGCCGACTGCATGCGGTGTCCCCTACGTCGGCGGCACGGTGCCTTTGACGAACTCGAAGGGCGTCGCGAGGGTGCGTTGCTCTGGCGTGGTCTCGGCGCAGAGTTTCGCCCCCTCCCTCTTGAGCGTGGCGATCAGCTCCTGACGCGCCTGCCAGGGCAATATCTCTAGTTCTCGCTGGAAGAAGCTGAGACCCTGGATCAGAAAGGTAACCGCCACGTCGGGGTCGCGCAGGACCAGGCTGGCCTCGTAGGGCGCCGTCTGCACATCCTGCAGCCCGGCCTCGGCGAAGGCATCGCCCACCGCTCCCGTCTCGTGCAAGTGCTGCTGGACGCTGCTGCCGTGGCGCTCGGCCAAGTCGAAGATGGGGGCGAACCAGCGCCGGAACCAGGGCTGCGCCAGGTCCCAGCGGCAGGCCGCCGCCACCGCGATGGTCCCGCCGGGCCTGGTGACCCGCCGCAGTTCCCGCAGGGCCTTCGTCACATCCGTGAAGTGCAGGAAGAGCACGCCGACTGTGGCGTCGAACTCGCCTTTGCGGAAGTACATGCGCTCGGCACGCCCGTCGACGAACGTCACGTTCTGGGCGCCCCGCTGGGCGGCCTTGGCCCGGGCGCGCGCCAGCATCCCTGCCGAGGGGTCCAGCCCGGTGATCTGGCCGCTCGGTCCCACAGCCGCCCACAAGCCGCCCTCGAAGGTCTGGCTGGCCATGCCGCAGCCCACCTCCAGCACCTTCGCCCCTGACGCCAGGCCGCTAAAGGCGGTGAAGGCGCGGCGGTACTCCAGGGCATTCGGCACCATCTGGGCGACCTGGACGTCCCAGTCGGCGAAGAGGTTGAACTGGGAGAGGTAGATGAGCTGCAGCCGACGCGTCAGGTAGTCGGAGCGCTCCAGCATGCGGCGGGCCTGGCGGGCGTAGCGCGCCCCGCGCGTCGTCTCCAGCACGTAGCGCCGGCCGTCACGTACCTCCAAGCGCACGGCGCCGAGCACGAGCCCGGCCAGCAGCTCGTCGTCCAGGGTGTAGGGCACCCACGGCCGGTGCAGGGCGGCCTCCACGAAGTCTTCTTCCGGCATGGCGCCGTAGTGTTCGAGGGCGAGGTGGTTCTCCACGAAGGTGACGAGGCCGTAGACCAGCACCAGCGTACCGAAGCCGTGGGCCTCCAGGAAGTCGCGCAGGCGCAGGATCGCCTCGATCGCTTCGTCGGTGTCGATGTGCAGCGTGCCCCGTCGCTCGTGGGCGACGGTGGCCGCCGTCGAGATCAGCACCTCGTGGGCGGCAGTGCGCCCCAAGCGTCGGGGCAGGGGGGACGTGCCGAGCGTGGCACTGATCAGCGGCTCCCGCCACTGCTGGGCGGCGATCCGGGCGGCCTCGTCGGCCACCAACTCCTGGGCCTTGAACTCGAAGTTCTCCTTCTGGAGACCGGCCAGCCAGGGATCGAGCATCAGGCCGGCGCGCAGGAAGGCGCGCAGGGCGGGGGTGAGGTCGGGGAAGCCCCGACCGGTGGCGGACATGGTGCGCGTCGTCACGGCTGCTCCCTCCTGCACGGGGGCATCCTACCAGCGTCGGGGCTGAGGCCGCTTGCCGCCGGATGGGGAACCCCTAGTGTACTGGAACGATACCCCGACTGGCCCGTTAACGTACATGCTGCTCCTACGCTGGCCGGTGTTTGCAGATGCCGCCCTGGCGTCTCTACTCGCGTTTCCGAAATATCGAACATCTGTCCTATCATGCGCCCGGTAACGGTGCCGCTCCGGGGGGTGCGGGAAGGGAGGCCGGGTGTGCGGGTCAGTATCATTGCCAAGAGCGGCGCATTCCGGTCTAGTTTCGCCCGCCTCTTGCGCCAGCGTGGCATCCGTGCGGAGATAGCGGCTTGGCCGGCGAACCAGCTTGCCGCTGAGGTGGCGATGCCCAGTGGAGAGCCGACGCTGGTGCTCCTGGAGACCGAGACCTGGGATGAACGGACGGAGGCCGCTGCCGCCGGCCTGTTCGGTGAGCAGGTCACAGTGCAGGTGGTGAGCGCCGCTGCCAAGGACCCGGCGATCCAAGCACGCATCCTGGCCTGGGGCGCATCCAGAGTGATTCCTGACGACGAGCAGGTGCTGGCGCGCTGTCTGGTGGCGGTGCAGTGGTGGCTGGAGCAGCGGGAGCCCTCGCGCGTGCGGCTGGGCGAGGTGGTGTTCGATCCGGTGCGCGGCGAACTCATCGGCAAAATGGCACGGATCAAGCTCACCGGCAAGGAGAGCTAGGTGCTCTGGTACCTCTATACGGCCGCTGCGAGGGGGAGATCGAGGCCCCTCGCAGCGGCGGACTTGGCGCAGCGGCTCCGAGTGACTGGTCAAAGACCAACGACGGCAGCGGCCGTCCGTACCCATGTCAAGACGCTGCGGCAAAAGATCGAGCAAGACTTGCACCATCCGCGCCTGCTCGGCCACGTGCGCGGCCAAGGCTACGTCCTCCTGCTCCCGGCCGGACACTCAGCGGAGGGTACGCCTGTACCGACGTGAAGGAATCGGCGTGAAGATCTCTTCACGCGTAAGAGGGCTCCCACGTGAAGCCTTCCTAACGCGGCATGCCGGAGCATGGGTGGGCGAGGGAACGACTGCTCCCCCGCTGGGTGGAAGGGCCGCCGGCCGTTGGCTCCGGCCACCATCCGCTGCCCATCGGAGTGGTGCTCCAGATTGTGTCCGCAGCACCACCCAAGAGCCACGATTGGCGCGGAGCAGATGGCCCCTCCTCCGGTTGAGATCGGCAGCATGGAGAGGGACAACGATGGCTACTTGCGTTGGCAGCAACTATAACGTCCAGTACCTAACGGGTCGGCCGTTCACCGGTGGAACCATCGGGTACGACATTAACCAGGTCGCGGCGGCGTACGGCATCAATCCGGCCACATTGGCGACGATCTCCTCTCTGGAGACGGGAAGCCTGACGGGGCCAGATGTCAACAACGACAGCTACGGCTGTAACCCTTGCAACGCGGCAGGGGCGGGAGCTACGCAGATCGGTCAGAACATGTTCGACGCTTGGAACGCGTCGCAGGGCGGGGGTAATACTTTCTGCAGTTCCATCTGCGGCGCTCCCGGCTCGCTGACGCTGCGCAATAACCTCGACATCTGTGCTCAGTACCTCAAGGCAGCCTTCGACCTCGCCACGTCACAAGGTGGCTACAACGACGTGCAGAAGATGGCAGCCGCAGCTACCTCATGGAACGGCTTCGTCTGCGCCGGCAACCCGAACGGCTATTTCTACCCGTTCCCCGGGCAGTATGGCTACGGCCTGCCAGGCACCAGTCAGATGAGCGACTACGGCTCAACCGCTGGCTATCTCTATCAAAATTCAGGCTTAGAAGGAGGTGGCGTGTACGATACCTCCCAACTATTGCCGCAGTAACGGCCTGAGGAGAGACCTCGGCTGAAGTGGAGGGGACCTTGCCATTCGTGCGGTCCCCTCCGACTGCTCGGTGACGCGGGCCACGCTCCCGCGTCATATGCATGCGAGTCCAGTAGGACGGGCAAGCGGCACCTTGCCTGACAAAGGGTGAAGGGACGGATCGGGGTTGGTCGCGCTGTGCATCGGTCGGGCCTCGTTGCTGGTCCTTGGGATATTCCTCACGCTGCTCTCGCCGGGGATACGTTTCCTGCCAGGTGCCGATGCCGAAAACTGCACGTTCATCCTCGGTTTCAAGACCATCCACGATCTCCTGCCCGCCATCGTTGGTGTCTGCGCGGACGACGAGCAGCACAACCCGGCCAACGGCGACGCGCTGCAGCACACGGCGAATGGTCTCTTGGTCTGGCGCAAGGTGGATAACGTGGCGGCGTTCACGGATGGGTACCGAACCTGGCTTAACGGTCCCCAGGGATTGGAGGAGCGGCTGAATGGGCAACGCTTCCCCTGGGAGAGCAACCCGGCGAGCCTGCCAGTGGTCGCGGATGCGCCGGTCGGGACGGCGCAAACCGTTGATGCTGCCTTCGCCCCGCTCGCTCGCGACCTCCCATCGCGCACGCGGGTCCCGGTCTGGCTGCCCGCGCGAGCCCCGCGGGCACCGGCGTTTGGTCTCCGGTGCCCGACGTCCTATGCGCTGCTGACTCAGCAGCCAAAGCCACCGGCGCTGGCTCATGGCTATCTGATTGCCATGTACTGCTGGTCCAGGCCTGTCCCGCCAGACGATCCATCCCTCTATGCAGCGGGAAGCAGTCCCACCGAGAGCGCCGACCTCGGCTATCTCAGCGGCAGTCCTGTCATGCCCCAACTCCAGTTCGTGGACCGCCAGCAGCTACCTGGTGCTGTTCTGAGCGTCGTACAACTGCCGAGTGGCCTGATGATCCAGCGCTTCACCGATCCAAACGGCGGTGAAAGCGCGGCGTGGGCGTCGGGGGCGTGGCAGTACGCCGTGATCGGCAGCGTGGCGCCGGCGAACAGCTCCGCGCCTTCGCGGCAGCAGGTAGACGCCTTGCTGGTGCGACACGCCACACAGTTGGCCACTCTGGTGCAGGCTGACCCGCCGGTCACGCGCGCAGTTCGCGGTTGGGTATCCTCGTCCTACAGCACGCACGATTACCTGACCGTGACATGGCAGACCGTGCAAGGGTTCTTCTATCAGGTGCGGTGGAAGGATAACCCAGCGGCGGGGATCGCCATGGCGCGCACAATGGTACCGCTCGCGACGCCGTGAGGGCCATGCTCGGGGCACGTCCCGGTGCCAATTGCTGATGCATTCAGAGCATCCTGCTGGCCGACTACTTCAAGGACACCTTCTCCGGCCAGAATCCGGTGGCCTTGAGGCGTCGGCGGGAAGGTGCGCCCACTGAGCAGTCGGGTGGCTCGCTCGCCGCGGTGATGCAGGCACCCGATACCCAGCGTGTCCTTGCTCGTCGACGTGGCCCGGGGCGGACTCACCGCCCGCCTACTCGTGGCATTGCTCGTCATCTGCGTCGAGTGCCCGCAGCCGGTCGCGCAGGCTCGCTCCTGACCGCCGTGTCGAAGCGACCACCGCTGCTGCCACCGGTAGCGCCACCGGCTGCACCCTGGCCGGCCCCAACGCCATCGCCCGGGCCGGCACTGGCGGCCGCTCCCAGAACCAGCGCTTGGTCCGCACCGGCTTGCGGTTGCCGCTCACGATCAGCAGCTCGTCCTGCCGTAGCCGCCGCACCTCGTCCGCCGTCAACAGCCGCCGCGCCGTCTGGTGCTCGCTATAGCTCCGAGAGGTGACCATGAGTCCTTCCGGCCGCCGGCTGGTGTACTCCTGCTGCACCGTCCACTCTCCCAACAGGCGCGACACCTGCTCCGCCGAGGGATAGTCCAGCCCGTGTAACACCACCTTGGTCGCACAGTTGGTGCGGATGGTGTCCGCCCCTTCCCGACCATACAACCCATCCAGTTGGGACAGCGCCTGCACCCCCAGCACCAGGGCGATCCCTCGCCCCCTGGCCACGGTCACCGTCGTCGCAAAGTGCGGCAGGTGGCCGATGTTGGCGAACTCGTCGAGCAAGAGCGTCACCGGCACGCTGCCGCGCTCCTGGGTCAACTGATCGAGCAAGAGCGTGAAGAACACCGCCGAGAGCCCGGCCAGCCGCGCCACATCCGCCTCGTGCAGCACCCAGTACGCCGCCACGGGCCGCTGCAAGAGCAGCCGGAAATCCAACGCCCGCGTATCCGCCGAGGTGACCCGCGCCACTCGCTCATCCTCCAGGAAGGCCAGCTTGTTCGTCACCGCCAGGACAATGCCGGCCAGCGTCTCCGCCTTCAAGCCAGCCATGGTCCGCGCTGCCGTGCGCGCCGTCCGCGCCGGTGACTGGGCCAGCACCTGCATGAGCGGCTGCGGTCCCAACTCCAGCAGCGCATAGGCTGACGCCGGCGTCGGGATGGACTGATACGCCGTGTGGGCGAAGATGGCCGCGCACAGTTGTAAGTCGCTGAGCTTCCAGAACTGCTGCTCGTGGCGATCGGCCTCCGTCTGCATCACGGCAGCGGCCAAGAGGTTCGCCAGCCGTGGATCACGGCACCAGGGGATCCAGTTGCAGCAGCAGGAGGCCTCCGGCTCTCTCGGCGCAAAGCGCCAGGCGATGGGGTGCAAGCCGCTGGTGTGCTCCCAGAGTTCCCCCTTCGGATCCGTGGCAACAAACGACCCGGCCGCCCAGGCGGCGTTGGGCAAGAATAGGCTGCGCGTCTTGCCGGTGCCGGATGGCC
>DAIMXP010000109.1:0-21746 GCA_036734945.1 Chloroflexota bacterium
TCGCCCAGGCGCGGCCGGCGCGCGCAGTGCTGCACGTTCACCACGCCGTGCTCCTGCTGGAGCCGGCCAATGTTGGCTTCCAGGCGGTCGAGGTCGACCAGGAGGGAGGGCGTATCGAGTTCGCTGACGTGCATTGTTACCTCCGCGCGGCCACGCCGAGACCGCCTGTTGGCGGATGTTCTGCGCCGAGCTCAGGCCGACCGTGCCGCTGGACCGCAACTGCACCAAGCGAGGATACCACAGACTCCGCCAGGTGCGCCCCGACTGAGGTGTCTAACAGGACACCGAGCTGCCGAAAACTGTCGGTCAGGTGGGTGCTCATCGCCTGGACAGCCAGGTCGGAGTTCCCTGGCTTGAGTCCCTGATCGACCAGGGACCGCAGCGACCGATTGAGATCAGCCTGCACTGCCGGCGGCACCACCACGGCTCGCCACATCGCGTGGTGATAGAGGACCTGCATGCAGGCGCTGAGCAGGCGGTTGCCGGAGGCATCGGCCAACGCCGTGTGGAACTCCAGGTCCAGCGCACTGTACAGGGTGCCGGCGACCGGCTGCGGCGAGGAAGCCGCCAGCGTCTCCAGGCGATCGAGGAGTGTCTCCAGCAGTTCGATCCCGGTTGGCGTCACCCGTTGCGCCACCAGGCGGGCAATCTGCAGCTCCACGCTGACGCGCAGCTCGGCAATTTCGGCCAGCGTGATCTGATCCATGGCCAGCAGGAGGCCGATGGCCCGCGCCAGCGAGTGCCGGGCCGGATCAAGCACGATGGCGCCGCCGTTGCGCCCGACCTGCACCTCCACCAGCCCGTCCGCCTCCAGCACCCGCAGGGCCTCCAGGATGGTGACCTTGCTCACGCCGAAGACATCCTGCAGCTCTCGCTGCGGCGGTAGGCGGTCGCCCGGTTTCAGTTCACCGCGCGTGAAGGCATCGCGCACGGCGGCGGCAACCTTCTGGAAACTGTAGTCGGGCGTGACACGACCAAAGGACGGACCGGCTCGTTCCGCTTCCTCGTGACGGTCCATCGCCCCAGCCTCCCTATGTGATACAACCCAATCGGGCATGGCCACCCGCATCCTTGCCAACATTCCCAGGAATGGTTATAACTCTACTTTCCGCTAACTTGGGAGGCAGGACACCCTGCTATCCGGTCCGGCCCCTCTGGAGCGGCGCATCAAGGGGGGCCGGACCGCTAACATACGGGGCTGTTTCACCACGGCGCCTCCTGGCGGCGAGTGTGCAGAAAAGCCAGCCGCAGCACCGACCTCTCGCAGGATTCCCTCTGGTCATGCCACCGGCTTCCCCGGCGAGACCGACAAGGAGGCAGTGTAAGTTAGCGAAAAGTAGAGTTAATAGCCAAGTGTTGTCGAGCGCTTCGGGCCCCTTTAAGTATTTGGAGCAGGCAACCGGATCTCCCGTCGGCGGCGATGTGGCAGGAGCGGGCGCGCAACCTGGAGGCGCAGGTGGAGCAGCTCCTGGCGCTGCTGGCGCACGAGGAGGAACCGGCGCGGCGCTGGTGGCAGATCTGGCGGCGGGCGGACTGACGCCTGACCGGTCGCCGATGCGGCGGGCGCGGTCGGCGGCCAAGGAGCGTCTGGCGTCGGCTGGGTCCGATAATCGGCGCTTAACGCACGCAATGTATCCTGCTCGGTTCCTGGAGAGATACGGCCGGTAGTACTCGACTGTGGCGCGCACCGCCGTCTGCCGATTCACGGCTGGATGATGGCTCTCGGGCATTTTTGCGGCGGCTCTGCCTTGGTGTCCCGGTAAGGGCGGCGACTGATTTTGGCGTTCACACGCGTGGTGGCTTCGGGTGCGATCGCTCATCCGATATCCCTGGGACGGCCGCGATTGCCGACGCCGGGAGAGGTGTCCGCGGTGGGCCCGGTAACGCAGTCATCCTTCGTCCTTACCGGTTAGGGCCTCTGAAGATCGGCCCAGGTTTCGGCAGGTCCTGAAGAGCGCGTCGCCTGCCGCTGAGATCCCGGGACCATGGGCCGATCGGCGGATTTGTCCTTGCGGGAACGCCGGTCCTCGACGAGCCGGACGTCGCTGCGCCGGCAAGATTCGCCGCAGGGGACTGTGATACAACAGGGTCCATGCCTCCCGGCAGTCGGGCGACGAAAAGAAGGGACAGCACGTTGACCGCAGCGACCGCCGAACTTGTCACTACCTATCTCGCGGACCACCGGGCCGGGCACCTGGAAGAGTTGGAGCGCTTCCTCGCCATCCCCAGCATCAGCACGCTCCCGGCGCACCGGGGCGACGTGCGGCGGGCCGCCGACGTGCTGGCCGCCCGGATGCGGGCGGCCGGCCTGCCCGACGTGGAGGTGTTGGAGACCGGCGGCCATCCCGCCGTCTACGGCGCCTGGCTCGGCGCCCCCGGCCGACCCACGGCCCTGGTCTACGGCCACTACGACGTGCAACCAGTCGATCCGCTCGAGCGCTGGACGACGCCACCGTTTCAGCCTGCTGTGCGTGATGGCCGCATCTACGCCCGTGGCGCTGTCGATGACAAGGGCCAGATCTGGATGCACCTGATGGTGGCCGAGGCGTTCTTGAAGGCCGTCGGCGCCCTCCCCATCAACCTCAAATTCCTCATGGAGGGTGAGGAGGAGAGTGGCAGTCGTGGCCTGCAGCAACTGGTGCCCGAGCGCCGAGACCTGCTCGCCGCCGACATCATCGTCATCTCCGACGCACCGATGTTCGCTCGCGACGTCCCCTCCCTCTGCTATGGACTCCGCGGCAACACGGCGGTGCGCTTGCGCGTGAGCGGTCCCGACGAGGATCTGCACTCCGGTCTCTTCGGTGGTTCCGTGCATAACCCGTTGCATGCGCTTGCCGAACTGGTCGCTGGTCTACACGACGGCAACGGACGGGTAACGGTACCGGGCTTCTACGATGATGTGCTCCCGATCAGCGACGACGAACGCGCAGCCTTCGCCGCCCTGCCCTTCGACGAAGCGGCTTACCAGACACACCTTGGCGTGCCGGAACTCTGGGGCGAGGCAGGGTACACCACGTTAGAGCGCATCTGGGCACGACCGACGCTTGACCTTCAGGGAATGTGGGGCGGTTATCAGGGGGAGGGGAGCAAGAGTATCATCCCGGCCGCGGCGCAGGCGATCATCTCCTGCCGTCTGGTTCCTAACCAGCGACCCGAGCGTATTCAGCAGGCCCTGATCAAACATCTGGAGGCCCACCGGCCGCAAGGTGTACAACTGCAAATGGACACACGCGGAAGCGGGGCGCCCGCCCTGCTGACCCCCCTCGACACAGCGCCGGTGCAGGCTGCGCTGAGCGCGCTGCGTCACGCCTACGGTCGTGAGGCCGTTGCCATCCGCATGGGTGGTTCCATCCCCATCGCTGCTACCCTGACCGAGGTGCTGGCCGCCCCGCTGGTGCTGATGGGCTTTGGCCTTCCCGACGACAACATGCATGCGCCCGACGAGCATTTCGACCTGAGCAACTACGATCGCGGTCAGCGAACGCTTACCGCCTACTGGTTGGGAATGGCGGACCAGTAGTCCAGGGCCAGAATTCGCCTCCTCGAATATTGGCTATTGACAAGAGCACAGCGAATGAGTACACTGCCGTTTAGCAACTGTCGACAGAATGCGATTCTCACGAGCATCCCCCCTGGAGGAGCACAAGCGTTGGCCCTAGCGATACCTGACTTGACGGCGAGTCGTGCACTGCACGTCGACGTGGAGGTCTACGTCGTCGACCTGATTCGGAACGGTGACCTGCGGCCGGGTGATCGGGTGAATGAGGCGGAGATTGCCCGCCGGCTGCAGATCAGTCGCTCTCCGGTCCGCGAGGCATTCACCCGGCTGATCAAGGATGGCGTGCTTGATCACTCGCCCCGGCGAGGCGTCTTCGTCGCGCAGCCTTCAGCCGAGAGCCTGGAGGAGATCGCAAGCCTGCGTGCTGTCATTGAGGGATTCGCCGCGCGTCGGGCAGCGGTGCGTATTGGTTCAGCGGAAATCGAGCGGCTGCGGCGTATTGTGGACGAAGGAGCCATGGCGGGGCGGCGCGGCGACTGGCTGGGGATGGAAGAGAAGAACGCCGAGTTCCACGACGTGGTTGTGGGCAGCGCCCGGCACCAGTTGCTCACTCGCGTTTGGAAGCTGCTCACGCCAATGACATGGAAGCTAGTCCCGGGCCTGCGTCCCGGCGTGATCGACTCTGCAGCGGTGGAGGACTTCCTCGAGCGGCACGGCCAACTGATTGCGGTGTTGGCGTCGGGTGACGCGAGCCGAGCTGAGCAAGCGGCGATCAACCATGTGACCAAGGCCACGGCCCATATGCTCACCAAGGATCATCAGGGCATGTCGCTGGTACCAGAGAGAGAGGCGCGATGAAACTGGCGACGTTTGTTCTGTCCTCGGGAGCGGCTCGGCTCGGCGCTGTGGCCGAGGGCGGGATGGTGGATCTTGCCGCCGCCGCCGAAGCGAGCGGAGTTCGCGAGGCACGGGCGATGCAGAACATCTTGGCGTTCTTGGCCGCTGGCGATGCCGGGCGCGATCAAGTGGCGGGCGTGGTGGACTGGGCTTTGCGCCGCGGTGACCCTGCATTCGTGCTGGTGGAAGGTGATCTCCGCTTGCTGGCGCCTGTTCCTCACCCGCCGAAGATCCTTTGCCTGGCAGGTAATTACGCCGAACATTGGCGCGAAGGTGGCAATGATGCTCCGCCGAGGGCACAGCACACCCCCGAAGTGTTTGTGAAGCCAGTAACGACCATCGTCGGCCCTGCCGCGCCGATCCGTCTGCCGGGTCCGATTTGCACGGCTGTCGATTACGAAGGCGAACTGGCCGCCATCATCGGTCGTCAAGCAAGCAACGTGTCGCCGGAGCGCGCGCTGGAGTGCGTCGCCGGCTATACCAACTTCAATGACATCTCCGGGCGCCGGCTGACGGTTGATGTGCCGCGCGAGCCAACCGCGCGGACCGGTTGGTTCGACTGGCTCAATGGGAAGTGGTTCGATACCTTTGGTCCGCTAGGTCCCTATCTGGTCATCAACGAGGTGGTGGATCCACAGGCGCTGGCGATCGAAACGCGGGTGAATGCCGTCGTGCGCCAAAAGGCGACGACGGCGTCCATGATCTTCAGCGTGGCCGAAACCATCGCCTGGATCAGCCGCTTCGTCACCCTGCAACCGGGGGACGTGATCGCCACCGGCACGCCATCGGGGGTGGGCGCGACCACCAACACCTATCTCCAGGCGGGCGATGTAGTCGAGGTCGAGGTTGAAGGCTTGGGCGTCCTGCGGAACCCGGTGTGCGCACCGAATGCAATCGAGCGTCGTTAGCGAGGGGGCAGCACGATGGGCATTCTCATCGGGATGATCGGCTTGACCCATCCGCATGCCGCAGCATATCTGCGGACACTCGATGCGCTGGATGCGGTTGAGGGCATCGTTCCCTGGGATCCGGATGCCGAGGCGGGTGACCGCGCGATGCAAGGATGCCGGAAGGCTAAGGGACTCTGCGCTGATCTACAAAGCATGCTCGCGCGTTCGGACGTACCGATCGTCCTCGTCGCGCTGCCGACGAATCAGGTGCCCGACGCCGTTACGCAGGCCGCGCGCGCCGGCAAGCACATCATCTGCGAAAAACCGTGCGCCCGTAGCGCCAACGAGTTTCGTCCGGTGCTTGCCGCGCTCGAGGAGCACCGAGCCCGCTTCACCGCCTGTTATCTCTGGCGCGCCAATCCGGCGATTCAGTACATGCGGTCGCTGGTGTTAGCCGGGGCACTCGGGCGCTTGACTTCCGTCGAGCTTCGTATGGTCACGACCCAGGTGCGACTGCGCGATCCCGGCCACTGGCTGTTCCAGCGTGAGGTCGCGGGCGGAGGCATCCTGTCCTGGCTCGGCTGCCACTGGCTCGACGTGCTGCGCTACCTGACAGCGCAGGAGATGATCAGCGTCAGCGCCATGATCGGTACGCTGAGCGGCGAAGCCATTGACGTCGAGGACGTGGCGAGCGTCAGTTTCCGTCTTTCCGGCGGCGCAGTAGGCAGCCTGTATGCAGGGTATTTGCTCTCCGCAGGGCAAGCCGGGTACGAAGGGGCGGGCTATGATCAGAGCATTATCCTGCGTGGTACCCATGGAACGCTACGCCACGTCAAGGATGGTGACGAGCAGGTGGTGACGCTGGAGAGTGGTGCGGCTGCCTGGCAAACCGCGCCTCACCAAACGTACCGATTTCGCTTACCTTCCCTGTCAGCGTACGGCGGTGCCCATGGCCTCGCCTTCGTCGACGACTTCATCCGGCTGGCGCTTACCGGTGAGGGCCAACCGCTCGTCACAACCCAGGACGCGCTCCGCGTGCTGGAGATGCTTGATGCCATATACCGTTCCGCGAAGGACGGTCGAATGGTCGAGGTGCCGCCGTTGCGCGGGCGCGACTCGGCGGCATTGCCTGACATCCCGGAGCCGTGTGACTCCGGTGCGTTCGCTAGCGTGTAGGGAGGTTCTCGATGGTGTCAATGTCGTACAGGCAAGTGAGCAGGCGGCGGTGCTTGGCGTACGCTGCCCTGGCGGTCGCGGGAGTGTCCCTCGCCGCCTGCGGCCAAGCGGCGTCATCGGCAGTTGGAACGTCGTCCGGGATCACCACGTCGGCGCCGGCGGCGGGGGGAACCGCCGCATCGGCGGCAGCATCGTCCGCGTCGGTGGCTACCGGGTCAACGGCTTCGGCGGTGACTTCGGCCCTGGCCGCCAGCGAGTCGACCGCGTCGACTGGTGCTGGTACGGCCTCCGTTGCCGCATCGTCCTTGTCCGCGAGCTCGGCGGTAGCATCCCCCACCACAACCGCCGCCCTCGCCCCAGCCGGGCAGGCGGCAAACGGAGCGCCGGTTGCGGTAACCTGGGCGATCAATTTCGTTTCCGGCCCTCGCCGAGATTACGTCATCAAAGCGCTGGCGCAGTTCCAGCAGGACAGCCCAGCGATCAAGGTCACCTACATGCCGGTCGACCCGGCAGACTTCTATAACAAGATGACGGCGCTGGTGGCGAGCGGCTCGCCTCCCGATATCATGCACGGCAGCGGCGCCAATTTCCTCGACTTTGCCGGCAAAGGCGCCTTGGGTCAGGTTGATAGTTACCTCAAGGCCGATAAAGTGAACCTTGACGGCTATTACAAGCAAGCGGATATCTTTAGCTGGCAAGGCAAGCAGTACGGCATGCCGTTCATGGAGAATGTGACCATCTTTATCTACAACAAGACCCTCTTTGCCTCGGCGAGCGTCGCTCCGCCCACCGAGCAATGGACGTGGGACGACATGCTGCAAGCGGCCCAGAAGCTGACCAAGCCCGGCCAGTTCGGCTTGAGGGTTGGGGACGGCTTTGAGTTCAACTGGCTGACCTTCATCTGGTCGAATGGCGGGGAGTACCTCTCTCAGGATCTCAAGAAGACGATGCTCTCAATGCCGGAAACGGTTGCGGCGTTCCAGTGGCTGGTCGATCTCAAGACCAAGTACAATGTCTCCCCGCATGAAGGGGACACCAGCCTGGGCAGCGGTGACCCCTTCATGACCGGGAAGGTAGCGATGATGCCTCAAGGGACGGGATCGATGGGCAACTGGGTCACCGGCATTAAGGAGTTCGAGTGGGATCTCTTCCCCGTGCCGCTCAACCCCCGAACGGGGAAGCGGGTGGTGAGTTCGAACGGTAATCCCGAACTCATGAGTAAGCAGACCAAGCATCCCGACCAAGCATGGCAGCTCCTCAAATTCATCGCCGGTCCATACAGTCAGGGCCTGATCGGCGACATGAAAGTCGCCGTGCCCACCCTCATCGCCAAAGCCACCGACCCCAACGGTTACCTAAAGGCTCCGCCCACGAGTATGCAGTTGACGGACGCGGATATAAAGGTGTCGCGGGATCTGCAATTCTGTCCGAACTGGCTGGATTGGTACAACGAAATTAGCAAGGATATGCTGCCGGCTTTCCGGGGAACGATGTCGGTGGCGGATGCCGCGCGTCAGGCCGATCAAGTCGGAGACAGTATCTTGCAGAAGCAATAGCGGGAGGGACGTCAATGGAGACCTATCGTGCCGCGGTGATCGGGTTGACGGGGATCGGCGCCTCGCCGCTGCACCCCGCCCCCGACCCGGCCCTCGGCGTCGTCATGCCGCACTCGCATGTCGCGGCCTATGCGACCATCCCGCGGGTGAGCGTCGTCGCCATCTGCGACCTGGTCCCCGCGCTCCTCGACCGGGTGCGGGAAACCTGGCGGCCCACCCTCCCGGAGCTGCGCGCCTACACCGACTATCGGGAACTGCTGGCGCAGGAACACGTCGACCTGCTCAGTGTCGTTACCTCCGATAACCGCCACGCCCAGATCGTGGTCGACGCGGCGGCGGCGGGCGTCAAAGGCATCTTCTGTGAGAAGCCGATCGCCACGACGCTCGCGGATGCCGACCGCATGATCGCGGCTTGCCAGGAACATGGCGTGGCGCTGCAAATCGATCACACGCGGCGCTGGTATCCGGAGTTCGTCCAGGCCCGGCGGCTCCTGCGCTCGGGGGCGATCGGCGCGCTGCGTAGCATCACGGCGACCCTGGGCGGCCCCCGGGCCATGCTCTTCCGCAACGGCACCCACCTGATCGACACGATCTGCTTCTTCGCGGCCGCGGACCCGGCCTGGCTGGTGGGCGAACTGGACGACGAGCACCGGGCCTACGGGCCGCGCTACGCCGGTGATGGCGGGCGCGATGCCGCCACCGATCCCGGCGGCAGCGCCTACATCCACTTTTCGAACGGCGTCCGGGCCTTCGTCAACGCCTCGAAGCGAACGATGGGCAACTTCGAGCTGGACCTCGTCGGGGAGACCGGGCGCCTGCGCGTGGGCGCCAACGTCGCTGAGGTCTGGCGTCCCGGCGATGGTGGGACCGCCATCAGCCGGATTTCGGCGCCGCAGACCACGAAAGGCGACATGGTGGCGGCCATTGAGGAGATCATCGGCATGATCGAGGACGGGATTCCGGGCACATCTACCGGCGAAGATGGGCGGCGCACGCTTTCCATATTGCTGGGCATCCTCCAGTCCAGCGCCGCCGGCGGCAAACGGATCGACTTTCCCGTTGCTGACGTGTAGGTGGTGACGAAGGTGCAGGGGCCGATGCCAAGACAAGGGAAAGGGGGCGATGATGCTGGGGTTGCGCCACGTGGCGCTGCGCTGTGCCGACCTGGCGGCGGCGCGCCGCTTCTACGAGGAGGGGCTGGGGCTCACCTACCTGGGCCACCGCCCCGCCAGCGAGGCGATGGATTTGAGCGACGGGGCGACGAACCTTACCCTGTTGCCCTACGACGGCCCGCCCCGCGCGGCCCTCAAGGAGGGGGACGAGTTCATCCACCTCGGCTTCCTAGTGCCGGACGCGGCGGCCGTCTATCGTCGCCTGGTCGGGCTGGGCGCCCCCATCGCCCGCGACGACGTGAAGCGGCGCGATCCCCACGATCCGGCCGGGGTGCCGTCGGGGTCATTCAAGGTGCTCGACCCCGACGGCAACGTGCTCGACATCAGCGACCGGCCCGAGGAGTGGCGGTCGGCCTTGGCAACAGGCTGATGTTCGCTGGTGCCGAGAGACACCGATGACACGAGGAGGAATTTGCGTGCCCGACGCTGCATCGCCGCGCGGCTATCGCGCGGGCGTGATCGGCCACACCGGCCGGGGGCACTACGGCCACGGCCTGGACCTGGCCCTCGTCGGCCTGCCGGGGGTGCGGCTCGTCGCCGTGGCCGACCCGGACGACGACGGGCGCCGTCGCGCGAAGGCGCGCACCGGGGCCGAGCGCGGCTACGCCGACTACCGGGAGATGCTGGCGAAGGAAGCGCTCGACCTCGTCGCCGTCGCCCCGCGCTGGCCGGACCAGCACGCGGCCATGGTGATCGCCGCCGCGCAGGCCGGCGTGCGGGCGATCTACTGCGAGAAGCCGCTCGCCCGCTCCCTGGAGGAGGCGGACCGGATGCTCGCCGCCTGCGCCCAGGCGGGGACGAAGGTCGCGGTCGCCCACCAGAACCGGGCCTTCCCGGGGCCGCGCCTCGCCCAAGAGCTCATCGCCGGCGGGAAGATCGGCCGCCTGCGGACCATGCAGGCGTTCGGCAAAATGGACGAGCGCGGCGGCGGTCAGGACCTGCTCGTGCTTGGGCCGCACATGCTCGACCTGATGCGCCTGTTCGCCGGTGACGCCCGCTGGTGCCACGCGCGGGTGACGCAAGCCGGACGGGAGGTGACGGCGGCGGACGCCGTCCCTGCGGCCGAGGAGGGCGGCTGGATCGCCGGGGACGACATCGTCGCCGAGTACGGCTTCGACCGGGGGATCACCGGCACCTTCCAGTCGGTGCGCAGCGACGACGGCGGCGGGAACCCCTACTTCCGGCTCGAATTGGGCGGTACCGGCGGCCTCCTGACTTTCTGGAGCAGCCCGGATTCGCCCGTCTATGCTTTTCCCGGTCCGTTCGCCGGGCCGGATCGATGCGGCGAATGGGAAGTGCTGCAGCCCGCGTCGCCGGCGGGCACCGACGCCCACGGGGAGGCGCACGCCGCCAACCAGGCCATCGTCCGCGCCCTGCTGGCGGCGGTCGAATCGGGCGGCCAGCCGCTCGCCAGCGGCGACGACGCCCGCGCGGCCCTCGAAATGGCACTCGCGGTCTACGAGTCGCACCGCCAGAACGCGCGGATCGCGCTGCCATTGGCGAATCGGGAGCATCCGCTGCTGGCGTGGCGACGTAGCGCACCAGGAGAATGACGATGAGCACGTATCGCATGGCAGTCCTCGGCTATGGGCCGCGCGGACGGTCGCAAGCGCGGGCCATCCAACAGCATCCCCGGACCGAATTGGTGGGGCTCTGCGACCTGGATAGCGAGCGCCTGAACGCCCTGGCCGATGAGCTCGGTGTGGCGGCGCGCTTCGGTGACTTCGCCCAGATGATCCGCGAGCAGCAGCCGGAGGTCGTGCACATCCCGACGGCGTCGCGATTCCATGCCGAGCTCGCCGTGGCGGCTTTGCAGTTGGGCTGCCACGTCGATGTCGAGAAGCCGCTCACCCTCACCCTGGACGAGCTGGACCGCGTGATGGCGGCGCAACGGGCGAGCGGCAAGCTGCTCGCCCCGCATCACCAGGCGGCGGTGAGCCCACCGGCCAGGAAGCTGCGGGAACTGGTGCAGCAGGGGTATATCGGCGTCCCCCAGGCGGTGCGCATCCGTGATAAAGGCTACTACGGCGGGTACGGCATCATCCACCAGGGCTGCCATGCGCTGGCCCTGGCCATCACGCTGCTGGGCGCGGCGCGGTCGGTCTCGGCACATATGGTGACCGCCGGCCACCCGACGACGGTCGATGAGGTGTACCAGGGGCCCTACGGCTACGGATGGGTGGCTGGGCAGCACCTGACCTGCCTCTTCGAGATGGAGAACGGTGTGTACGTGCTGGACGAAGAGCACGAGCGGCTGCCGGTCGATGCCCGCACGGCGCGCTTCGAAGTTATCGGCACCGAAGGGGCGCTGGCGCTGGATCAGCCCAGCTCGTATGTCTTGTACCACTCGCCAAACCCCCACTGGAAGCCGGACGACGGCGCCTGGTCGGTCGTGCCTTTAGCGCTTGCCGAACGAACACTCGCCGGCCACGACTACACTGATGGATCCCGAAGCAATGGCGACCTCTGGCTGGTCGATGAGTGGGTCCAGGCGCTCGACGGCGGCCGCGACCTGGTCGTCAACGCGGCGGTCGGGGCGAACACCATGGAGATGATCCACGGCGCCTACGCTTCCCATGCCGAACGGCGCCGGATCGACCTGCCGCAACAGTCGAGGAGGCATCCGCTCCAGTGCTGGCTGGAGCGCGAGCACCGTCCCACACCGCCACCGGCTCCGGCAGACTATCAGGAGTGGCTTCCCTGGGTGCAAGCGGCGGCCCAAGCGTAATCAACGCTCCGCCCGTGTATGCGGCAATTCTTCCGTAGCGAGCACAAGTCCGAGCCGGGGAGCCGCCTTGGAGTGGGGCCATAGGTTTGAGCAACGGCGCAATCCTGCTCAGACTGTTGCTCGTCGCCTCGCTAATGCGGTCGGCGTCGCAAGAAAGGACCGAACATGTCCGCTCCAGCTTCTCAGGGGAGGAGGCCCCGGCGAAGGAGTACAGACGGCTCATGGGAAACAGTTCGGCCGTTGTGCGCAGATGATGGTAAGGACCAGAATCCAGACATTCTCCCATTCTCCAGGTCGTTCCAATTTGATCGTTTACCATGCTTGATCGAGACAATGATGTCATCGAGAGTAGTGATCAACGAGACCAACGGAAAAGGCATCCTGTGGGCGCGTGACGACGCGCGAGGTCCGGAGAGGAGGCGCCATGCGCGCCGTCATCATCTCCTATAGCCATCACGGCGCCAATCTCGGTCGCGCGGCGCAGAGCCTCGGTCATGTGATTGTCGGCGCGTTCGATCCGTCGGAGGAGGCACGCGAGCGCTTGGGCAGGGAGTTTCACTGCCCGGTGTACAGCGACCTCGACGTTTGCCTGACTGCCGTAAATCCGGACGTGGCGCTCGTCGCCGGTCGGCACGTGGAAATGCCCGGATACGTTGGCTGTTGCGTGCAGCACCGGATTCCGTATCTCATCGACAAGCCCTTTGCCGACTGCGCGGCGAGACTACGGCCGGCGGTGGAGGCAAGCGTCCGACAACGCGTCTTCAGCGCCCTGATCCTGCCGAATCGGAAGAAGCGCTTCACCGCTGTCGTGAATCGGATGCTTGCTGACGGGACACTGGGCACCCTGACGCTCTTTGCGAGCCGCTTGAATAATGGCCCACCGACGCGCTACGACGGCACGCCGTCGGCCTGGCACAACGATCCGGCGGTGTCCGGCGGGGGCTGCTGGGTCGTTGAGGCGGCGCATGGCCTCGATCTGTTGCGCGAGTTTGTCGGCCCATCCCGGCTCCATGTGGTCGGCGCGGTGCTCTCGAACACGCTGCATCGGCGTCCGATAGAAGACAGTGCCTTGGGCCTGTTTCGGAGCGAGACTGGCGTCACCGGCGTGATCGAAACGGGTTATACGTACCCGCCGGGACTGCATCACGGCGATCATCAACTCCGAGCCGTAGGAAGCAAGGCGACGGTACTCTGGCGGAACGAGGCAAGTGGTCCGGGATGGGTCGAAATCCATACGATGGCTGGGATCGATCGCCTCGAAGAAGTGGCCAATGCGACCCTGTTCCGCGACATGGTTGCGGACGCGCTCGACGCGCTGGTGATGGGCGTCCGGCCCGCCGCGACGATTCAGACGGCGCTGCAGATCCTCGAAATCCAGGATGCCGTCTTGGACTTTGCCCGGCGCGGCGTCTTCACGAACGGCCCCTATCCTATGGCGTCGCCCGCGTCCTATCCTTGATCACGCGCGACGGGAGACGGATGGAATGGCGCATTGCCCTGATGACCAGCACCAGTTGGATCTGCCGACATGACCCTTGACGTTTATGGGAATGGGTTGGGCTATACACCCGTCGTCCAACTCATTCAATCGGTTGGCTTGCTAAGACATGGTTCAAACCGACTTTACAGTTTTGCCGCCTTCCCCTCTGGTAGACGCCCGCAAACTGTCATGTCGGGCCACACCGGGCTTGAACCATGTCTAACGTCCCTATACTTACACGTGATCAACCGTCCATTGGAAAAAGGGAACCGGGAAGACGCCGGGGGCGAAATCCGGAAAACGCTCCGGTCCGAACACGAGCTTCACCAATTGCCGCTCGCTCAAGTCGAGGAGCTGACCCCGGTGGTGCACACGCCATCCCTCGTCGTGTCTCTCGAGGTCGATCTCCCGCAGATCCAGTGCCCGGAACAATCCTGGTGCGTCCAGGATCTTGATCATCCCCTGGTAGGTGAGCGTGGAGGGGATGCCTCGTGTCCCGAGCAGTCCCGGCAGACCTTCAGTCGCCACCGGCGTGGTCACCATCAGTTCAATCGTCGCACGCTGGCCCGGCGGGCGCTCCGAGGTGTGGGTCGACCTGTCGTCGAGGCGATCGAAGATTGCGCGGATCAGCGCCGCGACATCCTCTGCCGCCCCAGCGTATTCGTTCACCGTTGTGCCACTGGTGCCCGCATAGGCGACGACGCGCCCGTTTTGTCGGGCGACGAACACGCGGCTTAACCTCCGTTCGGCGAGCAGTGTGAAGATCATCTCACTGCGTAGCGCGCCAAGCGGCTCGATGTTGTGGAGCGCGCAGAGATCCGCCGCGTGTGGCCGCCAGTCTTCGATGACCTCGAGTTCGGCAGGTGCGGGTAGGTAGGCGATGTTTCCTCGATCGAAGACGAATCTCCACTGTTGGCCGGCGCTCTCCCAGTCCATCCGCCGATACCAGTCCTGGATCCGGGTCCCCAGCAGAGCGATCTGGTGACCATCCGAACGCATTTTTGCTGCAGCATCCTCCATCACCGCGTTTCCGAGGCCGAGACGGCGGGCGTCGGGATGCGTCGCCATCGCGTTGATGCCACCGACGAGCAGATCTCCCCGCGGCGTTCGCACCAGCGTTGAATAGATACCCACCGACGTGGCGACGCGTCCATCGCGGACGATGACGCGGATGTTGTCGAGGTTGCCAACGTGGTAAACGTGCGGGAAGTCTGCCCCCATGCTGGGCCAACGGGGCGGTGACCCAGCTGGCGTATTGAGCGTGCGGATGACAAGATTGACCAGATCGAGAACCCCCGGAAGCTCGAATGGCCCGCAGGCACGCGGGCCGTCGAACCCCTCGGGGACGAGTTGTGTCCTAGACTCCTGCGGAGCGATACCGTCGACCAACATTCACTCCAATGAGAAGGGCTGAGCAATCGTCAGCGCGTCATCAAGTTAATTAGCTGCCGCGGGAGGGTCGTCAGCCGCTCAAGCCCCTTTTCCGTGACGAGGAATTGGTCCTCGATCCCCCCGTCCAAGCCCTTCCAGATCTCAACGCACATCACGATACCCACTGGGACGATCACATCGAGCTTGTTGTCGGTTTTCACGCTACTGAACATCGGATCCATGTGGATCTCGATCCCGACCCGGTGTGCCTCGATCGTCCAGCCCGCCGGGCATTTCTCAAAGGCGACACGGATCGGCTCGCCCGGGCGGATCGCGTCGGCAACCATCTCCTGAGTTTCGAGCACGCGTCGGTGGCGGGCTAGGAGGTCCGCGCTCGGCTCGCCGAAGACGGCGTAGCGGCCGATGTCAGAATGGAAGCCGTCGCTGGCGAACTGGAAGTCCATACCGAAGAGGTCATCCGCTCGGAGCGGGCGCTTTAGACGGAGCTTCGGGCCCACCCCGCCCTCGCCGACGATGAACGCCGCACCTGACACGGGGCTGTCGATGCCCCGCCGCCGGACCTCTGCGACGAAGATCTCTTGCATCTCGTCGGGCGTCATGCCCGCGCGGACTGAGCCGAAGACGCGCTGGATCGCGCCTTCGTTGACCGCGAGCGCCCGCCAAAGAGCCGCGAGTTCGGTGCCCAGTGTGAACGCCATTGGTTGCCTCCTCCTAGATCGAAGATAGGATCCGGGGCCATCACCCCGGTTGTCGGACCAGACCACCACGATACGCTCACCATCATCCCTTGATGCCGGTGAGTGCGATCCCCTGGATGAAATATTTCTGGGCGGCGAAGAAGACGACGATGATCGGGACCAGGGCCATCGTCGAGACCGCCATGAGCTGGTTCGTTTGTGTTCCCGTGTCGACGATGAGATAGCTCATCCCCACGGCGAGTGTCTGCATCGACGTCGAGGTGAGGTAGTTGAGCGGTTGCAGGAAATCGTTCCACGCGGCGACGAACGAGAGCGCCGCGACCGCCGCTAGGGCTGGCTTAGAGAGGGGAATGATGATCGTCGAGAAGATGCCGAGGTAGCTCGCCCCGTCGATCCGCGCGGCCTCATCGAGCTCGCGCGGGATCCCGAGGAAGAACTGCCGCAACAGGAAAATGTAAAATGCTTGCCCGAAGAACGCCGGGACAATCAGGGGAAAGAATGTATCGATCCAGCCGACGTCGCGGAACATAATATATTGCGGGATCAGCGTCACCTGCTCGGGCAGGATCAGCGTGCTGAGGACCAACAGGAACAGGATGCCCCGGCCGGGGAAACGGAGGCGCGCGAAGCCGAACGCGACGAGCGAGCACGAAATCATCCGACCACCGACGACGCCGGTCGTCACGATGACACTGTTCAGAAAGAAGCGATTGAGCGCCGGGAGGGTCGTCCAGACGTCGACGTAGTTGCTGAACGCGGGCCGTGGAGAAAAGATCGTCGGTGGCACCATGGCCACCTCTGCCATCGTTTTCAGTGAGGTCGATACCATCCAGAAGAAAGGGGTCAGCGCGATGACCACGCCGATCGTCAGGAGAATCTGGAGGAGGGCGTTGCCGATCGCGCGCAAGATTCGGTTCCGTCCGGGCGCGTTCCACGGGTCGAGAACAATCTCAGCATTGGCCACGTCAGTCTTCCGTCCGTCCGTTCAGACGCATCACGATCACGAAGTTGTGCATCATTTGGGGGGCTCCGCTTCGTAGTAGACCCAGCGGTGCGTACAGTACCTCGACCCCACCACGGGGCGGTCACGCCTCGGTGGCTGCACGCGGGAGCATTCCCACTTCACCCGCCAGACCCTTTTGGTGGGGCGCTCGTCGGGCCACTACTTCGCCTGGGACGGCATCCGGGCCATCGATTATCTGCTGACGCGGCCGGAGGTTGATGCCCAGCGCATCGGGATCACGGGCATATCCGGCGGCGGCACCCAGACCGCGTACATCAGCGCGCTCGATGAACGGCTGGCGGCCGCGGCACCGACCTGCTACATCACCAGCATGCACTTGTTGCTGGAGTCGCTCGGGCCGCAGGATGGCGAGCAGAACCTCCTGGGCGGCGTGCTGGCCGGCCTTGACCATGCCGACTACCTGGCAGTGCAGGCGCCGCGCCCGATCCTCGTCATGGCGAACACCCGCGACTATTTCAGCATCCAGGGCGCGCGCGAGACCTGTACGGAAGTTGCCCGAGCCTACGCGGCGCTCGGCGCGCCCAGCGCGTTCCGAAAGGAAGAGGACGATGCGCCCCACGGCTTCACCCCGGTGAGCCGCTCGTTCATTTACGCGTTCTTCCAACAGAGCTTGAACCTGCCGGGCGACCCGCGCGAAGAGCCGGTGGAGCCCCTCCCGCTGGCCGACCTGACCGTCACACCGAGTGGCCAGCTGGCCACTTCCCTGGGCGGCGAAACCATCTTCAGCCTCAACCGAGCGGCGGCGGACGCGCTGGCTGAGGCGCTCGATCAGCGGCGTGGCGCGCTCGAGGAGCACCGCGCGACGGTGCGGGAGACGGCAACGCGGCTGGCGGGTTACCGGTCCCCTCCGGCATCCGCCCCTTGCTTCGTGGGGCGCCACCGGCAAGAGGGTTACAACATCGAGAAAGTCGTGCTGCAAGGAACGGATGGCACCATCTTGCCGAGTCTCGTCCTGGTGCCGGCGGGCTCCGGCCGGTTCCCGGCGGCCGTCTGGCTGGATGCGGCAGGCAAGGGCGCCGCCGTGGCGCCATCGGGGACGGCGGTGGCGCTGGCCAGGCGGGGCTGGGTCGTCCTCCTGCCCGATCTGAGCCTGGTCGGTGAGCTCGCGACGGCGGCCGGCGATTGGACCTTTGAGCCGGCCTTGCTCGGTCGGAGTTGGCCGGGCATGCGAGCGGGGGAGATCGGACAAGCGCTCGCCTATCTGCGGGCGAGGGACGACGTCAGGGCAGGCGCTATCGCCGCCCTCGCGAGCGGCGCGCTCGGGCCAGCGCTCCTGCACGCGGCGCTCGTGGACCCAAGCCTGCGGCCCCTTGTCCTCTTCAACAGCCTGTTCTCCTGGCAGGACGTCGTGCGGGAACGCATGGCCACGACCGAGTTCGCCGCCATCGTCCCCGGTGCGTTGGCCGCCTACGACCTGCCGGATCTGGCCGCCTGCCTGGCGCCACGACCGCTCCTCGTGCTCAACCCGCGAAACGCGCTCGGTGAGCCAGCGGACGCGCAGCAGGTGCAAGCCGCCTGGGCCGTCGCTCGGCAGGCGTATCGAACCTAGCAGGCGGAGCATGCCTACCTCCTCGAAATGGATGCCGAGGCGGTACGGGTCGTCGAAAAGCTGGAACAGTGGCGCCCGGACGCGTGAACGTTCCCAATCGCTACCGCGGTCTGCTGTAGGGAGCAAATGCTCCCGCATGGCCGGGCGACGCCGGGACATCTGTTTTGGATGGTAGACAACGAGATCGGTAGGGGTGCGACAACGATTCGTGACTTATTGGGCCATTTGCTCCAAATGAGTTGCCACCGGCGCGACACCTCACCACTCGGCAGACGTGACGGTCATCTCATCGCCAATGGGAACGGGAACGAGCGTCAGATAGCATGCCACCCTGGCGGCGACGCTGTCCGGCGTCTCGCCGAGGGGGCCAGCGGCGGCAGCCCGCACCTTCCGAGAAGTGCAATTCTCCAGAGAGCGTGGGTCCACGGTGGGGTAGTGCTGGCGCACGGGTACTCCCTGGGTGCTGCTTCACTTCCCGGAAGGGACCGTCTGTCGAGTGTTTCGTACCCTACCACGGCTGGATGCAAAGCACCAGGAGACCAGCAAGGCGCACCGCGCACGAACGCGCAGACCGGTCAAATGGCCCAAAAATTCACGAATCGTTGTCGTACCCCGGTAGGGGTGGCGCGGCCGCGGCGGCCGCGTGGTGCATGACCCAATGACCGGGTGGCCTACGCGTCGGTGCGGAACAGCGCGGCCATCATAGGGAGGCCTCCGCCGGTTCCCCGGACGCCGCGCCTGGCTGCATGGACCGGGGCGGGGAAGAGGAAGAGGCATATAGCCCGGATTATTCGCGGTGGGGCTGGGGAGCAGGGCGCCCGATCAGTTATGGCCAAGGCGCTTAGGACGACGAGGCCGAGGATCGTCCGGCGAGCGCGCGGGCAGCGCGCCGACGGCGCGCAGTTCCGGACGATCGTTTGTTACGCGGACCCCGGGCCTTCGCGGTGTTGATGGCCGCCTGCATCTGCGACTGTAAGGCCGTGAGCGCTTCCTGGGCCGTGCTCTTACCACTGAACACGTCCGTAGCCGCCGTGGTCATCCAGTTCCAGGCGTCGTCCTCGTTGACGTAGGGCGTGCCATCGGTGACCGACGCGTCGATCGCCGGCTTGAGCGTGCTGCGCCCCGGCGGGGGACCGGCGACTTTCGGGACCAGGTACGTCTTCGCCACCGAGTCGAGCCGCGCCGGGCACTCGCCGGTGGCGGCCGCGATGGCGTCCTGCGCCTCGGCGGTCGTGAGGTAGACCAGGAACTGGAAGGCTTCGTCGCGATGCTTGGACTGCGGGTTCATCACCAGGCCGGCCATGTTCGACCAGTTGCCGGTCTTCCCGGTGGTGGGATCGTAGGGGAGGAAGGTGGCGTCCCAGGCGATGCCGGTCTTCGCCTGCGCAAGCGCCGTGAAGATCGCGCTCACGCCGTAGTGCATCGAGACCTTGCCGGCGGTGAACACGCCCGCCGCATTCTTGTACGCGCCGGTGACCGTCTTCCACCAGTCCGGCGTGGCGTTGCCGCCCGCCTTCGCCATGGCCGCGGCGTAGTCGAGCGCCTTGACGCAGGCGGGGCCGGCGATGGTGCATTGATCGAGCGCCTGGTTGTAGTAGCGGCCCCCGTTGGCCAGGGCGAGGCTGTACCAGCTCCCCTCATACCCGTCCCAGCCCAGGTGCAAGCCGGCGCGATCAACCGACCCGGCCTTCTGCACGGTCAGCTGCTCGGCGTACTGCTGGAGGGTGTCCCACGTCCACTTCGCGGGATCCGAGGCCAGCTCGGCCGGCGGCGTGAGCCCCGCCGCGTGCATATGGTCCAGATTGTAGATGACGACGCTCACGCCGTAGTCCCACGGCAGTCCGTAGCTCTTGCCGTTGTACTGGTACCACTGCACGGCGGACGGCAACATCTGCTTGAGGTTGGCGCCGACGGTCTTGTCTTGGGCCACCAGGTCGTCGATCGGGCCTTCCAGGCCGGCGAAGGCGCGGTTCTTAAAGCCGTCGCTGTCCGACAGGTAGGCGTCGGGGTCGGTGCCTGCGGCCATGACCACGGTGAGCTTCTGGTTGTTGTTCGTGGCGTACGTCGTGTCCTTCACCTGGATGCTGCTGTGCGTGGCGGCGAACTGGCTCGCCCACTGCTCGAACACGGTCTGGTAGGGCGTGCCACCGTACTGCCAGAACTCGATCGTCGTCGTTCCCGGGGCGGGCGCCTTGGCCGCCGCACTCACCGCGGCGGAACTGCTCGTGGCCGTCGTACTGGCCGTCTGAACGAGCGAGGCGCTCGACGCCGCGCCGCTCGTGGCCACGGCCGGCGCGCTCGCAGCCGTAGTGGCGCTGCTCACGGACACGGCCGACGCCGCCGGCGCCGTTGCCGTTGCCGCAGGGGCACTGGCGGTGGCGACGGCCGCCGTCTGGCCGCCGCAGGCCGCCGAGAGCAGACTCGCCGCCGTCGCACTGCTGAGGACGATCATCCGGCGGCGGGACAGGATCCGGGACGCTGCTGGCATGTGCTGCCTCCTTCTCTGAACGCACGATCACCGATCGCCCAAGGGACATGCAACGGCGGTGCAATCCCCAGGCACCCCGACGGCGAAGGGACCAGCCATCCCCATCGGTTCTCCGGGCGGTTGCCTATGAGGCTAGAAACACGGGCGCGCCTTGTCAAGCCGGCGTCGTTCGGTGATCCCGAAGCTCGGTCGCGTTGCCCACATCGGGAACCCTCCCCTCCGCGTGGCGGGCCCACGGCCGACGTCGGGCGTCGGCTCGTGCTCGTTTCATGGTGCGAGGACGATTCGCTGCTCGCCTGGCATCACGTCCACCATCAGCCACAGCCGCCCATCCTGCCAGGTCCATCCCTCCCGGCCCGGCGCCAAACCGGGCAACGGACCGACCAGTGGGCGGGAGCTGCCGGCGTCCGCCAGCTCGACCACCGCCGATCGTAGCCCCTCCACCGGACCGGCGAACGCGACGCTCAGCGTCAGGCCGGGGCACGCGAATGGGCTATCGAGGTGGATCTCGAGCTTGCCATTGGCGACCTGGATCCAGTGGTGGACCGCCGCGGCCGTGGCCGTGTAGCGCGCGAGGTCGTCCGTGCGCAGCCAGAGGATGCGGTCGCCGAGGAGGCTCGTCACGCGATCGACCACCTCCGCCAGGGCGCGCAACCCCAGGCCGCTGCCGTCCGAATAGAGCGACTGCCAGTGCGTCAGCACGATCAGATCGCTCCCGGTCCGGAGCAGATCGACCAGCCGGCCACGCTCGCGGCGCGGATCGAGCAGCGGATCGGCGAGGGCGTCGACCGTCGCCGGCACCGTGAGGCCGCGACGGCGCGCCTCGCCCGGCTGGCTGACCCAGAAGGCGTCGGCCGTGGCGCTGGGTACGCTGACCACGCACGAGCGTTGCCGGCGATCGCAGAGGGTGACGGACGGTCGCACGTGGGGCGCGCGGCCCAGGACGTGGAGGAAGTAGTAGGTGACGTCGGCCCGACCGTGCTCGCGAAACGCCCGCTGGACCGCGTGCGCGTAGACCGTCTCGTCGCCCGAGAAGCTGCACGGCTGCGTCAAGCCACCCGGTCGCAATCCCACCTCGTCGAGCAGCGCAATGCTCCGGGCGATGTAGCGGGCGAGCGTGTCCTCGTCTTGCCGGCCCATCCAGTCGTGTTCGGACTCGTCGCGCATGGCGCCGCTCGCGAGGTCGAGCGCGCGCGT
>DAIMXP010000110.1:0-21260 GCA_036734945.1 Chloroflexota bacterium
CCGAGTGGATGGCGTCGGCCGCTGGCGACAATGGCGCCCACTCCTCCGCGGCCATCCCTGAGGTGATGAAATAGCCCTGGCGCGGTCACCATCACCGTTCCCCAGTGTTCTTCCCCACGGTGGATGGTGCGTCATGTGCAGGTCTGGTGGCGCGCCAGGCGCGCAATGCGATGGAACTCGAAGCATTCCGGCAGCGTTTTCTTCATGGGCCAAGGCGCGTAGCGGGAGGACGATCACGTGCTTTACCAGCGTGTATCTGTCCTCATCGCCTTGCTGACGCTCTGGCTTGCCCTGGCGGGCCGTGCCGGCGCCGCCTGCATGGCGCCGGCACCTGGCGACGCCGGTACCGCTCGTGGCGATGGCAGCTAGTGCAGACATGGCGACAACAGTGGCCCTAGGAGCGGGCAGCGTGCTTGTCCTCACGTTGATTACTGTCGTCGTTCGTGTTACTCGCAGGTCGCTCTGAAACTGGTAACGCGTGCATGGCCGCCTGATCGTGGGAGAAGGTGACACCATGCCCGACCAACCCTGCTTCTGGCTAACCTTCCGTCGCCGCGTACCATGGCTGAGTTCGACAGCGTACAGCCGATCAACCCGAGCGATTCCCCGGTAGTCCCGCCGCCGCCGGCAGGGCGGTTGGTTGGGCCAGTTGCTGGCGCAGCACCTGCGCGGCCCAGGCACAGGCCAGCGTTGGGCTGAGCGGCGTCGGGTTCTGGTAGCCGACGAAGACCTGGCCGAGCTGCATTGCAAGGGCTGTGCCGCGACCCACCTGGTCGGCCTGGCTCACCCGACCAACCGCCATACCCCAGCCCAACGCCGAGGCGAACCGGCGGTCGATCGGCCCTTGCTCTAGCATCTTCACGGCCAGCGGGCGACGCGCGGAGAGGAGCAGCCCGGCTCCGGCGGCAGCTTCCAGGTCACGCAGTGCGGCAAAAGCCCTGGCTGGCTCGCTGCTGGCAGCGGACACGCCGGCGCCGAGTGTCATGACCAGCTTTGTGGCAGGCAGTGTGCCACCAGGGACGCCGACGGGAATGGGGGCGACGCCGAGACCATCTTCCCAGTGAACGCCGATGTCGGCAATGCTCTTGGCGGGGTAGGCCGTGGGCAGATCGAACCAGGTCGCCGCGAAGCCGCCCCAGGCAACGGTGGCGTTGGGTAGATTCGGGTGCGCGACCGGCAGCGGCGGCTGGGAGCTCGTCTGGATGAGGTGGTAGCGATCGACCAGATCCTGCCAGAACGTGACGCCTTGTACCGCTGCCAACTGGTCGACCAGCACTGTGCCATCGGCGCCGATCACCTGACCGCCGGCCTGCCAGATGGGGATCTCCGGCGCCAGGCTGGGCACTTCACAGGTCCAGTGCGGGATCCCAGCGCCGCCGAGGCCGACGCGAGACAGTGCCGGCGCCGCGTTGATGAGCTGCTGCCAGGTCCACGGCTGATCCGGCGGCGGCGGCGTCAGGCCGGCAGCGCGGAACAGGCGACCGTCAAAGTGCATGAGCTGCGGTAACACCGCCAACGGCAGCAAGAGTTGCTCGCCGTGAGTCTGGCCAAGGGTGAGCACGGTAGGGTAATAGTCGGCGGGATGTTGCCGGGCGTCCTGTGCCAGGAGCGTGGTGAGCGGAGCGAGGACCTGGTGCTGATCCAGTTCCCACAGGCAGTCTCCATCGACAAACAAGACATCCGCTGCTGCCGCGCGTTCGGCCAAGGCGTCGAAGTAGGCAGTGGCGAAGAGCACTCGCCGGTCGCCTTGTCGCTGGTAGGCGCCTGGAGCCTGATCGGCGCTGAAGACGGCGAGCTCAAGCCGGGCGGCAACACGTTTGCCCAACGCTGAGGCATTGACGTGCTCCACCGCCGACCGTATAACCGGCAGCCAGGATGGCTCGCTATCACCGCCGGCCGGGGAACCGGTGTAGGCGGCCAGGACGCGCAGCGGGCGAGCGACCGTCGGCACAGGAATTTGCAATGGCAGCGGCGCCAGCGCACAGCCGGCCGTGAGCCCGACGCCGATCATCAGCGCAGCGTGGCGCAAGACGGTGCGGCGGCGGAGGCCTCTCGAAACGTTCATGCTCCCATGCTACACCGGCCGGACGCGAATGGTGTGCAGCCCTGTAAACCGACGTTGGGCCGTCGTGGCGAGCGTGCTCGCGTCAACCCGGCGCAGCAGCGCCGGCCAATCGGACTCGCCCAACGACAGGGTAGCGGCGGTAGCGGCCTCATAGGTGTAGAGGCTGCGCCCATCGGGAGTAACCACGACGGAGAAGAGCCGGGCGTCGGGCAGGGCCTGCGCCGCGACCGTGCCGCGAGCGAGGTCGATGCGCTTGAGGCCGAAGCTGCCGTAGACAGGGCTGCCGTCGCTGGCCAGGCGATTGACCTCGCCCCAGACATAGAGCGAGCGCCCATCCGGCGCCGCCAGGGCCCGGAGGTTCGTGCCCGTGACCGCTTTCGCCTCGGCTCGATGGGGGAAGAAAGGCAGCGCCCCCAGTACGGCGGCCAGCACGGCGTCAGCTACCGTTCTCGCCAGCGTGCGCTGCACGGTGAGGGTGGCGGCGTCGATAACGGTGAGCGCGGCCGGGTCGGGCTGATAGACGGCCAGAGCGCCACCGGCGGCCGTGAGCGCGAGCGCTGGGTACTGTTGCTGGACCACCGGGTCGCCATTGACCACCGTGCCTGGTCGCCAACTGCCGGCCAGGACGTGTGGCAGGGTGAGCCGGCCGGCGACGGCGCCTGAAGTGAGATCGTAGACGACGAGACGCAGCGGTTTGGGCGCTGAATCTGCCATGCTGAGCGTCACCACCGGCTGGTAGAGGCGCGTTGCTGCCGGATCAATCCACCAGACCGACCAGGCGTTGGCCTCCGCAGCGCGCACGGTGGTGCGCAAGCGGCCGCTTGCCGCATCCAGCACGTACCAGATATCGGGCTGGAGGTGTCCGCCCGCGATTTGTTGCTGGTGCTGGAAGACCAGTGTGTTGCCATCCCGACTGAGCCGCACGTCTCCTACCAGGGCGGGTGGTGGAAACCGAGCGACCTCTGCCAGAGCCGGCCCGCGGCGAACGATGATCGTGCTGGCGGCAGAGTTGGGTGCGTCCGCAATCTCCGCCAGCGTAGACCCATCGGCGGAGAAGGCGCCCAGGGGCGCGTCGAGCGGGATGGAGGGCACGGCCGGCAGGTCGGCCAGCGTCAGTGGGTCCAGCGGCAGCAGGCGTTTGGGTGTTGGCGTATCCCCCTGGTAGAGGCGGTAGGGCCGGGGCGTCCAGGTGGCCGCTGGGGCACGCCGGCCGGCGCAGGCCGTAGCGCCGAGCAGGGCGAGCACAGTACTGGACATGAACACCTGACGGCGGGTCACGGGGAGGCGCTGGCGCAGGAACTGCCGGCTCATGGGAAAACTCCTCTCGTTGCGATGCGCTCTCGTGTCTTCTTCTACCAGTGTGGCCGACATTCGGTTCCCAGCCTCTCCTCAGCGTAGGGAGTTGGCGATCGTGAGCGCCTCCTGCTCCGAGAGTGCTGATTCGATGCGCAGCGTCAGGGTGCCGTGGGTCCAGATGAGCGTGTTGCCGGCCAGCCGGAGGGGTTCGTCGGCATACTGCCCGTCAGCGCCGCCGTAGCGGAAGAAGTGCGGACTGCCTGCCAACCAGTAGCCCGGCTGCCCACGCACCGTTACCGGCACGACATGCGTGTCTGGTCCGATGCCTTTGTAGAACCACGTTTCGTCCAACGACGCCTGGAACTCGCTCAGCAGCATGCCGACGCCGGTCTCGGTGGTGACCGGCAAGGCCGCGCGCGGACGATAGACCAGGGTGACTTCGCCGCTAGGCGGGGGCGTGCCAACGTAGACAGCATCCGGTTGCCCCAGTTGCGCCGGCAGCAGAATGGGGAAGGACACACGGCCCTGCGCCGCCGGCAGCGTCAACTGTGTACCCAGGTGCAGGCGTTGGCCAAGAGGCAACGGCGTGGCCATCGGCCCTGCGGCGATTGCGCGCCTCGTTGGCGACGATGGTGAGCAGCCAGGGCCGGAAGGGCGCGTCCGTCCGAAAGCGAGCAAGGTGGTAGTACGCCTTGACGAACGCCTCCTGGGCCGCGTCTTTCGCTTCCGCCGCGTTGCCGCAGATCAGATAGGCGGTGCGAAAGGCCAGATCTTGGTGCTGTTCCACCAGCAGGGCGTAGGCGTTGGGGTCGCCCCGCTTCGCCCGGACGATCAGGTCGCCGCTCTCCAGTAGCCTTCCCTCTCTACCCCCGCGCCGCTACCCTCTCTACAACGTCGCGGCAGGAATGGTTCCCACGGCGGGCTGGTCTGTATTCCCGCTTGCGCATCAGCGACCGACGACGTTCAAACTGCCTTCGTTCCCTGTTGCCTAGCCAACGGTCGGCGCGATGGCGTAGTGTTGGTCCCAGCCGAACCAGCCGTAATAGCCGAAGCCATTGGCAAAGTTGTTCGCGCCGTGCGACGATCCGATAGCGGAGACGAGTTGCTGGAGCTGCGAGCCATCCGGCCGCACCGCCCAGAAGCCGGCCGCGGCGGGACCGGCAGGACTTTTCGGGCGCCAGCGCACGAAGACGAGCCAGGCGCCGTCGGGCGACCAGGCAGGCGCCTCGTCGGTCCAGCCGGCCGTGCTGGTCACCTGGCGCGGCTGCCCGCCGGTGGCAGGCATCAGCCACAGACGCCGGCTGGTGATGGCGGAGATTGTCGTCTCGCCTGGCCGCTGCGAGTGGCCGCGGGCGAAGGCGATCCGTTGTCCATCCGGTGACACCGCGGGCGCGATATCCGACCACTGCAGGTCGCTGGTCAACGCCGTGCGCCGACCGGAAGGTCCCGCATAGCGGCTCAGCCGTTTCTGCTGGTAGGTGATGCGGCCGGTGTTCGCCTCGCCGGAGCAGACGATCCAGCGGCTATCGGGCGCCCAGGCGATGGCGCCGTCCGGCAGCACGCTCTCCAGCGGCACAGCGGCGCCGCCGGTTGCGGGCAGGGCATAGAAGGGCAGGCCATCAGCGCGGCAGGACTCGCAGGCCTGACCGGGTCCCACGCCCAGGAGCAGCCAGGAGCCGTTGGGCGACCAGCGCACCGTATCTGGCCAGGAGTGCATCGCGCCGTTGGGGTTGGGCAGCGGCAGTTGGCGGCGCTGCGTCAGCGTCCGATCAGTCAGCCAGAGCGTCGGCAGGTCCAGCATAGATCGGCCCCCCACGCCGTGACCCAAGGTGGTGTACCGCGCCAGCGCCAGCCGGCGGCTGTCTGGCGACCAGGCCAGCGGCTCCCATTCCCGACCCGGCTCCGTTGGCGTGATCTGCTCGCGCCGGCCGCCCCGCTCCACCCAGACAGCAGTGGTACCGGCAGCGGAGCCAGTCACCGGCTGGCTGAAGGCGACGACGCTGCCGTCGGGTGCCCACAGGCCCGCCTGGATCTGGATGGCCGTGCTGCCCGGTTGCCAGCGCCAGACCTGCGCTGCCTGTCCGTAGGGTCGCTTGGCGAAGAAGAGCGTGCCGCCATCAGCGGTCCAGTGGGGCAGAGCGCTGATCCCATCGCCGGTCAGGTGGCTGACCGAACCAGTGCGGGAATCCAGCACGCTGACGTTCCCATCGAACACGGTGGCGACGAGCATCGCCGGCCGCACGGTGGCAAGCTGGAGCACAGGGGTTGCAGGAGCAGACGGCGTGGGCTGTGCCGATGGCGCCGGCGCTGCTGTGCTGGTGGGAGGAGCGGCAGTCACCGTTGTCCTTGAAGGTATCGAAAGGTCGCTGGTCATCGCCTTGCCGGGCGGCGTCGCCACCGGCGTCGTCCCGGCCGTCGTTGCTGGAGCAGCGATGGCGCAGGAGGCCAGGGCGAGCGAACTTGCCGCGAGCAGGCCGAGGAATTGGCGCCGCTGTGTGGCCCTTCGTCGGACTGTAGCGCCTTGGCTCGCCGTTGGTCGGTCAGTGGGCGCACGATGCTCGTTCACAGGGGCTGCCACGTCTGGAACGCTCCCTGCGCTGCCACCACGGCGTGTGGGCCCAGGAAGGTCAGACTGCCCACCTCGTTGCTGCCCGGTAGGATCGCCGATACGTCCGGCACGACCTGCCGCCAGGTGCGGCCGGCGTCGGCGGAACGGAACAGGCCGGTGCGGAAGCCGCTCACCAACACCACGCCTGATCCTTTGCCTGGTGGAGCGACGGCGATGCTGGCGGAGTTGGTCCGCAACGTCGTTTTCCATGATGAGCCACCGTCATTGGACAGGGCGACGTCTTGCCCATCACCAATCAGGAAGGGCTGACCGGCCACGTCCGTACCGGCGGCGCGCAGGGCGGGGATCGGCAGTGTGAGCTGCCGCAACGACATACCGCGAATGACGTGCGCCGTCGTGCCGCCGCTGTTGCTCAGCGCGACGGCTGCCTGGCCGTTGGCGATGGTGGAGAGCCGGTAGGTCTCCGGCAACAGCCGCTGCCAGTGGCGGAAGTCGCTGGAGGCGTAGACGCCCGCGATCCCCGCACTCGTGCTCGCGACGCTGGCGAGCAACATCGAGCCGGTCGCGGCCAGCCAGGGCGCGCTCCCCGTCGAGAGAGATGTGCTGCGTGTCCAGGTAACGCCGTCATCCCGCGATAGCCAAAGACCGGAGGACATGGCCACGGCCAGCACCGTACCGTCCGCCTGAGGGATGGCGGCCAGGCCAGCCGTTGCAACCGCGTAGGCGCTGCCGGATTGACCGGGGGCCGCGACGACCTGCTGAATCTGCCGCCCGGTAAGGTTGCTCGCCTGCCAGGTCTGGCCGGCGTCCGCGGAGAAGATGGCGCCACCGTGGGAGAAGGTGTAGACGGAGGCGCCGAGGCGCTTACCGGTCACCGCATCAAATTCCACCTTGGCGGGCATCCACTGGATACTCCCGATCACCGCCAACGTGGCCCGGCCATCGGGCGCCGTCTGAAGGGTGTAGCCATAGCCGTGGCTCTTGCCGCCAGCCGGCCCAAGTGGTGGCTGCCCGGAGCGAGCGATCGCGACCGCCTCCGTGCTATCCAAAGCAGGGACCGTAGTGATGGGCGGCAGCTCCAGCGTGCGCGGCTGGCTGACCTGTTGCACGACGCTGCCGTTCTCCAGACGGATCAACAACTGCATGCTCGGTTTGCTCGGCGCCGCCAGAATGGCGTTCCAGAGCGCGTGTGTGCCCTTCGACCCGGCGTCGGCGCGCTCGGCCGATACGCCCGCCGCGACCTGATCGGTGCTGCTCAGGCTGACGATGCCGGCGTCAGCACTCCAGTTCTTACCCTGCCGGAGCGCCAGTTGCCAGGCCTGCCTCAACGTGAGCGGCTGCGCTGTGGCGGGGGTCGGCCGGCTGAGCATGACGTGCGTTCGTGCTTGCTGCGAGGCGCCACCGGCTGCAACGACGTGGGGCGCCAGGAGGTACGCGGCGGTCGCCGCCCCAGTCGCCGTCGCGACACCGCCGCAAAGCTGCAAGAACCGTCGACGTTGCATCACGCGCTTCTCCTGTTGAGCCTCTCACTTCGGATCATGACGTTGCAGCAGCGCGCATGGCGACAGTCCAGGGGGATCGCAGTGGCGCCCGCGTGAGCAAGGTGAGGTCGGCGCGGCAGAAAAGCGTCTACGGTCCTTCCAGAGCGCGCAAGCGGTTCAGGGCCAGGGCCACGCAGGCGATGGCGCTCAACTCTTTCATCTCGCCTGACGCCAACACGCCGTCTAGCGTTTCAAGCCGGTGGACCTCGAGACGAACATCGCCAAAGTCGCCGGCTGCCGCCGCCCGCACCTGCCGGGCATGGAGCGCCAGGAAGAAGTGGCCGGTGGCGTAGCGGCGGTTGCCGTCGGCGGCGTAGCTGCCGAGGGACAGCCACTCCGGCGCCTCGTAGCCCGTCTCCTCCAGCAGCTCCCGCCGCGCGCAAATCTCGGGCGCCTCGCCGCCTTCCAGGTAGCCGGCAGGCAGTTGTAAGGGGACGGCGTCCAGACCGTACTTGTACTGCCGCACAAACGGCACACTGCCGTCGTCAGCGAGGGCAAACACCATGACGTAGTCACGCCCGTCGACGCGCAAATAGCCTTCTATTTGCTCGCCGGTCGGCAGTTCCACATCGTCGGCGAACACGCGCAGCCAGGGCGAGCGGTCCAGCAGCAGGCGCGAGCGGAGGCGTTTCCAGGCGAGGTCATCAGTCATAGCTCACTGCTCTCCCGGAAGACGACGAGGTGACACATCGCCGGCCAGAGTCGCTGTCGGCTGGCACCGTTAGCAGCATAGCGTACCAAGTGTGTTCGCGTTACCGCAATCCTTTGCGGCTGCCCCAGTCACTACGGCCGGTTGTTGGCGAAGATGAAGGAGGTCGCCTTGCCGTGCGTATCGAAAAGGACGCCGAGTAGCGTTCCATCCGGCGCAACGATCTGCAGTTGCCGCACCTGCCGCGCCATCATCGGAAACGTTCGGTACAGTTGGCGAAACCGCGCCTCCGAGTCGCCCAGCCGGAAGCCCGTCGCCGTAGCCCCCGTGAAGGGCGGCCTGACTATGATCTCCCAGACGGTGTCGGGATGCGCTGGCGATGTGGGAGCGGTCACGCGAACCATCAGGCCGTTGGCATAATGCCACTCCGGCGTCCCCAGTCCGTGCGTTATCGTCCGTACCTGCGGCTCACCCAGCGCCTTGAGCACGCTGGCGCCATGCATGCCGACGGAAATTCCACCGATGGACGTGTCGAGCCCCGGTCGAGCAATCGTGCTCGCAGGGCTCGAAGACTCGGGCTGCTTGGGCAGAGCCATCGACACCAGGGATGCAAGTACCTGCTGAACGTCGGCAGGAGTGAGTCCTTGGGCGAAAACAAAGTATTCAACGAACGGCTCGGGAGACGCCAGGCCGAAGGTTTGCCAGTGGCCCGGTTCTCGCCAGGTCACCCAATCCGACCCCTCCGGCACGTCCGTTGGATGGAGCACCAGCGCGACGTGCTGCCCGCGCACCAAAACCGACACCTCGCCGGCACCGGGTGGCGGATTGAGCTGCCCGACACTCACTCTGAGGAGCTTTCCTGGACCTCGGTATTCGACGGCGAACATGCCGGGCTGGACGGTGAGCAACTGCACGGTTCTGAAGCCGACCGGCAGGACGGTCGGCTTCAGAACGGGCACAATGGTCCCTTTCGTACCCTGGACAACGGCTTCCCAGACAGCGGCCTCCTAGGCCAGGACCACCGCGGTGGCCTGCGGAGTAGGGGCCAGGAGGCTTCCCGCCGACGTAGACGTGGTGGGGGACATGCTCGCCTGCGCTGTCGCGGTGGGGAGCATCGTGGACCGGGCTGCCGGCGGTGTGCTCGACGCCGTGCTCCCTGGGGCGGTGTCCGCCGTCAGCACGGTCGTCCTGGTCGCCGTAGGCGCGATGGTGCGTTCGCTTCCGGCGCCGCAGGCAACAAGCACAGTGCTGCCCGCGATAAGAACGCCGGCGCCAGCCATCTGCTTGAGTACATGCCTGCGAGTGGTTGCGCAGCGTTCGCTTTCCCAGGGCACGCCTGACCTCGCTTTCTCGTTACCCGACTTTACGACTGGCGGCTTGGCTGGGCCCGCGTATTCGCTGAGCACTTGCCACTGGCGGAAGCCGATGGCGCAGTCAACCTCCCCATCCGGACCGGATCACGTCCCCGTTGACAGCCAGGCCAGGCCGCTGAGGCTACCGCCGTGCAGCAGCGGCGGTTGCTGCAACTGCTCAGTCGCCAGCAGTGTACAGCCAACGCCGTCGAGACCAGCCACGCGCAGCGACGGCCCCTGGCTTGGTCCTGTGGGGCCGTCCAGGAAGGCCAGGAAACGCCCATCCGGCGCCCATACCAGATCGAAGATCGATTCCTGCACCGTCAACACTTTCCGGCGATGCTGGCCATCGGGGTCCGCCACCCAGATCGTGGTCACGGTAGGGTAGACCAGCGTGGTGTAGGCCACCCGGCCGGAGCGGGGCGCAAAGGCGCCATTGGCGCCGCCCACCACCAGCGGCCGCGCGGTACCGCTGCCGACATTGACCGCCAGGATCACCGGTTCGAGGTCGCCGGGCTGTGTAGCGCCAGACTTGAGCCGGTAGGCGCTCACGGCCAGCCGTTTGCCGTCCGGTGACCAGGAGAGCCGGCTGATCGACAGCGGGCAACCGGGTTGGCCGGACGGCAACGGCTGGAGCAGTCCGAGTTGCGCGGCATTGGCGAGGCGGCGAGGCTGGGGTTGCATGACGGACGTGAGCCAGACGCCGCCGGCCGCCGGGTCTGGACAGCTTACGCCGCTACCCAGCGGCTGCACGGAGTAGGCGAGCGTCTTGCTGTCGGCGGACCAGGCGAGCGGGCCGATGGCGAGGAAGTTCCCGGCGGCGGATGGCGGCGGCGTCAGCAGCCGGTGCAGGCCGCTACCGTCGCGCTGCATCACCCACAATCCTTGCTGATCCGGCCGGTTCTGATTGCCGGGCCCGCGATCCATGGCGCGACCGAAGGCGATGAAACGTCCATCTGGAGAGACGGCGGGGACGCCGGGACTGGGCGCCGGCAGTCCGCTGACGAGGACGCGCGCGCCTTTCTCCGGCTGGATTATGACGACCTGTGCCTCGTAAGGGCCATGTTGGGGCGGACCGTATCCGGTGCGCTGGTCAATGGCGACCAGAGTGCCAGGGAACTGGGCGCTCGTACAGGCCCGGGAAGCACCCGCCGCGCCAACGGAGGTTGTCGGCGCTTCCGTGGAGGAGACAGCCGCTGCCGGCCGCGCTGTGGCCGGCAGCGGCTGGGGGGTGCTCATGGCCGTTGCCGTCGAACGCGGTATGCCCGACGCGGTCGCTGCCGCCACGCTAGGTGAGTCCGTTGCAGTAGGGGGCAGCGTTGCAGTTTCCTCGACGGACGTGGGAGACGTTGCGGTAGCACCGGGCGCTAATGATCCACTGAGCTGCGCTGTGGCCACACCACTTCCGGCCTGGGCGCCGCAGGCAACGAGCACGGAGGCGCTGGCAGCGCCCATTCCCAGGCCCAGAACGTGCCGCAGCCACTGCCTGCGCGTCCACGACGATTGCGTCACCACTGTATGCCCGCATTCCAACGCCTCATCTTGGCATCCCTCGTTCATCGCTGACGCGCGTCGTTTGCCACTCAGACGTTCCTACAGCCCGGCGGCCCCATTTGCCCCGTATAGGCGCGCATCCCCGGCCACTCTGTCTGCACTACCGTCCAGGTTCCGGCCCCCCGCTGCAAGAACAACTGCACAACGAACTCCGCGCTCGACATGTCGAAGAACTGCTTGCCGGCATTGTCGTAGCTCAGGCGCAGGTAGGACGCTGAACCATGGACGAGCACCTCCGCCCGATCACCAGCGAGTTTTACCTTGATTGGCGCATAGGATTCGGGACTGATGTCGCCATCGAAGGGGTGCAACTGGCGATACTGGTCAACGTAGAAGGACTCCACATTCGTGCCGCTGCCTGTCGTCGCACTTGCGCCCTGTTGCAGGGCGGGGTAGCGTTGCCAGAGTACGCCGACATTGCCGGCGACGATGGCCCTCTTCAGGTAGTAGCAGTATTCGCGCACCGCCGGCATCAGCGCCACCCAGGTTGCGGGGACCGCAGTGCCGAAGGGACCGGCGATGGTTGCCACGGCCAAAGGCGTTGCCGCCACCGAGGCAGGCGGCATGGTAGAGGATGGCGCCTCCGTCAAGGTTGGCGGCCTGGTCGGGGACGGCGCTACTGCCACTGTTGGCGGCAGGAAGGACGGGGAGGCCGTAGGCGTTCCGGCACTGACCATCGCCCGAGCTCGTACCTCCGACCCACAGCCGGCAAGCAGCACCCCACCGCCGGCCAGTGCTGCGCCGGCCGCAAGGGAGAAGAGTTCGCGTCGCGCCGTGCTGCTCGTCACGTGGCGTGCTCCTTTGCTAGTTGGCGGGCGGGAACGGCCCGACGCGCGGAACGAAGACCAGGCTCTCCAGGGCGTATTGCTGATCGGGCGCCAGCGCGTTACCCGGCGCCAGAATCTTGTAGAGCGCGCCGTCGTGTGCCAGGATGATGGCCGTGGTGGGGCCGGACAGCCCGCCGGGGAGACCATGGACCATCACGCCAGGCGCACCGCCATAGTTCACGGTGCTGCGGGCGGGGAGATTGCCCAAACCGGCCAGCAGCCGGTCCATGCCGGCTGAGGCGGCGCGTGCGTCGTCCAGATCGGTCGTCGTGCCCCAGGAGCCGATAACCAGGCGGATGCTGCTGTCGCCCGCACCGGGATTGGCCGACGGGATGATCAAGTCTAGCTCGTGCGGAGGTTGCTTGCGCGGCGCGTTCTGTTGCCAGCCCGCCGGCAAGGCCACCGCCACACCAAGTGCCTCGTCCCGAACGTGTGGCCCTGGACTCACGATGGCATCCGAGATGGCAGGCAGGCCAGTCGGGTTGGCTTCCCAGGCGAAGCGTTGCGTGTTCAGGCGCTCCTCTATACCGTGTGGCCCATGCACCCAGGTGCGGCGGCCATCGGTAAAGGCGGCGACGTTCTCCGACTTCCGCCAGACCAGGAGGCCGCTAATGGTGTGCTGCAACCCATCACCGTTGTCCGGGTTGTGCTGCTCGTTGTCCAGACAAGGGCCGACGATCCAGAAGAGGAGGTCGTTCAACGTCTGGAAACCGAGCACAAACCGGCAGGCCGGCGGCGCTGACGTCACGACGAAAGGCGTCTCGGCCACCGGTGGCTGCGCGTGGAAATAGTAGGGTCCAGGGCGTACGGGTCCGCCCCGGGCGCCTTGATTGCCGGGCATCGTCGTTGGGATGGTATACGGCAGGCTGAAGGTGCCATCGGCGGCAATCGGCGGATTGCTGCCGGGATCAGCCACCGGCGCATAACCCGGCGTGGCGCCGTCACCGGCATTCTGCATGATCAAGCCATCCCCATTCCTCAGCGCACCCAGCCAGCAGTCCGAAGTGAACCCACGACCGGTAATCGTCACGTGCGCTCCCACTGGACCAGAGGAAGGCGAAACACTGAGCGTTACATCACAACCCGCGGCCTGAGCCGGCGGACTGCCAAGGCCGAGCACCAGGACAACGGCCGCCAGCAGCGCCCGCGATCCGGTTCGGAACAGCAATCCCACCAGGACTTCCTCTCGCTGCGCGGCGACCGGTTGTGCTCCCGATCCCGCAATCTTCGTGTCCTTGCACCCGATGCCAGTCAGCGCGACCGATGGCCCCCCCCTCTAACCATGACGCTCCGGCACTTCCGATGTTCCGCAACCACATGACGATCTCGCGTCGCTCAGATACAGGCTGCGGATTCCCCGGACAGCGGGCAGCGTGGCTAGCCGGCAGCCTGCACGCGCGCCCCGCCTGTCACGGCTGCACGTCGATCCAGACTGCCAGCAGCGCCGCGCCTGGACCGGACGTTGCGGCTAACCAGCGCTGCCCGCCTGCCCGCACCTTTGCGCCGATGGATAGCCCCGTCGGCCATGCGCCGCTGGCGGTCGCCGGCAGCGGCGCGGTTCGGCCGTCAGGAAAGGCCACCAGCGCCCCACTCGCCCAGGCGATTGGAAACGTCTGCCCGGCAGTGCTACGCACTTCGAGAAGACCACGCTCCGGGATGAGTACCGTGATCGTCCCCTCGACCAGCAGCGGGTGGGCGGCATCGGCGTAGGGTCCCGTGGCGTAGCTGAAGGTAAGGCCAACCTGGGCAGTGCCGCTGGCCGTCTTGCCGCCGGTCGTCGGCACGGGCGCGGTGATGGTGGCCACACCAAGGGCGAGGTCGGCGGCAGCGGTTCCCTGGATGCCGTGGAAGGAGAGGTTAGCTCCCGTGCCGCTTTGATCGACCGGCAAGACGCGAAAGCCGGCGGTGCGCAGGGCAGTCGCGTAGTTTGCCGCCACCTGGCTCGTGGTCGTGCCGGGCGCCACCAGCGCCAGGTAGGAGACATAGTTCACCTGTTGCTTGCCGCCGATTGTTTGCACGTTGAGTTCGCCATAGTCGGACGGACCGACGAGGACGTGCCCCTCTTCCGGCCGCGGGAGCCCCGGAGGCAACCCGACGTCCGGCGCGGCCTCGTCCAGCGGGTCGGCGCGACCTTGTCGGGCATCCACCACCGTCCGCGCCACCTCCTGGGTGCCCATGACGCAGCGCAGTAACCAGTGATCGGTGACAGGACGTGGTACCTGGATGATGGCGTAGCCGCGACCAATGGTGATGTTCGGTTGCACAGAGAGGGTGAGGGTGTCCCCGGCGATTGTGGCTGCTGTGACGGTGTAGCCAAAGACCCAGACCACCACCTCACGGCCGGCCATGAGAGCCGTGTTGGTGCTGTCCATGCCGAGAGTGCCTACTGGGGCGCCCATCAAGCCGGTTATATCCAGGGCGTGGCTGGCGCCGCTGGCGGTGACCATCGTGAACAGGAGGAAATGGTGGGTGTAGAAGGACAGCGCCAGCGGAAAGACGACGCCGGGAGGCTGGGTGTAGCGCTTGTCCTGCCAGACGGTCTGTGCCATCTGCAGCGGATCCGGACGGTACCAGGCACGGTCCTCGCTCAGCACGTGGACGGGGACAGGGCCTTGCAGGGTTGCTGCTGTCGCCGTGGCCGTGGGCGCCTGGGCCACCTCCGGCAAGGGCGTCCAGACGGCGGCGGCGCCCGCCACGCTGGCGTACTTGCCCTGGGTCAGATTGCGCCGCCCGCTGCCGTCGGCCCGCATGATCCAGAGGTCGCGTGCCGGCTGCGGCTGCCCCGGCTGCCAGGCGGGACTGGTAGTGAAGGCGATCCAGGCGCCGTCGCTGCTCCAACTCGGGGCGCCGACGTTGTAGGCAAAGCCGTTGGTCAGATTGCGGCTAGCGCCGGTCGTGAGATCGACGACCACGAGCTCGGTGTCGCGGACGGCCGTGCCAATGTCCTTCGGGTCGAGATCGACGATCTGCAGCGCCTGCCGGGTGTCCGGCGAGATGACCGAGAACGAACCGAGCGAGGCCGGCAGGCTCTGCAGGAGGGTCGTGGACCTGGTGCTGGGATTGAGCGCCCAGAGCGCGCCGGCCTCTTGATAGAGCAAGAGCCCCGTGCCGGCTTGCCAGCCGACGAGGGCGAGGCCCGACTGCACGCCGCCCTGGTGGAGCAGCACCGACTCCTTCTTGGCGATGTCCAGCAGATGCAGTTGCAGCGGAGTCTCCATCCCGCCCGTCAGCAGCACGGCGACGCTCCGGCCATCAGGACCAGGGCGGAGGGCACTCACACCGCCATTGGTCAGGCGTGGATAGGAGTACACGGTCGAGTTCGCACCGACGGCGAGCCCCTTGACCATGACCGTCCAGAGGTCTTCGATAAAGAAGAGCCGGGCGCCATCAACCGACCAGGCCTGCCCGCCGAGCAAGGTGTCGTTGCGCTGGGCCATAGAGATCGCCGGGCCGCCGGCCAGCGACGTGAGCCAGAGCGTGCTCTGGCCGGAGGAGCCGGTTCGCACGGCCTGCTGGCCGACAAAAGCGATCCGTGGGCCGCTGAGTTTGACCCAGGCGCCGGCAGAGGCAGACGGGACACCGGTTGCCACCGCCACGGCGCTCCCGCCGCTCTGCGTTTGTGCGGCCGCTTGACCTGCTGCTGCGCTGCCCACCTGCTGACCGCCGACGGTACTGGGAGGCAAAGCCGCCGTTCGGCGAGCCATGGCAGCCCCTCGAATGCGTGCCAAAGCAGCGACGCCCAGGACAGTGACGCCACCCAGCGCCATTGCCTGCACACCTCGTTTCAGAACTAGCCGGCGTGACACCCGCGCCGGCGGGCCAGCCAGCACAGCGGTGCGCACGGCAGCACTCGGCGCGCTCCTGGGCAGCGTGGCGACGACCGCTGCCACCAGGCGCTGGCGCTGCACTGCGGCAGCACACTCCGGGCACACGGGCACGTGCTGGGACACCGACCGCTGCTCCTCCAGCGTGAGTTCCTCGTCGACGTAGCGACCGGCGAGACGGCGAATCTGGCGACAGGTCTTGGTCACGGACACACCTCCTCGGCGATTGGGGCGTAGTGGCGGGCAAAACGGTTGCTGGCCATCCGGTAAAGCCACGCCTGAATCGGCGCCGTTAAATCACGCCCCGCCCCTTTGCGCCAGGCAGCCAGGAACACTTCCTGGGTGACGTCGTCGGCGGCCTCGCTGCTGCCGAGCATGCGGGAGGCATAGCTATGGATGTCACTGCTCCAGCGGGCGTACAAGTCGGCAATGCACGCACGGTCGGTGGCTGCCTTTTCGCCCATGCGCCATCTCCCTACGCTGCTCGCCTTATCCCTCTACCTCTTCATGACGAACGAACGCGCCGTTTTTTGCACGTCTGGCTGCAACCAGTTCACCGCCAAGGAGACGGATACATTGCTCACCGTGGTACCCGGTTCTCTTCTCGACCATTCGGCAAGACTTTCCCAGTGCTGTTGGCGGCCGCGACCGTTAGGATCAGCGCGACGCGTAGTAACGGAACATGCCAGTTCCAGTTTGCGTCTCAGGATCAAATGCGGCAGCTCATGCTGCAACGGGGGTCGTGCTCGGCGGCTAGCAGGTGGTAGAAGAAGGCGCACGTATACATGACACCAGCGTCTGTATCGGGGATCGCGGTCGGGCCACAGTATGCCCGGCAGCCCGTGGCGAGGAAGGCGTGAGCCAACGATTCCTGACCAGAGCCGCAGGCCAAGGAAACGATGGTCCGCCCCGGCAGCCGCACGAGTTTGGAGACAGCGTCCAGCGTGAGGATGGTGACCGGATCGAACAGTTGCATCTCGGCCCTTTCCAGTCGCCAGCAGGATCTCCGGCGACTCGGCCACTGACGGCGACATACGGTTGAATGATGGATTCGCCGGCTGTCTTCCGGCACTTGTCCAGCCTGGACTCAAAGAGTACACTCGCCTCTCGATGATAGCCAACAGATGGGCGATTCCGAGATGCAGATGCGGCAGTGCGCGATTTGCGAGGCGGTCCTGCCGCCGGAACGCGCGGGAGAGCGGTACTGCGCGACGCATCAACAAGCCTTCGAGGCTAGGCAAGCGCAGGGTGTGGCGGCAACGGATTTGGACGCCCGCTTTGGCGATACCCTGGCCACCTGGCGGGACCACGCGACGCTCCTCCCCGATCTGCCGGCGGCGCAGCTCCGCTTCCGGCACCGGGAGGGCGACTGGCTCCTCTTCTTCCTGACGACAAAACCGGCCGGCGGCATCAGCGGGCAAGGCTTACGCGCCGACTGGCTCGCTGTCCGGGCGGCCACAGGCGACGTGCGGCGGTATGCCCATATGCCGGAGATTGAGGTCTGGCTCGAGCTGCTCGGGAGGCGGGCGGTGCCGGCTCACGAGAACCCGGCGCAGCAGTGGGGACAGCCTGAGCCGGCACTGCCCGCTGCCCGTCGCCCGTCTTGGGAGCGCCGCCCCGCGCCGCCCCCGCCCAACCTGCCCGCCATCGTCGCTACCACCCGGCTGCCCCTCTACGGCGTGCCGGCCGGCATACCGGACCTCGCCCTGGCGGGCTTCCAAAGCCAGCACTTGCCGGATCATGCCGAGGTCACGCTGCTCAGCTTCTCCAACCACCGAACGGTTGCCACGGACCCTGTGCGGACAGAGGAGGCGCTCGGTGCAGGTCGCACCCGCCTGATGGATGAAGCCGTGGCCTGGCGGGAGCAGCACAGCCAGGGACATGGTTGGGCCTACCGGTCCACCCGTGCGACATTACACAGTTCCTCCGGTCCCAATGCGCCTGCTCCGGCTCCGCTGCCCCCTGCCATTCCCGTGCCGACCGTTGCCCTGGAGCTGCACCACGCCTACCAACTGGCGTATGATTTCGACATACCACAAGCGGCGGATCAGCGCCTCAACATCGATCCCGTCGGTCCGGCGCTCCTGGCCGGCCTTCCGCCGGCCGTGCGCGCAGCACTACCGGAGGTGCGTTGTCAGGCGTTCTGTGTCCAGGTGCATGGCCTGCTCTTGCGCTGTGCGCCCGATCGCATCGCTGCGATCACGGCCAGTCCGTCCCAGGTGCTGCAGCGCACGCTCATCGTCGCCGGCAAACCGTTTGCCGCCGAGCTGCTTGCCTGGACCGGCGAGCACCCGCTGTGTGCCTTCCGTCTGGAGCGCGACGTGGCGCCGCCGGTGCGCAGCGTGCTGACCGGGGCGGCCTATGGCATCCGACCGGAGCAAATGCTGACACTGCTGGAGCAGTTGGTCGTCATCAACGACCAGCCAGGGTTGCTGGCGCAGTACCAGGCGGACCTGGAGGAAGTGCGCCGGTCGTGGCTGCCGCCAGATGCCGGGACGTGAATAGGGTGGCGCCGCTACGCTTGGTGGTCACCTCTACGTCGCCGGCGGCATCGACACGCACCCTGGTCCGCACGGCGGCGAGGGCGTGCTGAGCAATGTCGAGACCTACTCTCCGCCCTGCCGGTTCCTCCTTGGTTTCCAGATACTGCATGACCAGCTCGCCACGGTCGTCGGGGACTGTACCGGCGAAGAGCAGCACGACCCAGCCAACGGCGATGGCCTCCAGACCACCACCCACGGCCTGCTCGTCTGGCGGAAGTTCGATAACCGCACCGCCTTCACTGACGGCTACCTCACCTGGGTCGACGGTCCCTACGGCGTGCAGGAGCGGCTCAATACCGAGCGATTTCCCTGGGAAGCGTCCGGCCTAGTCGACAAGGAACGGTGCATCCTCGCCGCGTTCGATCGCGATGCCGAGGACGACGGCAGCGTTGGTCATGGCGTGGCTGCCGGGCAGTAGGCCGGCACCGGACCGCAGACCTGACGGTAGCGGAGCAGCTTTGCCACGTCGGCACAGACCTGTGCGGGCGGCAGACCGGGTGCATCGGCTCTTGGTAGACCGGGGAAGATCTGGTCCAGCCTGAGAAGCGCATCCGCGCCGAGCGCATCGGCGCCGCTGGCACGGCCGACGGCCATGCCCCAGCGAAGCGCCGTCGCCAGGCGCGGGTCGACGCTGCTGTCTTTCAGGCGCTGCGCTGCCAGCGGACGGATCGCCGAGAGCAGTAGGGCAGGGCCGAGGGCCTGCTCCAGCGCCCGCAACGCCGCGAAGGCGAGGTCGGGCTGCCGGCTGTGAGCGGCGACGGCGCCCGCCAGCTCCAGGTCCAGTTTCGTCACCGGCACATTGCCGCCGGGCGCGCCGGCGGGGATGGGCGCGAAGCCCAGGCCATCGTCCCAGTACTTGCCGATGTTGGCCAGAGCATAGCCGTAGCGCGTGATCGGCTCGAAGGTCGCGGCAGCGAAGCCCCCGCCCAGCGTGGGAATGGCATAGGGGCGGGTATGATCACCGATTAACCGCGGTGGGCTGGTGTTGGGCGCATCCAGCCGGTAGGCCACCTCGAGGTCGCGCCAGAAGGTGACGCCCTGGATCGCCGCCGGTTGGTCCAGCACAACGGCGTTCTGGGCGTTCACGATATCCCCGCCGGCCTGCCAAATGGGCACCTCCACCGGCACGGTCTCCACACGGCAGGCCCAGCGCACGTTGGCGCCGGTCTGGGGATTGCGCTTGGCGAGTTTCGGTGCGGTATTGATGATCTGTTGCCAGGTCCAGGGCTTATCCGGTGCCGGAGGCGCAAGACCAATGGCGTGATACAACGCGGCGTCGTAGCGCATGAGCCAGGGTTGCACCTGTAAGGGCAGCGCCACTTGCCGCCCGGCGACGCGGCCCAGTTCCAGCGCACCAGGGTAGTAGTCGACCATCTGGGCGGCTCGTTCCCGCGCCAGGTAGCCGTCCAGCGCTGCCAGCGCTTTGGCGTGATCCAGGTGAGTGAGCGCGCCGAGGCCGCCACCCTCCGTCGTCACGAGCAGATCGGCTTGCTCCGCCACGGCGCTCGCCAGGGCGGTGTCATATGTGGTCATGGTGAAGCTCTTGACCTGGCCGTTGCTGTCGAAGGTGAGCGAGCCGGGCGCTTGATCAGCCGTGAAGGTGTGCAGGTCCAGCACGACCCCAAGCTGGTCCCGCTGCGTGGCGTTGAGGTGGTCGACGGCCGCGCGCAGTGGCGCCAGCCAGGCCGGCTCTGGTGTTTTGGTCGACGACGATCCTGGATAGGCTGCCAGAACGGTAAGTTTAGGGAGCGATCGCACCACTGCGCCCTTGGAGAAGATGGGCGCCGCACAGGCGCTGCACAGGCCGACGGCGAGCGACCCGGCTGCCGTGCCTAGCGCCCAGCGACGGCTACCGCTGATGATAAGAACCACCTCCTGCCACGCCCAGGCTCCCAACCCGACCCCTGCACGATAATAGCCGGGGATGCTGCCAGGCGCCTTCTGCGCTCCCACCGCCGAGGTGATGGGTGCTACAGCGCCGCGCCTTCGCTTCCCCCGGCCGCTCGGGATGCGGTCGCCAGTCCGACCCGACCTTGCGGAGGGGTTGGCAAGGTGGGCCGACAGGCGACCTCGGTGCCGGCGGGAATTTCCGACGCCTATCAGGTAGAGACGCACGACAGAGCGGTTTTGTTTCATGCCGTTGTGACATTTTCGCCACGTCACTCGTCAGTACGAGAGAGCAGATGCATATCCCGGCGTCTTCAGCCACAGCACAGGAGGAGAGAACAGGCCATGGCAGACGGTGCGATACGGCGCCGTACGCAATTCCTCCGGCGGGCGCCTTCCAACTCGACAAAGGCCTGGCGCTAACGCATGGCTGCCCGCCCGAGAGGTCGCGTTCTCCGGCAATGCCTGCCGCTGCTCTTGCCGCTGCTCCTGGTGGCCCTCTTACTGCTGGCGCCACAGCTGCCGGCACCGACAGCGGTGACGGCGTCGGCTGGACCTGCGCCTATGGCGGAGGCGGAGGGTGCCGGCGTCGCCCTGCGGCTTCGCGTGCCGCCGGGTCCCTACTTCGCGGGTGAACTCCTCCAGGTCCACCGTCTCGCCAGCCCGCGCCGCATTCCGGCCGGCAACCTCTGCACCGATCCGGGACCGCGCCGGCCGGGTTTCGCCCCGACCGTCTCCCCGCCACGGCACGGTTGAGGGCAACGCAAAAGTATCTAATCCGGCAACATCACGTGCGCGGATAGTACGGTTTAGAGCAGGGCCTCCGGTCAGCGCGGCCTGTCCGATGACACCGCCGCGGTCGGCTTTATGTCGCCTGTTGCTGCACTGCCAACGTCGACGCGGCGCGAATGACCGCTTCGGTATAGCTCGCTGCATCAAGGCTACCGCCGCCGGTGCCGATGAGCGCGCACGCCGGGGGATATGGTGCCAGGACTACCTCGGGATACTCCACCAGAAAGAGGTGAAGCGGGGGAAGTTGAGCGCGATATGGCGCGAGTTGCCGCCACAGCTCGCGGTGCTCTGCCGGGGCCAGGCGGGTCTTTCTGGGGTAGGTATTTGGTGAGAGCTGGCGGGTGATGAAAAGGGATGCTCC
>DAIMXP010000111.1:0-21166 GCA_036734945.1 Chloroflexota bacterium
CCCCTCCGGCTCGCACCGCTCGCCAGGTTCCCCCACTGCCGTGGGGGAACCGATCTTGGGCCGCATGGGTCGGTCGTCTGCGGGACGGTACGGTTGGACGGAAGCGTCGCCGAGACGGAGTGCTGCCGCAACGGCACGGCCGCGGCCGGCCCCCGAAGGGAGACCCTGGCGTCAGTGCGGCGTCGACGCACCAGGGGTTCCTGGCGGGGCGGTAACGACCGCAGGGAGGGGCTCAGCGGCCTCCCCAGCAACTCACGCGGCACTTGGTTCTGCCCCGGTCTGACCCATTATGCCAGTTGAGGCCCTGCGCAGTCATATCGGAGACACTCACGCTCGGTGTCGCCAGCCGTCCCCCTGCAGTGAAGTATCGGTTCCTCCACGGCAGTGGGGGAACCTGGCGAGTGGTGCGAGCCGGAGGGGGCCTCCTCCAAGCTCGACGGGCGCCATGATCGCCGCTGCTGGCGGCTACGCCCGCTCGCCGATGGGTACGTACTCGCGCCGCTCCACGCCGGTGTACTGCGAATTGGGGCGGAAGATGCGGTTGTGCTCCAGTTGCTCGATCACGTGCGCGGACCAGCCGGCGGAACGGGCCATGACGAAGATTGGCGTGTACAGCTCAATCGGGAGGCCAAGCAGGTAATAGGTGGGGCCGCAGGGGAAGTCGACGTTGGGGTAGAGGTGCTTCTCGCGCCCCATCACGTCTTCGACGACCTGGCTGATCTCCGCCCACTTCGTCTCGTGCCAGCGCAACCCCAGCTCGATCATGTGCTCCTTCATGATGCGGGCACGCTGGTCACCATTCTTATAGACGCGGTGGCCGAAGCCCCAGATGAGGTGCTTCGCCTGCAACTCGCCCATGATGTAGGGTTCGGCCTTCTCCGGCGTGCCAATGGCCTGCAGCATGCGCATGGATTCTTCGTTCGCGCCGCCGTGCAACGGCCCTTTCAGGGTGCCGATGGCGCTGGTGATGCCGCTCCAGAGGTCGGAGAGCGTGGAGACCGTGACGCGGGCGGCGAAGGCGGAGGCATTGAACTCGTGCTCGGCATAGAGGACGAGCGACGTATCAAAGGTCGCCAGGTCTTCCCTCGGCGGCACCTTGCCGCGCAGCATGTAGAAGAAGTTGGCGGCGTGGGAGAGGTCGTGCGATGGTACGACCGGCTCGCCGGAGCGCGAAAGCACCCGCCAGGCGCCAGCTACAATCGTCGGCAGCTTGGCAACAACATCGCGTGCCGCCTCCTTTGGTCCGCCGGTGGAGAAGGAAGCGAGGAAGGAGACGCTGGTGCGCAGCACATCCATCATGTCGGCGCCCGACGGCAACAGGTGGATGAGCGCCCAGAGCTGTTCCGGCACGGTGCGGCGGGCGATCATGTCCAGCTTAAAGGCTGCCAGTTGCTCACTGGTGGGCAGCGCGCCTTCCAGCAGGAGGTAGACGACCTCCTCGTAGGTCGACCGCTCGGCCAGTTGGTCGATCGGGTAGCCACGGTAACGCAACTCGTCGTGGGTGGTGGCGATGGCCGTGGCGCCGGCAGTGATGCCGGCCAGGCCGGGTGAAAAGGATGGCTCCTCAGTGGTCGTCGCGCTCATGTCGTTCCTCCATTCGCTGCAAGCTCGGCATCCAACCGTTCATACTCAGGATAGCGTAGGAGATCATACAGTTGGCGGCGCGTTTCCATGCGCGGCAGTAACGCGCGCTGCGTACCCTCCGCCAGCAAGGTCGCGTAGCCCTCACGCATGGCCCGCAGCGCCAGCCGGAAGCCCGTCATGGGGAAGATGACGGCGGCATAGCCCAACTCCGCGAATCGCGCGGCGGAAATCAGGGGCGTCTTGCCAAACTCCGTCATGTTGGCCAGCAGCAGCCCTGGAACCTGCGCCGCAAAGGCGGCAAACTCGTCCTCCGACGCCAGCGCCTCCGGGAAGATGAGGTCGGCGCCAGCATCCAGGCAGGCCCTGGCCCGCGCGACGGCGTCGTCGAAGCCGGTGACGCCGCGGGCGTCGGTGCGAGCGCAGATCACGAAGTTGGGGTCGCTGCGCGCCTGGACTGCTGCCCGGACACGCTGCACGAATTCCTGGCGCGTCACCAGGCGCTTGCCCTCCAGATGGCCGCATTTTTTGGGCATCTGCTGGTCTTCGATGTGGATGCCGGCCACCCCGGCCCGCTCAAACTCCTCGACGGTGCGACCGAGCGCCAGCCCCTCGCCGAAGCCGGTGTCGGCATCGGCCAGAGCCGGAATCGCCACGGCGCCCGTGATATAGCGCAACTGCTGCGCCACCTCGGCCATGGAGAGCAGTCCGATGTCGGGAAAGCCGGCCGTGCCGTTGATGATCCCGGCGCCGCTGATATAGACCGCCCGCGCGCCTGCCGCTTCAGCGGCCAGTGCGGAGATGCCGTTGAAGACGCCGGGCAACACTAACGGGCGCTCATCGCGCAACAACGCGCGCAACTGCGCCGCTTTGCTGGCGAAGGTGGCCACCCGGCTATCGCCCAGCATCGGCGCTCGCCTCCAAGTCGTCCACCGCCAGCAGCGCGAACAGGGGCGCCACGCTGGCGGCCGTATCGATTTGCCAGAGCAGGTCGAGCACTGCCCGTTGCCGCCCGTCCAGGGCCGAACCGGTGGTGGCGCTGAGAAACTTTTGCTCCACCTCGTCGTCGGTCATCGGGTTACGGGCGTGCCCGCGGGGATAGCGGACCTCCAGTTCGGCTACCTTGCCGTCCGCCTGGGTGATGCGCAGCCGGTTGGGGATGCCCTCCGGGTAGCCGGCGTTGAGCACCGGGTCGCGCTGCATCGTGGTGCGCTGCAGCAGGTTGGCAACGCGCGGATGGGCCAGCCAGTGCGGTCCGAAATGCGCGGCAGTGACGTCGCCTGCCAGTAGCGCGATGGCGACGCAGTAGGGCATGCTGTGGTCGGCGGTTTCCCGGCTGCGCGGCCGGTACTTCTCCGGGTCCTTGCCGATGATGTCCACCGCCGCATCGAAGCTGGCGATCTCGATGCGCTCAATCTGTGTTATATCTATCTTTGACCGCAATTGCAACGCGGCGTCCACCGCGCTTTGCGCGTGATATTCGACCGGCCAGAACTTGATGTACGTTTGCAGGATCATCCAATCGTCGCCGGTGACCCCGGCCAGTGGTGGCAACGCAAAAGGCCCGGCGACCTGCTTCCAGAAGCCAAATTCGCCTTCGAAGACCTCCCAGGGACCGGTCACACCTTCGCCGGCCAGCAGCGCGGCGAAGACACCGTTACGGGCAGCGTTGGCGAAGGCGCAGCCCTTCCACATGGAGAGTTCGCCGGAGCGCGTCTGGCGAAGCGCGACGTTAGGGATCGCCGCCAGCGCCAAAGCGTGACGCAGTTGCTCCGCCGAGAGACCCAACAGCTTCCCGCTCAGGAGCGCCGTCGATATCGCGCCATAGGTGACGTGGTCCCAGCCCCGTGCGCGCAAGCTGGCGGCATCGCAGAGCCGGCACTGCACCTCATAGCCGAGCACCACCGCCCCCAGCAGATCACGGCCCGTGCTGCCGGCCAGTTCCGCCGCAGCCAGGGCCGCCACGATGTTGTCGCTGGGGTGGGCAGGCTCCAGGGAAAGATAGGTGTCATTGAAATCGAGGTAGCGAATCAGCACACCGTTATGGAAAGCTGCTAGCTCGGGCGACGAGGCGATTCGGGAGCCGAACGGCGTCGCCCCTGGGTCGGACCGTGTCCGACGGCACAGGGTACGGGCTGCGACGCCGGGCGGGCAGTCGTAGGCAGCGAACGCCACGCCGATGCTGTCAATGAGGCGCCGCTTTGCTTCGTGGAGCACGTCGTCGGGTAGGAATGCCGGGTCGAAGTCCGCCACCCAATCGGCGATCTCTTGAGCCATCTCCGGCATTGGTGCTGCTCCGCTACGCTTCCACTCCGAACGTCCATCGTAGCATCTCGGAGGAGGAAGGCCCCCCCTAGGATGAATGACGTTGTTGGCGAACTCGGTGAGCGGCAGGACCCGAGCCGGGCGTATGCAATACGCCCCTACAGGCTTGATTGCAGCCGAACGTGGTCGCGCACGGCGATCTCACCGCGCGCTGTAGGGGCGTATTGCATACGCCCAGTCCTTCCCACGCGCCTCTGCCGGAGGTTCGCCAGCATTTACCACGCAGTTGGCCCTGCAGTCGCGGCCCTGCAAACTACCCCGTCCCCGTCGAAATATGCGGCCGCAGCAGTTTGCGCAGGCCGGGCAACCGGCGCCAGAGGGAGCCGGCGCAGTCGGCGTAGTGGTCGCTGAAGCGTTGCAACGCTTCGTCCCAGGTGAGGTGCTCGCCGCTGATGGTGATCTGGTCGTCGCGGAAGTTGGCCAGGTGGACGAAGATGTCGGCCGTGCGCTCGCTGGGGAAGCAGCGTGCCAGGCGCGCCGCCCGGATGGCGCGCGCCGCCGGCTCGTAGATGTCGTAGTACCAGTGGCGGGCGGCGCCGCGCAGGTCGTCCTCCTGCCAGGCGGCGTAGCCGGTCGGCTTGTTGGCCGGGTCGGCCGCATAGAGCCGAATCAACTGCTCCAGGCGCGGATAGTGGTCGACCCGGCTGGCGCCAATGCGCGTCAGCCCGGTCACACGCTCGAACTCTCGTCGTTCGCCGAAGACGTTGGCGCTCTCTTCGTTGCTGACCGGCAAGAACTCCGTCACGATGGCGTCGATATCGCGCTGGTGGGTCGCCCTGGCCGCCGCGACGCGGTGGTTACCGTCCAGGACGAAGTAGTTGTAGCCAACTTTATACAGATCGACCGGCGGCATGACCTCGCCCCGCTGCAGCGCGCTCACGATCCTGTCGTAGCGCTCATTATCCTGTCGCCGCTGGGCCCGAATCGGTGGCCGGAAGTCTGGGCCCAACTCGCGAGCCCGCCCGACGCTGCCGACGATGCGGGCTACGTCGACAGTGCGTAGCCCTAGCGGCTTCGGGGCGAGCGGACCGCCCCGGCGCGCCTCGTCTTCGAAGCTGAGCACATGGCCCGTGCTCGGCGTCGGCTCCTCCGCGCGGACGGGGGCTTGGACCGGCACGAGCACCGCCGGGCAGGAGATGAGGCGCAGCACGGCTTCCGCCACGCTACCGAGCACCAGGCGGGCGAGGCCGCCGCGACCGTGCGTGGCCAGAACCAGCAGATCGGCCCGGTACGCCTCCGCCTCAGCGGCGATGGTACGTGCGTCCGGCCCGATACTGACCTTGCAGCTGATGCGTATGTCCGGCGCGTCGAGGCGGGCGATGATGCCATCCAGATAGCCGGTGGCTTCGCTTTCTTCGCCGGCCAGGGCCTGGGCATCGACTGCTCCAGGTGCGGGGGAAGGTTCCGACGCCGACAGTACCAACTCCGAGAGACCTCGTGTGCCGGCGACCACCCGCAGCAGCAGCAACTCTGCCGAGCAGGCGCGGGCCAGCGCTACGGCGTGGGGCAAGGCCGCCTCGCTGGCGCCGGAGCCGTCCAGCGCGACCAGAATTCGCTCGTACACGGCACACCGTCATTCAGCCGGTCCTGGGTATCCGGCAGTTCTGCTACTATAGACGCATGCTACCTGCCCGGCGCGGTGCAGGCACACTGTAGTCAGCGCGCGGGGCCGCGCTTTTGAATTGAGCGACGAATGGCCGGCTGGCTTCCGGGCGTGGATGCCGACTTCGTGTGGGTCGTCCCCGGACTGGCGGTGGGTGGACAGCCGACGCGTCAGCAGATGCCTCGCTTACGCAGCCACGGCATCGACGCGCTGCTCTCCGTGCGCGCGGAGGACGACCCGGAAGATAACCCGGATGTCGCCAAGCGGCAGGGGCTGCGCTATCAGCGCGTGGTGGTGGCCGATGGCGTCGCCATTCCCCAGGAGGCGCTGGAAGAGATCGCGCATCTGGTCGCTGCCTGGCGTCGCGCCGGCTTGGGTGTCCTGATTCACTGTCAGGCCGGCCGGCGACGTGGTCCGATCGCCGCCGCAGCAGTCCTGGTGGACGAAGGTTGGTCCGTGAACGACGCGCTGCGCCGCGTCAGCCAGGCGCGGCGGCAAACGGCGCCTACGCCGGACCAAACTTGTTCCCTACGCCGCTTCGCCCGTAGCCGGCTCCACCATCGCCTCGCTTACGCCTTGCACGAAATCCGCCACCCGCACAAGCTGCCGTTCCCGCAGGCGCGGCCGCAGTAAGGCCCTCAGCCCAGCGTCTCGTCGAACGGTTTGCCATCAAGAGCGAGGTTGGCCAGCCGGTCGGCTTCCGCATTCTGGGAGCGTGGCACGTGCTCAAACTGCACGACGCCTAACTCACGGATGGCCTGTTGCACTCGACCGTGCAGTAATTGCAACGTCGCGTCCTTCACCCGGTACTGGCCGGTCATCTGGCGCACTACAAGTTCCGAATCCATGCGTACCCGCAGCGCGGGCGGGGCATACGGCGTCACCGCCTCCAGGGCCAGCAGGAGCGCCCGGTACTCGGCCTGATTGTTCGGAAGGCGTCCGAGGAGGCGACCGATCAAGCGGACGCGCCGGCCCTCCGGGTTCCAGAGGCAGATGCCGGCCGCGGCCGGACCGGGGTTGCCTCGAGCCGCGCCGTCAACGTACACGGTCCATTGACTGGAGGGCGGGCCGCTGTTGTTCAACGCGCGACGTAGAGCAGGCGTCCGCAGTTATCGCACGGCACGAAGGCGATTCCCGGTCGCGCCTTGGCGACGGTCGACGGCGGCACCGTGACGCGACAGACGCCACAGATATTCCCTTGCAGCGTTGCTATGGCACGTCCGCCCTTCTGCTGGCGTAAGCGCGTGTAGGTGGCCAGTGCTGCTGGCGTCAGTGGCGTCAGGCGGCGCGTGCGTTCCCCTTGCTGTTGGGTGAACTCCGCCTCCAATGCCTTGAGTTCCAGACGTGCGGCTGCCACCTGCTGCTCGCGTTCGGCCGCCGCCACGGCGATCTTCTCATCAAGGTCATGCAACTGTTGTGTCGTGACTTCGACGTCTTCCATCGCCGCCACCAGGGAGTCTTCAATGGTGCGGAGGTTGCTGGTGTGCTGCTCGATTTCCGTTTGCGTCGCCTCATACGAGTGCATGTCGCGGATGGAGGGGCTGCTCAGGCGCTGTTCGCGCCGCTGGATTTCCAGCCGCTCACCGGCGCTGTCGCCTTCGTAGCGGCGCTGCGCCAGTTGATGGTGCTGGAGGGATGCCGCCACGGCTGCCCGCACCGTGCGCATCTCGCGCAAGGCCACATTATCGGCAACACGCTGTTGCAAGTCCGCCACGACGCGACGGAGCCGGTCCAACTCGCTGTCGACAGCCTGCAAGGCCGCCATGTCCGCCATCACCGTCAAGAGGCATGCTCCGTTCGGGGAGGATCATAACACGGGGGCAGGACGGGGTCGCGATCGTGGAAGGCCCTTACCCGCGCGCTTCGCAGGCTCAGCGACCGCATTGGTGTTAACTTAAAGAAGGGCACTGGCCCGGCAATTGCGGTGTCTCAGCCGGATCCCGATCCTGGTCGGGCGATTGGGTTTGGAGACAGGTTGGTGAGCGCAGCAGTGGCAAAGGCAGGGTCATCAAGAGCCGGCTGGTATGCGGCTGCCCTCACGCCGCGGCGGGCGGTGCTCCTCCTGGTGCTCCTGCTCGTTCTGCTCGGCGCCGTCACTCCCTGGAGTTTGATCGTCAGCGTGCCGATTGTGCTGCGTACGTTGCTGCCGATTCGGCAATGGAATGGCCTTGCGCTGGGGGCCGCGTTGCTGCTCGGTGGCAGCGTGGTCAGCCTGCTCGTGAGCGTCGACCTGCCCGTGTCGCTTACCACGCTGGCTGGCATTTTCGGCGCCTTCGCCGTCGCTGTGCTGCTCCAACAGTGGTGGCAGTCTCCCCAGCGGCTGGGCGGCGGCATTGCCATCTATGTTGGCATCGCCTGTGCTCTGGTGCTCCTGGCGACGATTCAAGTCGACATTCAGTTTGCCAAGCTCAACGCGATGAGTCAGGCCGTGTATGGCTGGTTTGGCCGCTGGCCACACCTCGACAATGTCGGCTTCAGCCAGAACGCGACAGCCGCTTTGATCGTGGCCGTCTGCCCCTTCAGCATCGCCCTCGCCTGCGGGAGGAGTCATCGCCTGGTGCGGGCAGGAGCCGCGCTGGCCTCGCTCTGGTTCGTCTTTGCGCTCGTGCTGACGCTGTCGCGCGGCGCCTTCTTCGGCCTCGCCTTCGGCGCCGGCGCGATGATCTGGCTAAACGGTGGGCGGACGCGCTGGCTGGCGCCGCTGCCGGCTCTTGTGACCCTGGGCCTCCTTCTGGCAGGCGTCACTGGCTACGAATTCACGATATCCGCCACACCGACCGGCTGGAGCAGCGTCGACCGCCTCTACATCTGGCACACGGCGCTACGGGTGCTGGCCGACTTTCCCATCACCGGCCCCGGCGCCGGCACCTTCCCGCTGCGCGTGCCGGCCTACACCTGGCCGATGGAAGCGCGCGACATCCCCCATGCCCACAACTTTGTGCTGCAAACCTATCTCGACTCCGGTCTGGTCGGCTTGATCGGCATGCTGGTGCTGTTGCTGGCGGCGCTTCAGGCCGTGTTGCGGCTGCTGTCGTTGCCTCTGGACAGCCGCCTCCGGCTGGCCGTGCTGGGCAGTGCCGGCGCACTCGTCGGCACCCTGGCGCACGGTAGCGTCGACGCCTATTTCTGGGGCGACGCGCGCACCTTCTACGTCGTCGCTGTCCCTCTCGGCGTCCTACTGAGCGTGGCTCGCCTGCGCGGTGCTTCCCTCGCCTTCACGGCCAACCCAACGGCTGTTGCTCGCCTTGACGTCTGGGCTACGGCACTGCGCCAGACGTGGACGAGTGACGGGCGACGACCTGGGTACCCGGTGGCAATGGGCGCCGCGGCCACTTTGCTCCTGGTCTTCGCCGCCCGGCCGATCGCCAGCCTCAGTCTGGCCAACTCCGGCAACCTGCTGCGCGAACACGGCGAGTTGATGGCGACCGGCTCACCATTGCAAACGCTGACCTTGACCCTGGCGCAGCAGCAACTGCAATGGAGTACCGGCCTGGAAAGCAGCTACGGCGCCGCCTGGCAAGACCTGGCCGAGGTGGCCCTGGACGAGCGGAACACCTCCCATGCCTCGCTCTACCTGGCGCGCGCAGGTCAGGAAGGCCAGCACGACGCCCTGGTGCTGCGCGACGATGACCGGCTAAGCCGTCTGGCCATCGCCCAGGCCAGCCCTGCCTTGCGCGTCACCCACTGAGGTCGGCCCGGATCGGTCCAGGCGGACCGCCACCCCGGCCATCGCCAGCAAGAGGGCAATCTGCACGACAGTGCCATGGACGTAGAGGTCATCCAGCAGGTTGTGAACCGACAGCGTTATGAGCATGCCAAGCGCGCCGGCCACGATGGCGTGGAGCAACGGATCGCGCATGTGCGCCGATGGCTGCCAGAGCAGGCGAAAGGCGCTAAACAGGAAGACCAGGTACGTTCCCAGGCCGATGACGCCCGTCTCCACCGCCTGGTTGAGGTAATAGTCGTGGGCGTGCTGGAGGCCCACGTTCCAACCCTGCACCGCGTAGTGCGGGTAGACGATGCCGAAGTTGCCCATACCGACGCCGAGCAGCCAGTGGCTCGCGAACATGCTTTCCCCGGCGATCCAGAAGGCCAGCCGCTGCGCCGCCGAGAAGGTGGCTGGGGTGGGATGGAGCACGTTGACGTTGTAGATATCGAAGGCGGCCACGACCCGCGTGCTGATGGAGCCTGGCACCAGGTGAATGGCAAACAGCCAGGCGACGATGACCGCGCCGGCCACGCCGAAACCGACCAGGGTGCGGGAGCGACTGCCGCCACGGTCTAGCAGCAGCACTGATGCCGCCGCCAGCGCCAGCCAGGCGCTGCGAGAGAGGGAGCACACGATGGCGCCAACGATCAGCGCGGCAGCCAGCGCCAGCCAGCGGCCGCCGCGTCGCCGGTAGGAGACTGTAGCCAGTGCCACCGCGAGTAGTACGCCCATGTTGAGATAACCGGCGAAGGGGTTCGGCTGCGCGAAGCTGCCGTAGGCGCGCATGAAGAGTCCGTGGATCAGAAAGCTGGGCGGGCCGACTTTGAGGACAAACTGGTAGAGGCCGACTGCGGCTTCCAGGGTCGTGCTGCCGACGATCAGCAGGGCGGCCAGGCCGAGCTGTCGCCGCGTCGTGAGCAGGTTACAGGCCAGGACATAGACGACGAGCAACTCGACCCACTTCACCAGTTCTTTGAAGCCCCAGACCAGCGAGCCCTGGTCCGGCGGGGCAGAGATGATGGACAGGAAACTCAAGGTGATGCCGGTCAGGAAGAGCAGCAGCGGCGGCAACAGCGGCATGGGCGCAAAGGTGTGGCGGCGCGTCACGATCACCTGCAGCAGCCAGGCGGTCAAGGTGACGGCCACCAGCAACTCCGTGCTGCTGGCCGGGAACGGTCCCAGCTTGAAGGAATGCAGCGACTGGACCGGCACCGATGGTATCAACAAGTACAGTCCCAGTAAGGGCCGACGCAAGATGGCGCCGACCAACAATGCCCCGAAGAGGGCGACCAGCCCGTAGCTCGGGCTCAACAGCGCCAGGGCAAAGGCCACTGCCAGCACGCCGAGCGCCCCAAGCAGGAGGGAAGGAGACACGCGCCGCGCGGCCGGACGACCAACAATCTGCATTCGGGCAGTATAGCGGACCTGCAACCGGCCCGAATCTGGAGGTTATCAGTAAATCACGCCCACACTGGCCCAATCACGCCGTCCGACCTCGGAACCAGCCGGAACAGGCGTTACGCTTAGGCGCGAGACACAGCGGCCACGCCAGGTGGCATGGATGAAAAAAGGGGGAAGAGCGCCATGACCTACGTCATTACCGAAACCTGCGTCGATCTGAAGGACGCCTCCTGCGTGGAGGTCTGCCCGGTCAACTGCATCTACAGCACCGACGACGACCGGCTGTACCTGATCAGCCCCGACGAGTGCATCGACTGCGGCGCCTGCGAGCCGGAGTGCCCAGTCACCGCCATCTTCAGCGAGGATGCAGTACCGGACGACCAGAGCGAGTACACGACGATCAACGCCATCTGGTTCGAGGACAAGGATGCGGCGCGGGAGAAGGTGAACGCCCTGAAGCCCCCGGCGTAGACTCCAGCGACCCTCCCGCCGAGACGCACTCCACGCTGAGCCGCGCAGCCGCAGTCCTTGGCGTTACCACGTGCATCGCCGCGGACCGGGCAGAGCAGCCCGTGAACTGAGCCTGCTTCTTGCGCCAGGTTCCCGTCCATGGTAGGGTACCCCTATCCCTGGCTGGCTGAGCGCGTTGCCGTTTCACCGATGCCCACCACGCCCCCAGCCGTACGCAGACGGAGGCCGATTGGCGTGGCGGAAGGGCTCTTGCAAACCGCCCAGCGCTGGGGCGCAGTCATCCTCCTCGACCCGGGGAACTCCTGCATCGCCACATGTTTTCAAGACGCGCTCACCAAGATCATGGATGCGCGCGAAGCCACGGGCGGCGGACGTAGCCTCGATCAGAGCATCGTCCGGCTCTATGGCAGTCAGAAACTGATCATTGATAAGCCGGGGCAACCGAATAACATCCAAAGCGTCAACGATGCAAACACCTGGCTCCAAAACCAGGGCTATTTCCAGTACCTGGACAAGTTCGTCGGGAGTGGCGGCCGCAACGTCGTCATCTTCAACGAGCTGAACCAGCCAGCGGAGCCGCAGGTCAACATCGATCCGCGGATAATGGGCTACCTCAGCTACGCCCTACAGAACCGCTACTACAACGGTGGGAATCGTCAACTCTATACCCTCTTCCCCGGCCCTGGGGGATTCGCGAACGGGTCCGATCCCACGGCGTGGACAAGCTACTGGGACACGTACGACCTGCGGGACGCCAATCACAACCCGCAGACGTTCGGCACGTGGGCGGCTGCGAAAGGGTTAGAACTCGACCAGACCATTCAAAACAAGAAGATGCTGTGGCACAACGGCGCGGGCATCTTCGACCGCGTCGCACTTCATGGGTACGCCAACGATCCCAACGAGTTCCGCAGCCCGACCCCAGGGGTCGGAGCAGCCGGTGGCGGGAGCGGCAACCCGGTGCTCAATACCATCCTGTGGTACTTGAATCCGCCCAACAACAATCCGTCGGTCGTCGACAACTCCGGCTACTGCTACATAACAGAATGCGGTGGTCAGTGCGCCTCGGGGAGTTGCTTCGGCGACAGCTCCGACGCGGGCTCCGCGCTTGCAGACTTCGAATCAAACGCCAGCGCGCTCTTCGCAGCCCCGAATGCGCCAAACCCACGGCTACTCCAAGCGGCCTACGGGTACATCCTGGACACGAGCAACCCCGGAGCAACGCAGAACGGGAGGTACGAGATCAACAGCAACTACATCGGCGGGTACCATATCCGCCAGCAGCAGCTCTTCGGTCCCTAACGTTTACCGCACTGCCGCTCCTGATGTTCAAGCGTGTCCGCTGTTGCCCCGATGCCTGTCCAGGTAGCGGGGGCCACACCCATGCTTGGCGGCAGGGCGACAGATTCTCGCACAGAGCGCGGGACGTTGGAGTCGCAGGCCGGTGACAAGTTAGCGAAGTCCTCAGGTGTAACGGCTCGTAGTTCCTCGCCGGCGCATCCACGTGATGCTCCGTGGAATGAACAGGCATCGAAGGTCGTGCGACCGGAGCGTGAGATCCGGCGGTGGACACGTCCAAAGCGGGAGGGAGAACCATGGACTGGGATGCGCCGAGACTATCACGCTCGTTCAGACGTGCCCTGTTGATCGTCCTGATCGCCATCGTCCTTTTCCCGTTCAGTCGATTACCGGGCGATGTAGCCATGGCCGAGAATTCCAACGTGACCACCCCGTCAGTGGGTTATTGGTCGCCTTTGTCCCAAACAAACGCGCCCAGCCCCCGCGCTGACGCAACGGCGGTCTGGATAGGCACCGAAATGCTCGTCTGGGGTGGACTGGGGAACCCCGGCACCGGAGGAGCATACGATCCTGCTACGAACACCTGGCGGGCCTTGCCAGCGGCGGGCGCGCTCAGCCCGCGTGAACACGCGACGGCCGTCTGGACCGGAAGCGAGATGCTCATCTGGGGTGGTGCCGGGCCCGATGGCTGGCTGGGCGACGGCGCCGCCTACAAACCGCAGACGAACACCTGGCGGACGCTACCGAACGAGGGTGCTCCCAGCCAGCGGGCTGCGCATACGGCTGTCTGGACCGGGAGCGAGATGATCATCTGGGGCGGGCAGGGACCGAGCTGGCGGGGAGATGGCGCCGCCTACAACCCGCAGACGAATCGGTGGACGCCGCTGTCGACGACCGGCGCCCCCAGCCCGCGCTATGATCACACGGCCGTCTGGACGAGCGCCGAGATGCTCATCTGGGGGGGGGAAAGCGGCGCGACCGACCACAATGATGGTGCCGCCTACAACCCAACGACCAACACCTGGCGCTCGTTGCCGACTGAGGGCGCGCCGAGCGCTCGCGCCAACCACGCGGGAGTTTGGACGGGGAACACGATGCTCATCTGGGGGGGGGACGCTATTGGGACCGGCTTGCTCAGAGATGGGGCCGTGTACAGTCCGAGCTCGAACACCTGGACATCGCTCCCAACGGCTGGCACCCCCAGCCTGCGAGAACACGCGACGGCAGTCTGGACCGGCAGCAGCATGCTGATCTGGGGAGGTGCAGGTCCAGCGGGACAATTAAACGATGGCACCGCATATACGCCCGTCACCCACACCTGGATGGCGCTCCCCATTGCTGGCGCTCCCAGCCCGCGCGACACACAAATAGCAGTCTGGACGGGGAAGCAGATGCTGATCTGGGGCGGCGAGTTTGGAATAATCGGTGCCCCGCTCTTACTTGGCGACGGCGCGGCCTACACCCCTCCACCAGCGCCCGTGCCCCACGATGCCCGCTACTTCCCGCAGACGGGCTACCGCATCGACAACGCCACGATCTGGAACTACTTCCAGCGCCGGGGTGGTGTCACCACCTTCGGTTACCCCACCAGCCGCACCTTCACCCTGCAAGGCTTCACCGTCCAGTTCTTCCAGCGCCGCATCGTCCAACTGGATCAGAACGGCCAGGCCCGCCTGCTCAACCTGCTGGATCCCGGCCTGCTCAACTACACTGCCTTCAATGGCAGCACCTTCCCTGGTGTCGATAGCGGCCTAGTGTCTACTGCCCCCGACCCCACCAACCAGCCCGCCGTCCTGGCCTGGGTGCAGCAGCACGCCCCCGATACTGTGGGCAGCGACGCGACTAACTTCTTCCATACCCTCAGCACCACCGTCTCCGCCCAAACCGCCTTCCCCAACGGCGGCGACGCCAGCCTCCTGCCCGGCATCGAGTTGGAGCTATGGGGCATCCCCACCAGCGGCGCTTTCACCGACCCGAACAACCACAACTTCATCTCCCTGCGCTGGCAACGCGGCATCATGCTGTACGACGCTTCGACCGGTCTGACGCAAGGCATCTTGCTGGCCGACTACCTGAAGGCGATCATCACCGGCCAGAACCTCCCCACCGACGTGAGCCAGGAGGCGCAAGGCAGCCCCTTCTTCGGCCAGTACGACCCCAGCCAGCCCAACTGGGTCCACAACCCAAGCCTGCTACCCAATACGGATCTGACTGACGCCTTTACCCAGGAGTGAGAAGTTCGGGCAGAGTGCGGACGCGGTACACTTCCTTGTCGTTGCTCTGGAGCGATTGACTGTAGAGATGAGGACGGGAATGGCGAAACGGTTGGCAACGGTTGACACCCGCGCACGTCCAGACATGGACCTCGCTGGCGACCAGGCGCTATCCAATGGCGCCGCCATCCGCCGGGAGCACCACGCAGGGTCGGTGACAGTGCCCATGCCAGCCGTGGCGACTCGGCGGGCAACCACACGGCAATCCCGCCCGGTCACCTTCGATGATCCCCTGTTTGGCTTGATTGGCATCGGCCACAGCGGCATCCTCGGCGGGGCATCAGCGCACAAGCACGAGCAACTTGTCCGCGCCAAGCGCTCGTAGCGGCACGTGGTGATACCCCACCAAACCATTCGCGAGCGACGAGCATTCGTTGACTCCTCGGCGTACCTGGCAATCCTTGATGCTGATGACGAGCACCACCAGGAAGCAACAGCGATCCTCACCAGGCTGGCCACCAGACGCTACCGCCAGTTCACCACCAATGTGCTGTTGATCGAAGCGCACGCCCTGGTGCTCTCCACCCTCGGGCGGGATGCGGTAGCACGGTTCCTGGTGGCGATGCAGCGCGGCGCGACGACCATCGTTCGGGTACGAGCGAGCGATGAGGCACGGGCGCAGGCGCTCATTCTGCAGCACACCGACAAGGGCTACTCGTTTGCCGATGCCATCAGCTTCGTCGTGATGGAACGCCTGGGTATTCGCTGGGCCTTTACCTTCGACCACCATTTTGCTCAGTACGGCCTGCTGATCTGTGACGCTCAAGGGTTACCGTAACGCCCCTCAGTGGGTTGGGCCGGACCATGGACGGCGTGACGGTACACATCGTGGACATCGCCGCCGCCCTGATCTGGCGCGTTCGGGAGCCGCGCGCACTGGGCGTTGCCGCGCAGTAGCCATGGGCAACGGCGGGCGACCAGTACCACTGGCTGCCCGTGACGCGCCAGGTACGAGCCGTGCCATCCCCTTGCCTGGGACGCTCGCCAGCAATAACACGTCAGCCACCCGGTTCTTACGCCGTCTGCTTCTTGACGGGGGGGAGTATACTGTGTATGTGTGGGAAGACAACTGTCGTCGCGGAAGGTGGGGCCCCTCAATGGCTCTGCCGATTTCCCAGGCTTCGTACCTGCCGGAGGAACGCGACGGGGCGCCGGCGTCGACCGCTGGGGCCGACGACGGCGGGCAGGCGCGCCCGCTGCCGCCGCTGGCGGTGAGCGGGTTGGTGGTGACGAAGGCAGCGCCGCTGGCACCTTTGTGGCTGTGTGTCCCCAGATCGCCATGGGCCGGGTGACAATCGCTGACTCGGGCGGCTCCTATTACGCGGATTAGCAAGGAGGCGACGCAACATACCGGGAACAAACACGTATATCCGCAAGGGCGACATCAATAGTCTGCGGAGCCAGGTGAACGCTGATCGCGCTGCCTGTCAACTGCCCGCCTATGTGTTCACCGATGATCCTGTGGACGCAACCAAGCACATCCGGGCGGTTCACTGGATTGAGTTACGCTACGCCATCCAGGACCTTTGGACCTGCAAAAACCTGCAATCGCTGCCAATGTGGAGCGTGGGCAGTGCGCCATCCAGTAGCCGCCAGATCAGCATCCGAGATCTAACCGATCTGCAATACTGGCTGACGACCTTCGAGAGCTCGCCCAATCCGGTGGTCTTCAAGCCCATCATCTTCCCGTCCGCCGCCCAGGGCATTATTTCGTTTTCCTACGACCCCACCTCGACGGGGATGGTCGATGCGAAATGGTGCGACGATTTGAAGGCGCTGCACGGGCCAGGCACGCCATTGCTGGTGCGCACGACGATCACGGCGAACCAGACGACCAACCAGCTCGGCAGTGCCGGGTACCCGGAATACATCCGAGCCATCAAGACCTGGGCCGGCGAAGGCTTCAGCATCGGCGGCGTCCTGCCCTACGAGTTCGACCTCGTCAACACGCCAGTCAATCCCAATCCCTATTGTCCGAACGGCGCGCTGGGCAAAGGCGGTGACCCGTTGCTCAACGACTATATCGATGACTACCGCTTCCGGGTGCAGGACTTCGTCACGACGCTGGCGCCGGCAGGGCTCACCACCTACTGGGTCTGGAACGAGCCTAATCTAGACGGCATCATCGCCTCGGGGGTCAACTGCCCGCCGGGGCAGACGACGAACCCCCAGACGGGCAAACCCTACCGGAATGACTCGCTGAGCCCGGCGAACTTTGGGGCCTTGCTGGTGAAGGGCTGCCAGGCGGTGCGAGCCGGAGGGAACGCGACCCAGACCCCTGTGACCGTCTATGCCGCCGGCCTGAGCATCTCACCGACCATTAGCGCCAGCGCGGCCGCGGCGTACCTTGACGCCATGTACAACTACATTCAGGATAAGGTCACGAGCTACCCGTGGGATGGCCTGAGCGTCAACATTGAGGGCGTGCAGACCTCCAGCACTGTCCGCGACATCGTCAATGCCATCACGGCCGTCCAGGCTGCCCACAATGACACCGGATCGCTGGTGGTCGGGGAGTGGGGTATCGGCAACACCATTCTGGTCTCGCAGAGCCAGCAAGACGCCTTTCGCTGCACCTACTACGCCATTAGCCAGGGGTTCACCACGCGCATGTACTTTTTTCAGCATCCTCTGTCGAAGCCGGATCAAAGTGGCCTGAATTATGGGGCGATTGACTGGAACCAAACACCGGCCCTCTTTTACAAGCTAGGTCCACTGACGGCCTACGGACTGCTCACCAGCCTATACCAGAACTCGGCAATGGTGGAAGGGACCTGCCCGTAGACACTGGTTGTCCGGCGCCATCGGCAAAAAAGGTCCGGCTATGCAGCCTTGCCACCCCAGGGGAATGAGGGTAGTGAACCTGTGGTACGAACGATTCTACGGAGCCTCCTTGTGGGGGCCGGGCTGATCCTGGCGCTGCCCGTCATCTTGCCGCCTCCAGTTGTTTTCGCCACCGCGCCGGCAGCGGTGACGGTCGTTGCTACTGTTTCCGTTGGGGACGACCCCAGCGCTATCGCCATCGACCCCACGACCCATCGGGTCTATGTGACGAACCGTCAGAGCGATAGCGTATCCATCATCGACGGCGGGACCAATCAGGTGATCGCCACGGTTGCGGTCGGTGCCCAGCCCGATGCGGTGGCCGTTGATCCTGCTCTCCAGCGGATCTATGTCGCCAACGGCCGGGGGGCTACCCTGTCGGTGCTGGACGGCCGCTCAAGCATAATCGTGGCGAGTATTCCGGTCGGTGGCTGGCCGGACGCCGTGGTCGTTGATCCCAGCACTCATCGCCTTTTCGAGAGCGACGGAGGGGCCAACCCCGGAGTTACCGACCTCAGCGGCGACACGATCCGGCTGCTCGACGGACGGACTGGCCTTCAATTAGCGGTCAAGAGCGTGAACGGCTGGGTCTTTGGGCTGGCGCTTGATCCCTTGACGCACCATGTCTACGATACGAACAACTATAAGTACCCTGCGGACGGCGAGGTAGACCGAATCAACGGCGCCCTGGCGTATGACGGTAGCTATCCATTGAGGTACACGGCGGAAGGTGTCGCCGTTGATCCGTTGACGCAGCGCGTCTTTGTCGGCCGCCTGCTGACCGACCTGGTCGTGCTCGATCCGGCACCGGGAACTCCCTATGGTTACCGGGAGAGGGTGGTGACGGTCGGTGTCGGCTTACACTTCCTCGCTGTCGATCTCTCCACGCACACGGTCTACGTCGCCAATGGCAGCAGCCACACGGTGTCTGTGGTGGATGAACAGACCCTTCAGGTGGTTGCCACCGTGCCGATCGGTCCACCGAGTACGGCGTACTTCACCACCGAGAACACGGGTCCGGGACCGATCGCCGTGGACCCCACGACGCACGTGGTCTACGTGGCTGATCGGAGCGGGCATACCGTGACCGTCTTGCACGGCATCGGCTATGGCACACCAGCACCGCCGTCACCCCCTGCACTCCCCGAAACGGGCGGCGGAGGATGCGCGTCGGGACAGTGCGATGTTCAGGCAAGATAGTGCCGGTCAGGGCCGCTCCGACGCCGCCGAGCGCTTCGATACCTTGGCAGTCTGCCCCGTCGCCCACGTCCTCTATGGCATCGATGGCCAAGAGAAGAGGATAACGGTCACGGTGCGCCTGACGGCGGTAGACGCCAGAGCCGATTGGGTCTACGCCACAGACCGGGCGCGCCAGGTCGTGATGGTCATCAGGGGGACGACCGCCCTGCCCCGCGAACACCAGCCCGTGACGTTTCGGCCGCCAAGTTGTCGTTACCGATAAAACCGATCAGCGGCTGCGCTGTGGTCGTTCCAGCGGGTCGTGGGCGTCTGGAAGCAGGTGGTCAGAAGGAGACTTCGATGGATCTGGGAACGGGTGATCGGCGTGCTTGCCCGCCGCTGGGACCGGCGGTGGCGGCCAGACGCGCCCGCTGCGCGTCCGTGCCATCGTGACCAAGGGCATCCAGAACGCCTTCACCTACACCAAAAGCAGGTTCGATACCATGTGGTACTTCCAGCACTCCAACAACCCGCCGTCGACCTGCGATCAAATGGACACGCCGACCCAGGAGTACTTCGGTGCGATCCAGTGGGATGTGCATGCCCCGCCGCCAGGCGGTCCGTATCAGATCTTCTACAAGGTCACGGGCTGCGGCACGTGGGACGACCTGGTGGTCGTATGGTCGTAGCGCCGGTCCCACTGGTGACGCGATGGCCGGGCGGGAACGGCCACCGGCTGGGACGCTTCTGGAACCGAGGTTGCCACAGCACGGCGCGTGAGACACTGTGGTGCGCGCCGAGGCTAAGCGCGGGACGGAGACAGCGATGCAACCATCGCTCCTGACCGCCCTGCTCCTGGTGGCAGTCGTGCTCTTGGGCGGTTCAGGCGGCGGGTCCGCCGCTGGTCCGCCGGTGTCTGCCCCGATCCCAACCTGGGAGTCGCTCGGCCTGACTTCTGCGAACGTGCGGACCATTGCCGTTGATCCCGACCGGCCCAGCATCATCTATGCCGGTGGCGAAAGCGCACCGGACAACACCGACTTCTTTCGCAGTTTCGACGGTGGCTTGAGTTGGCAGCACAGCCACGTCAACTCCCCGATGACCTCAATGTTCTCGCTAACGGTCGACACCAGCCAGCGACCGCACGTGCTCTGGGCAAGCGGGTCAGACGGGGTGTTTACCAGTAACGACGATGGCGAAACATGGAGTAAGCATCCAGTGGGTGGCGGCTATCAGCTCGCGTTCGATCCCACCCGCCCCGGCACGATCTACTTTGCCGGCGGTGTCAATGCCGCCGCCCGGAGCACCGACGGTGCTGTCACCGCGCAGAAACTGAACGCCGCCACCGTGCCGCTGTGCGACTATGGCGCTGTCGCCGTAGCCCCAAGTCAGCCGAGCACGGTCTACCTGGGCGGCGGCTGTGGCGTCTTCCGCAGCACGGATCGCGGCGCGACCTGGCAGTCGCTCCCCGGCGCGCCCGTGGGCGCCGTCTCCATCGTGGTTGATCCGCGTGATCCGGCCCACCTGTACGTCGCCATCGCCACCAGCCTTCCCCGATTCTGCTTATGCACCAGCTATCCCTTGTGGGAAAGTCGTGATGGTGGGCAAACCTGGAGTGGGATCGCTGACGGCGACGGCGCCGGGGCCCTGCTGCTCGACCCGCGCGACCCTGACGTCCTCTACCTCTCCACCGGCGCGCCTTTCATGCGCTGGAGCCGGGATGGCGGAGCCACCTGGCACGACCTCGGCGGGCCCCTCCCAGCGATCCCGCTCGGCATCAACGCACTGGCCGTCGACAATGGCTATCTCCTTGCGGGTGGCCGTGGCGGGGTCTGGCGGCTGGCGCTGCCGGCGCCACACGACGCCCGTTACTTCGCGCAGACGGGCTACCGCATCGACAACGACGCCATCTGGAACTACTTCCAGCGGCGGGGCGGTGTGCCAACCTTTGGCTATCCCACGAGCCGCACCTTCCTCTTCAAGGGCTTCACCGTCCAGTTCTTCCAGCGCAGGGTCGTCCGACTGGACCAGAACGGCAACGCTCACCTCTTGGACCTGCTCGATCCAGACTTGCTGAACGACACCCAGTTCAACGGCAGCACCTTCCCCAGCATCGATCGCGGGTTAGTCGCCAACACCCTCAATCCCCTCGACCAACGCGCCGTCCTCGCTTGGGTGCAGCAGCACGCCCCCGACACCTTCGCCGGCCAGCCGGTGAACTTCGACGCCACCTTCAACAGCACCGTCTCGGCCCAGATCGCCTTCCCCGATGGGATGGATCCGGGTACCTTCGGGGCGCGCCTGTCCGGCATCGAGCTGGAGCTATGGGGCCTCCCAACCAGCCAGCCGCTGGTCGATCCCAATAACCACCACTTCATCTACCTGCGCTGGCAGCACGGCCTCATGATGTACGATGCCGCCTGTATCTGTACGCAGGGTGTCTTACAGAAGTGCGCCACAAGTTTTCGCGCCGGTGGGTTGGTTGAGGGTGTAGGATACCTG
>DAIMXP010000112.1:0-5219 GCA_036734945.1 Chloroflexota bacterium
CGCCCAGGGAGAGCACGCTCACGTCGAAGGTGCCGCCGCCCAGGTCGTAGACGGCGATGGTCTCGTCTTCCTTCTTGTCCAGGCCGTAGGCCAGCGAAGCGGCCGTGGGCTCGTTGATGATGCGCAGCACCTCCAGGCCGGCGATGCGTCCGGCGTCTTTCGTCGCCTGCCGCTGGGCGTCGTCGAAGTAGGCTGGCACGGTAATGACAGCCTGGGTGACGCTGTCGCCCAGAAAGGCTTCGGCATCCGCCTTCAGCTTCTGCAGGATCATGGCGGAAATTTGTTCAGGTGAATGTTCCTGCTTGCCGGCCGTGACCCGCACGTCACCATTGTCCGAGGCGGTGACCGGGTAGGGCACGATGGCCTTGCTGCGCCGCACTTCCAGATCGTCATAGTTTCGTCCCATGAAGCGCTTGATGGAGAAGATGGTGTTCTCCGGGTTGGTCACGGCCTGGCGCTTGGCCACCTGACCGACCAGCCGCTCGCCGGTCTTGGAAAAGGCGACGACGGAGGGGGTGGTGCGCGCGCCTTCGGCGTTGGGGATGACGACCGGCTCGCCCGCCTCTAACGTCGCTACGCAGGAGTTGGTTGTGCCGAGGTCGATCCCGACGATTCTCGCCATGTTATGCCACCGATCCTGACTCTGTTGCTGTGGTTTCCGGCTGTTCGGCGGCGGCGCTGTCCGGCACGGCAGCAGGTTCCTCACCCGTAACTGCGGGGCCTTGCGACACGCGCACCAGGGCCGGGCGCAACAATCGGCCGTGCAGCGTATAGCCGCGCTGGGCCTCGCCGATAATCACGCCTTCCGCGACGCTGTCGTGATGCTCCTGCACAAGCGCCTCGTGGACGTTGGCGTCGTAGGTCTGGCCGGCCGCAGCCACTGCCTCCAGGCCGTGCTGCTGCAATAGGTACTCAAGCTGACGATGGATGAGCATCACGCCGCTGATCCAGGTGAAGGACTGCAAGGAGGGGGGAATGGCCTGCTCCGCCCGTTCAAAGTTGTCCAACACTTCCAGCAGCGTTGCTGCCAGCGGCGCGATCCCGTATTTGGTGAGGTCCTCGCGCTCCTGCTGGGTGCGACGCCGCATGTTGGCCAGTTCGGCCTGGGCGTACTGCCAGCGCTTCATATAGTCGGTCGCCTGGTCGCGCTCCTTGTCGCGCTCCGCTTCCAGCTCGGCGATGCGCCCACGTAGGACCGATTCGGCGCCGTTCTCCGTTGTCGCTTCGGCGGCGGTTTCGCTCGTCATTGAATTTGCTCTCCTTTGGGTTCTAACTGAGACGGTCCATGCCATTCCTGCATCAACGCGCTGAGGATGGAGGCAACATAGCGGGCGCCGGTGATGGCGCGGCAATAGTCTAAGCGAATGGGGCCGATGACGCCGAGCACGCCGATACTGCCGCGGTCGTCGCCATACGGGCAGAGCACCAGGGCGACCTCACGTAACTCTTCCGGCTGGTCTTCGCCAATGAGCACCCGCAGCGTGCCCTGCTGGGCGACTTCGGGCAGCAGGTCGCGCACGATGTCGCCCCGCTCGACCATAGCGAGCAGCCCGTGCAAACGCTGCCGGCGCAGCGTGTCGTCGCTACCCCGATAGAACTCCGGCTGGCTCAGCACGTTCGCCAGTCCATCGTGGTAGCGTATTTCCCATTGCCGCTGGTCGTGCCGATCCAGCATCGCCGCCAGTACTTCTTGCACAACTGCTGCCAACCCGGCGCTCGCACCAGGGCCGGCTGTGGTTGTCGCCCGAATCTGGGGAGCCGAAAACGCCGACCAGGCTGCGGTCAGGCGGGCCGCCTCCGAACGCAGTTCCGTTTGACCGACGGGGTGATCCAGCTCAATCAGTTGCTGGTGAACCGAGGCATCGCTGGTGATGGCGACCAGCAACACGCGCCGGCTGTCCAGGGCGATTAGCTCGAAGTGACGCAACTGGGCGGCGTCGCCGGAGGCGCCGCTGACAATCGCCGCCACGCCACTGGCGGCTGCCAATACGGTGCTCGCCAGTCGCAACCACTCGTCGACTTGATCCTCCACCTGGGAAAACTGATGCAGAATTGTATGCCGCTCTCCCGCCGAGAGGCCACGCTCGGGCAGCAGGTGTTCCACAAAGAAGCGGTAACCGCGCTCGGACGGGATGCGGCCGGCAGACGTATGTGGCTGGTAGATCAGGCCCGCGCCTTCCAGGGCCGACAGGTCGTTGCGGATGGTGGCGCTGCTAACCGATGGAAAGTCGTGGCGCACCAGCACGTCGGAGGCAACAGGCGTTGCCGAGGCCACGTAGCGCTCAACGAGCGCACGCAAAACGGCATACTGGCGTTTGGAGAGCGCTCCAGACACACCCATCCTCTGCTCCGGCGCCGGCTCGGACTCTTCGCCAGGGCACGATTAGCACTCTCAAGCGTCGAGTGCTAATCGCAGTGTACCTTATTCTTCCTCGCGGTCGATGTTGAAGCCGCGGTCGAGCTCGTGGACGCTCGTGGGCGGCTCTTCATCGTCGTCGCCATCGTCGTGGTGTTCGCGTTCCACGAACTCGCCCTCGTTCTCGTCGTATTCATCGTCATCTTCCGGGTCGTAGCGGAACAACGTGTCGCGCGTGTAGCCGCGATGACCCGACTCGGCGCGGGTTGGGAATGTGGCACGTCCGACGAGGCTGGGATGCTGCACAGTTTCGCGGATGAAGACGCGAACCTCGCGGCCGTCCAGCGATTTGATTGCCGCCACGTACCGGTTGCCAAGCTGGGTGAAGTGGATAAGGCGCTGGGCGAGCTTCGTCTCGACCTCACCGATTTTCTCGCCGGCGGCGGTTTCGACCAGCAGCGAGCGACCAGCGGCTCGGAAGCGGACAATATCGCCGGCGTTCAGGCGCACCAGCGACTCCGGCGGGGCCAGATGTTGCAGGGCTGTGACCGCCGTCTTGCCCGGTTCCTCAACGAACAGCCGCGGGTCCAACTTTTCACCCTTGTTGCCGGCGACCTCACCGCTGACCTGGCGTTCGGCCAGCACCTGGAGGCGCTCCTGGTTGCGACGGGCGATGGCGTTGCCGGGATCGGCCTGCAGCGCCTGGGTATAGGCGTCACGCGCTTCGCCATAGCGACCCAACTCGGTGAGCGCCTTGCCCAGCCGGTTGAGGGCATCCGCCTCGTTCGGGTAATAGGTAAGGAGGCGTCGATTTAACTGCACAGCGTCTTCCCAGCGGCCTTGCAGGGCCAGGGCGATGGCTTGCTCGGCGATATGCCGCTTATTGGGCACGCGATCACCGACGACAGAGGGCTGATCAAGCATGGCTGCTCCTTTCGGCGACCGGCGTCACTCGGCCTTGCAGCGCGTGTGCCCCGGCGCGCGTGATGGTGACGGGCAGCGTCCGGCCCGTGTAATCGACGCCAACTGGCGCAGCGGGATCGGACACCGCAAAAAAGGTCAACTTGTTGGTGCGGGTGCGCCCCTTCCAACGCGGGCTGTCCCCTTTGTCGGGACCTTCCACCAGCACGTCCTGCACGCTGCCCAGCAGTTGCTGATTGATTTCCTGACTGATCATTTCCTGCTGGCGTTCGACGGCCCACAGCCGTTCCTTCTTGTCCAGCGCCGGCACGTCGTCCACAAAGTGCTCGCCGGCCGCGGTGCCGGGGCGGGGCGAATAGGCGGCAACATGCACCACGTCGTAGCGCACGCGCGCCAGCAGTTCGAGCGTGTGCTGGAACTGCTGGTCCGTTTCGCCACAGAAGCCAACGATGACATCCGTACTCACACTACAACCTGGCAGCGTTGTTCGGATGCGCTCTATCAGGCGCTCATAGTCGGCCACCTTGTAGGGCCTACCCATGCGACGCAGCATGGCGTCGTCACCGTGCTGCACCGGCAGGTGCATGTACTCGCAGACCTTCGGGAGATCGCGCATCGCCAGCACCAGGCGCTCGTCGATGAAGCGCGGGTGGGAGGTCAGGAAACGGATGCGCTCCAGCCCCGGCACGTCGTTGAGCCGTTCCAGCAGCGCCGCCAGGTCGGTGCGTTCCGGCAGGTCGTGGCCGTAGGAATCGACGATCTGACCGAGCAGTGTAACTTCCCGCGCGCCTTCGGCGACGACTTCCTCCACGTGGTCGACCACTTCCGCCACCGGCCGGCTGCGTTCGCCGCCGCGCCGCGACGGCACTATGCAGTAGGTGCAATGTTCGTCGCAGCCGTAGATGATCGGGATGAAGCGGGCGACCTCTTTGCTGCGTTTGCCGCGAAGGGTCGGCGCGATGGTCTCCGGCCCGGCTTCGATCGGTACCGGCGCGAAGGTCGTGGGGACCGCCTCATCCAGCGGGCGATCTAAGAGCGGCTGCAAACGCTCCGGCGTCAGCGAAGAAAAGAACATGTCAACCATGGGATAGCGTCGTTGCATGGCCGTCGCATCCGGCGTCACCATGCAGCCTGTCATTGCCACTGCCAGGTTGGGCAGGCGCTTCTTGAGCCCGGAAAGCTGGCCCAGTTGCCCTTCCGTGCGCTCCTCTGCGCTCTGGCGCACCGCGCAGGTGTTGAGGATGACGACGTCGGCGGTGCGGGCGTTGTCGGTCTCGGCGCAGCCTTCGCGTTCCAGGTAATTCTGGATGCGTTCGGAGTCCGCCTTGTTCATCTGGCAGCCGACAGTCCAGATGAAGTAGGAAGGGCGTCTGCCTGTTGCTACCACCATGGTCGGGCGTTCACTCCGTTTCTGCGCCGGTACCGGTCGGCGGTACCTTGGGATATTGGGTAAACACTATACCTGCTCTTGCCCGGCGACTTCAGTCGCTGGGCAACCTGCACCACTACGTCCCTGGCAAGAGTCGCGCCACGTCTTCCATCAAGCGTTGCGGCGATATCGGGCGGGGGTGGACGGCATCGGCAGCGTCTGCGGCCTCGGTTTGCAGCCCTTCTTCGCCGGAGAGAATGATGACGCGAATGCCGGTCAGGGAGGCGTGCTGGCGCAGCCGTTGGCTGAGCGCGGCGGCCGTATCCTTGGGCAAGGGTAAATGGATGATGGCGAGCGCCGGAAGGCGCCGAATCGCCTGGGCAACCGAGGCATCGGCGGACCGGCAGACATCGACAGTGGCGCCGGAGTCCTGGAGCAGCCCGGCGAGAAGGGTGGCGATGCCGGGGTTGTCGTCGACCAGCAGGATTCGCTGGCCGGACAGGGGAAGATTTTCGCGCGGAACATCGTCCTCGACGATTGCAGCTTCCGGCGCGCGCTCAAGCCGGGCGGCGT
>DAIMXP010000112.1:5229-20993 GCA_036734945.1 Chloroflexota bacterium
GGCGGGGGGGCGGGCCGGCCTGAGCGGCCGGCGACTAATGGTGCCCCTCTTCACCGACGCTGAGTTGCTTGCCGCCCGGTTCGTGCCGGTGCGGGATCAGATGACCTTCGGCCGTTTCCCATAGCAAGTCTGAGTCCCTTGGCTCGGAAAAATCGCCCATCGAGATGAGCAGGCCGTCGTGGCGCTCCAACACCTCGCGCACGTCCTCTTCCACCACCTGGCGCGTGCCCTGCCGCACCAGCACGATGGCATCGGAATCGGGCATGAGCCGTACCAGCCAGCCGCGGTCGGTGAGATCGTCCAAAATGACACCCGTGTCATAAAAGCGTTGCGCGATCATGAGACCTGCTCCGGCGAGCCGCCGACCATCGATCTCATCCGACTCTTCAAGTTCCAGTTCCTCCTCTATCGGGTAGAGTAATGGCAACTCAAGTGTGAAGTAGGACAAACTGACTCTCCCAATGTCGTGTAGCGGCTTAGCATACCATAGCCGGTCATGACCACGCTGGGAAGATCGTGCTGTGGCCCGTGCCGACCTACGGGGCGACGCTCGTCAACCTGCCGATGAGTCGGATCCTGACCGATCCGGCACTCGTGGCGCGGGACGGCTTTCATCCCTCGGATGCCGGCCATGCCGAACTGGCAGAGTCCTGGTGGCGCCAAATTCGCCCGCTGCTGGAGTGACAACGGACAGGCGCAGTAAGGCGCATTGCAATTATTGCGCTTAGTACCATCAGGTCTATCGCTGTAACGCTCCGGCGTGGGACGTCCAGAGGGGCGATGAGCCGGCGGTATACTCCGGCCATGAACACCCTCCTGGAACCGCCAATGGTAGCCACGTCGCCGCCATTGCCCACCCCGGTACATGTGCCGGTCCTCCTGGCCGAAACGCTGGAGGCATTGGCTCCACGGCGTGGCGGTCGGTATATAGACGGCACCATCGGTGGCGCGGGTCACGCCACGGCCATCCTTGAGCACTCGTTCCCGGATGGCTTGCTGCTGGGTCTCGACCGTGACGCAGCAACGCTGTCGTATGCCGGCCACCGTCTGGCTCCCTTCGCCGAGCGGGCCATCCTCGTCCACGCTGCCTTCGATTCGCTCGCGAACGTCGCTGTTTCCCTCGGCTGGACGGCCGTCGACGGCATCCTGCTCGACCTGGGTTTCTCCTCGCTGCAACTTGCGGGGACCGGCCGCGGCTTTTCCTTCCAACGTGACGAGCCGCTCGACATGCGTCTGGACCAGGACGCCGCCACCCCGACGGCCGCCGACATCCTGGCGGAAACGTCCAAAGCCGACCTCGCTGCTCTGTTATTTCGTTTTGGTGAAGAGCCGGCGGCACGTCGCATAGCACGCGAGATCGCCAGGCGACGCACTGCGACGCCGCTACGAACCACCGGACAGTTGCACCAGGCCGTCTGGAGCGCTGTCGGCGGCAGGCACGGCGCAGCCATCGACCCGGCGACGCGCACCTTCCAGGCCTTACGCATCGCCGTGAATGATGAACTGGGTCAACTTGAGCGCGTCCTGCCGCGGGCGATCGCCTTACTTAAACCGGGTGGTCGACTGGCCGTCATCTCCTTTCATTCTCTGGAGGACCGCATCGTCAAGCAACAGTTTGCGCGGGCGGCCGCGGCATGCCTCTGCCCGCCGGAGTTGCCGGAGTGTCGGTGCGGGCACCGGCCCGAGGTCCGTGTCCTATGGCGCAAGCCGCGAACGCCCGGCGCCGACGAGATACTGCACAATCCGCGCGCGCGCAGCGCCAAGCTGCGGGCAGTGGAGCGGTTGGAGGGGGTCGCGCTATGCAACAAGTAGGTATCCGCGGTGGCAGCCGCACCGCGACGGCGTTGTCCGCGCCGACTCTCCCGGTCCGGCCTGGCTGGAGGTTGCCGCTACGCCGAAGCCACGGTGGAACTGGTCAGCAACCGGCCCCCGTAGTGCGCCGACCGCCGCCTATCCTCCAGCGGCCACGCTCCCGTGGCGTCCGGTTGGTCCGCCGATCCGAGCCGTTCTTGATGATGGCGGTGGCCTGCGCCCTGATCGCGCTACTGGCAACGCTGTATCTGACGGAAGACAACAAGGCGGCGCTGATGACCTATGAGATCAACACGCTGCAGAACGAACAGAGCTCACTCCTGCGCACGCAGAGCGATCTCAAGGTGCAACTCGACCAGTTGGAGGCGTTGCAGCGCATCCAAACCGAAGCTGACGCGCAAGGCATGGTGCCGGTACAGCCTTCAACCACGACATATATCGACCTACCGCCCGTTGTGGACACGGTGGCGCCGCCGCCAACGCTGGCGCGAGCGCAGCCGTGACCGGCGACCTGGCGGGACGACGGGTCACGGTCTTCGGCTTTGGGCGACGCGAAGGGGTATCCCTGGTTCGCTTCCTGGCCGGCGAAGGCGCGGATATCCTGGTCAGCGATCGCCTGCCGGCCGCCGAACATGGCGAAAGCCTCGCCCGTATCGCGGGACTGCCTGTCCAACTCAATCTCGGTGGGCACGACGCCGACCGCGTCCTGAGCTGGAGCGACCACATCTTCGTCAGTCCGGTGATCCCCCGCACCTTGCCTGTTCTGCAAGAAGCTGTGCGACGCGGCATCGCCCTGTCGAGCGAAGTCGAACTGTTCTTCCAGCGCTGTCCAGTGCCCATCATCGGTGTCACCGGCAGTGCCGGCAAGACGACGACGACGACGATGCTGGGCGAGATGCTGGAACGGTCAGGCCGCCCGGTCATCGTAGGCGGCAATATCGGCAGGCCGCTGCTGGGTGTGCTCCCGCAGTTGACGCCCCAACACACCGTGGTGATGGAGCTCTCCAGCTTTCAACTGCAGCCGCTGCAATGCAGTCCGCACGGCGCTGTCGTCACCAACCTGACGCCGAACCACCTCGATCGCCACGGCAGTATGGAGGAGTACGCGGCGGCCAAGCGCCAAATCGTGGCGAAGCAGCACCCCGCCGACTGGGCAGTGCTGAACGCCGCCGACTCCCAGGTGCGCTCGTTCGCCGCCGGCACTCCGGCCCTGGTCGGCTGGTTCAGCGTTGAGGAACCCGTGCCAGACGGTGACGCCGCCTTCGTCCTTGATACCCACTTCGTTCTGCGCCAGCACGGTACAGTACGCCGGATCGCTCCGTTGGCGGCACTGCAGTTGCGCGGGCGCCACAATCAGGAGAACGTGCTGGCGGCGGCGTTGGCGGCCCGGCGAGCCGGAGCTACCGATGGCGCCATGGCCGCCGTAATCGCCTCCTTCAAGGGGGTTGAACACCGCCTGCAACTCGTTGGCGCCATCCGTGGCGCCAGCTTTTATGATGACTCCATCGCCTCGACGCCGGAGCGGCTGCTGACGGCGCTGCGTTCATTTGCTGAGCCGCTGGTCATTATCGCCGGCGGCCGCGACAAGCACCTTCCCTGGTCGGAAGCGGCGCGGACGCTATGCCGGCAGGCGCACACCGTCGTCCTGACGGGCGAAGCGCGGGGCCTCATTCGGGGAGCGCTGGCAGCCGCAGCCGAACAGGTGGGGGTGTTACCAGGTGTGGTTGAGGAGCCACATTTCGACGACGCTGTCCAGGCGGCAATTGGCGCGGCGCAGCCCGGCGACGCTGTGTTGCTCTCGCCGGGTTGCACGAGCTTTGACCAGTTTGTCGACTTTGCGGCTCGCGGCGACCGGTTTGCAGCGCTGGTCGCGGCATCAGCGGATTTCGAGCCTTGCTAGAAGCGGACGAGGGAAGCGCATGAAGCGTCCTGCGGAGTTGTTGGCACAACCGGGGTGGTGGCGTTTTGACCCGGCCCTGATCAGCATTAGCGCGGCGCTGGTCTCCCTGGGGCTGGTGATGGTCTACAGCGCGAGCGTCGCCGTGGCGGTCGACCTGCACCACAATGAGACGTACTTCTTTATTCGCCAGATTATCTTCTTCCTCATCGGCGTCGTCGCGCTGGTCGGGCTGTCGCGGGTACCGTATCAACGGCTCATGATCGCTGGTAAGCCGCTCTATGCAATGAGCCTGCTGCTGCTGGTGGCGGTCCTGGTGATGGGACATCACGCCGGCGGGGCGAAGCGCTGGATTCAGGCCGGCATCTTCGGCCAGTTGCAACCGAGCGAGCTGATGAAGGTGGCGCTTGTGCTCTTGCTGAGCGGCATGTTCGCGCGCGACGTGCGGCGGGCACGGGAGTTTAAGCGTGGCCTTGTCCACTGCGTCCTGCTGATTGCGCTGCCTGTGGCGCTGATCGTCGCCGAGCCTGACCTCGGTACGTCGATAATCGTTGCCGCGACCGGCTTCGTCCTGTATTTTGCGGCCGGCGCCAACCTGCTCCTCTTCCCTGTGCTCCTGGGAGCGGGCGGGGGCATCGTGGCGTTGCTGACCGAGGTATCACCGTACCGCTTCAGTCGCTTCACGACCTTCTTGAATCCCCTGGCCATCAAGAACGCCCAGGGTGTTGCCTACCAGGTGCAGCAAGCGCTCATCGCGCTGGGCTCCGGCGGACTCTTCGGGCTGGGACTCGGGGCCAGCCGCCAGAAGTTCAGTTACCTGCCGGCCCCCCACACCGACAGCATATTTGCCATCGTGGGCGAGGAACTCGGCTTTGCCGGTTGCGTCGCGGTGATCCTGCTCTTTGTGGCCCTTGCCTGGCGGGGTCTCACCATTGCGCGTGACGCGCCGGATCAGTTTGGAGCATTGGTGGCGACCGGCATCACGTCTAGCCTCGTCGCGCAGGCGTTCATCAACATCGCAGCAGTGTCGTCCAGCATTCCCTTTACCGGTGTTCCCTTGCCATTTATCAGCTATGGCGGCTCCTCGCTGATCGTCTGCATGGCGGGCGTGGGCATCCTCCTCAACATCGGCGCTCAGGCCGTGCCTAACACTGTTGCTGCCGCCGATCGACCGGTGACCCGCAAGCTGGTACACCGCCCGGTCGGCGGACCGCCAGGCAGCCGTGTCGGCCGCGCGAGACCGGCGATCAGCGCCATGCACAGCAGCCGGCATCGGTCCTGACCGGTGCGCCTCTTGCTGGCCGGTGGTGGGTCAGGTGGACACGTCTTCCCGGGGCTGGCAGTGGCGGAAGCGGTTCGTCGGCTAGCGCCCGATGTTCAACTCGATTGGTTGGGCGCGCGGGGTAGCATCGAGGAGCGTCTGGCGCCAGCCGCCGGCATCCGGTTGCACACGATCCGGGCCGGCAAGCTCAACCGATTCGTCGGCAAGGAGACGCTGACCAACCTGTTGCGCATTCCCATCGGCCTGGTCGAGGCTACAGCGCTGGTGCGCCGCCTGGAACCGGACGCCATCCTCACCTGCGGCGGCTTCGTGGCAGTGCCGGCCGGCGTGGCGAGCCGGGTCACTGGCCGGCCGCTGCTAGCCTTGCAGCAGGACGTGGAACCGAACCTCGCCAACCGCTTGATCGCGCCGTTCGCCCGGCAGGTTGTCGTAGCGTTTGAGCTGTCGCTGCCTCGCTTTCCCAATGGGCGAGCGGTTGCCCTTGGTAATCCGTTGCGAGCAGCGATCTACCATGGCGACGCTGAACTGGCACGACAGCGCTTTCATCTGCCCAGCGGCCTGCCGCTCGTATTGGTGACAGGGGGCAGCCAGGGGGCACTGAATCTGAACCGACTCGTCCTGGGATGCCTGCCGGCAGTGTTGGAGCACGCCGCGGTCGTCCACCTCTGCGGCCAGCGCTCGGTGACCCTTGTCCAGAATGCCGCGCTGTCCCTGCCGACTGGACTGTCTGCGCGTTATGTCTGGCGTGCTTTCGTGGACGACGAGATGCCGCACCTCCTGGCCGCCGCCGATCTGGTCATCAGCCGAGCCGGGGCCTCTACCTTATCGGAAATTGCCGCTCTCGGCAAGGCGGCGCTGCTGGTGCCGTTGCCTGCTGCCCTTGGCCGGTCGCCCCAGGAGATCAACGCTGAAGCGTTTCGAAGGATCGGTGCTGCGGTGGTACTGCGCGAGGATATCCTGACGTCCAGCACCCTTGGCGACCAGGTCGTAGCGCTTCTCAACGACTCCGGGCAGCGCCTTCGTCTTGGGGCGGCCGCGGCGTCCCTGGGCCGTCCACAGGCCGCAGACGCCGTGGCGCGCCTGCTTGTGGCGATTGCCGGTCGCTCAGCGCGCTGATGACTGGAGAACTCAGCATAGCGCCGTGCGTGCGGGTTTGCAGCGGGGGATACCGATTCAGCGGACCGACGCGGCTGCGCTTGCTTGTTGTTGCGTGGTATACCGTACTGTCTGCGAACAGGTCTGCCGGGTGTGCTTGGCGGAGACAAGCCACGAACCACCCGAGACCGGGACATTGCGGCCCATACTTGAGCGCAGCCCGGTGTCGTCGGTCCAGAATCGGTAAAAGGAAAAGGAGCGCACCTTGGTCGACCGGGGGAACCGCCGGCAGGTAGAGGATGTGCGCACAGGCAATCGGGCGCTGCTGCTGTCCATCGCGCGGGAGCGACGGACGGTTTCCCGCCCGGAGCTCGTTGAACGCTCCGGGCTCAGCGTCGCCACGGCCTATGGCATCGCCGACGAACTCCAGCGAGCCGGCGTGCTCGTTGACGCCGGCAGCGGCGAGTCCAACGGCGGCCGGCGACCGCAGCTCCTGCGCTTTGAGCCGAGCGCCTGGTTCGCGCTGGGTGTCGAAATGGGCGAGCGCGACCTCCACGCTGTCCTGACTGACCTGGATGGCCGGATCGTGCAGCGGGAAGGACGGGTCGCTGCTGATACGGATGTGCAGGCCGTGCTGGAAACGACGACTGCATGCGTGCAACGTTTGGCGGCGTTCGTGCCTCCCGGGCGCATCCTGGGCCTCGGCTTTGCCACCCCGGGGCTCGTCGATATGGACTCCGGTGTCATTCGGGGCGCGGCCGGCTATGACTGGCACAATGTCCCCCTGGCAGCGCTGCTCGCCAGGCAAACCGGACTCCCGGTCCAACTCGCCAATCGGAGCAAAGCTGCCGCGCTGGGTGAGTACTATCGTGGCGCCGGCATCGGCGCGCGGTTTCTGGTCTACCTGTATGTTGGTCACGGTATCGCAGCCGGCTTCCTGCAGGATGGGGAGATCTATGGGGGCGCTAATTCCAGTGCGGGCGAGGTGGGCCATATCGCCATAGAGCGGGACGGACTGCTGTGCGAGTGTGGCAACCGCGGCTGTCTGCATACGGTGGCCTCGGGGATGGCCCTGCTGGAGCGCGCCCGCAGCCGGCTCGGTGCCGACAGCGGCCTGGGCGCGCTGCTGCGGGCGCGTTGTCAGGGAGACCTGACGCGGTTGACGACGGTGGATCTGGCGGAAGCGGCGAACGCGGGCGACGTGATCGCCAGGCCCCTGGTGCTGGAGAGCGGTCGTTCCATCGGCTTTGCCGCGGCAACCATCGTGAACCTGCTGAATCCAGACCGCCTGATCATCGGCGGGCCGCTCGCCGAGGCCGGGCCCCTCTTCTTCGACGCGGTGCGAGAGGAGGCGCGCCGTCACGCCCTCCCGGTACCGTTCGGCGCCGTCGAGATCTGCCGGACGACCCTGGGCAGCGACGCCAGGAGCATCGGCGCCGCCTCGCTGGTGCTCCGTCGGGCCGCCGACCGCGTCGTGGCGCCGGATCGCCCGTGAAGAGACGCGGCGCAGTTCCGGGAGGCCGTGGGCCGTGTCAACTCAAGTGAAAATGCTACCGAGGGAGCCGAGTTCGGGGACTAGGCAGCAGCCGGGTTTGCTGGTACTATTCTTTCGCGCTCCATAAGAAGTCGCTGAAGAGGAGACCGATGCAAGTCGCCATTCTCATCCCGGACACGACCTACGCCCAGTTGTACCCGCCCGACGTACAGGCGCGCATTGCGTGCCTCGGACTGGTGACACAAGCGACCGGCAACAGCGCGGCGCTGGCTGAACAGGCCCCAGCCCTGCTGGCCCAGGCGGAAGTCTTGCTGGCCGGGCCGGGAACGCCTGCCTTACAGGAAGAATGGCTCGACGGTGCTCCGAGGCTGAAGCTCATCGGCTATAGCACGGGCAGCGTGCGCGGCATCATCCCGCCCAGCATCTATGCCCGCGGCATCACCCTCTGCCATGCAGCGCAGATCATCGCCGACTCCGTAGCCGAGTTCTGCATCAGCCTGGAGTTGCTGTGGCTGCGCCGCCCGCACATCATGGATCGTCAACTCAAAGCAGGCGTCCCCTGGCGCGAGGTCGGCCAGTTCACCGGCTCGCTGCTGGCGGCACGGCGGGTCGGTCTGGTCGGCTCCGGCTATGTGGCCCAGCGCCACATCCGCCTGCTGTTGGCCTTCGGCGCCACGGTCCGCGTGGCCGACCCCTACCTCAGCGCCGAAAGGGCGGCAGAGCTTGGCGTCGAACTTGCCGCACTGGAGGAGGTGTTCGGCGACAGCGACATCATCGCCATCCACGCCCCCAAAACAGCGGAGACCCACCACCTGATCACCGCCGACCTGCTGGCGCGCATCAGACCCGGCGCCATCCTGATCCAGAATGCCCGCTCCTGGGTGGTGGACCAGGAGGCCCTGCTGCGCGAGCTGCAAACTGGCCGCTTCGTGGCAGCGATCGACGTCTTCGATCAGGAGCCGCAACCGCCGGACAGCCCCTTCTTCGCCCTGGACAACGTCATCGTCACACCCCACGCCGCCGGCCACAGCCGCGACTCCCATGATGAGCGGCAGGGCCTGGCGATGGTGGAAGAGATCGAACGCTTCAGCCGGAGCGAGCCGCTGCGCTACGCGATCGCGGCGGAGCGGTACGAGCTGCTGGCCTAGGAAGGAGGCGGCCTACCGAGAGATCATTCCGCGCAGTCCCGTGTTGTGTGCCGCCAGCACGGCGCGAAGACAAGCATCTTGAGCGGCAAGATGCGACAAGATCAAGATAAGGAGCGTACCCCAGATGGCATGTCCTGACCTTCCATCGACACTGAGCCGCCGCTCCCTGCTACGGTTGGCAGGCATCCTGGCCGGCACTGCCGGGCTGGGGGTGCTGACCGCCTGTGGTAGCACTACTGTCACGGCCACGACCTCCAGCGCCGCCAGCAGTCAGAACAGCGCAGTATCCAGTCAGGTCGCCGGCGCCGGTACCGCGACGAGCCAGGCTTCCACTGGCGCTGCGACCAGTCAGGCATCGTCCGCCGCGGCCACGACCTCGGCGTCGGTCAAGGCGGCAGGAACCGGCGGCAACACGATCCAGATTGAGTACCCTGTGGTCGGGCCACAGGATCAGGTCTTCGTCCAGATCTTCGACGGCTTTACGAAAACCGGCAAGGGCAAAGCGACGGACGTTGGCGCCACGGTGGACTTTGACCACTACGCAGAGACGGTCGCCCTTAATATCGCCTCCGGAACGGCCCCCGACATCATCTACTCGCACCCCAACTGGTTTTCCAGCTTTGCCGGCAAGGGGCTGCTGACGGACCTGGGCTCCTACATTGCCAGCGACAAGACGTTCAACCTCAACGACTACTATCAGGGCGTGCTGGACTACACGCGCTGGTTCGGCAAGCTCTTCGGCCTCCCGTACTACTCGGGGCCGGCCGTCTTCTATTACAATAAGACGCTGCTGCAAAAGATCGGCGCTGCCGATCCCAACGACCTGGAGAAGCAGGGAAAGTGGGACTGGCAAGCCTTCCTCGACATTGCCAAGCAAGCGACAGTCGGCGTCGGCGCCCAGAAAACCTGGGGCGCCACTACACTGGACAGCACGCTCGCCTGGCTGGCCACCTGGGTTTGGTTGGGGGGTGGCCACTTCTACAACCAGGACCTCACGCAGAGCTTGCTCAACTCGACACAGGCGATCGACGCCCTGCAGTTCTACGTCGACCTGCAACTCAAGTACAAGGTCGTGCCGGGCTCAGGAGAGGACAATAGCGGACAGGACGGCTTCAACAAAGGCCGCATTGCCTTTGTCCACAGCGGTCGTTTCCAGGCGCCCGGCATTGCCCAGGCGGCCACCGGTTGGGAGCCGGGCCTGGCGCCCGTACCCAAGGGCCCGGCCGGCCGGCACGTCCGCAACGGGCCCAACGGCTGGATGATCCTGAGTTCCAGCAAGGCTAAAGACGTGGCCTGGGAGTTCCTGAAGTACGCTTCCAGTCCGGCTGGCGAAGCGCCACAGTTGACGAACCACGGCACCTGCCCGGTCAACCAGACCGTCGCCAGTTCAAAGGCCTATATAGACTCGCTGCTGCCCTGGGAGAACGCGGCGGTCTACGATCAGGCGGCGCAAGCGACCCAGGGCTATCGGGCCCCCGTCCAACTGGGGCAGGTGCAGAGCGCCTTCAACGCCGTTTGGAAGGACGTGCTGAGCGGCAAGACGACGGTGACGTCGGCCATGAACTCCTTTGTTGACCAAGCCAATACGGTGTTGAAGTCGTCCTAAAGATACTGCGGTCTAGATAAGCCTGCTGGGGCGGCGACCGCAGTCGCCCTCGTCCTTGGCCGCAAACCGCAGTTGCGGCCGTATCGCAAGGAGCGCTTCAATATCGTGGCAAAGCCCACCGACATCCGTCCGACCGAGGCGAAGCTGTACTTGCTGCCCTTGCGGGCGCGCATTCCTGTCAAGTTCGGCCCGGAAACGACGCGCGACGTGACCTCGGCGCGCGTCTGGTTGCGTGTCGAGGACCGCACCGGCGGATCTGCTGAAGGTTGGGGAGAAACGCCGCTGAGCGTATCCTGGGTCTGGCCGAGCAGCGTCCCGCTGGCCGAGCGGGAGCAGACGCTCCTGACCTTCTGCGCCGAGTTGACGGCCGCCTGGGCGCAGTTCGACGTGTTCGGCCATCCGCTGGAGGTTGGGCAGGCGTTCCTGGAGCGCGAGCTCCCGCGCCTCTTTACTGAGGCCAATACCCGCCGCGCCGGACGGGAGGCGATGCCCTGGCTGGCGGCGTTGGTCTGTTGCTCCGCTTTTGACCTGGCGCTCCACGATGCCTATGGGATGCTGCACGGCGTGCGGACCTATGCCACCTACAATGCGTGCTACATGAATGCCGACCTCTCGGCCTACGTCACGCCCGAGCCAATGGTCGGAGCCGGCGCGCCGACCTTCGCCGGGAAGTATCCCGAGGAGTTCCTGGTCCGCCCGGCGCCCAGCCAACTGGTCGCCTGGCACCTCGTCGGCGGTAAGGATCCGCTGGAGCAGGCGGATCTGGACGGGAGCGAGCCGCAGGACGGCTATCCCCTGCTCCTGCGCGACTGGGTACGGCGGGACGGCCTGACCTGCCTGAAGGTCAAGCTCCGTGGCAATGATGCCGCCTGGGACTACGCCCGGCTGATCGCCGTCGGTGAGATCGCCATCAAGGAGGGCTGCCCCTGGCTGACGGCGGACTTTAACTGCACCGTCAGCGAGCCCGCCTATGTCAACGCCATCCTCGACCAGCTCCTGGCCGAGCAACCACGTTTCTACGGCATGCTGCTCTACGTCGAGCAGCCCTTTCCCTACGACCTGGAGCGCCACCAGATGGATGTGCGTAGCGTGGCGGCGCGCAAGCCGCTCTTCATGGACGAGAGTGCCCACGACTGGCAGTTGATCAAGCTCGGGCGACAACTGGGCTGGAGCGGCGTGGCCTTGAAGACCTGCAAGACGCAGACCGGCGCCATTCTGAGCCTCTGCTGGGCCAAGGCGCACGGCATGCCGCTGATGGTGCAAGATCTCTCCAACAACATGCTCGGCCAGATCCCCCACCTGCTGCTGGCCGCCCACGCCGGCACGATCATGGGCGTCGAGTCGAACGGCATGCAGTATTACCCGCACGCCTCCCTGCCGGAGGCAACCGTTCACCCCGGCCTCTACACCCGCCGTGACGGGCGACTGGACCTATCGACGTTGGCCGGACCCGGCTTCGGCTACGGCCGGGCGACGGTCGTGCGGGAACTGCCGGAGCCGGCAGCAAGCCGCTGAGGGTAGGCCGCCGCTCGCCGGCTGACCGGGCAACAGCCGGTCGCCTATTGCAAACCTGGCTCCAGTTGGGCGCCGCAGGTGCCGGCCGCGATGGCCCTGCTCGGCGTCCCCGTCTTCTGCGATGCACCGGTGGAATGGGAACCCGGCAAGCCGATGTGGTACTGCGGCGCACTCTGCATCAAGTACCACACCGCTTTTGATCGCTACTTTGATACGCCGGGCTGGCCACAGCGCCTGCGTACGGACTTCCTGGCGTTGCTGGACCAGCGGCGCGATGGCGGCGTCCTCGTCATCTACACCCATCCTTGCCGCCTGATGACTACCGCACCGACAGATACCTTTCGCTTCGGCATCAACCGGCCGCGTTCCGCCTGGCAGCCGGCGACGCTGCGCCCGCGGGCCGAGATCGCGCAGTTGATGGCCGACTTCGACGCCTTCCTGGCCTGGGTTACGCACGACACGGACGCGAACGTCATCACCTACCGCACTCTGTATCAGCGCTGTCGCGACGATGACCGCCTGCTCTCCAGCGATGGGTTGCGCCGCCTGATTCAGGAAGCAGGCGGACCACTGATCGCCCGAGAGGTCGACGGCCATTGGCTCAGCCCGGCAGAGCAACTGGGCGTGCTCCTGGATGCAGCGGCCTGGCGGAGTGAGCACGCGGAGCTACCGTTGCTGACAACTGTCCGGCCGCTGCTTGGCCCTGACGCGCACGTATTGACCGCTGCTGCCGGTGAAATCGAGACTCGCGAGATATTTGCTATCGCTGCCGCCCTGAGTCCCGAGGCCGGAAGGCAGGGGCGAGTGCCGGCCGGGGCGGAAATCGGGCGGCGTCTCCTCGGACCGTCGGCGCTGTTGCGCACGCTGGCGCGAGGGTTGCAGGGATCACCACAGCGTGTGGCGCTTGATCAATCCGATGAACTCCCGCAACTGGCCCAGCGTGCGGACTTTGCCGGGTTGCGCTTCCACGAAGGCTGGAACATGTTCGCGCCCGAGTTCCAGGCGCCCCACGTTCTGCAGATGGCCCGGTTGCAGACCTGGTCCGCCCGTCCGGCGGGGTAGTGGCCCCTTCTTCGCTCGCCGTTGTGGCGTGCGTGCCTCGCTCCCTCTCGCTATCCGTGGGCGAAGACGTGCCGGTTGCTGAGGTGGGGCGGACCGCCCGAATCGCCGTCCAGGAGCTCCCGGTACTGTTCCGCCGGCTTGCAGAAGGCCACCGCCTACTGGGCGACGGCCACGGGCCGTTAGTGCTTGAACCAGCGGATGCTGTAGGTACGTGCGCCGATGCGTTCGCTCACCGGCAAACTGCCTTCGGGCTGGTGGACATCGCGCCTCGTGTGGGCCAGGGGCGTCGGCTTGCCATCGCCGTAGACGTCGGCGCTGTTGAACAGTGAGTGCAGATGCAATGGGGCGTTGGTGCCCGGGCGGCAGGGCGCTAGCCGATCTCCGGCGCGGCGGTGGCGTAAATTAGGGTTAGATCAGCAACGGGATCTGTACTGCCACGCAGCATCCGTATGAAAGGTCGCGCTGGCGTCAAGCCCGCTCGGCGTGCCACGTGTACCGCGGCCAAGACGCCGGGTACGTCGATCTGAACCGGCCGGCCCTCTAGCACCTCCATCGCGGCCTGGAGCATGGCCGCGGCGCGCTCCGCATTGTCGGCGACAAGGGGCCCGATATGCCAGCGTGCAGCGCCGGGACGCAGCAGGACGAAGCCCTCGATCGCCGCGCCGCCGCCCGTCCGGAAACCCCGCGCGTCCGGAACCGCCAGGAGATCGCGTAAGAGGCGACCGCGGTCCAGCCCGAAGGCACGTCGATCAAGGGCGAGGCAAGGCCCGGCAAGGCCGCGCTGATCGAGCGGCAGTACAGCGGGCGGTATGCCGCCCGCGCTTGCCGCGACTCCTTGCCAGCGTTCGAGCGGGTACCGTTGGCGAAAGCCGAGGCTCTCGTAGAGCGGCTGGCCGAGCGGCGTAGCGTCGAGCATCATGGCGTGGACGTGGCACTGCTCCAGCCAGGCAAGTGCGTGCAACAACAGACGCCGACCGAAACCCTGGTGCCGGGAAGCAGCGTCTACCAGCAGCATGCCGATCCAGGCAAGCGCGGTACCGTAGCAGGTGGTCGTCACGGTGCCCATTACCTGGCCGTCAACATCAAGAACAAAACAGCCCTCCGGCTCCCATTGCATGAGGCGACGCCAATCAGCCGCTGTCTGGTTCCAGTTATTTTGGCCGGAGAGGCGGAGGCCGGCACGGATGTCACCCGGTTGCATGACTCGGATGATACCGGGAGCCGGCGCCGCCGTCATGCTTTCAACCGCGCGTACAAGAAGGCCGTCAGCGCCTTCGCACACGCTACAATCCGCCAGGTCTCGGCCGATTCGGTCGCGCTGTGGGCCTGGCCCGGCGTCCCGGCGCCATAACAGACGGCTGGCGTCCCGGCGAACGGTGCAAGATAGCAGGCGTCGCTCCAGGCGGGATTGACGTCGACCGTGGCCGTCTCGCCCAGCGCCAGGTGGTGCGCCGCCACGAGTTGTTGTACCAGAGGATGGGCTTCCGGCAGTTCGAAGGGGATGAGGTCCTTTATCCACTGGACTTGCGGCGGGTGAGTCTGCAGCCAGGCGTCATCGCTGTATGCAGCGCGGATGAGCTCCTCAAAGTGCTGACGACCCGGTGCGTTACCGAAGCCGTGACCGGCGGCCTCGGCCGCGACCGCGTCTGCGAAGGGATAGCTCATGTTGAGGCTCATCAGGGCGTGACCGGGAACGACAGCAGGGTGTACGCCGCCGCGAAACACGCCGAGGTTGACCTGTCTTCCCGGCCCTGCTGCCGTCCGTTCCGACCGATACTGGTCGATCCCCCGCTTCACAATCAGCGCTTTCTCGATGGCGCTCACACTGTCCGAGCCGGCGGCGTGTCCGGAGCGGCCTTCCACGCCAACGTTCACCGTCAGCACGCCGCCATAACCCCGCGTCACCTGGGGACCTGTGCCGTCGGTGCAAACCGCGGCGTCGGCCAGCACCACCTGCCCGCTCGCGGTTCGGTGCGGCTGGAAGGCGCCGCCGAACAAGCGGCCCGCACCGGCTCGTTCGATGAGCGCGAGCGCGCCGGCCCCGCTGCCGTTGCTCTCCTCTTCCACCACGCTGGCGAACAACACGCGGCCCCGCAGTTCGCTGCGCTGGTCGTGGAGCGCCTGCAGCGCGATCATGGCGGCCGCTAAGCCGCCTTTCATGTCGCTGCTGCCACGGCCCCAGAGGCGCCCATCGCGGATTTCACCGGAGAGCGCGTCCTCGGGGCGCATATCGTCAATGCCGACGGTATCCATATGCCCCTGAAGCAGAATGGTCGGACCATCCGCGCCGAACGGCAGGTCGGCCACCAGATTTGGTCGGTCAGCGAACTCGCGGTCTCGAGGTCCGAGCACGCCCATCCGCTCGTAAATGTCCGCCGGGCAATCGAAGCGCTCCACCCGTGCGCCGAGGTCGCGTAGCAGCGGCTCCAGCAATCGCTGACCATCTGCCTCGTTGCCTGGTTGAGCATCGCCACTGTGGCGGTTCACGGTGTGGGTTCGCACCAGTGCCTGAGCCAGTTGCAACGTTTGTGCGCCCAACTGTTCCGCCCTGCGAACCGCTTGATCCAGGCCGTTCATCGCCTCACCCACTTCCCCGTCGCAGCGCGCACCGCATGGCAGCAACCCTGGGCAGGCGTGCGGCGCCGCGGCAGCCTGTCCCCTCGCAGCACGCGTTGGCATGCCTCCGGCTACTCGTCGCCGCGGTTGCGTCGCCTGCTCCTTTGCAGCCAGACAGGCGATCAGCGACGCAGACGCCTGCAGTGCACCCGCCCGGCGACGATCCCTTGACAACCGCACAGGAGTGCGCCGCAAAGTTTTGCGTAGCAACGGAACGATATTCTCCTCCGAGTACA
>DAIMXP010000113.1:0-20961 GCA_036734945.1 Chloroflexota bacterium
GTACAGGGCCGCGATTGCGATCGGCGGCCAAGCGACGAGGGCGACTGCGGTCGCATGGATTTGCCGTCGACGGTTCAGAACGCGACCGCAGTCGCCACGTTAACTTGGCCGCCGATCGCAATCGCGGCCCTGTACCTCGCGGCGCATCGCATGCTTGCCAGCTATGCAAAACGTTGCGGCGCGACCAACCCCGATAGGCCATTGGACACGGCGCGGCCGCCGCCCTACGATGGTTCCTGAAACGTCTGTACAGCAGTGGGTAGGATTGAGCGATGTAGTATCGGCAGATGGGCAATTCCGACCTGACGGTCTCGGCGATTGGCTATGGCGCCTGGGAGATCGGCGGGAGTTACGGGTCTTTTGAGGAGAGCGAAATCTTAGCGGCGGTCGGGCGGGCCCTGGACCTTGGCGTGACACTCTTCGACACGGCGCGCGGCTATGGCGCCGGCCAGTCGGAGGAACTGCTGGGGCGGGCGCTCGGCTCGCGACGCAGCGAAGCAATCGTGGTCACAAAGTGTGGCCTGCCAACACGAGCAGGCCAAAAGCCGCGCCGCGACAGCCGCTACCAATCGATCATGAACGACGTGGACGCCAGCCTGATGTCGCTCAACATGGACTATGTGGACCTCCTGTTGCAGCACTGGCCGGACCCGGAGACGCCCATCGAGGAGTCGATGCGCGCCCTCGTCGACGTACAGAAAACCGGCAAGGCCAGGTATATCGGCGTCTCCAACTTTCACCCGGCCATGTTGCACGAGGCGAAGCGCTACGCGCCGATCATCACCAACCAGGTGGGCTACAACCTGTTCGACCGCCGCTGGGAACGGCACATGTTCGCCACGGCAAGCGAGCTGGGACTCGGCGTCATGGCCTACGGGCCAATGGCGCACGGGCTGCTCACTGGGGCCTTTACCCGCAACACCGCCTTCGACGAGCGCGATTGGCGCAGGCAGGGCATGATCTTCGGGCAGTCGTTGTTCACGCCGGACAACTTCCCTCAGAACGTCGCGGTGGTCGAACAACTGGGCGGGCTGGCCCAGGAGCTCGGCATCGGCCTGGCGCCAATGGCCGTCGCCTGGGTCTTGCGCGACCCGCTGGTGTCGGTCGCCCTCTCCGGTACCCGCCGCCCGGCGGAGATCGAGGAGAATGTCAAGGCGCTGGACGTACTGCTCAGGCCGAACGTCCTCCAGCGGATCGACACCATTATGCAAGGGGCGGCCGGGCAGGTTGACGAGCTGCCGAGGTAAGCGCGGCGGAAGGGGCCTGCCTCCGCGCCGGCCAGCCGCAACCTACACAGGACGGCGGCGACAAGACCTCTGGCAGCGGCCAAGAAGCCTCGAAAATTGGCACGGGTTATGCCTTTCTTCGGCGTGGCGCCGGGAAACGTCGGCAATAGAGCGGGCGTCCCGACAGCGTACAAGAAGAAAGGGAAGCAATCATGGGCGAGATGAAGGACAAGATCCAGGGTAAGGCACGCGAGATCAAAGGCAGCGCCACCGGCGATGCCGGCGAGGAATTGAAGGGCAAGGCCCAGCAGGTAAAGGGCAACGTGGAAGGCGCCTTGAACGACGCTGGCGCGAACACCCGTGCCACCGCCGACCGGGCCGACGCCAACGTGAACAGCACGCGCGCCAACCCGTAGTATCAACCCTGCCCCGTTTTCGAGGCCCTCGGGGACTCCTTGGTCCCCGAGGGCCTCGCTGTTTCTCAGGCGCTTGTGCGGTTCATCCCCATATTGTCAAAGCCTGCACGCACGTCAGCAAGCTGGAGCGACACGCGGATACACACGCGGCATATACGAGCCGTCCCTCCCAGGCAACGGTGGCAGGAAGAGAAGCAAGTGCGGGCAAATCGGTTGCCGGCAACTCTTCGGTCGGCAATGCCAGGCATGTCAGGATGTGCCCCTCCATTGATGCACCTTCACTGCTGCTCGTGCCAGCGCCAGGCCGTGCGGACGATCGTCTCCAGATCGGAGTAGACAGGCTGCCAGCCCAGCAGCGCGCGCGCCTTGCTCGCATCGGCCACCAGCGCCGGCGCATCGCCGGGACGCCGCTGCCCGATTCGCACCGGTACCGGCCGGCCACCGATGCGTTCCACGGCGGCAATCACCTCCTTGACCGTATAGCCGTGCCCTGTGCCGAGGTTCAGTTCCAGGTTATCGCCGCCATCCATAAGGTAGCGTAGCGCACGCAGGTGCGCGTCCGCCAGGTCGGCCACATGGATGTAGTCGCGCACGGGGGTGCCGTCGCTCGTTGGGTAGTCTGTGCCATACAGTTCTAAGGCAGGCCGCCTGCCAAGCGCCGCCTGCATCACCAGCGGAATCAGGTGCGTTTCCGGGTCATGCACCTCACCGAGGCTGCCGTCCGCGTCCGCACCAGCGGCATTGAAATAGCGCAGGGCAGCATAGTGCAGCCCGTAGGGTTCGGTGTACCAGCGCAAGACGTGCTCCACGAAGAGCTTGGACTCACCGTAGGGGCTGAGGGCGTGTTGGGGATGGTCCTCCGCCAGCGGCAGCCGCTGCGGCAAGCCGTAGGTGGTGCAACTGGAGGAGAACACCACGTACTTGACGCCGGCATCGACCATGGCGTCCAGCAGGTTGAGACTGTTCACCACGTTGTTGCGAAAGTACTGGCGCGGCTGGGCCATCGACTCCCCGACGTAGGCGCTACCGGCGAAGTGGACCACAGCCTCCGGTTGATATTCACGGAGGGCCTTTTGGATCGCCGCCTCGTCACCGAGATCCCCCTGCACAAACGGCCCCCAGCGGACCGCCCAACGGTGCCCTGTCTGGAGGTTGTCAAAAACCACCGGTTCGATGCCGGCGGCAGCGAAGCATTTGGCAGTGGCGCTGCCGATGTAGCCTGCTCCGCCGACGATCAAGACACGCATAACACCGCAGTACTCACCTATTGCGCGGCGCGCAGCGGCCGGTACCAGATGTTGCGGAAGCGCATCGGGTTACCGTGGTCCTGCAAGCGCAACGGCCCGACCGCCGGGTGCGCCACCCACGGCTCGACTTTGCGGTGCGATGTCGGCCCGATCAGTTCCTGGTGGTTGTGGACCAGCACGCCGTTGAAGAGCATGGTCAAGGAGGGCGGCGTCACCAGGCGATCACCGTCAAAACGGGGAGCTGTCCAGATGATGTCGTAAAACTGCCACTCGCCGGACTTGCGGCAAGGGTTCACCAGCGGCGGGAACTCGCCGTAGATGGCGGAGGCAGTACCATCGGCGTAGGTCGAATTGTCATAACAATCGAGCACCTGAATCTCGTAGCGGCCCATCAGGAAGACGCCGCTGTTGCCGCGCCCCTGGCTGTCGCCCTTGACCTCGGCCGGCGCCGCCCATTCCAGGTGCAACTGGCAATCGCCAAACTCCTGGGTGGTGCGAATGTCGCCCGTTTTGGCGACGACCTCCATGTAGCCGTTTTCAACCTTCCAGCCGGGCTCCCCGCCCCGCCAACTCGCCCAACCGGCGAGGCTCGTGCCATCAAAGAGCACCACAGCGTCGGAGGGCGCTCGTCCCGGCGTCTCGGCGGTACTGTTTGTCCCTGGCGTGATGATGGTCGGCTGCGGCCGGTTGATGTCGTGTACGCGATACTTCGAGCCAGGAATATAGGGCGTGTCGCTGTAGCCAACCGGCGCTTTCGGCTGATCTGCCATGTGCTCGTCTCCTCTTTCACGATCCGCTTGCGCCCCCCCGGGCGGCAAAAGCCTCACTTCGGCCCTGCCGCTAGTATACGCTCAGCTCGTCTTGGCGACGCTGACGTGGTCGCCATCGACGAGGGTGTCCTGGCCTTGCGACACCACCTGCGCGCCAGCGGTGAGCCCCTTCGTCACCTCGGTCAGGGTGGCATTGGCCAGCCCCAGCGTCACCGGCGTCGCCTTCGCTACCCCGTTCGTCACCACGAACACCACGTCCTGCCCCGAACGCTGCACCACCGCCGCCTTCGGCACGGCCAGCACCCCCGTGTGCTGCGCCGTCGTCATCGTCACCGTGGCAAACGTCCCCGCCTTCAGGCTGCTCGCATCCTCCGGCGTCACCATAACCTGGAAGGTCCGACTCCTGGGGTCCGCCCCCGGCGCCACACTGGTCACCGTGCCACCCACCGCCGGGGCCGTCCCCACAGTGATCTGCGCCGGGATGCCCACTTTCACCCCCGCCACCGACCCCTCCGGCACGGCCAGCGCCACCTGGACGGTCTGGCTGGCCAGCGTCAACAATGTCGTCGCGCTCGTCACCAGGGCCCCCGCCGAGACGTTCGTCACCGTCACCACCCCGGCCACCGGCGCTGTCACCGTCGCCTCTTTCACCGTCTCCTGGGCCTGATCCACCGCCGCCTGGGCCTGATCGACGGCTGCCTGCGCCTGCTGCAGGTCTTCCTTGCTATAGGGCTGCTGAGCCAGGCTCAGGCTCTGCTTCGCGTTCGCCACCGCCAGCGTCGTCTGGTCGATGTCCTGCTGGCTGTAAGGATGCTGGGCCAACGCCAGACTCTGCTCGGCCTGGGTGACGCCGGCCTGCGCCTGACTGGCCGCGTCCCGCGCCTGGGCCAGGTCCTGCGCTGTCGCCGGGTGCTGGGCCTGGCTCAAGGCCGCCTGCGCGCTCCGCACCGACGCCTGGGCCTTGGCGATGTCCTGGGGCGAACCGGGCGACCTGGCTAAGGCCAGGCTCTGCTCGGCCGCCTTCTCGGTATCCTGCGCTTGCGCCAGGTCCTGGGCGGTGTAGGGATGCTGAGCCTGCTCTAACGCCGCCTGCGCGCTCTGCACCGCCGCCTGGGCCTTGGCCACGTTGGGCGCGGTGGCGACTTGCTGGGTCTTGGTGATGTTGGCTGCCGCCGCATCGACGCCGGACTGCCCGGCGTTGACCTGGGCGTTGGCGGCGTCACAGGCGGCTTGCGTGCCGCTCTGCCCCGGTCCGCTGGACTTGCCCACCTGCCCGCAGGCCGCGTCGCGGCTGATCTGTGCAGCGTTGAGCTGGTTCTTGGCCACGGCTAAGGCCGCCTGCAAGGGACCGAGGTCCGCTGCGGTGGGGCCGGCCTGCACGGTCGCCAGGCCGGCTTGCGCCTGGGCTAGGGCCGCCTGGGCCTGCGCAACCGCCTCCGGTCGCGGCCCGGCCTGGATCACTGCAAGCTTCTGCCTGGCTTGATCGACGGCCAACTGTGCCTGGGCCACGGCTTCCGGCCTGGGCTGCTGCAAGGCGATTAACGTCTGCTGCGCTTGCACGACCTGGGCCTGTGCCGCGGCTACCGTGTCGGCGCGGGGCTGGCCGAGCGCCGCCAGCTTCTGCTGGGCGGAGTCGGCGGCGGCCTGGGCGCTCTGCAACGCCGCCTGAGCCGAGGCCACGTTCTCCGGCCTGGGGCCGTTCAGGATGGCCTGCAGCTTGCTCTGGGCCACCTGGACGGCGATCTGCGCCTGGGCCACATTTTCCGGCTTAGGGCCGGCCAGCTCGGTGGCCAGCTTGGCTTTGGCGGTCTCCAGTGCCGCTTGCTGCCCCTCCAGCGTCAGGTCGGACTGGCTGTGGTCGAGCACGGCCAGGATGTCGCCGGCCTGCACGCGCTGCCCGACCTTGACCGGGAACTGCACAAGCCGTCCAGCCTGCCTCGGCTGCACCGCGACACTGTCCTGGGCGGTGACACTGCCGGTCAGCGTTTGTGTCTGGTCGATGGTCGCCGGCTGCACCGGCGCCACGCTCACCAGCGTGGCCAGCGCCGTCGCCGGTGTGACCGACGCTCGTGCGCCACCGCCAGCACACGCGGTCATCAGCAGCGCAACGGCGACGAGCGCGCCGGTCAATCGAATGTGTCTCAACATGGCTATTCTCTCTCCTCGTGGCGCCCGCCCGTTGACGGGCGGCTGCGACGCGCCACCGCATCGTCCCTCACGCTTCACTGCTGCTCACCGCCGCCAACTCCCGAACCGCGTGAACCGCGCCATTCGCAACCGGCAACGGCAGCTTGCCGGCCAGCGCCAGTTCTTCCGGCTCCAGCGGGCGTGATTTGATGAAATGGCGGATGACGCGCAAGATGAACTCCTGAATGTCATCGAAGATGGTGTACATGGCCGGCACAAAGAGCAGGGTCAGCAATGTCGATGTAAACAGGCCGCCGATCAGGACGATGCCGGCGGCCTTCAGCAGTTCTGAGCCTGCTTCCAGGCCCAGAGCGACCGGAGCCAGCGCAACCATGACGGAACAGGTGGTCATGACGATCGGGCGCAGCCGGGTGGGACCGGCCTCGGTCAGCGCCGCCGTGCGGTCCAGACCCCGCTTGCGCAGGGTGTCGGTGAAGTCGACCAGCAAGATGGCGTTCTTACCGACCAGGCCCAACAGCAGGAAGAAGCCCAGCATGGAGAAGAGCGTGAACGGCGTACCGGTGATCGCCATTGCCCCCAGCGCGCCGAACAGCGCGAGAGGGAGCGACACCAGCACCGCCAGCGGCAGCGTCAGTGAGCGGAAGAGGAACACCATCAGCAGGTAGATCAGCATGAGACCAACGCCGAGTGCCTTGAAGATGTCACTGAAGGCCTGGATGTTGTTGTAGCCGGTGCCACCGTACTGCACGGTGTAGCCGGGCAACAGCGGTATTTTTGCCAGGGCCGCCTGCACGTCGCTTTGGACAGTGCCAACGGGGCGGCCAGACACGGAGGCATTGACGGTGACGCTGCGCGCGCGGTTGTAGTGCGAGATCTGGATGGGCGCTGACCCCTGGGTAATGCTGCCGAGCTGACCGAGTTGCACAATCTGTCCGCCACTGGTGAGTAAGGGTAAGGTCGCCAGTTGGTCGGGCGAGTTGCGGTAGGCGTCGTTGGCCATCAGGCGAATGTCAACGTTCTGCTGGCCTGGCTGCTGGTACTCCCCAACGACGGCGCCGCCGACCGCCAGTTGTAAGGCGGAGGCCGCCTGTTGGGCAGTGACGCCGAGATCGGCCGCCGCTTGTCGGTTGATGTTGAAGACCATCTGCGGCTCCACAACGTCGTCCGAACTATTGACGCTGACCGCGCCGGGTACTGCCTTGATCGTGCTTTCGACCTGCGTAATGAGTTGCTGGAGTACCATGGGATCGGTGCCGCGAACCGTCACCTGGATCGGCTGACCACCTCCGCTGCTCCCGCCGCCAAAGCCGAACGCCGTTGGCAAGCTGGTGTCCAGGCGGATGCCCGGCAGGTGCGGATCAAGGTCACGCAGCAATATGTCGGCGAACTGGGCCGAGGACATCTTGCGTTTGTCAGGCGGCGCCATCAGCACGGTGAAGCTAGCGTCACTGCCACTGAAGTTGGCAAAGTACTGCGTGACTTCGGGATACCCCTTGAGCTTCGCCTCCAATTGCGTGACGAGCGTGTCGCTGTAGGCCAGGTTGGTCGCCGGGGGCATGCTCAGACTCAGGTCCACTTCACTCTGATCACCACTGGGAAAGATGTCGAAACCGATGCGCCCGCTCATCACGAAGAGGACGCCGGCCACGATCGTCAATAGTCCCACAACGACCACTGCCCAGCGTCGGCCGATGCTGACCGGTAGCCTCTTGCCCAGCCGCCCTCCGGTCAGCGCCAGCAGCGCACGTCGGATGAAGCCAAAGCGCAACACCGACCCCGTCAACGTGGCGTGCAGTAGCCGGCGGTAGCCACCCGCCAGCGCATCAAAACCGCGATCCCAGCGCCGGCCGAAGCGCGTGAGGGGGCCACCGCCGTGGCTCTCGGCGTGCGCCATGTTCAGGAAGCGGCTGGCCAGCAAAGGCGTGAGCGTGAAAGAAACGGCGAGGGAGGTCAGTGTCGCCGCGGCGATCACCAGCGCGAAGGGGGCCAGAATCTGGCCGGCAATACCTGGAATCAGGGCCATCGGCACGTAGACTACCACGTCGACCATAGTGATGGTCAGCGCGGCGAAACCAATCTCGCTGCGACCGTTGATGGCCGCCAGAAAGGGAGGTTCGCGCATCTTCAGGTGCCGGTAGATATTCTCCAGCACGACGATGCTGTCGTCCACCAGAATGCCGACGGAGAGCGTCAGCGCCAGCATGGAAAAGAGATTGAGGTTCATGTCGAGCAGCAGCATGGCGCTCACTGCCGTCAGCAACGAGGTCGGGATGGCCACCAGGACGATCAGGGTACTGCGCCAGGTGTGCAGGAAGAGCAGCAGGATGATGCCCGTCGAAAATACCGCTTCGATCAGGGTCTTGCGGACAGTGTTGAACGACTGCTGGGTGTAATTCGCCGTGTCGAAGAAGATACTCATGTGGGCGCCGACGGGCAGCACCGGGGCCAACTGCACCATGGCCTGGCGTATGCCCTGGCTGACCTGGATGGCGTTGGCATCGTTCAACTTCGTGACGATCAAGCCAACGGCCGGTTTGCCGTTGACGCGGGTGATCGACGACGTCGTCTTAAAGCCATCTATGACCGTCGCAACATCCTTCAAGAAGACCGGGCCGCCGGCCGTGTTGGCGACGATGATCTGGTTGAGCTGGTCAGGCGACGTCACCAGGGCATTGAAGAGGATGTTCAGGTTCTTGTCGCCGGTTGCCACCTGACCAACGGGCTGCTGAATCTGCTCACTCTGGAGGGCCTGCTGCACCTGATTGAGACCCAGGCCGTAGGCTTGCAGTTTGTTCAGGTCGACCTGGACCTGAATCTCGCGCGCGGCGCCCCCTTCCACGGTGACGGATTGCACCCCCGGCACCGCCTGCAGGGCGCGCTGCAGCCGGTTGGTGGCGATCTCCTGCAACTGATTCGCCGGCTGCGGCCCGGACAATGCCACGATAATGACCGGGAAGGCGCTACTGTCGAAGCTCCGGATGGACGGCGCGCTTGCCTGGGTCGGTAACTGGCCACGGATGGCGTTGACCACGCGCTCCACGTCCACCGGCACTAGTTGGCTGTTGGCCGCCGTCGTGAATTGCACGGTGACCCGTGACTGGCCCTCGCTGGAGTTCGACGTCATGGTGTCGATATTCGGCAGGGCGGCAACCGCATCCTCAATCGGCTTGGTGATCTGGGTCTCTATCGTGCCCGGATCAGCGCCGGTGTCGGCGGTGATGATCTGGACCCCCGGGAAGTTCAGGTTCGGGATCTCGCTGACACCGAGGGTGAAGTAGGCATACAGACCGAAGCACAACAACGCAATTGCCAGCACGCCGACCAGCAACGGATTGCGCAGCGCGAACCTGGTTATCCCCATGGATTGATCGTCCCCCTCGCCTCAACCTGGCCGACAGGCGCCGTGGTCCCTATCCAGTCAAGCACCGCCGGAAGCCCCGATGTGGCGGCCTCACCGGTCGCTCGCACCTATCCTGCCGACCAATCCTTAAGTGCGCGCCAGGATTTCTGTGTGTGCGCTGAAGCGATGTGGCGCCTCGGAGTTCGCTGTGTACACGCAAGTACCCCAACCATACGCCATGGTACCAATACGGGATACAAAGTCGGAGTTGTCAGGAGAATTCACTATCGATGGCGTGTCAGCTCGAGGGCAGCGAGCGAACTAGAAATGCGTCCCCCCGGACAGTCGACGCTTCGAATCCTGCCGAGCGTTCGCGCCATGGTGCGCAGCGCGGTCGTCATCGCGGCGGTCGTGCTGGGGGTCGTGGCGGTGCTCACCCCCCGTCTCGGCAACGTCTGGTCGCTCACGCTGCTCGCTGCGCTGCCGGTCTTGCTGGTGCTGGGGATTGGCAGCCAGGGCTTTCGCTTCCTGCGCTGGCACGTGCTGGTGAGGCGCTGTGCGCCGAGGCTGCGCCTTGCCGACAGCATGCGCATCTACATCACCGGCTTCGCGCTCGAACTCACGCCGGGCCGCCTGGGGGCTTTTCTCAAATTTTCGCTGCTGCGGCAGACCACGGGGATCCCGGAGACCGACACGGTGGCGGTCCTCCCGGTGGAAGCGGCCGCCGAGGTAGCGAGCTTCCTCCTCGTCGCCCTGGCCGGCGCCGCTGCTGGCAGCTATGCGTTGCCCCGCATCGGCTGGGGCATCCTTGCTACCCTCGTTATCCTCCTCGGTATCGTGCTGCTCAGCCCCGGTCGCCATAGACTGCCCGCCTGGCAGGGTCCGGCCTGGCTACTCGACCGCGTGCCCGTGCTCCGCTCGATGTTGCGCGGCCTGCTGATTGTTGGCGGACCGCTCCCCGTCGCTGCAGCACTGGCCTGCGCCTTAGCTGCTCGCGGTTGCGAAGTGGCGCTCTTCTCAATGGCAGCGAGTAGCGTTGGACTTACCCTATCACCGGCCGGGATGCTTCTGGCGTGGGGGACCTCCGGCCTGGCCGGCGGCATTTCCCTGCTGCCGGGCGGCGTCGGCGCGGCGGAGGGCGCAGTGGTCGCCACCGTGGTCAGCCTTGGCGGTCAGGCCCCGCTGGCACTGGCGGCTGCCCTTGTGACACGAGTCATGACGCTCTGGCTGTGGATCCCGGTGGGCCTGACCTGTGCCCTCGTCAGCACCCGCCCGCCCGCCGGGGACCAGACTGCTGAGAAAGGCTCCATTGGCTTGTGATGTGATGACGCCGCTGATTCAGACGTTGGCGGCCGGCCGCCAACGCGTCTTCGGCAGGATCAGGCCGGGATCAATGCGATCACGATAGCGCTGGATGGTCTCCAGGATTGACTCAACAAGCGTATCCGATAAGGCGTGTGGCTGCAAACCCAGATCGAGCAGTCTGGTATTTTTCGCGTGGTAGTAATGGGCTTCCTTCTCCACCCGCGGGTTCTCGACATGGGCTATCGACACGGCGAGGCCCACCTCCGTCGCCGCTCGCGCCACTACCTCCGCGAGTTGGCGAACCGTGAACTGCTCGGTGAACTGGTTGAACACGCGCAGCTCCCCGGCGGGGGCCGGGTGGTCGGCGGCCAGGACGACGCACTGGACAGTGTCGCGAATGTCAAGGAAACCGCGCGTCTGCCCCCCCTGCCCATAGACCGTCAGTGGCAGCCCCAGGACCGCCTGCACACAGAAGCGATTCAGCACCGTCCCCCAGCATTCGTCGTAGCTGAAGCTGGTGCAGAGGCGCTCATCCAGCGCAGTTTCCTCCGTGCGGATGCCGTAGACCACCCCCTGATTCAGGTCGGTCGCCTGCAGGTTCCAGACCCGACAGGCGAACAGCATGTTGTGGCTGTCGTGCACTTTGGAGAGGTGATAGAACGAGCCCGGCTGCTTTGGATAGGGCAGCAGGTCCTTCCGGCCGTGGTGCTCAACCTCCAGGTAGCCTTCTTCGATGTCGATGTTGGGCGTGCCGTACTCGCCCATCGTGCCGAGCTTGACGAGGTGGGCATCTGGGGCGAAGTCGCGCATCGCCCACAGCACGTTCAGCGTGCCAACGACGTTGTTCGTCTGCGTCAGCACGGCGTGGTCGCGATCCATCATCGAATAGGGGGCGCTATGCTGCTCGCCGTAATGGACGATGGTATCGGGACGTAGGTCGCGGATCAGGCTGCTAAGAAAGTGCCAGTTGGTGATGTCGCCAACGGCAACGTCGATACGCTTGCCGCTCAGCGCCTGCCAGACTCGCACGCGCTCGTGCAGCGTGCGGATCGGCGTGACGCTTTCCGCACCGACCTCCGCCCGCCACTGCCGCTTGGCGAAGCTATCGCAGGCAACGACCTCGTCACCGCGCTGCGAGAAGTACAGCGTCGTGGGCCAGCCGAGGTAGCCATCAGCCCCCAGAATTAATATCCGCATTGCCCCGCCTTTCGTTTCTAATGCCCAGGGTAACGAGTAATCGGGCTGCACCGCTGAGTCTACGTCGCAATCACCGGCACTGCAGCGCGGTGGCTCGCCCGCCGGCTCTGGGACGAAGCAGACCCGCGTACCCGTGGCGTCACCAGGCAGGGCCCCAGTGCGCGAGCGAGAGGCGCAACCAGAAGCGACCGTAGCGCAGTAACTCCGGTACGCGATACCTTTGCGCTCGTGCGGCGGTCGTGCCGTTCAAGATGGCGCGGCGCAGATCCCCGGCCGTCTCGCCGGGGAACTGCGTGTAGGCCTTGCCGATGGCCGCGAGGATGTGGGCATCAGAGGAGCCCAGTTCGCCGCGCCGGGCACATGTGCGGTTGAAATGTTGCGCCCTTCGGTTCGCCGGTCCCAGGAACGGCGTGCCGTTGATGACCTCAATGGCGTCGAAGGGCAGCGCAGCGGCGAGTTGGTGCATCGACTCCATCGCCGGGCGTTTTGCAGTCCCCCGCGATCGGCGCGCCCGGTAAAACGGGTGTGGCGCTACGGCAATGCCTCCTTGCCGGTGAATCGCCGCAATCGTCTCCGCTGGTGACAGCCCCGGCGGCACAGATGCCTGCAGAAACAGTCCAATGATGTGCCCCCCCGTGGAGGATACTTCCTCGCCGACAATCACCGCCACGCCAAAGGCAGGGGCGAGTGCGGCGGCCTGTACCGCCCCTTCGATGGTGTTATGGTCGGTAATGGCGATGAGTCGCGGATGCCCCGTCGCCTGCACGTGGGCGAGCACCGCTTGCGGGGTAGGATAACCGTCGGAGTGGTTCGTATGGATGTGCAGGTCGGCCGTACTGAAAAGGCCACGCTCGTATGGAGGACTCATTCGTTGGCCTCCTCGTGCGTGACGCTGCGCTTCCACCCACGCGGTAGCGCAGTCGCCCCCGTGTCGTGCTGCCACGATGGTCCGTGATCGCGCAGCGCCAGTTGGCGATAGTCGGCAAGTAACCGGTCAAACGTCGCATCCCAGGTCCGACCAACGGCGACCGAACGGCCATGCGTGCCCAACGTGCGCCGCAGCGTCGCCGACCCCGCTAACCGGCGAGCCCCATCAATCCAGGCATCCGGCGCTACGGGATCGCAGAGCAGGCCGGTCTGACCATCCTCCACGACGGCAGGGACGCCGCCGGCGCGCATTGCCAGCACCGGCAGTCCACTGGCCAGCGCCTCCAACACGACAAGTCCAAAGGTCTCGGTCAACGACGGGAAGGCAAACACGTCGGCTGAGGCGAACGCCGCAGCCAACGCCTCGCCGTGGAGTTGCCCCGTAAAGTGCGCGGCCGACCCCAGGCGTTCGGTCAGCGCCGCCCGAAAGGGTCCGTCGCCCACGATGACCAGCCGACTGCCCGGGACGGCCTTCGGCAGTTCCGCCAGCCGCAGGAGGTTCTTCTCCGGCGCCACCCGACCCGCATACAGGAACGCCACCTGATCCGGTAGCACGCCCCAGCTCCGGCGCAGCGCCTCGTTCCGAAAATGCGGGGCAAAGGCGGCCGAGTCCACGCCACGTGGCAGCGCCTGCACACGCCGCATGCCATGCCGACGACAGTCGGCCGCGACGATCTCCGTCGGCGTGTAGGTGCAGGCACAGCGGTTGTGCAGCGCCACCAGATAGCGCCAGACAACGGGAGCGAGCCAGGGCGCGCCGTAATGACGGACATACTGGGGCAGGTTCGTCTGATAGTGACCGGCTGCCGGCACGCCGAGCAGACGGGCGACCCGCAATCCTTGCGCCCCCAGGAGGACCGGGCCGGCGAGATGCACCACGTCCGGTCGCCAGGCTCGCAGGGCAGCAACCATGCGGGCAGAGCGCAGCGTTAGACGCAATTCGGGATACGGGGGGAAGCGAAGGCCGGCAGCGCGCACCACCTGGTAGCCCGCTACCGTTGCCACACCAGGCCCGGGGCAGAAGACCAGGGCCTCGTGTCCGTGGCGGCGGAGATAGGCGAGCATCTCCAGGAGGAAGCGGACAATGCCGTCCATTTTTGGCAGGAATGTCTCTGTGACGATGGCAACGCGCAAGTGCCGGGCGCCGCCCGCCGTGAGCGTGCGAGCGGCCGAAGCAGCGCTGTCCACTCGATGTTCCCCCTCGGACCAGTTCCCTAGGCGTACCAATCTGCCCTCGCGAGCGGCAATCTGCTGTCGCCGTTCAACGGCTTGGCGAGAAGCGACTGAAATATGCCCATGTCCCCTTTCGTAAAGTTGTAGGCGGAGCCCGCCATATACAGCCGCCAGATACGATACGTCACTTCGTCGGTGGCGGAGCGCGCCTGTTCCTGGTGCGACTCCAGCCGCCGGACCCACTCCCGTAACGTCAGGGCGTAATGTTCGCGCAGGTTCTCGACGTCGCGCACCTCAAAACCCGATTGCTCCGCCGCCTTCAAGGTGGTGCTGATCGTCTCCAACTCCCCATCCGGCCAGACGTACCTGGCGACAAACGAGCGGCCGCGCTCAAGCGGCTGGTGGAAGGCACGACAGATGCCATGGTTCAGGAAGACGCCGCCCGGGCGCAAGAGCTGCCAGGCATGACGGAAGTAGGCCGGCAGGTGGGCTTCCCCCACGTGCTCGACCATGCCGATGCTGACCAGCTTGTCGTAGATCTGGCTGCCCTCCAACTCGCGAAAGTCGCGCAATTCGACCCGGCAACGATCCGCCAGGCCGGCCTGCTGAATGCGCTCGCGTGCCAGTTCGGCCTGACGCCCGCTCAAGGTGACGCCGGTAGCATCCACGCCGTAGTGCTGCGCGGCATGGATGATCAAACCACCCCAGCCACAGCCAATGTCCAGAAGCCGCTCGCCCCGCTCGAGCCGCAGTTTTCGGCAGATATAGTCCAGCTTGCGCTCCTGGGCGGTCTCGATGCCTTCATCGGGCGAGGCAAAGTAGGCACAGGAATACACCATGCGGCTGTCCAGAAACTGCGCGAAGAACTCGTTGGACTGGTCGTAGTGATAACTGACCGCCTGGCGGTCGCGCTCGATCGAGTGTGCCCTGCCCTGCAAGTGGGGATGGCGGAACTGCGTTGGTCCACGCCGTGGGGCCGGCAACGAAAAGAGCAGCTTTGCCTGATGCAGCTTCCCGGCCAGACCGAGACCTTCGTCGGCAAGCAGGTCGTCTACAATCGGAAATACCGCGTCGATCCGTCCCAGAATGTCAAAGTCGTCGTAGATGTAGGCCTCGCCCATCGCCAGGTCATCGGTGGGCCAGAACATCGAGCGCAAAGCGCCGGGGTGTTGCAGGACGATCGTGACGCGCACCTCCTCGCCCGACGCCGGCTGCCAGCGGGTACCATCCCAAAGCTGCACGGCGAGGCCGCGTGCCCGGCTACCACCGAACAGCGTCTCAATGAACTCCAGCGTGGGCCGGACTGCCCGATCTTGTAGAGTCGCCTCAGGAATTGCCATGCTTCGGTCCCGTTCACTCCCCACTCGTAGTACCGTCGTCCGCTTCCTGTGCATCGTACCCATTGGGGCGTCAGCCCGGCAAACGAGTGTGGGGCCGGCGCGGTATACTTCTTTAACGTGATGACTGCTGCACTCCCTCCGCTCCCCGACGAGGCGCTTCACGATCATTGCGGTATCGTGGGCATCTATGACCCGACCAACCAGTTAGACGTTCCGCGCTACCTCGTCATTGCCATGACGGCGCTCCAACACCGTGGCCAGGAGAGTGCCGGCGTGGCGCTGCTGGTGCCGAAGACGGGTGAGATCGAGGCGACGACCGGTATGGGACGCGTTCGCGACGTGTTCCCCCGCGGCACCGACGACCTGATTGCAACGTGCTGCGGCATTGGTCACGTTCGGTACTCCACCACAGGCTCCAGTTGCGTCGAAAATGCTGCTCCGTTTGTGCTCCGCCCTGGTCGCAAGATGTTCTTCGACCCGGTTGCCATCGCCCACAACGGTAACGTCGTCAACGCTGCCGAGTTGCGCGCCGAGGTCACCGACATCGTCTTTCAGTCGGAAACGGATAGCGAGGTCATCGCTGCACTGTTGCTCCGTACCGGCGGTGAGACCTTCGCCCATCGCCTGCGCCACGTCGCCCACCGTCTGCGTGGCGCCTACAGTCTGGTTCTCATGTCGGAGGGGAAGCTCTACGGCTTGCGTGACCCCTACGGCATGCGCCCCCTCTCGCTGGGTCGCCTGGGCGACGGTTGGATTCTGGCCTCCGAGACCTGCGCGTTCGACCGCGTCGGCGCGACGTTCGAGCGCGAGTTGGAGCCGGGCGAACTCGTCACGATCGACGACAGCGGGTGCCACTCCGAGTTCTTCATGCGCCGTACACGCCGCGGCTTCTGCGTCTTTGAGTTCGTGTACTTCAGCGATGCCACCAGCGTCCTGGATGGGCGCAACGTCTACGCCGTGCGGGAGGAACTGGGCCGCCAGTTAGCGCTGGAACATCCTGCCGAGGCGGATATGGTCGTCCCCGTTCCCCTCACGGCCATCCCGATGGCCATCGGCTACGCCGAAGCCAGTGGTCTGCCGTTCGCCGAGCCGATCATCGCCAGCCGCTATGCCGACCGTTCCTTCATCAAACCGGACCAGCGCCTGCGGCGTCTGGAAATCGACCTCAAATTCAATATTGTTCGCGACAAGATTGCCGGCAAGCGGCTGGTGGTGGTGGAAGACTCGCTCGTGCGGGGCAACACGCTCGCAATCCTTATCAAAGCGCTCCGGCGCAACGGCGCTGCGCAGGTCCACGTTCGCATCGCCGCTCCGCCGATCCGCCATCCATGCTACTTCGGCATCGACATTCCCACCGAAGACGAACTCATCGCCCACCGCAACTCGGTGGAGCAGGTTCGGCAGCACATCGGGGCCGATAGCCTCGGCTACCTCAGTCTGGCCGGCCTGGGCCGGGCCACCGGCGGCAGCAGCGGCGATACCGACCACACAGCCGAAGCGCACCTGCGCCACCGCTTCTGCTTCGGCTGCATGGACGAGCGCGGCTATCCGTTCCCGGTCAAGGTGGGCATGGAGAAGATGCCGTCGGAGGTGGGCTAAGTACCTCGTCGCGCCCGTACCGCCGCCTCAAAGATGCGGTCGGCGCTGGGAATCGCCGCGGCCTCCAGCGGCCGCGAGTACGGCATCGGCACTTCGGCGCCGCCCAGGCGCTTCACCGGCGCGTCCAGCCAGTCGAAGCACTCATCGGAGATGCGGGCGGCGATCTCGGCGGTGACGCCGTAGCTCTGCCAGCCTTCTTCCACACAGAGGGCGTGGTTAGTCTTCTTGACCGATTGCGCTACGGTCTCGAAGTCCAAAGGACGTAGCGTGCGCAGGTCGACGACCTCCGCCTTGATGCCGGCTTCGCGTTCCAGGCGTTCGGCGACTTCCAGGCAGCGTAACGTCATATAGGAATGCGTAACGATCGTCAGGTCGGTGCCGGCGCGTTTGATGTCGGCCTTGCCGATCGGCACAGTGTATTCGCCATCGGGCACTTCGCCGCGTGTGTTGTAGAGCATCAGGTGCTCGCTGAAGAGCACTGGATCGTTGCTGCGGATACTCGCCTTCAGCAGCCCTTTGGCGTCGTAGGGGGTAGACGGCGCAACGACCCGTAAACCGGGTGTGCTGGCGAACCAGACCTCCAGGCTCTGCGAATGTTGCGCCGTCAGGCCGACGCCGGCGCCGCCGGGAGTACGGATGACCATGGGCACGCCCACGGTACCGCCGAACATATAACGGATTTTGGCAGCGTTGTTGATGATCTGGTCCATAGCGACCAGGATGAAGTTGATCGTCATGATCTCCACGACCGGGCGCAGACCGCCCATCGCCGCGCCAATGCCGGCGCCGACGAAACCCTCTTCCGAAATAGGGGTGGCGCGCACGCGCCTGGGTCCGAATTCCTTGAGCAGCCCCTGCGTGATGCGGTAGGATCCCTCGAAGATGCCGATCTCCTCACCCATGATCAGGACTTTCTCATCGCGGGCCAGTTCCTCGTGCAGAGCCTGCTGCAATGCCTGGCGATATCCGATTTCAGTCATGCTTAACGTTCTGCTCCATCCGCGTAGAGATGCTGATATAACGAGTCGGGCGACGGGAAGGGGCTGCGCTCGGCGAAATCGACAGCCTCCTGTACTTGCTGATCAACGCGCTTCTGTATCGCCTCAAACGTCGCCTGATCCAGCAGGCCGTGTTCTTCGAGGAAGCGCGGGAAGGTCCGGATTGGGTCTTTCTGCCGCCAGTGGTCGATCTCTTCCTGGCTGCGATAGGCTTTGCCGGCGTCGGCGTAAGAGTGACCGTCGTAGCGATAGGTGATGGTCTCCAGCAGGCTCGGTTCCCGTTGCTCGCGCGCACGCTCCAGCAAGCGCTTCGTTGCCGCATAAACTGCCAACACATCCATGCCGTCGACCTGCTCGCCGTGCATGCGATAGGCGCAGGCGCGCTTGTAAAGGTCCGGCTCGCCGGACGCTTCTGCGACCGACGTGCCCATACCGTACTGGTTGTTGGTGACGATCCAGACCACGGGCAGCCGCCAGATCTGCGACAGGTTGAGCGACTCGTGGAAAGCGCCGGTGTTGGTGGCGCCGTCACCGAACACGCCGAGCACTGCTCGGTCTTCGCCCAGATAGTCGGCGGCCAGCGCCAGACCGGCCGCCAGGGGAATCTGCCCGCCCACGATGCCGTAGCCGCCATAGAAGCCACGCGGCACATCCACCATGTGCATGGACCCGCCCCGCCCGCCGGCACAGCCGGTCTCCCGACCGAACAGCTCCGCCATCACGGCGCCCGGTGACGTGCCGCGGGCGAGAGCGTACCCGTGGTCACGATAGGACGTGACCATCTGGTCTTGTTCGCTCATGGCCGCGACAGCGCCGACGACGCTGGCCTCTTCGCCGATATTCCAGTGGCAATAGCCCCGGATGCGATCGCGCGCCAGCATCTCCTTGGTTTTTTCGTCAAAATGGCGGATCAGCACCATCTGTTCCAGAAAATCCAGCAGCCGGTCGCGCGGATAGGGAAGAGGGTGATCCATCGTTTCTCTGGTTCGTTCCACCATCAGTACTGTTCTCCGCCTGTAATGAGCACGCGACGCTCCTGTGTAAAGGATAGCACCCACGGGACGGGTACCGTCCACTGCCATAGCCCGGATTGCCGCTCAGGTCGCTCAGCGCGCGGTACAATGGGGTTGACAACGAGCACATTCTCGGTCGAGGATAGCAAGGGTCGGCGCATGCGTGGAGAATTCGTCGCTGCCGGGGCCGTCACGCTAGTTACGGGCGCCATGGCCTGGACGGTCGGCCGACAATGGCAGGCACGCCGCCGCCCCTATCAAGCTGCCTGGCTGGTCGCCCTGGTGATGGCGGCGGTTGCCGCTGGAAGCTACGCCATTTTCCTGGTGACGGGGCGCCCCGCTCTGCTCTTCCGGCTCTACTACCTCTTCGGCGCCGCGCTGAACGTCGCCTTCCTGGGTCTCGGCAGCCTCTATCTTGTGCTGCAGCGCGACCTGCGTCCGCTCGTCATCGTGCTGATCGTCGCCAGCATCGTCACCGCCGCCGCCATTTTCGCTGCCCCGATCAACGCCGCCGAACTGGCGAGCGCGACCGGAGCCGGCATCAATGTGCTGGAGGCCGGCCCATGGCAGCCCTTATTGATCGTGATGAACAGTTTCGGCACGATCTGCCTGGTTGGCGTCGCCCTCTATTCCGCCGTGCGTACCTGGCTGAGTCACCAGCACCTCGAACGCGCTGTGGCCAATGTCGTCATCGCCATCGGCGCCCTCACCATTGCCGGCGCCGGCACGTTCGCCCGCCTGGCCGGCGCCGGCGCCTTCTGGGTCATCATGCTGATCGGCTGGACAGTCATGTTCGGCGGTTTCATGGCGACGGCCCGCCGAAGCGCCGTCGCCGGGGCAAGGCCACGGCGCTCGGAGGTCGGGGTGCGGACGGGGCGATGAGGTGGAGTAGAGCCGCGACTGCGGTCTGCGGCCCAAAGACAAGACTGCGGTCTTGGGACGTCCGTTGCACCGCAGTGCTGTCTTTGGGCCGCAGACCGCAGTCGCGGCACTGTCACCCCGGCAGTCGCGGCTCTGTCACCCCGGCAGTCGCGCCACTATGAAATCTGAGTCTGACTTGCCCCTGACCCCCGCGAGCACAGCGAGCATTGAGGCTCGTAAGGAAGCCCACCTGGCGCTGACGATGCACGGCCCGGTGCAGGAGTCGGTGGCCGACGGCTTCGCGGCCTACCGGCTCGAACACAACGCGCTGCCCGAGCTGGACCTCGACCAGATTGACATGTCGACATCGTTCCTGGGTAAGGCACTGCGCGCGCCGTTGCTGATCAGCGGCATGACGGGCGGCGCCCAGCGCGCCCGCGAGATCAATCGCAACCTTGCCGCCGCAGCACAGGCGACCGGTATCGCCTTCAGCGTGGGCAGTCAGCGCGCCGCCCTGGAGCGCGCGGACCTGCGCACTACCTACCAGGTGCGCGACGTGGCGCCGGATGTTCTACTACTCGGCAACCTGGGCGCTGTCCAGCTCCGGCGTGGTTACGGCCTGGAGCAGTGCCGGGGCGCCGTGACCATGATCGGCGCCGATGGGCTGACATTCCACCTCAACGCCTTGCAAGAGGCGCTGCAGATGCACGGCGATACGACGTTCGCTGGGGTGGAAGACGGAATCGGCGCCATCTGTCGTGACCTGGGCGTGCCTGTGCTGGTGAAAGAGGTGGGCTGGGGCATCTCCGGTAGCGTGGCGCGCCGCCTGGAAGCAGCCGGCGTGAGCGCTATCGATGTCCAGGGCGCCGGCGGCACCTCCTGGGCACGCGTCGAAGGTCTACGTGCTCCCACAGAACGGCTGCGCGCCGCCGCCGATGCCTTCGCCGGATGGGGTATTCCCACCCCAGAATGCATTGTGCAGGTCCGCGCCACCTGTCCCGACATGCCGATTATCGCCGGCGGCGGCATCCGCACCGGCGTCGATATTGCCAAAGCGCTGGCGTTGGGCGCCGACCTTGCCAGCGCTGCCCACCCGTTCCTGGAGCCTGCAACCCGCTCCGTCGAGGCGGTCGTCGACCGGATTGAGCAGTTCGTCTTTGAGTTGCGCCTTGCCATGTTTGCCACCGGCAGTCGCAATTTGGCGATGCTACGGCAGGTGACGGTGCTTCGCAGGTGAGGGCTGGCGACTGAAGTCGCGCCTACGAACGAGCGAAGTGGCTGCCCTCTGGGCCCTGCGCGGGCTGGGAACGAGTCCGCGAAGGCGGATTTCGCAAGGGTAGCCGCGACTTTAGGACCCGTCACGAAATAACTTTGACAAATGGGCAAGGTAGCGGTAGGGTT
>DAIMXP010000114.1:0-19921 GCA_036734945.1 Chloroflexota bacterium
CGGATCAACACGTCAATCTTGCTCCTGGCCAGTTCGTTGCGTTGGCGGCAACACTTCGCCATTCAGTGACGGCAGTCGAGGATAGTGCCTTCTTGTTGACCGTGGCCTGGCCTGGCCATTCTCCATCCGCCGCCGGGGGCCAGTAGGACCGGTTCGCAAGTGGGCGGCCTTCCCCATCAGTGGACGGCCATCACGATCTGCTTGATGGCCTTGTCCCACGAGAGCTGATGGCGCGCATACCGTGTCATTCTGGGGTGAGCCGTGCTCAAGGCTATACTTGAGAATCCTGCGGATAAGGAGTACACCATGGCCCACGGCATCCTGGTCCCGCTTGACGGCTCGTCCTTCGCGGCACGTGCTTTGCCCTACGCCGAGTTACTGGCGCAACGTTGCCAGGCCGAACTGATCCTAGCACGGGCTGTCCATCTCCCGTCTCATTCGATCCCGTCACCCACGCCGGCAGCAGAAGCACAGGCCGAAACGCGCGCCTTTGCTGAAGCCGAGGACTATCTAGCGGAACTGCAGCGCGACGTGGAAGCCAATGTATCGCACGTCACCACTGTCGTCGAGGAGGGAGCAGCACGGGTGCTGCTGGAGTTGGCGCGGGCGCAGGAAGTCTCGCTCATCGTCATGGCGACGCACGGTCGCTCCGGGCCGTCGCGCTGAGTAAGGAGGGCAGGTAGTCGTAAGGGTCGGCTCGCCCGGCCATGTTGTGCCCCGCTCGCAGCCCCATCGTGTTGGCGTTGTCCTCGTGTTCCACGCGCAGGCGCTTGCCCAGCGTGGGATTGACGAAGGCCGCCACGTCGCCCGCCGCATAGACGTTGGGCGCGCTGGTGCATAGGTGCTCGTCCACCACGATGCCGTTGTCCACCGCCAGCCCGGCAGCCTGCGCCAACTCCACGTTCGGGCGGATGCCCAGCCCGGCCACCACGCCATCGCCCACGTACTCCTGCACGGCCGCGGCGACAGCGGCCTTCGCCTGCACCACCAGGCCCGCCCCCCGCTCCGCGATGCCGACCACGGACGCTCCGGCCTGCACGTCCACGCCCTGCTGGCGGTAGTAGCCATTCAGAAAGCGCACCAGCTCCCCCGGAAACACCCGCGCGCCGACTCCCGCTTCCGGGAACAGCATCGTCACCTGCTTGCCGTTCAGCGCCAGTGCAGCCGCCACCTCCGCGCCAATAAATCCGCCGCCGATCACAGTGTGGCATCGTGCCGTCCACCCTCTCCCGGCGCCAGGCTCGGCATCGCTCTCGGCCCGGTGGACCCGGCCAGTTTGCACACTGCACGACGCAGGCGCCGCTGAGATGGTAGACCATCGCCCCTCGTCCCGCAAGCCAACCTCGGGCGCCCAGCGCGCCCGTTCCATGGCTCCATGCTGGCTCAGGCTACCTGCCGGGAATGCCGACCACCGACCACCATTGTATAGCATGGCCGGGTTCCGAGGCGGCAGGAGAGCACCCGGCCTGCCTGTTTACCGTGGCAGGGCTGGGCCACGCACAGCATAGCCCGTTGCGTCCATGCTCCCCAGGCAGAGTGCGCCCGCTTCCTTCGGCGATGACCTCCGTAAGGCCCCTGGATTACGGTCTCGCCGCGCCACCAGCGCTTACTCCACCACCGCCGGCCAGAGCGCGCTCAAACAGGGCGCGGGTGGCGTCGAGGCAAGCGTCGCCAAAGCAAGGGAGGCGTCCGATGCCGACTATCTTGCGATTGCGCATGCGCGGTTCGGCGAGGGGCGCGCGCAACTTCGTGCCGTCCTGGAGCATCAGCGTCGGGGTACCCCGCACGCCATAGCGCTCCTGTCCCAGTTGCCGTTCCGCCAGGACCACGGCGCCGGCTTCCTCGCTCGCGAAGTCGCGGGTGAACTGCTCCAGGTCCAGTCCCGCCTCATGGGCAATGTCCGACAGGACCTCGCGCCTGCCGATGTTGCGCCCTTGCGCAAAAAAGGCCCGGCGGATACGCAAATCGTAGTCATGCCCGACAGCCTCGCCCTGTCGCGCGGCCGCCCAGGCGGCCTGAAACGCCGGCAGCGTGGTGGCGGGCCAGTTCTCGCCCTGGAAGGGCCGGAACTCGGCAAGCGGCTCTTGCAGCGCCGCCAGCCACCACTCCTGCTCCAGGATGTCTCGGGGCGCCGCCTCGCCGCCAATCTCCAGCGGAAACGGCCTCGTCCGCAACTGGACCCGACCCGTATACTCAGGTAGTACTGCATGCAGGCGCACGGCCATAATGTAGCACCAGGGTCAGAAGTATTCCGCCCACTCCCATAGCTCGGGAAGCAACTCGTCTGGCATCTCGCTACTCCTTTTGTTTTCTCGCCTGTGGGCCGAAACGCCTGCCGCTTGTGCGTGGGCGACTCATCCCCGCCCGATTATCCCGGCGGGTCGATCAGCCCCAGCGCCCATAATGGCAGCGGAACTCCTGCAACCCATTCACTACTGCATTCTACCGGCAATACGGACGTCGGACTCACCGGCAGCTTCCTCCTCACCGTAGGTGAGAACGCGCCCCCAGACGCTCGCTGTCCCCCAGATCCCGGAGCGGAGGCACTCGAGCTGGATGATCTGGCTGTGGTCCACGAAGAGGTTCACCTCTGGGCCGTAGTGTTTGACGTACCAGGCGAAGACGGTAGGGTCGGCGGCCTCAAACATTACATGCTCCGTGCCCAACTCGGCAGCAATCGTGCTGGCCACGTCAGTGCGCCAGGTGCGTACGCTCTCCGTGATCCCCTCCGACTCAATCATGATCATGGAAGCGCCGGCCGCCAGGCAGCGCCGCGCGATGGCGATGGCGCGGGCCGGGTCGCTGACGCCTTCCGCTTCCAGTTCGGCAGCGTCCGTGGCGCCGCCAGCGCCGAACTGGATCCCGACTTCCGGTTTGGCCTTGAGTCCGGCCCGCTGCACGCGCTCCGTGAGGCGGACGATGTCGTCGACCGGCAGCGTAATGAAACCGCTGGAGAGCTCAATGGTGTCGAAGCCGACGTCTCGGCACTCCGCGATGTAGCGATCCACCGCCTTCGTGCCCTGGGTCAGGACGTACTCGACGAAGCCACCCGTCGAAACCTCCACTTGATGGGCGTGACAGAGTTCGATCAGCTCGCGCAGCACCGCGCGGGGTAGGAGCGTGAACGAGCCGCCAGCGAACTTGAAGCTGTCGACGTACTCGCCAGCAGTTTCCAGCAGATCTTCCAGATAGCGCCGGCCGACGACACTGTAGTAGGGGCCGCGGATCTCCGTGACGCCACGCGTCCGCGGCTTCGACATGCGCCGGTTCATCCGCAGGAACGCGAATGCCCTATCCGTCATCGCTTGCTCCTTCCTTAATGCTGACCCGTCCGAGCAGGGCGGTCAGGTCGGCGACCGCGATCTGGTCCAGGTGTTCGATGGCACTGGCGACCTCGTCGGCGAGCCCGTGGTCGATGCGCCGACTCAGGACGATAAACTTCTCGAGCAGCACCAGCCAGTCGGCCGGACGGGTGTAAAAGCCTGCATAGTCGTGCTTGACCTTGCTGAAGCTGCGCCCATCGTTGGTGCGGACGGCGAGCCGACAGGGCATCTGCGCCGGAAAAACAGCACTCAACGCCGGGTCCGGGCGGATAACAACGCGCTGCAAGAGGCCTTGGACATCGGGGCGCACGATGCGCTCTGGCGCATATTGGGCCGGCCCGACGGCGCCGTCCAGCAGCGCCACCGCCAGCATGTAGGGCAGCGAGTGGTCCGCCTGCTCCTTCGTCACCACGCTGCGCTTCTCCCCTTCCTCGCCGCCGCCGATGATGTGGAACGCGACGTCGAAGATGTCGACCTCGATCGCCTCGATCGCTTCAGGGAGCAGTGCCTCCGCGGTCCGCAACTCCAGCATCCCCTCCAGCGCCGACTGGGCGTGAATCTCGGCGTTGAAAGCCTTGGTACTTGTTTGTCGAACCCGCTCGAGATCTTCCGACGGCCAGTCGATCTGGAACGAACCGGCGATAGCCTCCATGAAGCCTTTGTTTCCCTCGAAGACCTCCAGCGGGCCGGTGATGCCGCGCTTCGCGAGGAAGGCGGCGTGGACGGCTCCGAATGCGGTGTTGGGGTAGGCGAGGCCCTTCCAGTTGGAGAGTGCGCCGGTCCGACTGACGCGCAAGGCATTGAAGGCCGTGCCGGCGATGGCCACGGCGTTGGCGGTGGCGGCCTGGTCGAGACCCAGGGCCCTGGCAACCCCGGCCGCGGCGGCGTATGCGCCCTGCGTCGTGTGGTCGAAGCCGTGTGCGCGGACTGGCGCGACGTCGGAGAGCCGGCACTGGACCTGGTAGGCAACCGCCAGCGCGGTAAGCATGGCCCGACCGTCGGCCCCGGCGTATTCCGCCGCGGCGAGTACCGGCGCCAGATTGTCGCTCGGGTGGCAGGTTTCACCTGCTGCCAGGTAGGCGTCGTTGAAGTCGAGGTAGCGGACGGCAGCGCCGTTGTAGAAGGCCGCGCGGTCGGGCGCCGTGCGACCGCCGCCGATGAGCGTGCAGAGCGGCCGACCACCGAACTCCTCGACCTGCTCCCGCACTGCGGGCAGCGGCCCCCGACCCAGCGCGCCGAGGGCGCAGCCAATGGCATCGAGCACACGCGCCTTGAGGGCCTGACGTGCCGCAGCGGACAGGCTATCCCAAGATGCCTGCACGACAAAGCTCGCCAGTTGCTGGGCCATCGTCGGCGCCTGGCCGGGGCCGGACGTCTCCGCGGTTAGTGTTCGCTCACCCCTGGCATCGGTTTGATCGTCTGCCACGGAACGTAACCCCTTCATTTGTCCTTGCAACGTACCGCGCATCGTTCGTGCCAACCGGCGTGGCCGACTATCGCAGTGTTGAGCGGTTTGGCGTATCCTGTCAGCAACACCGGACGTGGGCGCAACCGTGACCAAAGTCACAGCCGGCGCGGGCGGCGCGGTGGAACACTGGTAGCAACGCCGGCCCTGGCGCCCTTGCTTTGGAACTCGTCTGGTCAGGCCTAGGAGAGCCCTACCACCTGAGCATCGCCGGCCGAACGGCCAGGCGTGGGGTCAAGTACCGAAAAGGAGCATGGAATGCGCATCGACTATCGTCATGTCCACCCAGCAGCGTATCAAGCGATGGTGGGCCTTCAACGAGCCGTGGAGGAGAGCGGCCTCGAGCCGAAACTCCTCGAACTGGTGAAAATCCGAGCCTCGCAGCTTAACGGCTGCGCTTACTGTTTGGATATGCACAGCAAGGATGCTCGGACCATCGGCGAGACGGAGCAACGCCTCTACCTGGTCGCCGCCTGGCGTGAGGCGCCCTGCTACAGTCGACGAGAGCGGGCGGCCCTGACCTGGTGCGAAAGTCTCACCTTATTGCCCCAGACCGGCGCGCCCGACAATGAGTATGCGGAGGTTACGCAAGCGTTCTCGGCAGAAGAGATCGTGGCGCTCACGCTGGCCATCGTCGCCATCAACGGCTGGAACCGCTTCGCGGTGGGCCTGCGCAGCCCCGTCGGCCATTACGTCTCCTCCCGTCGGCCGGCCGACGCACCCGAAGGCGAGCGTCCGAAGGCTGCGTCCTCGCCCGCCACCGGGCCGGCCGGAGCAGCCGGCGGACAGCGAGACTGATGCGAAAGGACGGCGAAACCCAGCCATCGCGGGCCTCCGTCATACGGTCAAGCCTGCCGTGATGAGTGCAGATGGGCGGCTCAGGACTGATGGACGGCGGACGCCGCTGGCGGATGAGCACTTTGCGTCTCGCCTCTGCACGCTTGACGTGCGCCTCGATCTCCTGGGCCGGAGCCCGTTGTTCGTGGGGCTCCCGCCCCCGGACGTAATGACGGTGAGCAGGCTTTTTCGGGAGCGCAGCTACGACGAGGGGCAAGCGATCTATAGGGCCGGCTCGCCAGCCCAGCGCCTCTACGTCGTGGCGACCGGCAAGGTGAAGCTGGAGCGAACCACGGCGAGCGGGCACAGCGTCCTGCTCGACATCCTCACGTCCGGCGAGTTCTTCGGCAGCCTGTCGATGCTCGGCGAGGCGACCTATCGCGAGAGCGCCGTAGCACAGACCGCGTGTTGTGTGCTCGCGGTGGCGGCTGACGGCTTTCTAGCCATCCTGCACCGCTATCCGCCGGTGGCGCTCGCTGCCCTGGAACTGGTGGCAGCACGGTTGCGCGCTGCCCACGAGTCGATGGAGCATCAGAGCGTCCAGTCCGCCGAGGGACGGATCGCGGCGCTCTTGCTTAAGCTGGGTGAGAAGCTTGGCGAGGTCAACCAGGGTGCATTGCTGATCCAGATGCCGCTGTCCCGCCAGGACCTGGCTGACATGGCGGGAACCAGCGTCGAGACGGCCAGCCGAATCATGAGTCGCTTCCGGAAGGATGGACTCGTCCACAGCGGACGCCGCTGGGTTGCTATTACCGACGGGGTGCGCCTGGCGAACATTGCGGAAGACCGTCAGGTGTGAGCTGGACGTTGTTCCTAATCTGAACGTGGCACAGCCAGGTCAGTGTGCGCCGCCCCAGGCTGCGCGCACTGCCACCCGCGTGACGGATGCTCGTGGTCCTCAGCGTCGAATACTGCTGGATGAGCACGCAGGTGCGGCAAATTGACCTGGATCATTCACCACGCGACAGGGCCGCCGTACGCTATGGGCAGAGAGAAGCCGATAAACACCTGGGAGAATGGAACCATGAAAACGGTACTTCGCAGCCGTGACCTGACGTGCCCGTCCTGCGTGGACAAGATTGAGCAGGCGCTCCGCACCGCTGGCGTGGAAACCGCCCGGGTTCACTTCGCGACCGGTCGCATCGAAGTCTGGCATGACCCGGAACGGGTGAGCGTCGGCGATCTGGTCCGGGTTGTCCGATCCACGGGCTACGAAGCGAAGGCTGCAACGTTCTGATGCATAGATACGCCGTCTGGTTCGCCTCCCCTGCCCGACGCCGGTTCTGGCTGATGGTGCTGAGTGGCAGCCTCATCGTAGCAGCGCTCGGTTGCGGCTGGCTGCTTCAGTTGTCATCGCTCCGCGCCGCTCTGATGATCAGCGCCGCCCTACTTGCCGGTGCAGAAACCGCCGTGCGGGCCTGGCATAGCCTCGGTCGGCGTCAGGCCACGATTGAACTCCTGGTGACCGTGGCTGCTGCAGGCGCACTCCTGATCGGTGAGTACTGGGAAGCAGCTGCCGTCACGTTCCTATTTTTGCTCGGGGCCTATTTGGAGGCGCGCTTGCTCGGCCGCACCCGCCAGGCGCTCAGCCGGCTCCTCGATCTGACACCGACCGTCGCCGTGGTGTGGCGCAACGGGCGGCAGGTCGAGCTTCCGGCGGATGACGTACAGGTTGGCGAGACCGTTGTGGTCAAGCCGGGCAGTCGTATTCCGGTCGACGGCGCGGTGCTGCGCGGGCATGCTGTGGTGGACGAGAGTATGATGACTGGCGAGCCCGTGCCGGTTGAGAAGGCGAAGGGCGCAGTGGTCTACGCGGGTACGATCAATCAAGACGGTCTACTTTGGCTTCGCGCGACGGGCACTGGTAGCAACACAGCGCTTGCACGGATCGTCGAGCGCGTCGAGGAGGCACAGGAGCAAGCGGCCCCGTTGCAACGAACCATCGAACGCTTTGCCCGCTGGTATACGCCTGCCATTATGGCGCTGAGCGGCGCCGCTTTTCTTCTTACCCATCACATCGAGTTGGCGCTTACCTTCTTGGTCATCGGTTGCCCGGGCGCGCTGGTCATGGCGACGCCGGTTGCGGCCGTGGCAGGCATCGGCCGGGCGGCCCAGCGGGGTATCCTCATCAAGGGAGGCGAGCAACTGGAGATGATCAGCCGGATCACAGTGCTGGCTCTAGACAAGACCGGCACGCTCACCGAGGGGAAGCCCCGTCTTACCGATGTCGTGGCCGTGTCTCCGGCGCCGGACCTACCATGCCGCGCAAGCGATGCGGCCACTGACGGTTGGGACGCGGCCCAGCAGCGCGTGCTGTGCTGGACCGCGATCGCCGAGGGTGGATCGGAGCACCCGTTGGCCCGGCCGGTGATGGCGGCTGCCCAGACCATGGGTGCGCTGCCGCCCGCCGTCACCTTCGCCAGCTACCCGGGTCGGGGCGTCCGCGCGACGTACAACGGGCACACCATCGCGGTCGGCACTCCGGGTTTTCTGGGCCAACTCGGCGTCTCCACCAGTCCTGACGCCGCCGAGCACCTTGTCCGTCTGCAGACGGCCGGTACCACCGCGTTATTGGTGGCGGTAGATCGCGTCATGATCGGACTTCTTGGTGTCGCCGACACGGGTCGCACGACAGCGGCAGAGCTTATCCGAAAGCTCGAAGCCATTGGGGTGCGGCGCATCGCGATGCTGACGGGCGACAACCGCCATGCCGCCGAAACCATCGCCCATCAAGTTGGTATCACGGAGATCCATGCCGGCCTGCTGCCGGAGGGCAAGCTGGCGCTCGTGCGGCGGCTCCAGCAGGATGGTCACGTCGTCGGCATGGTCGGCGACGGCATCAACGACGCACCTGCGCTGGCAGCGGCTGATGTCGGCATCGCGATGGGGGCTGCGGGAACTGCAGTTGCGATTGAAACCGCAGACATCGTACTGATGACGGACGACCTGCTGCAGCTGCCGGAGGCCATCCGGCTCGCACAGGCCACGGTGCGGATAGTCCGTCAGAATATTGCGTTTGCGGTGCTGACCGTCGGGGCACTGCTGGTCGGCGTGCTCCTGGGCGACGTGCGGATGGCCGGCGGTATGTTCGTCCACGAAGCGTCGGTCATTCTGGTGATCCTGAATGGAATGCGGCTCTTGCGCGCCTGAGCCGCCGCGGCGTGGTCTCCGCCCCTGGCGTATCTTCAGGGTTTCTCGTCGGCCAGGCCGACTATGCATGAGAGGGGCAGAGGCGCCATGAGGATTGCTCAGGCTCTTGCGCAAAGCCGGCCAAGCTTCTCCTGCGAGTTCTATGCGCCGTACTCCGAGGACGGCGTGCCGGCGTTGCTGGAGACCATCCAGCGCCTCCGCCGCCTGAACCCACTGTTTGTGTCGGTGACGTGCAGCACGGGAGCACGGCGGAGACGGCGCACCCTGGAGATCGTGACCCGCATCAAGGGCGAGTTGGGCATTGAGGCGATGCCCCACCTGACCTGCCTCGGTACGGCGCGCGACGAGCTGCACGCCCGGCTGCACGCATTTGCCGCCAATGGGATCGAGAACGTGCTGGCGCTCCGCGGCGATCCGCCGCGGCACGAGCCGCGCGCCGTACCGCCGCTTGATGGCTTCGCCCGTGCCTCGGAATTGACAGCGTTTATAGCGGCCCACTACGACTTCTGCATCGGCGGCGCGTGCTATCCCCAGGGCCACCCGGAGAGCGCGACACTCGAGGAGGACATCGATCACCTAGTGCAGAAGGTGGAGGCCGGCGTTGAGTTCCTGATCACCCAGGCTTTCTTCGAGAACGTCCATTACTTCACCTTCCTCGAACGGGCGCGTGCTGCCGGCATCCGTATTCCAATCATCCCGGGTATCCTGCCGATCACCGATCTTCGTGTCGTGGAACGAATCGTCTCGTTGGACCCACGCACCACCGTTCCAGGAGCGCTCCGCCGTGAGCTGGAATCTCGGGCTGACGACCCGCACGCGGTCGCGGAGCTGGGTACCGCCTACGCCAAGCTGCAATGCGAGGAACTTCTCCGCCACGGAGCGCCCGGGATTCACTTCTACACGCTCAACAACGCATCGGCAACCAGCGCTATCCTGGCTGCGCTGCACCTGCGCCAGCCCCGAATCGAAGGATGACAAAGGACATAGATGCTACTGCCGGATCATGCCTCTGAGTCGCGAAGCAGACGAACAGCAGCAACCATGTTCCGCAGCGCGGCCGTCACTTCCGGGTAGTCGCGTGTCTTGAGGCCGCAATCGGGATTGACCCAGAGCAGGTCGGCATCGATGACGGTCAGGACGGCACGGAGGTTGGCGATCATCTCCTCAACCGTCGGAACGCGCGGTGAATGGACATCGTAAACGCCGGGGCCAATCTCTTTGGCGTAGTGTGCACGACGGAAGTCTTCCAGCAGGTCCAGATCGGAACGCGCATGCTCGATGGAAAGTACGTCGGCGTCGAGGTCGCTGATCGCGTCGATAATGTCGCCGAACGTGCTGTAGCACATGTGGGTGTGGATTTGTGTCTCGTCGCGCACGCCGGAGGAGACGAGGCGGAACGCCTGCACTGCCCAGTCGAGATAGGCCGCCCGTTCCGCACGCCGCAGCGGCAGCCCCTCGCGCAGCGCGGGCTCATCGATCTGAATCACACGGATGCCGGCCGCTTCCAGGTCCGCCACTTCCTCGCGGAGAGCCAGCGCCACCGCCCGGGCCGTTTCTGCACGAGGCTGGTCATCGCGCACAAAGGACCAGTTCAGCATGGTGATTGGCCCAGTCAGCATGCCCTTTACCGGCTTCGGCGTCAGGGACTGGGCGTAGGTTGCCCAGCGTACCGTCATGGGCTGCGTGCGACGGACATCCCCGTACAGGATCGGCGGCCGCACGCAGCGTGAGCCATAGGACTGCACCCACCCGTGTTCGGTGAAGGCGAAACCGTCCAGTTGCTCGCCAAAGTACTCAACCATATCGCTGCGCTCGGACTCCCCGTGGACCAACACGTCGAGCCCAATCTCCTCCTGGAGGCGGATCACCGCCTCGACCTGCCGGGCAATGAACCCATCGTACTCCTCGGCGGACATCGCCCCACCGGCGAACTGGGCCCGGGCCTGCCGTACCTCTGCCGTCTGAGGAAAGGAGCCGATCGTCGTCGTCGGGAAGCGTGGCAGCCGCAGCGTAGCATGTTGTCTGGAGCGGCGTTGGGCGAAGGGGGATGCACGACGCGCTTCGGTCGGACCGAGTTGCGTCACCTGCGCTCGGACGGCCGGCGTGCGCGTGCGTTCGGAAACGCGGCGAGACTCTGTAGCATGCTGCGCGTCTGTCAGAGCGGTAGCGATGGTGGTTCGTCCCTCATCCATCCCCCGCCGGAGTATGGCTACCTCGTCCAACTTTTGGCGGGCGAAGGCGAGCCAGGGGCGCAGCTCCTCATCAAGGGTGCGCATCGTTTCCAGGTTGAGGTCAAGAGGGACGTGCAAGAGCGAGCAGGAGGTCCCGATGATCAGGCGCTCCGATGGCACGTGGCGGACAAGTCGATCCAGCGTGTCGAGCGAAGTGGTGAGGTCGTTACGCCAGACGTTGCGACCATCCACGATGCCGGCCGCCAATCGCTTGTCATCCGGGAAGCCGTAGCGCTCAATCATTGACAGGTTGGCGGTACCCCGTACCAAATCGAGTCCCAGAGCATCCACCGGTAGGCCGGCCAGCATTTCGTATGCCTCGCCGACGGAACCGAAGTACGTCTGAATCAGCACCCGCGTGCTGCCCTTCGACGCGGCGAGTACCTGGTAGGCGTGCTGGAGTGCTGCCAGTTCGCGCGGGCCACGATCCTGCACGAAGCACGGTTCATCGAACTGGACCCAGGCCGCTCCCCGCTCGGCCAGGGACGCAAGTACCTCCCGGTACACCGCCAGCAGTGGATCCAGCAACTCCACCAACGGGTCGAAGTTGCTGTGCTCGTCCGCTACTTTCCCGAGTAAGAGGAAGCTGACTGGCCCAAGGAGCACCGGGCGTGTCCCAACGCCCAGCGCCCGGGCCTCGGCGAACTCGTCCAGCGGCTTCCTGCTGGCCCAGCGAAACTGCTGCCCGCGATAGAACTCCGGCACCAGATAGTGGTAGTTGGTATCGAACCACTTCGTCAGGTCCAGCGCAGGAACGTCGTGTCCGTGACCCTGCCCGCCTCGAGCCATGGCAAAGTAGAGGTCGAGGTCGACCGCACTTCCATCCCAGCCGAAGCGCGGTGGCACCGCGCCGACGAGCGCCATGGTATCGAGCACATGGTCATAGAGCGAAAAGTCGTTGGACGGGATGAGGTCAATACCGGCGTCCCGCTGGATGCGCCAATTGGTCGACCGGATGACGGCTGCCACGCGCTGCAGGTGTGCCGCAGACAGGGTACCTTTCCAGTACCCTTCCAGAGCACGTTTCAGTTCGCGCTTGGCGCCGATGCGTGGGTAGCCGAGATTGATCGTGGTGGTCACGCCTGCTCTCCCCGATACCGTCGTCATCCAGACCTGACGGAGGCCTGCCGCCTCACGCTCCCCGTGGTCAAGTGCCTGTTCCCTCCGGGCAGAGCCTGGCGGGACCGACCCGCTCAGTACCAGCCATGCTAACTCCTTGACTCATGCATGCTCTTTGCGCTAGCGCAAAGACAGTGGTTGCTCCCGTCGGTAAAACTCCTACTGAAATCGTCTGATATGGTTCACTGATCAAGCCGGTGGGGTTGGCCGGCCGTGACCATTGATGTCGGCGAGCGACTGCGAAGGGATGGCGAGTGGCGATGGATCGTGTGACGTTCAGCCGGCCGGTCGAGATTAACGAGCATGGTCAGCAGTTGTACCCACCCGGTATCGTCGTACCGACCGGCACGTACTTCCGTGAGGACCGCCCCTGGGCCCCGGCGCTTATACTCGATCAAGCGGGCCTACTGCCGGCGCTCAGGGAGTTTGCCGTCCTGAAGTGTCTGGCTCAGGCTGGTGCTGACCAGGCAGGTAACTCTCGACCAGCGGATACTGCACGTGCGGGCGATAACCGGCGCCGTAGGCAGCAATCTCCGGTCGCTGCGTCAATTCGTTAATGCCGTAGGCCAGCTGTTGGTCGCGCTCGGGCGTGGTGAGATCGTACTCGCGGGTCATGAGGAGCGCCTCTTCCGGGCAGGCGTCCACGCAGAAGCCGCAGAAGATGCACCGCGACAGGTCGATCTCGTAACGCGACGCCACTTTCTCCACGTCCTTGCGCGGTGATTCCGCCGCTTCGATGGTGATGCACTCGGCCGGGCAGGCGGTGGCGCACAGATAGCAGGCCACGCACTTGAGCGAGCCGTCCTCACGCTGCGTCAAGGTGTGGACGCCGCGGAAGCGCCGCGAATAGGGTTTTCGTTGCTCTGGGTACTGGATCGTGACACCCTCCTTGCCGCGCAAGGAGCGCACCATATGCTTGAGTGTCACGCCCATGCCCGCGATCGTGTGGGCGGCGCCGACAAGGGGCCGGTCGTCCGATCCCGCCGCGGCGCTCACGTCAACGACCGGCAAATCCTTCTTGGCCATATGACATCCTTCCTTCCGGCGGGTACACAGTGGCCGACCGGCTGGTCAGCCCATCGTACGTCAGTCCGGCGTAGGCTGGCACTTCCGTCACGACGTCGCTGAACACCTCGGCCGGCGCCAGAGATCTCGCCAATCCCGCGCTGCGTTGCAGCAGGCCGGAAAGTACCTCCACAGCAGGGCGCGCCAAACCGGGCGCCGACACGGCTCGGTTAACCTGCTGGACGATGCCGGCGTAGTTCGTGAAGGTCCCCCCCTCCTCGCCCCAGGTGGTGATCGGCAGTACCACCGATGCCGGCTGCAGCCAGTCCGCCTCATGGGTGGTGAGCACCACGCCAAAGCTCACGTGGCCCAGCAGCTCACGGAGCGACTCCAGCGCCGCCTGGTCTTCTTCGCCGACCAGCGGCGGCAGATAGAGCACGAGGGCGGCAGCAAGCCCACCCTGCCGTGCCAGTTCGGTCATCTGACGGAGACCACCTTCCGGGGCCCGGGCAAACCCGAGCAGCAGGGCGCCGCGCGTGTTGGGGTGCTTGTCGCGGCGGCGCAGCAGCGCGTCTTGCCGCTCCTCAACCCATTGTTCCTCCTGCCCGAAGCGGCAATCCAGCAGGGGCGCGACGAAGGAACGGGTGACGTAGCGCTTGAACAACAACAGGGCCTCGTTGGTGGCAGAAGTTGAAGCAAGTGCACCGACGGTGGCCGGTGTCTCCACCGAGGGCGAAGTGTGCAAGCCATCATGAGCGGCGGCGAGCGCCGTCTCCCAATCGACATCACGCCAGCCGCTGTCTTGTCGCTGGCGCGGCTGGATAATGCGCGTCCCCCGCGTCAGAGCGTGAAAGCTCATCCGACCCTCGTCGCACAGCCAGCTCTTGTTTACCTGCGGATTGCGGCGCGGCACGACCCGCTCGATCTTGCCCTGAAAGTGATCGATGCGGACATTGCAGCCAGTGCTGCAGCCGGCGCATACCGAGTCGGTGTGTTGCAGGTACCAGACGCGACGCTTGAAGCGGAAGTCTTTACTGGTCAGCGCGCCGACGGGACAGATGTCGACGAGGTTGCCGGCGTAGGGATCGGCCAGGGCGCGGTCTTCGAACGCCTTGAGTTCCACGTGGTTCCCCCGGTTGACGAACTGCAACTCCGCGGCCCCGGAGACCTCCGCCGAGAAGCGGACGCAGCGCGAGCACAGGACGCAGCGCTCGGAATCCAGGACGACCATCGGCCCCAGATCGATCACTTTACGCTTGCGCACTTTCTCTGACGGGTCGACCTCGCTGTGATGCAGCCCGTAGTGGGGATGCAGATAAAAATCCTGGAGCGAGCACTCACCGGACTGGTCGCAGATCGGGCAGTCCAGCGGGTGATTGAGGAGGAGGAACTCCAGAACCCCGCGTACTGCCGTCTGCACCTGCTCACTCGTATGGGGCGTGCGCACCACCATGCCGTCGACAACCGGCGTAGCGCAGGCGACCGTCAGCCGAGGATATCCTTGCACCTCCACCAGGCACATGCGGCAGTTTCCTTCGGGCCGCAAGTCGGGGTGATAGCAGAAGCGCGGGACCTCTATCCCCAGCCGATCAGCGGCCTGGATGATCAGCGCGCCCGGTTCTACCTCAATGGGATGATCGTCGATCGTCAACAGCGGCATGCCGTCCTCCGTCTCTGCTCGTTGGTCTAGTAGCGTGCCGCGGGCGGGCCGGTGACCGGCTCGGATGCTGCCGCCTCGGCCGCTGGCGCGCCAAGGCGGGCCGTACGCGGTCCGTGGCCGTGCCGCTGCCACTCCGGCCTGGCATCCACGGTTGCTGGGAGGAGTGCGGTGAACTCCGGGCGGAACTTGGTGAGAAAGCTGCGCACCGGCTGAACGGCAGCGTCGCCCAGGCCGCAGATGGTGCGCCCTTCGATGTTGTCACAGAGCCGCAGGAGCCGGTCGAGGTCGTCCGGCCGGCCTGTACCGGCCAGCAGGCGCTCCAGGATCCAGCGAAACCAGCCGGTTCCTTCCCGGCAGGGCGTGCACTCACCACAGGACTCGTGGGCGTAGAAGCCGGCGATAGTGGCGAGGGCGTGCGGCATTGAGGCCGTCTCATCGAAGACGATCATCCCGCCGCTCCCGAGCAGCGTACCGGCCTGTCGCATCGACTCGTAGTCCAGGGTCACGCCAGCGATTTCCGCTGAAGTGAGTATCGGCACGGAGGTACCGCCGGGGATCAGCGCTTTGAGCGTTCGACCATTCAGGATGCCGCCAGCTTCGTGTGCCAGAAACGCTGCGACAGGGTAGCCCATATCCACTTCGTAGACGCCGGGCCGGTTGACGGACCCACAGACGCTGATGAGCTTGGTGCCGGGGCTGCGCTCCGTGCCAAGGTTGGCGAAGGCGGCGCCGCCCTCGCGTAGGATCCAGGGCACATTCGCCAGCGTCTCGACGTTGTTCACGACGGTTGGCTCGTCGATGAAGCCATGGACCGCCGGGAAGGGAGGACGGACGCGGGGATAGCCGCGCTTGCCCTCCAGCGACTGGATCAGCCCGGTCTCCTCGCCGCAGATGTAGGCACCCGCACCGAGCTGTAGCCGGATGTCGAGCGCATGGGAGGATCCGAGCAGCGTCTCGCCGAGGACCCCGGCCGCTCGCGCCTCTGCCAGCGCCCGGGCCAGGATGTCCCCGACGCTCCGGTATTCGCCGCGTAGGTAGACGTAAGCGATGTGCGCGCCGATGGCATAGGCGGCGATGGCGATGCCTTCCAGCACCAGGTGGGGATCGCGCTCCATGAGATAGCGGTCCTTGAAGGTGCCGGGCTCGCTCTCGTCGGCGTTGCAGAGCAGGTAGACGGGATGGCCGGGTACCGGATGCAGGAAGCTCCACTTGCGGCCGGTCGGGAAGCCGGCGCCGCCCCGGCCGCGCAGGCCCGAGGTCGTCACCTCCGCGATGATGTCCTGGGGGCGCATGGCGAGCGCCTGCTCCAAGGCCCCATAAGCGCCGCGTGAGCGCGCGGCCGCTAACTGGGGCTGGTCCGCCTGGCCGGTGTTGACGGTGAGCAGTGCGGGCATCAGCGTCCTGCCTTCGCCTGCGCCAGTGCTACGCTGAGCCGCTCGGGCGAGAACGCGCCGAGGAAGGTGTCGTCCAGCATCACCGCGGGCGCGTGGTCGCAGTCGCCGATACACTCAACCAATTGGAAGGTCAGCTGCCCGTCGCCGGCCGTCTCGCCGGGGCGGACGTGCAAGAGTTGCTCCAGTTGCTCTCGGGCGGCGTCACTGCCGCGCAGGAAACAGGCGATGCCGCGACAGAGGGCGACCACATGCCGCCCGGTCGGTTCACCGGTGATCTGGTCGTAAAAGCGGGCTACGCCCTCCACCACGGCCGGTGACAGATTGAGCACACCGGCCAGCTCCTCCACCTCCGCCGGTCCCACCATGCCCCGCTCTCGCTGCGTCAAGCGCAGCGCAGTGAGCAGCGCACTCTGCGGCGTCGGACCGTGTTGCCGTAGCGCCGTGATCGCTGCAAGTGTCTCGGAGGACAGCAGGCTCATCGGTCCAGCTCGCCAGCGATAATGTTCAGGCTCCCCACGGTCGCGATCACATCGGCGATCATCATGCCGCGCAGCATCTGGGGGAACGCCTGGTACACAGCGAAGCACGGTGGACGGACCTTCACACGGTACGGCCGTTTGCCACCGTCGCTGACGATGTAGAAGCCCAATTCGCCGTTGGCGGCCTCGCTGTAGCCATAGACCTCGCCGACCGGCGCCCGGATGCCCTCCATTATCAGCTTGAAGTGCGCCATCAGCGCCTCAATGTTGGTGTAGACCTCGTACTTCGGCGGCAGGGCGACACGCCGGTCGTCCACGATGATCGGGCCGTCCGGAAGGCCACCCAGCGCCTGTTCGACGATTCGTGCGCTCTGCCGCATCTCTTCCAGCCGCACCAGGTACCGGTCGAAGGTATCGCCGTGCGACCCGACCGGGATGGCGAAGTCGAAGCGGTCGTAGTCGTAGTACGGGTGCGCCTTGCGTACGTCATACGGCTCGCCCGTGGCACGCAGGCAGGGCCCGGTGTACCCGTAAGCGATCGCATCCTGGCGCGAGATGGCGCCGATGCCGCGCATGCGCTGCCGGGCGATGGAGTTGTGCGTGATCAGCCGGTCGGTATCCCGCACGACATCTGGTATCGCAGCCAGGATGGCGCGCACACGCTCGGCGAAGTCCGCGGGGACCTCCTCCGCCAGCCCGCCGATACGGACGTAGCTCACCATCATGCGCGCCCCGGAGCACTCCTCCAGCAGATCGTAGATTTGCTCGCGTAGGTTCCAGAGGTAGAAGAAATCGCTCATCAGGCCCATGTCGACCATGTTGGTGCCGATGCAGACTGCATGATCCATAATCCGGCTGAGCTCACAGAGGATAACCCGCAGATACTGCGCCCGCTTGGGGATCGTGACCCCGAGCAGCTTCTCCACCGCCATGGCGAAGCCCACGCTGTTGCACATGCTCGACATGTAGTTGAGGCGGTCGCAGTAGGGGATCACCTGCCAGTAGGTGTGCGTCTCCGCCATCTTCTCGAAGTTGCGGTGCAGGTAGCCTAGCTCGATGTCGGCGTCCTTGACCGTCTCGCCATCCAGCTCGGCCATGATGCGGAAGGCGCCGTGCATGGCCGGGTGGGATGGACCAATATTGAGGATCAGTGGCTGCTCGTCAAGCAGCGGTTGCTCACCGGCCGGTGATCGCTCGGCGATGGGCAGGTTGACGGAGTGCTCGAAGGGCTGGCGCAGGCCGGGAGGGTAGTCCCGCCGCATCGGATGGTGACTGCCAAAGCCGTCATGGGTCAGGATACGTCGCAGATCGGGGTGGCCGCGGAAGCGCACGCCGTAGAGGTCGTAGGCCTCTCGCTCGAACCAGTTGGCGCCTTTCCAGATGGAGACGACCGAGTCAACCTCCAGATCGCCCTCGGGGAGCGGCACTTTCAGCCGAACGCGGTGGTCGTGCTCGAGCGAGGTGAGGTGGTACACCACGTCGAAGCGCGGGACGCGGATGAGATAGTCGACACCGCAGATGTCGAGCAGCAGATCGAAGCGCAGATCGGCATCGTCGCGCAAGGTCCGGCAGACCGCGACTAGTGCATCAGGGCGTACCGTGATCGCCAGGTCACCTCGAAAGTCGCACGATGCCAGGATCGCGTCACCGAACTGCGCCCGTAGCCGCTGCACGAGCGGCTGGTCCACCTGTTCTCGCGCCGAGGCATAGGCGACGAGTGCCGGCGTGGGAGGGTCCAGCGTGGTCACGGAGGCATCGTTCAGGCGCGTATGACGGCGGTCCGCCGGATCGGCAGTGGCGGCTCCGCGGTGGGGCGTGCCGCGCGTGATCTCCTCCTCCAGCTTGACGATGGCCTGCAGAAGTGCCTCCGGCGTTGGCGGGCAACCGGGAATGTAGACATCGACCGGGATGAGTTCATCGATGCCCTGCTCGACGTGGTAGGAGCGGTAGAAGCCACCCGATATCGCACACGCACCCATGCAAATCACCCACTTCGGGTCCGGCATCTGATCGTAGATCAGCTTGAGGGCCGGAACCATCTTGTCGGTGATCGTCCCCATCACCAGCAAAAGATCGGATTGACGCGGACTCCAGCGGAGCAACTCGGAGCCGAAGCGGCCAATATCATAGCGCGGCGAGGCTGCCGCCATAAACTCGATGGCGCAGCAGGCCGTCCCAAACGGCAGCGGCCAGAGCGACCCTTGCTGCGCCCAACGACGGAGCGCTTCCAACCGGGTCGTGATAAGGTTAGAGGATGGAGCAAAGGCGGCATGGGTTGGTGACTGGGGCAAAACCGGAAGTGTCTTCCGTATCATTCCCCACTGCCTTCACTATACGTCTTTATGCCTGGACGCCGCGGCGGTCGCGGTGCTACGGAGAGTATCGGCCAGGGCTGTCGCCTACGCTATGACTTTTGTCACACGTGTCCCATCGTTGCTGGCCGCGGACTGCCTGGTCTGCTCTTATGGTGAGCATGGACGGGCTGAGCGAGAGGTTCAGTAACAGCGATGATCACCGTGGCCAAGGCGCTGCGTCGGGGGCCGCAGCCGGCCAGGATCCGCGCGCTATGACGGGCAGGATCCCTCGCTGGGGCGGAGCCGAGCGCGTTGCCTTTCTCACCTCCGTCCGGCTCTTTGCCCCCTTGCCGCCGGCCATCCTCACCCAGATTGGCCCTGGCGACATTTTCGCCATTGCCGACGGGGAGCCGAGGTCGGCGAGCTGAGGGGGTGCGTCTACCAATTAGGGCGATCTGTGCCCCATCCTTGCGCCAGCGCAAAGACAACGCCCCGTACCGGACGGTACACCTTTCATACGGCGTATTGGAGGTGAAGCATGGTGATGATGCTCGTGAACGAGGCGCTCGTCCTGGAAGCGCTCAAAGAAGTCATCGATCCAGAGTTGGGCATCAACGTGGTCGACCTTGGCCTGATCTACGAGGTCGCGGTCGACGAGGCCGATGTCCGCATCACCATGACCCTGACGACGCCGGGGTGCCCGCTCCACGAGAGTATCGCCGAGGCGGTGCAGGAGGTGCTGCAGGACATGCTCCCCCGCATCGGTGACGTGCAGCTTGATCTGGTATGGGACCCGCGCTGGACGCCGGATCGGATCAGCGAAGAGGGGCGCTGGGCGCTAGGATGGCAAGCATGACGCCGGAACGACCTGAGGTGTTCGCCGGGCCTGGCGAGCAAGACAACGGCGAGGTCATTCTCGCCAGTTGGACGCTGCACGATGTCCTCCGCCGCTATCCACGCCTCC
>DAIMXP010000115.1:0-19806 GCA_036734945.1 Chloroflexota bacterium
CGCCCGCCCTGACGCCCTCAATTGTAAAAGTTATTCCGTGACGGCTCCTAAGGCGATTACCCAGCTTGGCTTAGACCCATTGGACGCTATGGGCGGCTCCGCATCTGGTGGTGATCCCTTCTTCTGGGGGCCGTCCTTTGGTTTGGGGACCGGCTATTACGACGAAGGCGCCGGGAAGTTCAACCTGGTGACTCCGCAACTCACGGATGCGCTTACCACGATCAAGAGCTTCTACGACGCCGCCGGCGGCTACGCTGCGGTGCAGACCAGACCTTCCGCAAGACGAACGGCAAGTGGACCGGCGCCAAAGCGGGCATTGTTATGGGCACCCAGGCGATGCAAATCAACGGCTACTGGACGCCCGGCTCCCTCACTCAACTGGCCCCGACCAAGCACTATGTGTACACCTGGGCGCCCGTGAGCGCCGACCGCAAGGGCAAGAAAATCCAGTCCGCCGGTGGACACTTCGCTGTTCTTCCCAAGGGATCGCCGCACCCGGATCAGGCATTCGCCTTCGCGGAGTACCTCACCGGCGAGGCGTCCGAGCAGATCATCTTCGATGGGGAGGGCTGGCTCGGCGGTCGCAAGTCCTTCCTGGCCAAAGTCAACGTCAAGCAGTACCCCGGACTCGATTTCTACACGCAGTCGACGACCACCGCCGACGAGTTCTGGGCCGACCCGGTCGATCCCATTGAAGGTTTTTTCTCGGACAACTGGCAAACGCAGTATATCAAGGTCTTCCAGGGGCAGCTCACAGCGCAAGATGCGCTCAGCCAGTTGCAGCAGCTTTGCACGGCACAGTTGGCGAAACAGCTCGGTAAGGGCTAAGGCATCGTTCGGCAATAAGCCGATCGTTCCCTCCCCACCAACCGAGCCCGCCTCGGCTACCCCGCCATCCTATCTCACCGCGCAGGGTGGTGAAATTGCCCTGAGAGGAGTGTCGGCCTTGCCCCCCAGGATTGATTGACGTAGCGACACGGTGACGATGCCGACAGCGGAGATGCGCGAGGCGATGGCCAAAGCGGCCGTGGGCGACGACGTTTTCGGGGAAGACCCGACGATCAACGCGCTCGAACAACGCGGCGCGGTGCTCCTGGGCAAAGAAGCCGGCCTCTTCGTGCCGACCGGGACTATGGGCAACCTCGCCGCCATCACCACCCATTGCCGGCCCGGCGAGAGCGTCATGCTGGGCGAGAACTCTCACATCTTTTTAAACGAGGTTGGCGGCCTGGCAGAGTTGGGAGGACTGGTCGCCCACGTGCTGCCTGATGCCAACGGCAAGCTCGATGCCGAACGGGTGGCGGCGTCCATCCAGGGCACGTCCATCGACACGCCCGGTACGCGGCTGATCTGCGTGGAGAACAGCCATAACTACGCCGGCGGCGTGGTCAGCACGCCCGTCGAGCTGCGCCGAATTCGGGACGTAGCGGATCACTATGGCCTCTCCGTCCACCTGGACGGTGCCCGTATCTTCAACGCTGCCGTTGCCCTCGGTGTGCCGGCGCGGGACCTGGCGGAGACAGCCGACAGCGTCAACTTCTGCTTCTCCAAAGGGCTGGCGGCGCCGGTTGGCTCACTGCTGACGGGGAGTAGCGAGTTCATCGCGCGCGCGCGCCGCAGGCGCAAGCAACTGGGCGGCGGCATGCGTCAGGCCGGCGTGCTGGCCGCCGCAGTGCTGGTGGCGCTCGACACGATGACCGAGCGTCTGGCGGAGGACCACGCCGACGCGCGGCGCCTGGCAGAAGGGCTGTTACGTCTGGATGGCTTTGAGGTGGCGCTGGAGACGGTGCAGACCAACATCGTCATGGCTGACCTGCCGACCGCAGCAGCGGCCGCCGCTGGCGTAACGCTGCTGGCGGAGCGCGGTGTCCTGGCCCTGCACATCGGCGCCCGGCGCATCCGCTTCGTGACTCACTACGGCATCGCGGCGGACGATATCGAGCAGGCGCTGCACGCGGCGGAGCAGGTGGCGGGACGATTGGTGGCTGGAGGACAGAGCCGCGACTGAGGTCCCACTGCGTGGGCGCCCCCGACCCAAAGACAGCACTGCCGTGCCGGAGGCCCCTCCAAGACCGCAGTAACCCCCGTCCTTCGGACGACCACCACCAATGAAAGTAGCGCCTGGTCGTCGGATAGCAGCTCGGTTGGTTGGGGACTTTCACGGCAGTCGCGGCCCTGTTAACCCTTGCTCAACTTCCCCTATTCTCGCGGGCGGTCCGCTGGAGCGGCGTACCGCCAGATGGGCCGGAAACGACCCCTGGATCGGCGCCGTCACGCGCTGGCGGATCAGGTCGAGCAGGATGGAGGTCGCCCGGACTGCCATCTCTTCGATGGGCAGATGGACGGTCGTCAAGGGCGGCTCCTGATAGCCGGCGAACTCGGCGTCGTCGCAACCAACGACGGCAATCTGCTCAGGGATGCGTAAGCCCCAGTCGCGGATCGCTCGCATCGCCCCGATGGCTAGCAGATCGTTCGTGGCGAACAGCGCCGTCGGTCGCGCGCCAGAGGAGGGACTGAGCAACTGCTGCGCGGCAATATGCGCTCCTGCTGCCCAGTCACCGCCGTGCGTCACCGCCTCCATACCCGCCGGCAGTCCAGCGTGCTGCTCGGCTTCGAGAATGTCAAGAGTTGCCTGGTGGGGACCGGCGCTGAGACGCGGGACCTCATGCTGGCGGTCAATTCGCCGGCGCTACGCTCGATCTGGGATATCGGCAATGCGCTCGTCTCCGGCGAGGAACACCCCTACCCCGATGGCTACGCCGCCGTGCGTCCCTGGATCAGCCATGTCCACGTCAAGGACGCCGTCCGCCAGGCCGACGATTCCTCAGCCTGGCAACCCATCGGCAGCGGCCAGGCGACTATCGCGGCCAGTTGACCGCCTTGCAGCACGACGGCTACAGCGGCGTGATCGCCCTGGAAACGCACTACCAACCGGCCGGCGGCAGCAAAGAGCAAGGCAGCCGAGAGTCTTTCGCCGGTCTGCGGGGGATCCTGGAGGAACTGGACCTGCGCTGGCAGTAGGGAGCGGTCACTGGGTGCGGTCGACGGCATTGCGTGCAATGACCATCGCGGTCCCGAAGTGATCGGCCCCGGCAGGTCGCCAGGCACGCCCTAATCAAAGTTAAAGAGGTCGGCCACCGGGAAGGTGAAGCCCGGCAAGATATCGGCGCCGTCTAACGCGCCTCCAACGCCGACGGTGGCGAATGGAGCGACGCTGTCCCCGCGCCAAACGTCGACTACTTCTCGGCGTGGCCAGACGACCCAGACGAGCCGCACACCTGCAGCCAGCCAGGCCCGAGCCTTCGCGTCCAGTTCGGGCCGAAACTGCGTTGGCGAGGCCATCTCGACCACCAGGTCGGGCGCCAGGCGGAGATAGCCCAACCATTCGGGTCTCTCCGGTGGCGGCAAGGTCTCCTGGCGAACGTAGGCGATGTCGGCTCCCAGGACGGTATCGGCCTCATCGGCCCGGCTGAGCAGGAATCCAGTCTCCGCTAAGAAGACGACTCCCAGGGCCCGTGCCTCGACGAAGTTGCCGATTGCCAACGCAAGCTTCATCCCGAACAGGCCGTGCCGGCTCCCCGGTGGCGGCATTCGCACCAGCCTTCCCTCAACGAGTTCGTAATTCCAGCGGTCGTCGGGCAAGTGCGCCAAGTCGTCGGCAGTCAACAACCCACGTTGGCCGGTGACAGGCTCCGCCCAGGGTGCAACGACGTTCAGCGGCATCCGTGGTACCTCATGCTGCGGCGTAGACGACCACTGTCGCCTTATGCCACTACGCTACCACACCCGGCAGGGTGGACCAATGGGGGGGGCAGGCGGATCGGCTAATTCGATAAGGCGGCGACTGCGGGACCAGAGGGCACCCTCCGCCAAGCGACGAGGGCGACTGCGGTCGCTTTCACCCTCAGGTAGGACAGTGCTATGGTGATTGGCGGCAGACCGCGTGGTCGCTGGACGACAGCTAATTGCTTGCAAGACAGCAAGCGGCTACAGTCTTGTGCAATCGCTGGCGAGACTCCTGAGCGGGGCTGCCAGTGAACCGGCAAGCTAGACCGGTCGTCCGGCATAGAAGGGAACACCACCGTGACTGCAGCGATTCCGCTCGGCTTCCGTCCCCACCTTGACGGCTATTACGACGTGTCTTTCCAGTTGCAGCGTCATGTGTACCGCCGTTCGGAGGCGCTCTTCGAGCAAGGGGAGCGGTACAAGGATCGCCTGGTAACGGCGGCGCAGGTGTACGCCTGGCAGGAGCAAGTGCGCGCTCGCACGCTGGCGGCTATCGGCGGCATGCCACCCTCCGACACGCCGCTCAATCCCGAAGAACGGGGGACGGTTCAGGGCGACGGCTTCGTTGTCGAGAAGGTGATCTATCAGAGTATGCCGGAGGTGTTCGTCACGGCGAACCTCTATCTGCCGGCGAACTTGACGCAACCCACCGGGGCGGTGCTCTTCGCCTGCGGCCATGCCGAGGCGGCCAAGGCGCACCCGACTTACCAGGCAGTGTGCCAAAGACTGGCGCGCAATGGTCTGGTTGTGCTGGCCCTCGACCCCTACGGCCAAGGCGAGCGAAAGAGCTATTTGGATGGCTCTGGACGGGAGGACGTTCGTTGGGGCACAGCGGAGCACACCTACGCCGGATATCAGTGCTGGTGGCTCGGGCACTCGATCATTCGCTACTTCGTGCAGGACGCTCGGCGGGCCATCGACTATCTCTGCCAGAGGCCGGAGGTCGACGCCGCGCGCATCGGCATGACGGGCAGCAGCGGTGGCGGCACGCAAACCGCCTGGATGATGCTATTGGAGTCGCGTCTGGCGGCGGTCGCTCCGGCGACCTCACTCAGCCGTCGCCGCGACTACATGTGGACCGGTCAGGCCCAGGATGCCGAGCAGCACCTGCCCGGCGGGACAGCGGCCGGCATCGACCACGAAGACTGCCTCATCGTGATGGCGCCGCGGCCGGCGCTGGTGCTGGCTGCCGACTACGATTTCTTCAACATCGAAGGCGCCGTCGCCACGGTGGAGCGGGCCCGGCGTGTTTACGGTGTGCTGGGCACCGAGCAGAATCTGGAACTGGTCCGCGCGACCTGCACGCACCAGTTCCACCCGCAGCTCGCCCAGGCGGCGACCGCGTTCTTCGTCCAGCATCTGCTCGGGCGCGACCGCGCATCGGTAGATCACAGCGAGCCTCACCCCTTTGATGCCGGTGCGCTGCAGTGTACGGATAGCGGCCAGGTCCTGCTCGACCGGCCAGGGACGCGGCGGGTCTTCGATCTCAATCTAGCCGAATATCGGGCGCGCCGGGCACCGCACTCTGGCGCGGAGCGTGCTGAAACGGCCCGCCGCCGGCTGGAGGATCTGGTGCAGCGTGGTCGCCGCCCGGCCCGCGAGTTCTTCCCGCGCTGGCTGCCGGGTCCGCCGGCTGATGGGGTGTCGGTGTTGCACGGTTTCTGGTGGTCGGAAGAGGATGTGCTCAACGCTGGTGTGCTGTTGCGCCCGGCGACCGACCGCTTTGCCTCACTCGTCATCGCGCTCTTCGACCAGGGCACTGTCGACCTGGAGCAACGGCGCGACTGGTGCTTGCAGCGGGTCCGAGCCGGGCAGGCAGTACTGGCGCTGGACGTGCGAGGCACGGGGGTGCTAACGCCGCGGGACGTGCTGACGTCGCATTCTCCCCTGCACAACACGCGCTACAAGCTGGCCTGTGACCTGCTTTGGCTGGATGACAGCTTGCCGGCTATGGCCGTCTACGATGTCCTGCGAGCCATAGAGTTCGTACGCGCCGACTCCGAACTGCAGCTTGGCGAACGGCCTATACACCTCTTTGGGACCGGTCGCGGTGCATTTCGCGGCTACCTCGCAGCGGCGCTGGATCCCACAGTTATAGCACTGGAGCTTGAAGCGCCGGTGCCGGACCTCGACGAGATGATGACCCAGCGACTCTACGCGCGCCCGGAACAGCTGGAAATGCTCCCTGACTATCTCTTCCCTGGCCTTCTTGAGAGTTTTGACTGGCGTGACGTTGCCCCTTTGGTGGCTGGCCGCCTGACAAGCGCTGAGGTGATGCGGTAGTCGCGGGGGTGCCGCAAAGTAGTCTTCAGCAAGCAAATGACGTTAGTTCCCCAGCATACAAGGCCGCGACTGCGGTCTGCGGCCAAGTTACGCGGGGCGACTGCGGTCGCTTGGGTCTGCCGTCAACGGTCCGCAATGCGACCGCAGTCGCCCCTCGGCCTTGGCCGCCGATCGCAATCGCGGCCCTGTACACACGCCTATAAATACCGTTCGCTTTCTATGCAAGACGCCTTGCACGTGGTTGGCTGTAGTCGGTATACTCCGCTCGCACTGTTCGGCAGCCTCTGTCGGCGTATCCCTGTGTTGCGCTGCCGGAGAGAAGGAGGAACCGCCCCGATGGTTACGAGGATACTGGTCGCGTAGCACGCCACGGCGAGAACCGGTCGGGTGGGCAGCCGCTGGTCGGGACGTTGTTCCCGCCGGTTGCCCAACATGCCCACGTCGTACCCTCCGCAGGAACTTCCGGCCCACCGCCTGGGACCGGCCTACCGGGTCGACGACACGTACCGCTCCCCCAGGCGTGTGCAGGTGTCGCATCGACAGCAGCGTTTTCCATTGCAGCGTCAGCGTCATGCAGGTCGTTGCGCCCGAAGGTCCGCGCCTTCGCCTGGAGACACTGCTATGGCGATGCAGGCGATCGCGTGTGTCCAGCGCTGCGTTACCTCCAGCGTATAAGTCAAGGAATAGGCGAGAACGTCGCGGGCAATAGGCGCGCCCGTATACACTGACAGTTCGGTCCCAACGGAATGGTAGAAGAATGAAGCTCCCGGTTCGGCAATACTTCACCTTGCTCTGGCGCTATCTGCGGTCGCGCCGGCTTTCCGTGCTGCTGCTGGGTGTACTGCTGGTCGTCAACATCACCTTGCAGCTCATCAACCCGCAGATCATCCGCCGCTTCATCGATCAGGCGCAGGTCGGTGGTACGCTGCGCACCCTGGTCTACGCGGCGGCGCTCTATATCGTGCTCGCGCTCGTCACACAGGTGGTGGCGGTGGTCGAGACCTACGTTGCGGAGAACCTGGGCTGGGCGGCCACCAACGAGTTGCGCTCGGCGCTGACACGGCACTGCCTGCGGCTGGATCGCAGTTTCCACGCCGCCCGCACCCCCGGCGAACTGATCGAGCGCATCGACGGCGATGTCACGGCGCTGGCCAACTTCTTCTCGCGCTTCATTATTTATGTGCTGGGTAATTTCTTGCTGCTGATCGGCGTGATCGTGCTGCTCTTTCGCATCCACGTGCTGGTTGGCGCGGCGCTTGGCGGCTTCGCGCTGCTGGCGGTGTTTGTGCTGCTGGGCCTGCGCGCCGTGACCGTGCCGCTCTGGATGGGCGTCCGTCAGAAGAGCGCCGAGTACTTTGGCTTCCTGGGCGAGCGGCTGGCAGGCACGGAGGATACGCGGGCCAACGGCGCTGTTGGCTACGTGTTGCGCCGACACTCGGAACTGCTGCGCGGCTGGCTGCCGCTGGAAATCAAGTCCAGCCTGGGTTGGGCGACGGCCGATGGTGGTAATGTGCTCCTCTTTACCATCGGCAATGCCATCGCCCTGGCCCTGAGCGCCTCGCTCTTTCGCCAACAGGGGATCACCCTCGGCACGGTCTATCTGATCTTCCAGTACACCGAACTGCTGCGCCAACCGTTGGAGCAGATTCGCCAGCAACTACAGGACTTGCAGCGGGCGGCGGCCAGCATCGGGCGCGTGCAGGAGCTGCTGACGATTCAACCGACGATCCTGGACGGCGAGGGGTTGCCGATCCCGGCGGGGCCGCTGGCGGTCGCGCTGGAGCGCGTCGGCTTCGGCTACGACGGTGGTGAGCGCGTGCTCGAGGACGTCTCCGTCGCCCTGGCCCCTGGACAGGTGCTGGGTGTGCTCGGCCACACGGGCAGTGGCAAGACGACGCTCAGCCGCCTGTTGCTGCGCTTCCATGACCCGGACGAGGGCGCCGTCTCGCTGGGTGGCGTCGATCTGCGCCGGCTGCACCTGGCCGAACTGCGGCGGCGGGTCGGACTGGTGACGCAGGAAGTGCAGCTCTTCCACGCCCCGCTGCGCGACAACCTCACGCTCTTCGACCCGACGATCGCCAATGAGCGTGTTGTTGCCGTGCTGGAGGAGTTGGGTCTTGGCCCCTGGTTCCGCAAGCTGCCGCTCGGTCTGGACACCGAACTCACGGCCGGCGGCGGGCTGTCGGCGGGAGAGGGCCAACTGCTGGCCTTCGCCCGCGTCTTCCTGCGCGATCCGGGGCTGGTCATCCTGGACGAGGCCTCGTCGCGCCTGGACCCGGCGACGGAGCGGTTGGTGGCAATCGCCACCGATCGCCTGTTGCTGAACCGTACCGCCATCATCATCGCGCACCGCCTGGCGACGATCCGGCGTGCCGACAGCGTGCTCATTCTCGATGGCGGGCGGGTCGTGGAACACGGCGGGTACGCTGCCCTGTCTCAGGACCCGCGCTCGCGGCTGTCTCACTTGCTCCAGACGGGGTTGGAGGTCGCTTTCGCATGAAGACCTGGCAGTTTTTCCTGGGGCTGGTGACCTACCAGCGCCGGCTCTACCTGGCCGACATCCTGCTCTGGCAGACCTGGTACGCCTTCCCGCTGATCCCCGGCCTGATTGCCCAGCAGTACTTCAACGTGTTGACGAACAGCGCACCGGCCCGCTTCGATATCCCGACGTTGCTGGTGCTGCTGGTGGTCAGCGCGGTGGTGCGGGCGATCGTGAACTATGGAGCCTTCACCGTCAACGGCATCCACCAGTTCTGCGTTGGCGGGCTGTTGCAGCGCAATATGCTCACCCGCGTCCTGGACCTGCCCGGCGCCGGCGCCTTGTTGGCCGCTCCGGGTGAGATGATCAGCCGCTTCCGCGACGACGTCGATGCGGCGGCGTTCCTCACCGATAGCTTCCTGGACGTGCTGGGCTACGCCGTTTTCGGCAGTGTGGCGCTGGTCATCCTCTGGCGCATCAACCCGCAGATCACCCTGGTGGTGTTCGCGCCGCTGGCGCTGGTGGTGCTGCTTGTGCAGATAGCGAGCGCGCGCGTCCAGCGCTACCGAGCCGCGACACGCACGGCGACCGGCCGCGTGACGGGCGCCATCGGCGAGATATTCGAAGCGGTGCAGGCGATCCAGGTGGCAGGCAGTGAGGACTACGTCATTCAGCATCTGGACCGCCTCAACGAGCAGCGGCGCCAGGCTGCCCTGCGCGATCGGGTGTTCAGCCAGGTGCTCGATTCCGCGTTCGCCAACATCGTCGGCGTCGGCACGGGCGGCATCCTGCTGCTGGCGGCACAGGCGATGCGCGCCGGCAGCTTCACCGTTGGCGATTTTGCGCTCTTCGTCTCCTACCTTGCCTACGTGACCCAGTTCACTCGCTTCGCCGGCCGTTACATCACGCTCTACCAGCAGGCCACCGTCTCGTTTGGCCGGATGACAGCGGTGCTGCGCGGCGCGCCGCCGCAGCGTCTTGTCCGGCACATTCCGCTGCACCTGCGCGGCCCCTTGCCGGTTGGCAGCGTGCCGGCACGCCATGCCGATGATCGGCTTGTGCTCCTGGAGGCAACTGGTCTCACCTACCATTTCCCTGCTGGCGGCCACGGCATCAAAGACGTGGCGCTGCGCCTGCGCCGCGGCACGCTCACCGTCGTCACCGGGCGGATCGGGGCCGGCAAGACCACCCTGCTGCGCGTCCTGCTGGGGCTGCTGCCCAAAGAGGCGGGTGACATCACCTGGAACGCCACTCCCGTGGACGACCCGGCGGCCTTCTTCGTGCCGCCGCACAGCGCCTACACGCCGCAAGTGCCCCGGCTCTTCAGCGAGACGCTGCGCGACAACGTGCTGATGGGTCTGCCGACCGACGACGTCGACGTGCCCGCTGCCGTCCATGCCGCCGTGCTGGACCGCGACATTGCCGTGCTGGAGCACGGGCTCGACACCCTGGTGGGGACGCGCGGTGTCAAGCTCTCCGGCGGACAGGCCCAGCGCGCGGCGGCGGCGCGCATGTTCGTGCGCGAACCGGAGTTACTGGTGGTCGACGACCTCTCCAGCGCGCTGGACGTGGAGACGGAGCGTCTGCTCTGGGAACGCCTCTTCGCCCGCCCCGACGCCACTTGCCTGGCCGTCTCCCATCGCCGGGCGGCGCTACGCCGAGCCGATCACATCATCGTGCTGAAGGAAGGCCGCATCAAGGCAGAGGGAACGCTGGACGAACTGCTGGCGACGAGTGACGAGATGCGCTACCTGTGGGCCGACGTGGACTGAACGGGAGCGCTCCCCGTGCGCTTCCCCTTACTCCGCCACGGCAGCCACTCAGCTTGGGGCACTCATCCTGAGGCGGCAATGCGAGTCTGTCGCGGCTTGCGGTGGGCAAGCTGAGATGCTCGTTGGTACGACACGCCGAGCACTCGACCGACATCTCGCACCGTCAGACCTTCTGCGCGCAATGTGGACGCGAGTTCGCTCGCTACGATGGCTGCCTGCGCTTCGGCCGTTTCTGCCGATTCGCGTAGAGCGCGCCATTCTGCCACTCGGGCAGAGGCTTCCTTAGGTATCTCAACCTGGAGACTGATGCTGAAGCTGTCGGGAGACGCGCGCAGCAGGAGGGTCAGCATCTCCCGAGTCATGGCTTCCGCCTGATCAAGACGCCGTACTTGGGTGAAGGCCCCTGGCGCCTCCGGAACGTCGATTGCCCACCAGCCGCCGTTACGTACCGCGTGAGCGTGGTACATGGTACGTTCTGTCACTGTCGCCGCCTGTCGGATCTTCCAGACGAGGTCGCTGTACTTCACATGCTTAAGTCTACACCCGTCGACGGATTCAGTCTAGCAGGGATAGACTTGGGAATGGATGAAACGCTGGCGACGGGATGGTTTTGACTATGGAGAGTATTCGCCGTGAAGCAACCGAGAGTTTGAAGCCGCAGATTCGTACCTACCATGACACCGACCAGGAGTCGGTGCTAGCTCTCTGGCGGCGCACTGGCGTTGATCGCCCCTGGCTCGACCTACGCGCCGAAATTGCCGAGAAGCGCAAGCGAGACCGTTCGCTCTTTCTGGTGGCGGAAGCAGGCAGCATAGTTGTGGGCGCCGTGATGGGCGCCTACGACGGCCGGCGTGGCGTGACGAAGATCAACCTTCAGGTGCGGCACGACAACCTGGACGTGTGCGCCTTCTATGAGCGCCTGGGCTATATGGACGAACATCTGGTGAGCTTCGGCAAACGGCTCTCGACATAAAAACAAGGGGGAGCGCCCAGCTCATTTGCGTGGCCGCTGGCGGCACGTTGGCGGTCCGGTGGCGCTATCGCGGCTCGCGCTTCCTACTCCGCGATTCCGGGGTTCACTGCCATGATGCCTTCCGCGACTTCCCAGACTTGAACAAGGTGCAGATTGACCTGTTCAGCACGCTGTTGGAGGTCGGCAAACGACGTGATGCCGAGGTCACCGAGCAACTGCCGATAGCCGGGCGCAAACGCCTGCTGCAGCGCAGCCGGAGCATCAACCGAGAGCGCCTTTTGGCAGCGGGAGTAGGTGACAACAATCCAGAACACTGCTTCCCGGTGCAGGCCATGCTCGATCAGTTCTCGAGTGCCGTCAATGGCGATTGGACGGGCGATCTCGCTCAGGTCAGAGGAGAACGAGAACGGCGTCTTCGCCACCGCCGTAGTGGCGTCGAACACCTCCGCCAGCGCGTTGAGGTGCTGTTCAGTTCGCGACCGGTTCATGTGGGCGCAGCCCACTAACTCCAGGAGCGTCTCGTGGAACGGCAGATGGCCGTACTCCTCCAGTAGCTCCCGCACGGCCACGTACCGGCGCCGCACCGTCGGGTTCTGTAACCCGGCCACGAGGAGCACGTGGGTCATCACGCCGGTCGGGAAGATCCAGCCGAGCACTTGATCGTGGAAGAGGTCGGATTCCTTCAGTGCCGCGAGTTGTTCCCGAACCCGGCTGGCGGCGTGCTCGCAGCGCCGCCGGACCCAGTAGCGTCGGGCATAGTCGCGTGCCACCGCCGCCTGGATCTTAGATAGTTGCTCCGACGGATCCAGGATGATGTTCGACGTGCGGAAGCCGCCGGCCAGGTGATAGTCACCGAGAACCCGGTCGGGCGACTGCACCTGATCAAAAGGAAGCGAAGTGACTTCGAGGAGCACATCCCGATGGAGAAACTTCCCGCGCCCGGTCGTCGTATTCTGCCTGTCATAGACGACGTTGACGTCCAGGTCGGACGTTGGCGGCAGGACGGCGTCATCGGGCAGCCAGCCCGATGAACCGGCGAAGTAGGCGCTAACGAAGCCAGGCACGTTGCCGGCTTCTTCAATCACCCAGTGTCGCGCTACTGCTTTGGCGTCTTTGACCAGCATGCTCAGCTCTTGTCCTTTCCTACCAGCCGAACCGGCCGTGCCCGGCTCGCTTATGCATAGAGTGCCGGTACAGCGGCTGCAGGTTAACTGCGGCGATACTACCAGGCGCGCCGAGGTATCCTTGGTTGCGATGGCGATGGCAGCGTCAAGGGGCGACGTGAAGTGGATGCGCAACAGGATGTTTTGAGAGGTGACACAGCGACCCTCCGCCTGCCCGTTGGAACGCACATCGTCACGCGCGCCATCGTCGCCACCGAAATGGGAACCGTGCGACCGCCCGGCACGGTCGGTATCGTGACGGCAGCCGTCGCGGATGATACCAACAGTTACAGCGTCCGTTTCCCTGATGGCAGCACCGCATCCTTGCACCGGCGTGAGTTAAGTGTTCGCAAGGCCGAACGGCTCGTGCCGCTGCGTTCGGCCTCAGACGACGATCAGAGGCGAGCACTGGACTCCTATGTGATCTACCGCTGCGTCGTTGGCTCGCAGGCGTATGGTCTTGCCGGCGACGATTCCGACATCGACCGGCGTGGCATCTACCTCCCGTCGGCTCGCCTGCACTGGTCGCTCTTCGGCCTTCCGGAACAGTTGGAGTACCCGGACAGTGATGCATGCTGCTGGGAACTGCAGAAGTTCCTCACCCTGGCCCTCCGAGCGAACCCCAACATCCTGGAGTGCCTTTTCACACCCCTGGTAGAGCATGCCACGCCGCTCGCTCAGGAACTGCGCGATATGCGCGCCGTCTTCCTATCGAAGCTCGTGTACCAGACCTATAACGGCTATGTCATGTCCCAATTCAAGAAGCTAGAAGTGGACCTGCGTACAAAGGGCACGCTGCGCTGGAAGCACGCCATGCACCTGATCCGCTTGCTGCTCTCAGGCATCTGGATCCTTCGGGAAGGGAACGTTCCCCTTCGTGTCGACTCGCACCAGGAGCAACTCCTCGCAATTCGGCGGGGAGAGGTTCCCTGGACGGAGGTGGATGCCTGGCGGCTGATGCTCCACAAGGAATTCGACGCGAGCTTTATGACCACGGCCTTGCCGGACCGTCCCGACTATGATCGGGCCGATGCCTTCTTGATACGAGCCCGGCGCAGCATGGTGGAGGGGAACGTTGATGACTGACCCTGCCGACCACCCGGCCATTTATGGCCGGGCTAACAATCACAAAGCACCCTAAAGGGCGCTACGAGGGACCGGGGCTAGCCCCACTACGGTTCAGATAAGGCATTGAACCGACCGGGGGGTGTCTACAGTGCCGTCGAGAGGAAGTGGCTGGTCGAGGATCTGGTGCTGGGGGGCGGGCTGCGGCAGGATCTGAATGGTGGTTTCAAAGGCGACGAGTTGCTGCGAAGGGGGTGCGGGCTTGCCACGTTTGAGGGCGAACTTGGACATTTTGCGTTTGACGACGCGGGGATTGTTCCGTCGTGCTCGCGAGGGCAGGCGGCAACGCCCAGAGGGCTCCCGCGCCACGCACAACAGCATCGTGACGTCAGTCGGCAACTTGCGCCGCCGCTCTGTCGGCACGTCGGCAGCCACCGCCGCGCCTTGCAGCACGGTTGCGGGCAACACGCGCTCCAAGGCCTCCAAGGCAATCGCGTCGGTGAATGTCGTCGACCCCAGACAGAACGATGCCTTTCGCGTGAATGCAACAAATGGCGTGAATCGAAGTTGGGTTACATCCGTTTCGTGCGTGAAGTGCCCCTTTGCTCCTCCCCTGAGGCTGTGTCCGGCGTCACATCGTGCTCCGTTCTCACTCCGCCCCCTGTCATGCTCGAATGTGACAGAAGGGGTCTTCGGTTGCATTGATTGTTGGGCCCCTCCCCTTGCCGTGATTGTCACTTTCACCGTTGAGTGGCGCAACGTCGCAGTTGAGCGGCGGGAAGCGACCATTGCATTGGCGCTCCCCTTCACCGGCGTTCGAACAGTACCTCGGCGCCCAAGATCGAGAGCACCTTATAGGCCAGATCTGCCAGCGGCCCCCTCTCGCCAATGGGCAACCAGACCTCCATGGCGCCCAGGTAGCAGCGCCGCTCCAGCCAGAAGGTGCGCTGCTCCATATCCGCCAGATGGAAGCGCAGCACGGCCGTCCAGCGGGCGGAGCGGTCGAGATCGGCCCGCAGTTGTTGTAGCTGGGCCGGGCGCAGACCGATATCACCGAAGATAGCCGCGATCTCCTCGGCCTCCGGCCCGCTGCGTTCGTACACCTCAAGGCTGCTGCCATGTACCCCCACCCGGTAGTGGTGCGCTTGAGGGTGCCGTCGGACGATCTGTTCCAAGACCGCCACCTCCGTCGGAGCGATCACCGATGGCGTGTCCTTGACGAGCGAGACGACGCCGTTGACGCTCTCGCTGATGCGCGTGCCGGGCGGCAGCGCCTCGACCAGTTCGCCGTGGGGCTCGCGTGTGAAGACATAGCGCGCCTTGCCGGTCTTGGTGGCGGTGCGCGCCAGGGTATAGGTGATGCCCTTGCGATTGGTGTAGGTGACGGCCATGGCTTGCTTCAGCCGAACCGGCGCTGGCAGAAGCAGCACCCTGCCGGTCGTTCACTCCTCATCATCATCGTCGTCCTCCTCCTCGTCCTCCATCCCTTCGTACTGCGGCGGCGCCTTCCCGTGCTTCGCCACCACCCGTGGGTAGGCAACGTCCGGCGCCACCACATCACTCGTCCGCACCAGCTTGACCCGGAAGTGCCATTCGTCGCCATAGTCAAACAGGAAGAGGAACTCCTTCGTCCCGCGGACACCGGGGAAGGGTACTGCGCCGATCAGCGCCCGGCGCGCCGCCGGGAGACCCAGCTCGCCGAAAGGACCGGGCGAGCTGTCGAGGGCGTACTGGGTGCGGCGATCCCAGGCCTTGCCGCTCAGGAAGAACGACCACAGGTGCGGGTCGGTGAAGCCGAAGGCAAGGGGGATGGCTTCACCCAGATCTGCCAACGTCTGGTTGGCCGCCACTTCGATCTCCCGCCAGACGGCGTCAACCTTGGTCCCGTCCTCATCAACAAAACCCGGCAAGCGCACGCGGAAGGTGATGATCGGCGGCGTCGGCACGATGTGACGCGGCATAGCGAGGTCCTCCTGATGCTGCCACACCGTCTCAGACGGCACAAGGCGGAAGGAAGCATAGCTGATGACGCCGCCGTCCGCACGTCCTCCGAGCCACGTGGCGACGGCACAAAGCGCCAAAGAAATCGCGCCAATTGGGGCCTCTGCTTCGTGGGAGTCAGCGGTCGTAGTGCCGGCTGCAGACCAGCAGCACCTTACGCCCGCCATCAATGCGAAGAAAGGTGATCCGCAGCACGTCCGATGCCGACATGGACCAGACTCCCTCGTCCTGGCCGTGAAGCGGGTGAACCCGCAGCGACGCGTGTTGCTCGTTATCATCAAGCAGACGGAGCGCCTTCAAGAACTGTCGCCGCTCCTGGGCCGAGAAGTCGCGATCGGCGAGGCTCGCCAGGAATCGCTCGCTGAACTGTAACGAGCGATAGCCGGCGATCACTTTCCGACGCGCGGCAACGGCTGAATGCCCTCACCGGCGGCTCGGTCGGCCACGTCAGCGATCCGCTCCAGCTCAGCCTCGGTCAACTGCCGTACTCGCCCCTCCCGTACGTCGCGAAGGGCCTCCTCCAGTTGACGCCGGAACTCCGCCGTGTACGCCCAGGCATCCTCCTGAGGCACTGCCTCGACCGGTTGCAAGGTTACTTTCCCGCTACCGGCTTCCAATTGAAGCTGCGCCTCGCTATCAGCGATACCGAGCTGACGGCGAGCTTCCACCGGCAGCGTCAACCGGCCTGCCTCGTTCATGCCGACGATCACTTTCATTTGGCTGCCTCCTCGCCTGTCGTTCCATGGTACCGGCGATTCAGCAATTCGCCGAAACGACCAGACAGTCCTTGATGGAGCACGCCTTGCAACATTGCTTGCGTTGCGTTACCCTCCAGTATCGGGCAGGCAGTGATCGCGGGGTACGTGTGTGCAGAACGTTGACGTGCCTCGCCAACACCTGCAGGCTCTGTCGACACACGCGAAGTACGGTCTGTCGTGGTGCAGGTGGCAGCCTCAATGATCAACGGTGAGATTGGCGCCCCACGCCGGCTTTTCTTTCGCATTGTGCGTACTGACCCGCCCGATTTGGCTGACTTTCTTTCCAACGCGGCGCTTGGCAGGCCGCCGCGACGGCCAACGCCTGAAGTGCTGCGACTGTGGGACGGAATCTCGGTTTATGAAACCGAACAGCAGGCGAGGGTGAAGGCGCTCCAGTTCCCGCAGCTCGGCGGTTACGTCGCCCGACTAGCTATCCCACCGGGTCTCCGCGTTCGCGCCGAGCGCACCACGAGCAGCGAGGGGCACCACACCCTGTGGGCCTCGGCGGCGATCCTGCACTCGTGCGTTGTCGACGTTGTGCCGGTGTGAGTGCTGTCGTATACTATGGGTACGATGTACGAATTGTGGGATGCCGCTTCTGGCAATTTGACCGAAGAATTCCCGACCGAGGTAGAGGTGTTGGCGGCTGTCCGCGACGCGGTAGCGCGCCACGGCCGGGCCTATTCCGAGGCCTATGGCGTACTCTATGAGGATCTCGACGGCCGGTCTCGGTGTCTTGCTCAAGGATCTGCGCTAGTAGATCTGGCGCTTCGTGCGGAGCAGCGGGGCCCTACCGCGCGCGCTTCGTAACCCCCGCAATTCCGGCCAAACGTACGCTCAGAGCGGCATGACCTTCGTCGCGATGCCAGCGATGGCTCGCCGGCCGGTCCAGCCGTTGATGCCGCCGCGATTGTTGCCGATCAGGTACCGGCCGCCCTGGATCGCCTTGATCAGGTGCAGATACTGCTGGCCGTACAGCCGCACCAGCACGACGTCGCCGATGCGCAGATCCCGCTCGCCGAGCGGTTCGACGGTGACCAGGTCGCCGTCATTGACCTTGCCGGTCATCGAATGGCCATGCGTCCGCAGGGTGACGGCCTGCCCCTGCCGTGAGGAGGCGATGGCGGCGCTTGCCCAGCCGATTGGCGTCCCTCCCTCGTTTCGTCTGGCTGCTATTCCGTCACCTGCTGCATCAGCTCCCGGGCCTCCTCATCCCCGATGGCCAGGTAGGCCATCTGCATGTGGCTCCGCCCCGCCTGCCTCTGGGCGAGCGGCAGGATCTTCGTCTGCCGCAGGAGCTGGCGCACCCGAGCGTGCCGGAAGAGGTGGGGATGCACCGGGGCCGGGGCGCCGGCGTTGCCGTACTGCGACGGACGCAAGGCCAGCACCCGGATCCCCGCCCCTGCCGATGTGTCCTTCACGATCTTCCAGGCCTGGACACGCGAGATCGCTCGCTTGCTGCCGTCTGGCCCCCGCCTGCGCGAGCAGAAGAGCGGATCGTCGTCCTCCAGGTGCTGCTGCTTCTGCCAGAGGAGCAGCTCCCCCGGCAGGTCCAGGCTGCCGGTCGGTAGGAAGAGCCGTTTTGGATGTCTAGCTCGGATTCTTGCGGTTGGGCAGGACCAACGCGTCGCGCTGCATGTCACAGGCTCGCAGGGCCATGGCTTCGCTAATCCGGCCGCCCGTTGCCCACAGCATCCGCAGCAGCAACCGGTCGCGGCCTTCCGGGGCGGCGGCGATGATGCCCTGCACATCAGCCGGCAAGAGCCCGTCCGGCGGCTGCCAGCGCTTGCCTTTCGCTGGACCCAATGCAACAGAACGACGTTTTCCCTCTGAATGCAACAATACAATTTGGCTGGCTGGCACGGCCGGCAGGGACTCCCCAGTGGACGGCACCGGCGTTTCCTTCCCCATGACCCCTCGAATATAACAGAAGGAGCCAAAGGTTGCATTGGGACGCAACTCGCTCGTATCGTCGCGGTTTGTTTGTGCAAGGTTGCCATGAGATCAACCGGCCGCACGCTATGACGTGGCGGGCAGGAAGGCATAGGCCAGGTCGGTCCAGCCTTGGACCTTCGGGACGGTGGTGGCGCCAGAAGCCGTGGCGACCGGCACGCGGGCGACCGCGTCCACCTGCAGCGGGTCGTCAAGCTTCAGGTAGGGGGAAGTGGCCATCTGGAGGGCCACGTCGGCCGGCAGGTTCTTCCCGGTCAGCACGCTCTTGAAGGTATCCGCCAACAAGATGCCCTGCGTGCACTGGCAGCCGGCGTCGTAATGCATGATCCCCCGTTGGAATCGCAGGTAGACGAAGTGGTGGTTCTTCGGGTCGGCGGCGGGCTGGCTCGTCGGCACGCCCCAGATCTCCAGATTCAGCAAGGGCAGCAGGACGGGGTTGCCGCCGCCGGTGGGGTAGGCCGTCTGCAAGCTGACGGTGGTGGTGAAGGTGCGATAGAAGTTGACCGGCTGGCCGTCGAAGCGGTCGGGGGCGTGCTGCTGGACGAATGCGACGATGGCGTCGGCGTAGTTGGCGGCGGAGGGCGGCGGCGCCTGCTGGGTGAGGCTGGCGTCATACGGGGGGAAGGTGGAGAAGTTGAGGCTGGTGATCGGCATCAGGTCGGGATCGAGCAGATTCAGCTCGTGGACGCCGCCCGGCGCCCCGCCGACCTGGAGGATCTGGCGCTGGAAGATCTGCGTCCAGAAGCCCAGGAAAGGGAAAGCCCGGCTGACCGGGTAGCCGAAGGTGGTGACGCCCCCGCGCGCCTGGAAGTAGTTCCAGAGGAGGTCGTTGTCGACACGATAGCCCGTCTGCGGGAAGAAGCGAACGTCGTGCGGCGTCGCCGGGAGGGTCAGGCCGAAATCGATCCCGCTCTGGTCGGCGTTGGTCACGGTGATCGTGCGGGGGGGGGACGCCAGGGCCACCTGACCGCCGGTGACGCCGCTCGTCGGCTCCGGATTGATGATCGCGGCCTCGATGGTGTACGTGCTGGGGGTGAGGTTGGCGAAGGTATAGCCGCCGTCCGCCTGGCTCTGGCTGGCCGGCACGAACTGCCCGTTGACCTGTTCCTCGATCCGCACACGGCTCAGCAGGGGCTCGCCGGCGTCACGCCGGCCATTGCCGTTCTGATCGAAGTAGACGATGCCGCTGATCGTAAAGGTGGGTGACGAGGCGGCAAGCACCGGGCTGCTATTGCTGACAAACAGCAGGGCGGCGATGAGCCCCAGCAACCAGCCCCTCCTTCCGCCAAAATGTGCCATGGCGCGCTCCTTTCGTTGGCAGTTTCTCACGCTACCCACATCTCACTCCGGCGTGAAGGCGTTGGTCAGATCGGTGTTGGGCAGGAGGCTGGGATTGTGGACCCAGTGCGGCGCGCCCGAATCGTACTGGTCGAGGAAGGGGCTGCCCTGGGCCTCCTGGGCCAGGTCGGCGGGCAGGTTCTGGCCAGTGAGGATATCCTTCAGGTAGTCGGCCAACAACACCCCCTGGGTGCAGGTGCAGGAAGCGTCGTACATCATGATCCCGCGCTGCCAG
>DAIMXP010000116.1:0-18694 GCA_036734945.1 Chloroflexota bacterium
CGCCCGCCCTGACGCCCTCAATTGTAAAAGTTATTCCGTGACGGCTCCTAACGCCTCAATGAGCAGCCGCATGGTTGCTTCGGCAAAGGCTTCCATGTTGCTCCAGCGGTCCGTCTGACCGGTCTCGATGGTGAGGCTGTGATCGACGGGACCGGCGACTGCTATGCAGCAGTGGCCGGCCGCGTCGCCGTAGCGGTTGCCGGTGGGGCCGGCGGCCCCCGTCTCACCGATGCCCCAGGTGGTGTCGAGCCGCCGCCGGACCGCACGCGCCAGCGCCAGCGCGTGCGTCTCTGTCGCTGCCCGGTCGAGGGCAAACTCCGCCGCGCTGACGCCAACCAGTTCCTGCTTGGCCAGCGTGGTATACACCGCGGCGCCGCCGACGAAGTAGCTGGAAGCGCCGGGGACTGCCAGCAGCGCAGCAGAGATCAACCCGCCAGCGGAAGACTCGGCCACGGCGACCGTTTCGCCCCGGCTGCGCAGCAACTCGCCGGCGCGCGCCGCCATGCGCACGTAGAGGGGGATCACCGCCATGTCGCCACACTTTCACTGTAAGTGGCACGCGAACGCCAGACGCGCCATGTATAGTGTGGCATACCGGAGGAAGGTGCTCTTCGCTTCCCAGATAGCTCGCAATCCTTTTGCTACTGGCGAATGACACGGAAGGATGACAAAATAGGATGATCCGCTAGAACTCTGACACCGGTTGCTCCCTGAGTTTCCCTGCTCGCCTACTTCTGTAAGATCGCGTTGACCTGTTGCGCACCGTCGGCCAGCGATTGCTGAATGTCGCGCTTGCCGGCGACCGCGTCTGAGATCAGCGGACCGAGGATCTTGCTGACATCGTTGTAACGCCGGAAGAATGGATAGGTCTTGCCCTGCGCGAACAGCGTCGGCGGGATGCCGAGCACTGCATCTTGTTTGACGGCCTGCGTAAAGGCAGCCGTCTGGTAGAAGTCCTTCAAGGCCGGGTAGAGTTTGGTGGTCTCGAACATCTTGGCCAGGCCCGCCGGCCCGGCGATCGTCTGTAGGAGATCGAAGGACAGATCGAGGCGCTTGACGCCTGTCGGCGCCCCGACCATGTTTACCCACGCCGCCATGCCGGGGCCGCTGCCGCTCGGGCCTTTTGGCGTAGGGATAAACCAGTACTGGAACCCTTTCGGCACATACGTGCCACCGTTAACCGCCACCTGAAGGCCGGTGCTGGTGTGCTCCATGGCCTGCTTCTGTATTTTGAAGAGGTCGCCTTTGAGATCTGGACTGCGGTTGACGCCGAAGCGCTGGTACTGCGTGGCACGATAGTGCAGCATGTCGGCAACCTGCGGAGAGTTGAAGAGCGCTTTCGTGACGTCGACATCCTGAGTTTCGCCGCCGTTGGCATACGCCCAGGTCGCAAACTCTTCCAGACCGGGCAGGTTGTAGGGGAAGCCGAGCTGAACAATCTTGCCGCCATCTTCCTTCGTCAGCCGGTCGGAGTAACGCAGGAGGTCATCCCAGGTCTTCACGTCCTGCGCCTTGGGGTCGAGCCCGACATCGCTCAGCATGCGGCTGTTCAGGCCAATCATGCTGACGTCGGCATAGATGGATAGGGCGTAGTACTTGCCCTGGCTGGATCGGTACATGTTGGCGACATCAAAGAACGCACTGGGCGCCAGCGCCTTTACCTGATCAATGTGGGCGTCAAGCGTGCTGAGGGCCTGTTTGTCGTAGAGGTCGCGCCCGTGCAGGATGGACATGGTCGAGCCATCCAACGGCGTCCCTCCGGCGACTCCGGCGATAATCTTCTCGACAATACTCCCGAACGGCGTCAGCACGTACTGTACTTTGGCCTCCGGATGTTGCTGCTGGAAGGTGGCGAAGGCCCAGTTGTACCAGGCGCCGTAGGACTCCTTGTACTGCGTGAGATCGTCCCAGTTCTGATAGAAGAGCTCAATCTGGGCCTTGCCGGGTGCGGCCGCCTGGGACGTCGCGGTGGCACTCGCTTCGGTTGCTGCCGTGCTGGTGACTGCCGGCGTCGTGCTGCTGGTCGAGGCGGCGACAGAAGCCGACAACTTGGGCGTGGCCGTGGCGGTTGTTGGGGCTTGGGACGCAACTGTGGTCGACGAGCTGGCGGCGGGATTCGTCGCGGAACCGCCGCCACAGGCGGCAAGGAGACCTCCGGTCGCGAAGCCGGCGCCAATGGTACACAGACGGTGCAGCAACGCGCGGCGCGAGTAGCCAGGCAGGGCCGAGTCAGCAACGACCATGGATACACCTCCGTAGAACAACTAAACGTTACTTAGTACAAGACGCAACTAAGTACGGGCACTATACCATCAGTTCCGCGGGAAAGCAAGGGCGGCCAACACCTGGGGTACACCCCAACACCTGGACTCTATGTCGCCCCTTGTCGTGGCGAGCTCCGGTGCTGGAGAACGTGCATGGACGAGGCCAGCGTACAAGGTCTCGCCATCTTCCGCCTTGCATGCCGGTCTCACCAGCCGATCCGTGTGGTAGGATAGTTGCTGCTAAGACAAAGTCAGGAGCGTATGAGCACCGTACCGGCGCCGTTAAGCGTACTACAGCCCCGTCTCACCCACTGGGATCTCGTTCTCCGGCAGCTACAAGAGCATCGGCGCCTCTCCCGCGCTGCGCTGGCTCGCGCCACCGGCCTGCACAAGGCCACGATCTCGGGGCTGGTTCAGGAACTCATCGATGAGGGATTCGTGATTGAGGTCGCGCGCACGCAGGGTGGCACTGGCCGCCCCTCTATCCTATTGGAGTTCAGCCGAACGAGGAAGCTGGCAGTGGGCATCCAGCTCGATTCCGCCACAATTCGGGTCGTGCTCGCCAATCTGAATGCGGAGGTGCTCTGGCGGCAGCAGGCGCCGGTTGATCGTGCTGCTCCTCAGGACGAAGTGCTTGCGCTCCTGGATACCGCCATCTCCGGCGCCATCGGCGAGGCCCGGCGCCTCGGCGGCGCGGTGCTGGGCCTCGGGCTCGCCTTGCCCGGCATTGTGGATGCAGACCAGGGGCTCCTGGTCCGCTCCGACCATCTCGGTTGGCGCCAGGTTCCCCTACGCCAGATCCTCGAGGCGCGGTATGGCCTGCCAATCGTCGTGGAGAAGTCGACGAACGCCGCACTCTTTGCGGAGCACATCTTCGGCGCGGCACGCGGCCACCAACACGCGCTCTATGTCGAGATCGCCGCGCACGGTATTGGCGGCGCTATACTCGTTGATGGTGCGATCTACCGTGGCGGCTCCCATTTTGCCGGTGAGTTCGGCCACATGGTGGTCGATCCAGGTGGCCCCCGCTGCACCTGCGGCGCCCGTGGCTGCTGGGAGACACTTGCCGGTCGCGCCGCCATTCTCCGGCATGCCCATCAGTTATGGGCGCGGGACGTCGCGGAGTCGGTACAAGGCGACTGTTTCCGGACACCGGATGACGTACTGCTGGCGGCTGCGCACGATCCTATAGCGGCGGCCGCTGTTCGCGAGACAGCACGATGGCTTGGTATCGGCCTCGCCAGTCTCATCAACGTGCTCGGTCCCCAGGTCGTTATCGTGGGCGGGACACTGCTGGAATCCACGCCGACGATGTGGCCGCCATTGCGGGAGAGTGCCCGCGGTCGCGTCCTTGGTGAACTGGGCGACCGTTGCCGTATCGTCGCACCGCACCTCGGTACCGATGGCTATGCGCTTGGGGCCGCGATGGCGTCAATCTACGAGGCGCCAGGGCGCGCCGAGGCGCGGGCCACGGCCTAGAAAGGAGACGACACGATGCTGCGCGTGGCAGCCATTGGGCTGCGCATCCACGGACACGGCGGTATCGCCGAAGTCCTCGCCGGCGGTGACGCCGCACTTGTCGCCATCGCGGACGAGGACAAGGAGCGGCGCGATCAGGCGTCCGAGCGCTACGGCGTGCCGACGTACGCGGATTGGCAGCAGATGCTGGATCGCGAGTCCCCCGGCCTGGTGGTCGTCTGTCCGCCGCATGATCAGAAGGCGGCCGTCACACTGGCCTGTCTCGAGCGCGGCTTGCATGTCCTGGTGGACAAGCCGATGGCCATCGACCACCTGGCGCTCGATCAGTTGGAACAGGCCGGCGCGCGTGGCCCCGGTCAACTGCAAATGATGCTGACGGAGCGGTTCAGCCCGATCTTTCTCGCCCTCAAGCAACTGGTGGACAGCGGGCGACTCGGCACGGTCGCCGGCTGCGTGGCGATGCGCCCCCACGAGTTCTCCGTCGTCCAGAGTGAACCCTGGATGTGGGAACGCCAACGCGAGGGCGGCATCTTCCTCGACCTCATGATCCATGACATCGATCTCGTGCGTTGGATCACGGGCGCTGAGGTGGTGTCCGTCCAGGCGGCCCAGGCGCAGAAGCGTTTCACTCACCGGGGTTTCCACGACATCGGCCAGGCGTTATTTCGGCTGAGCAGCGGCGCCGCGGCGAGCTTAGAGGCCGATTGGCTGGTACCAATCGGTGCACCCTGGGATTGCCGCTTCTTTGTCATCGGCAGCGAGGGAACCGCCGAAGTCACCACGCTGGACCGCGCGGGGTTGTGGTACTGGCGGGCCGGGCGGGAACGGCAGCGGGTCCTCCCGATCACACCGTCTCCTGCTTCCAGCGGCGCTGATCTGGTGGCGCGGATACGAGGTGACGCACAGACGGTCCTGTCGGTTGCTGACGCCGTGGCGGCGACGCGCGCCGCCCTGTACGCGCGCGACGCGGCCGACACAGAGATGCCCGTGATCATTGGTGAGAAGGAGTGTTAAAAATGGATACGGTGCGAGTGGGCATGATTGGCGTCGGATCGAACGGCGGCGGGTTTCTGGACGCCTACGCAAAACACCCGCATACGCACGTCGTGGCCATCGCCGACCCCGACGGCCGCCGCCGGGCTGAGTTGGCCGCGCGCTACGGCGTCGAGCGAAGCTACCACGGCGCCGATGACATCCTCCGGCTCGACGTCGACCTCGTCTCGATCCACGCGCCCGACCGGCTGCATACGGAACTGGTACTCGCCGCCCTCGATGCCGGGAAGCACGTCTTCGTGGAGAAGCCGCTCGGCGTCTCTATCGAGCAGGTCGCCGCTGTCGTCCGCCGGGCGGATGAAACCGGCAAACTGGTGGCGGTGGGACAGGTACTGCGGACCTGGCCGCACTTTCGGCGGGTCAAGGCTCTGGTGGAGGGCGGTCGCCTGGGAACGTTGTTTTACGTCGAAGGCAACTATCTCACCGATCAACTGCGGGTGATCCCCGGCATTGTCGAGAAGGCCGGGCGCAGCTACTCGCCCTCCATTTTGACCCTCGGCGTCCACGTTATGGATACGCTGCGCTGGCTGGCCGGCGATGTCGTCGAGGTCCGTGCTTACCGCAATGAGGGGATGGCCCTGCCGGACAGCCACCTGGACGAGTGCCTTACGGCCATCTACCGCTTCGAAAGCGGGGCGCTCGGCCATCTCACGACCTGTTGGGGCGATGCCGCGCCACTTGATCCACACTACGGGATCAGCGTCCATGGCTCGCTCGGTACCGTGCGCGGCGACCGCGTCTTCCTGGCCGGCGCCAAGGACTGGATGCCCCTCAGCGATCTGGTGACCGACCCCTTCCCGGAGGGCGGCGTGGCGGCAGAAGTGGACGCCGTCGTGGAACATATACTGGTCGGCAAGCCGGTGCCCTGCGATGCACGGGGGGGCGGCCGCAGCGCCATCGCCTGCCTGGCCGCGCTGGAGGCGGCGCGGCTGGGCACAGCCGTGGAAATCGCGCTGCCATGAGCCAACCGCACTGGGGAGACCAGACGGCAAGCGGTCACACGGATCAGCTCGTTGCCGAGGTAGCGCGCGAGCTCGCCAGCCCCGAAACCTGGCGCGCGGCGCCGACGGGTGGGTGGCTCGGCGTTGGCCTGGTCGGGGCCGGCCTGATCGCTCGCAGCGGCCACGTCCCAGCGTACCAGCAGGCGGGCATTCCCATCATTGGCCTTTACGACCGGGATGCCGGTCGTGCGGCCGCTTTGGCCGCGGAATGCGGCGCGAGGGTCTACCCTACCGTGGACGCGCTTCTCGCTGATCCGAGGGTCCAGGTGGTCGACCTGGCGATCCCGACGCCCGCGCAGCCCGCGCTCATCCGCCAGGTAATCGGCGCCGGCAAGTCGCTCCTCTGCCAGAAACCCCTGGCGGAGACGCTCGGTGAGGCGCGAGCGCTCGTGGCGGAGGCCGGGCGGCGGGGAGTACACCTCGCGGTCAACCAGAACGGGCGATGGGAACCGGCGATTCGCGGGTTGAGTGCGCTGTTGCGGCGCGGCGTCCTGGGCCAGCCGCGCTTTGTCACGATCGCACGGCTGGGAACAATTCGCTGGGAGCTGTGGCCGTGGTTGCATAACGCGGAGCGGCTGCTGCTCCTCTACGACACGATCCACTTCCTGGATTTGCTTCGCTTCTTGTTCGGTGATCCCGCCTGGATTTTCTGCAGTACCACCCAGGATGATCGCTCGGCGCTCGTCGGCGAAACCGCGGCCGTCGCCACGTTGGGGTGGGCGGACGGACTATTGGGTACGCTCAGCAACCGCGGGCTACCCTGGCCGTATGACGAGCGTGCAACCATCGAGCTGGAAGGTACCGAGGGCGTGGCGCGAGCGACTCTTGGCGTTTTTTACGACTATCCGACCGGGCGTCCAGACACACTCGCCTTCTGCCGGCGTGAGATATCCGGAAGCTGGCATGACATTCCGCTCACGGGTCGCTGGATTCCCGACGCCTTTGCCGGACCCATGGCAGCGTTGCAGCGCGCCATCGTCACTTCGAGCACGGCGGAAAATTCGGGCGAAGACAATTTGCGGACTCTGGCGTTGGTTGAAGCGGCCTACCGCTCCGCGCGAGAACACCAGGCCATCGTGGTGTCCGCTTGCCTGATGCGAGCAGACTGAAGCATGACGTGCTCATCCACCGCTGTCACCGGAATTGGTATGACCAGGCCGTCCGCATGCGGGTGTTATCGTCGGGTGGACCGGCAGACCAGAGGACATTCCCAACGTTCCTCAACGTCGTCGTCGCGGGGGCTCCGGCGCGTTACAGCACCCAGTCCCGCCGCGCAGCGAAGGCGTGCAAGGCGCGTTCCTGACTCGGGCTGCCCAGCGCACCTGGGCAGATGCTGCGCAGGTGGCTGATTGCTGCGTCCGGCGCCATGCCGTCACGGATGAGGTGCGCTGCCAGGACGGCGCCGGTGCGGCCCTGACCCATCCGGCAGTGTACGGCGACGGGCCGGCCCAGGGCGCGTTGCCAGTCGATGAAGCCGAGGGCCTGCTGGAGTTGCATCGGCGTGGGTGCGGTCATGTCGTCGACGGCCAGATGGAGGGAGTTGAGACCGGCAATTTGAATCGCTTCGACGGGGAGCGGCGTCTCCGTGAGTGATAGGATGCTGCCAATGCCCTCCGCACACAGCCAGGCGAGGTCGGCCTCAAGCCGATCGGGCCGAATATTCTGTTCAGCGGCCCGGTCACGCCCGCGTCCTGACGGCGCGGAATCGGGTCCACCCGGCCGGCCGCATCCGGCGAGTTCGTGCGCGATGAGCCAGTAGAAACCCTGAACTGCCATCCTGTGATGCTCCTTGGACATCACGTCTATGGTGACAGCAACGCCGGCATGCCGTACCACCTATTTCGGCAGGTATTGCCCCGTCATCTGGCGGATTCGCCTCTATGACATTCGCCGCAGGCGGTGACCGTTGCTCATCGCAGCGGTCGTGGGTGGGATCAAGGCCGGTCGGTTTGTTGTCCGGGCGGCACGATGCGGCATTCGGGCATGGCGCGTAGCAGGGCTTCCGGGCCGGGCGGTGAATACACAGCCAGCAATTGCATCGGCTCGGTCCCGGCATTGATCGTTTCATGGAACACGTCGGGCGGGATGTGGACCAGATCGCCGGCATGCACGTTGCGGCGCACCGGGTTTCCCTCAGCGTCTTCCACCATCTGGTCGCCGGAACCGGTCAGGATATACAGGATCTCTTCCACGCCAGGGTGGTTGTGCCGCGTGTGTCCCTTGCCTGGCCCCAGCGTCACCACGCCGGCGGTGATGCGCTCTGCCGCCGTCACGCGCGGTTCACTCATGAAGCGGATGACGCCCCAGTCGAAGACCTGCGTCTCCACGTCGCCTGGAGTGACGAAGCGCTTACCTTCTCCTGCCATCAACTGCTCCTGATTCTCCCCCACGAAAAGGAATATCTGACGGTCGCCGCCCATACGGCGTCCGATTGATCGCTGCGCCTGGCCTGGCATCTTGCCAACCTAAAAATGGTGGCAACGTCAATGTCCGTTGCCGCGCCGCCACTTCCCAGCACTCGCCCAGGCTGCCGTCGCGCTCGACGACATACAACTGCGGGTGCAAGTTGGTACAGGGGCAGATATGGGTCGGTATCACCAGGATCAGGTCGCCAACGGTGTACGCCCCGGCTCGGTCCGTTTGCAGCGTCCAATGTTCCTCATTGTGCAGCAGCGTTTCGGCGCCTTCCAACCCGAGTAGGCGACCGCGTTTGCCAATCGGCGGATCAGCCGCTATAGCCTTGCTGCCGATGTCCAGCGTCAGGTGCTGCGGCGCCGGGCGGCTGACGACGCGACCCAGCAGCAAGGCGGCCGGCACGAAGTGGGCATCAAGGTCTGGATACTTCTGCGCGTAGCCATGGTCCCAGAACACGGTAGTTCCTGGCGAGCCGGTGAAGGGTTTGCCCTGGTGGGCGTAGTAGGGGAAGGTGGCGCTGCCGCCGCAGACGACCTCCGGCACCGGATAGCCCGCGCCGACGAGGGCGTCGACAAGGCGGCATACTGCATTGATCGTCTCGGTCACTGCCGCCTCTCGCTCCACCGGATCGGCAAAAACGTTGTTCTGCGCGTCGTAGACGTGGAGGCCATCCAGGCGTAGCCCCGGTAGCGAGGCGATCGTGGCATACAGGGCAGGCGCCGCTTCCACGCTGATGCCGGTGCGGTGAAGGCCGGTATCGAGGTCAACGTGTACGCCGACGATGACACCCCTGGCGTTGGCCGCCTGCGAGAGCGCTTCGGCGGCGCTGGCGGTATCCACTAATGCCGCCAGCTTCACGTCTGGATGGTCGGCGGTCAGGGAGACAAGTTGCGCCACGTTAGGGCCGACCATCTGGTAGGCGACCACGACGTCACGCGCGCCGGCTTCGATGCACATGGCCGCCTCGCGCAACGTCGCACACTTGTGCCGCGTCACGCCGCGCTGTAGCCACATGCGGATGATCTCGTGGGTCTTATGCGTCTTGCAGTGCGGACGCAACCTGTCGGGACCGCCGGCCAGGGCGATGGTCTGCTCCAGGTTGTGTTCGAGGTACTCCCGAAACACCAGGACGGCGGGCGACGGTATGGTCGTGAGGTTGGCTATGGGATATGTACCGAGTGGCATCGTGGTCCTTTCTCTGATTTAGAGCGTGCCGCTATACGTCGCTGACGCAGCGGAACCCCAGGTTGCCGGCGGAACTGTCGGGAGTATTGGCGCTGCGCGCTGCCACCCGATAGCGATTGCAGTACGATTTGTGGCAGAGGTAGGAGCCGCCGCGCACGACCCGCGACTGCCCGGTGGCCGGCCCGACCGGGTTATCGCGCGGCCCAGTGACGTGGTGAGTGGGGCTGAACCAGTCGGCGCACCACTCCCAGACGTTACCGACAACGTTATAGAGGCCGTAGCCGTTGGGCAGGAAGGCGCCGGCGGGCGCGGCGCCGGCGTAGCCGTCCTCGCTGGTGTTGACTTCCGGGAAGCGACCCTGCCAGGTGTTGCACATGAACACACCGCCCGGTGTCAGGTCGTCGCCCCAGGGGTAGCGTTGCTGTTCCAGACCACCCCGCGCGGCGAACTCCCACTCCGCTTCCGTTGGCAGCCGCGTGCCTGCCCAGGCGCAATAGGCTTGCGCATCGTTCCAGGAAACGTGGATCACCGGGTGGTTGTCACGCTGGCGCAGGGTAGAGTCCGGCCCTTCCGGGTGGGTCCAGTTCGCGCCCTTCACGGCGAGCCACCAGCGGGCCTGGCCGCTGACGCCCATCACCCGCTGGCGCGATTGCGGGGAAACGAACTGGTGGAAGACGTAGGTCCAACCGAAGCGTTCCGCCTCCGTTTTATAGCGGGTGGCGCGCACGAACTCCGCGAACTGCGCGTTGGTCACGGCACGGCGATCCATCTGAAACGGTGCAACCGTCACGCTGCGAATCGGCCCTTCCCCGTCCTCCGGGAAGCCCTCTTTGTCGTCGGTGCCCATCAAGAAGGTTCCGCCGGGGATGGCGGTCATCCCGCTGCGCGGCCGCGGCGCGCTACGCTCTTGCATCGCGACTTGAGCCGTGCCGCACGGTCTCGCTTCGCTCGCCGGCGCCGCCGGTCGGGCCGGCGTGCAGCAGCCCTTTGTAGGCTGTTCGGTTATCGTCTGTTCCATCTCACCGCCTACCGTTTCTTCACCGTCCTGATTGTAGCTGGTGCGCGTGGGGGCCAGTGGGTGTCCCCCAGAAAAGTTTTTCGCTAAGCGCGCGGCGTTCCAGAAGGGAGGTGATCACAGCCATCAGGCAGAGCTGCCGAGGCTCCAGAAGAAAGCAAGCTAGCAGCGCAAAACTTTGGTGGACACCCGTGGCAGGGCTGAGCATCACCCGGTAAGCCGCGCCATCCCAGGCGTCCCAGGCGCACCACACGCCACCGTCGACGGCCGCTGCCAGGACAGGGGCCCAACCGGAAGTGCCCGCTGCGGAGACGCGCTGCTCCTCGCCCAGACCTGTCGTCCGCGGGCGCTCAGGATCGAGGCAGCGCACGCTGACGGCACAGCCCCGCACGTCGCCGCCGGCAGCAAGAGCGGCTGCCGCGCGGCAGCCACCGTCGTCTGCCGACCGTCGCGCCAGGCGATGATGGCGTGCTGCTCGTCCCGCCGCTCCGCCCAGACGACCCACGGCGTCTCCTCACCGCGCGCCGCCTCGCCCGTATCGCAACTCGTCCACGCCATCCAGAGCGTGCGGCCCCCGGCGACCAGATCGGCGGCGAAACCGCTTGGAAACCGCGCGACCGTCGTTGCCTCTGCCATCGGTGCTGCCCTCCCGCGTCTTCAGCAGATGCGCCCGCGCCTGCCGCCGGGGCCGTGCGCCAGGGGCTGCTCTCGCGCGACAGCCTCCAGCGATGGGGTGTCTGGATCAAGCAGCTCCCCAAGCGCCTGGGGACTGGTATCGACCTCGTGTCCAAAGGCGGTCAATCGTGGCGACGCAAGCACCGACATCAGTTCTTGTCCCTTTCCTGAGTTCCTGCTGCGGCTCCGTGCTCGGCGCCCCGCTGTGCCGGTGAGCGCGAGGCACGGCCGTCCGTTCCTGAGATTGCTGCACGGTACCATTCGCTCAGGTCCACCTCCCGCCCCGTCTCGCTAGACTCCAGACCGCCCAGCGGCACCATGACACTGGTAAGAATGGCCTCCGGCTCGCGCGGCGCCGCCGGGCGCTCATCAAGGTAGTCGAGGAAGGACGTCATCAGGCGAGGGTCGGCGCCAGCGTGCCCCCCTGTCGCGTCGGGGATCTCCTGCCGAATGGCAACGCCGTTGGTGCGCTGCACCACCACGCTGGGGCCATTGGGTCCGTGCAGGACGCAACTCACCTGGCCCTCTGTCCCGTTGATCTGGTAGCGCCGCGCGTAGACCGGACCCGCCGTGGTAAAGATGATGGAATACGCGGCGCCACCATCGAGCAGCCCGGAGAAGACCGCCGTGTCGTGCGACGTGCTCGGGCGCGTGAACGGGCAGACGTTGAGCGGCGGCTCCCCTCGCGCGAGCAGCGCCGCACTGCGCGCCTGCAGTCGCGGCTCTACCAGAGGAAGGTACTCCGTGCAGGCCGCGGTGATCGCGCAGTGGTCGCAGTCGGGGCCGGCGCCCGGTTTGGGGATGAACGTGGTCTTCGCCACATAGCCGGTCACCCGGGCGGCGCGCACCCCGAGCAGGTGCTGCATCAGGTCCGTGTCGTGGGTCAGCTTGGAGAGCACCAGATCGCCGCAGCGGGTCCGGTCGTGGTAGAAACGCCGAAAACAACTCGCGCCCCAGTGCGAGCCGGCGTTGACGTGGCAGGTCACCGCCACCGGTCGCCCGATCGCTCCCTCCGCCAGCAGCCCCCGCAGCACCGTAGCCGCCGGGAAGTGGCGCAGGTTCAGGGCCAGCATGAACGGGGTAGCGCCTGCGCGCACGTGCCGGTACAGGCGGACGGCCTCCGGCCAGGTGGGCGCGGCAGCCTTCTCCAGCAGCACCGCCTTTCCAGCCGCCAGCGCCGCCAGCGCGATCTCGACGTGCGCGACCTCGTGCGTGGCGACGATCACGGCCTCCACATCGGGCAAGTCCAGCAGGTCGTGGTAATCCACGAACCAGCGCCCTTCGGGCAGATCCTCCGGCGCCGCCACGGCGAAGACCGGGTCGGCCACGGCCACGATCTCTACCCGTTCCCGAAAGTACCTGTGCAGGGTGTGGGCGTGACTATGCCCTCTGCCGCCATAGCCGATGACGCCGCAGCGGTGGATCGCGGGTTCCATAGCTTGTTTCCTCTTCCTCCTGGTCGGCCGCGCCGCCGTTAGCCCTTGTTGAGCGTACCGTTCACCAGGGTCGCCATCTGGTGCAGCCCATCCGGCACGGTCATCTGCCCCGCGAAGATCTTGCCCTGGAGGTCGTTGGCGGGCTTGGTGATCTCCGCCCAGGTGGCGGTAATCGCGGTCGGCAACGGCGTTGTCCACTTGACCATGTCATTGGCCGCCTTGCGGTTGGCCGGGCCGAGCTTCGGGTCGTAGTAGATCTGCGCCGAGTCGTTGCGCACCGGCGCCAACACGTCGGCTCGCGCCAGGAGGTCCATCGACTCTTTGGACACCATGGTCTCCAGGAAGCTCCAGGTCTGCTGTTGCTGCTTGCCGCCCTTGTTCAGCACGAGACCAACGATGTTAGTCGTGCCGCCCGATTTTTGGGTGTCTGGCGCCAAGGGGATGGTGGTGATGTTGTACTTGAAGGACGTGATCTTCTGGTTGTAGGTCTTCATGCCCCAGCTTCCGCCGGGTGTCATCGCCAGCTTGCCGGCCAGGAAGAGGTCACCCTGCTTCAATGCCGTCGCGTCGGGCGAGACGCGGTCCTTCAGGTTGAGGTCAGTCAGATAGGTCCAGGCCGCCGCCGACTGCGGGGAATCAATGACGCAGGTGGTGCTGTCCTTGTTGAGATAGTCACCGCCGTTGGCCCGCACCCAGTTGAGCCAGCCGGTTTCAATTCCCTGCGTGCTGTACATCCCCCAGACCTGCGTCTGGTCTCCCGCTCGCTTGGTGAGCTTGAGGGCGTCGTCCCGTTGCGCGTTCCAGTCGTAGCCGACCTGGCGCTGGGCAAGATCCTGCACGCCGACGCCAGCCAGGAGATCGGCGTTGTAATAGAGCACGATGGTGGTGTACATGTACGGGAGGCCGTAGTTCTTCCCCTGAAACTTGTAGAAGGTCACGGCATCCTGCCAGAACTGCCTCAGGCTCGCCTGGATGTTGGCGTCCCGGGCAATGAGCGGATCCATGTCGGTGAGGATGCCCTTATTGACGTAGGATGGGTAGTTGACGTTGTTCATGAAATACATGTCCGGCCCGACGTTGCCGGCAATACTCGCTTCCAACTTGTTCCAGTAGTCAGAAGGCGACTGGACGTCGATGGAGACGCCGGGATTCTGGCTTTGGTAGCTCGTGGCCATCTGCTTGATCGATGGCACCGGGTCAGGCCACCACGTCCAGATGGCGAGTTGGGCGGCAGCCGCCTTCGTGGCAGCGCTCGTGGCGGCGACGGTGGTCTGCGCCGGCGCCGTGGTCGAGGCGGCTGCTGCGCTAACGGAACTGCTGGTGGCGGCGCTGCTGGTAGCCGCTGCAGCACTGGTGCTCGCGGCAGTGGCGGATTGGCTTGAGGCGGTCGACGTTCCTCCGCATGCGGCAAGACCCGTCGTCGCAATGCCTGCGATCAGGATGCCGGAAAGGCGGAGCAGGGATCGCCGAGATCGTGTATTCGGGGCTATCTTGAAGGTCGCAGTTGGCTCGGGACGCATAGGAAATCTCCTTTACTGTCTCGTTTTCCAGATACGCGTGTGCAAAGACATCGACAGGAACTTTTATCCGCTACGCTGTCCTCCTTGTCCCTACTCCCTTGCCGGCGGCGTTTCGCTAGCATGCCCGTTACCACTCAGCCGTGGCGAGCTACCAGGCGCCCCGCAGTCGATGTTGTTGTCAGGCTGGTGATGCGCACAGCCATCCTCACGTTTGTCCAGTCGGTCGAGATACCGCACCGCCTGTCTGACCAGCGCAAAGTGCTCCAGCATGTGGCGCCGAGCCTCCGCCGCATCGTGATGACGGATCGCCTGCAGCACGCGTTGATGGTCTGGCAGCCCCTGCTTCCGCAGCGCAGGGACCTCTGCCAGTTCCGTGATGGCCTGCAACAGCCCGTCACGCAGGGAGTCCAGCAGGCCCTGGTAGATGACATTAGCAGAAGCCCTGGCCAACTGGAGGTGGAAGGCCACGTCGGCCAAGGCATATGCCTCCGGCGCATCCAGGGACGCCTGCAGGCGTTCGACACTCTCGGCAAGGGCCGCCACGTCCTGCTCCGATCGGTGCTCCGCTGCCAGCATGGCGATGCGAGGCTCAATGGTCTGCCGCACTTCCAACAGGTCGGCAAAGCGCCGGTGATCGACGCGCAAGACGAACTGGAGCACCTGAGCAATCGCCTTCGCGCCCGGGGCAGTGACCTTGGCGCCACCAGCGGCGCCGGTGCGAATCTCAACCAGACCCGTCTCGCGAAGCACCGTGAGCGCCTCCCGCACCGTGGTTCGACTGACGCCGAATTGACGAGCAATCTCCCGCTCGGCAGGCAACTTGCTGCCCAGCGGAAAGGAGCCGTCAAGGATGCCGGCTTTGATCTGCCGGAGCAGTTCCTCGTAAGTCCGGACTGGGGACACCGGGATAAACACGGGAGGGACCTCCAGCGATCTAATGGTTGGACCATTCTACCATGAGCGCCGCGTTTGTCAATGGCGCCGCGGCCTGGGATCGCGTCCTGTCAAGTGATGGGAATAGCCAGCGGTGCTCCCGCCCTTGCTACGTGGCCCACTCGCCGATACGCATGCCCGTCTGTAGGAGCAGCATGACGATGGCCACGCTGCGGAGCAGGTAGCGGCCGTGCCGCCCCGCCCCGCGTACGAGCGCGTGGACCTCGCACGGCTGGAAGGTGCGCGGGGCAGGGCGAGCATCGTTGTCGATGCAAACGAGAGGCGGCTCTCTGCTTGCCTTGAGGAGATGACCCTTGCTGGCGGTTGAAGCTGTGACGGACGATTTCATCCTGGTCGCTGACTGCGTCAACGTGGGGATTCTGCGCTCCAGGCGAGCCTATTGCAATAGCATAGCCCGATCGAATGGGCCAGTGCGCGCGTGGACGCCGTTGCCGCCATTTGCTACGCTCTACGTCGGCCCCGTTCTTTGCCAGGAAGACGGAGCGCCGGAAGCAAAGAGGAGGAGCTGTTCTATGATGTATTACGTGAACTTTGGCGCAACACGCATCCCCGTGTCGGCCGTCTCGCTCGGTGGCAACCGGTTGGGTGACGAGGGTGTCGACCCTGCGGCGTGGCCGCCGATCGTGCAGCGGGCGCTGGAGCTCGGCGTGCGCCTGTTCGACACCAGTTCGAGCTACAACCAGGGGCGCAGCGAGGCCATCCTCGGTGAGGTGACGGCCCCCTGGCCGGAGCGCACCTACATCGCCACGAAGGTCGGCGTACCGGTGATGACCAACGACTATCCCAACCGAGCGTTCACGTCGGCAACTATCTTGCGCGATGCTGAGGGCAGCCTCCAGCGCATGCGGCGCGACGCCTTCGACCTCTACATGCTGCACAGCCCGACGGTACAGCAGTTGGAGACGCAGGACTGGCTGAGCGCCATCGACCGCTTGCGGGCAACCGGCAAGCTGCGCCATTTCGGCATCTCCACTAGCGACCACGCCTCCGGCCTCTGGGCCATCCAGCACGGCGCGGAGTTCCTGCAAGTTGAGTACAGCATCCTCGATCCCACAGCCGAGGACGAACTGTTGCCGCTGGCGCAGCAGCGCAACACCGGGATCATGGTGCGCATGCCGCTGGCCAGGGGCCTCCTGACCGGCAAGTTCCCGGTTGGTCAGCCGTTACCGGCCGACCAGCAGTGGCGACGTCCACAGGGCGACGTGTTGCAGACGCGCTTGCAACGCATCGAGCAGCTGCGCTTCCTGGAGCGGCCCGGCCAGACCCTGAGCCAGGCGGCGATCCGCTACGTCCTGCGGCACCCGGCCGTCCACTGCGCCATCCCCGGCGCCCGCACGCTGGAACAGTTGCAAGCCAACGTTTCTGCCGTCGACGCAGAAATGACGGACGAGGAGTACGAACGCATCCGCGCCTTGCAGGCACAGTGGCGGGAGGAGGGGACCTGGTAGGTGGAGCGGGTTCGGTCGGTATGCTATGGCTATGTCGAGAGAAGGCGGGTAGGCATGGCTGGTGACATTGCGTGGCAGCGACCGCGGCGTAGCTTTTGATGGCAGCTCTCGGCCTCACGGCACGCCTCTTTGAGGACGACACGGAACTCTCGCTGCTCCGTCTGGCGCTCACCTTGGGGGCTGAAGGCACCGGCGGGCCACTGTCCGTGACGGAACGCCAACTGCTGGCTCAGGCGCAAGTGGCATCCCCGCCAGCTGGGGCAGCCCTGGATCGAGTGCGGGTTGCCATTGTGAATGGCGGTGACCCTCTGGGCGAGATGCTTAGTCGAATGCGAACTGCCGATCAACGCCGAACGGTCGGAGCTTTCTATACACCGCCCGAGATCGTCAAGGCGATGGTGGACTGGGTGCTGAGCCATGACCCGCAGCGAGTCGTTGATGCCGGTTGTGGTAGTGGCCGCTTCGCCGCCGAGGTTGCGCGGCGTTCCCCTGCGACAGCGATCCTTGCCGTTGACATCGACCCGGTGGCAACCATACTGACGCGGGCTGCGCTGAGCATCCTCGGCACTCGCAAGGCCACGGTGATTCAAGGGGATTACGCTACATGGTCGTTGCCACCCGCTGATGGGAGAACCGCTTTCATCGGTAATCCGCCTTATGTGAGGCACCACGATCTATCGGTTCAGGCGAAGACCTGGGCCATCGACGCTGGCAGGCTTCTCGGGCAAAAGGTGTCGGGACTCTCCGGCTTGCATGCACATTTCTATCTTGCAACGTTGCTGAAGTCCCAACCCGGCGATATCGGTTGTTTCGTGACCAGTGCGGAGTGGCTCGACGTTGGCTATGGGTCGGCCCTGCGCGCGCTCTTCCTCAATGGGCTGGGAGGACAAGCCCTGCACATATTCGATCCTTCGGCGTTTGCCTTTGCGGATGTGCAGACCACCGCGGTAATCGCCTGCTTTGCATGCGGCACGCAAGTGGAAAGCATTCAAGTGGCCCGCGTATCCTCACCGGAAGACTTACGCAGTCTCGGTTCGGGGCACACCGTGCCTAGAACAGTCCTTGCCGACACGCTACGCTGGTCGAGTCTTCTGCGCCCAACCGAATCCGTGGCCGGGCGTGATGAGACGGTGCCGCTCCGTTCGCTGGCGCGCGTACATCGCGGGCTCGTCACCGGGGCAAACGACTACTTCATTTTGGACCGGGAGCGAGCAATCGACCTTGGGCTGTTACCCTGGTGCCGGCCCGCCATTACGGAAGGCCGGGAGATCCTCCAAGCAGGGGGCGTCCTCCGCAACGGTCCGGAAAGGAAGCTACTGCTGGACGTACCACGCGACGTAGACCGCCTGCGATTCCCAGCACTCGATGCTTACCTGCGCCATGGCGAGCAAGAACAGGGCGGTGAAACGGCCGTGACCCAACGCTACATTGCCAGCCGCAGAAAGCCGTGGTGGTATCTCGGCCGCCAGCACGCTGCACCAATTGTTGCTTCCTATATGGCCCGACAAGCACCGGCCTTCGCCCTTAACCCGGACGGGATGGCGTTGGTCAACATCGGGCATGGCCTCTTTCCAATCAAAACCATGAGCGGCGCCCGCCTGGAAAGCCTGTGTTCGTACTTGAACGCCAACCGCGCCGCTTTTCAGGGAAAAGGCAGAACCTACCAGGGCGGACTCGAAAAGTTCGAGCCCAGCGAAATGGAGGGGTTGCCCATTGACGCCACCTTTTTGGAGCGCGAGTGATGGCGGATAGTCACAGCCCACAGCCACAGCGCTGGAGCATGATTGAACTGAGTGTTCAACGGCGGCAAGCTATAGATGGCTTTGTGGCCTGGTGGAAAGACAAAGGAAACGCCGCCTACCAGCGTCACTTTGCGGAGGCATTGACGCAAGTCGGGACGCTGTTCACACAGACCGACGATCTCCTGACATTTGGCAGCCACCACCTAACTGGCGCAGGGCGCGTCGGCCGGGAGGTCATTCGGTACCTCGCTGGTCCGCCGGTCAGCGAAGACGATCTTCAGATTCTTGCCGGCTCATCAAGCGATTCCACAACCGCAACTGCTGATGCAGTCGCCCAGGTTATCTTCGGCGTCCTCGATCCCCTTCGCTTTCCGTGGCTGTTCGACTCCGCTGGTCCCCGGCCCCCAACCGACTGGGAGCGTGATACCGCTCTTCGCTGGACTGCCGGGCTATTAGAGGGCTTTCAGAAATCATATAGGTGCCATTGCTTGTGGAGCCGGGCGGGCA
>DAIMXP010000117.1:0-18350 GCA_036734945.1 Chloroflexota bacterium
ATGGCGCCCTCCGGCCGTGAACGCCGTGGCGCCCTTACGGCCGTAATTTGACACCCCTTGGACAAGTGGAGCGGCTCCCGCCCGAGCTGATGTTGCCTCTGCATCGCCACCTCCTGGAGCCACATGTCTTCGATGGTTACTTCGCGCGGCTCCTCGTGCTGCTGACCTTGCGGCCGCCTGGATGGGCGATGGTCGCAGGCGCGCTCTTGCGGCTGGTGCTTACCGAAGTCTGCCGCGAGGACGCCCAACTCGCCGCCGTCCCGAGGCTCGGCTACGACGCCTACCCCGCCATTGCCCAGACCCTGCTGCGCCTGGAGACCGACGGGCTGTATTCCTCCACGCCGGGAACTCTGGCGCGGTCCTGCGGTTTTTCGCCGGGGCATTTCAGTCGCATCTTCCGCCAACAGTTCGGTTGCACGCCTCAACGCTACCTGCTACAACGCCGGATCGATCATGCCCGGCACTTGTTGCAAGAGAGCGACTTGGCTGTGCGGCAGATCGCCCAGTCGCTCGGTTACCGTGACGTGTACTTCTTTTCTCGCCAATTCAAGGCGTTAGTGGGCCAGCCACCCGCCGCCTTTCGCCGGGCAGCGAGAGGCCCGGATTAGGGACGAGGCGATCATCCACTCGACCGGCCCCGACTTATCCCCCGATGTGTACTCTATGTCGTGCCAGAGTGTGGAAAGGGAAAAGGTGTCGACATGGCCGGGACACGACTGACGCCGGAGCAAGCCTGGTATTTCCGGATGGCGGGCTTCGTGAAGCTGCCGGGCACGCTGCCGAGCGAGATGGTCGAGGCGCTGAAGGCGGCAATCGACCAGGATATCGCCCGGGCCGTCCAGCCGGTGGTGCGCAACCGCGAGGGGCGCATCGTCCGCCTCTCCAATGTCCTCGATCGCGCCCCGATCTTCCGCGCTGTCGCGACGAGTCCCCTGGTGCTCGACCCCCTGGAGGATCTGCTCGGCCCGAACATCGAGTTGCTGCGCAACCGCCACAACCACGCCACGCTGCGGCTGCCGGAACCGGGCGGCGATTACCTGCATCGGGACGTGCCCCAATGGAGCCGCGGCATTGTCACGGTGCTCTTCTACCTGGAAGCGTCCACCTGTGAGCGCGGCAGCACGCAGGTCATCCCCGGAAGCCACCTGCTACCGTGGGCGCCGGACACGGTAGCGGCAGCCCAGGCCGGCCTGGTGGAGCAAGTGGTGCGCGTGGAGATGCCTGCTGGCGGGCTACTGGCGATTGATAGCCTGCTCTGGCACGGCGCGGGCCGGAACTTGACCGGGGAAACGCGCACCAGCATGACCTTCGGCTACCACAGTGCTGATGACTTGGCGTCGGTGGCCGACCCCCAGCGGTTCCTGGTACGCGGACAGCGCGTCTATGCCGGGCACAGCTATTGAGACGGGCGGGCACGCCCCCAACTCCCCGAATGCGTCGGGTTAGGCCTTCGGTCGAGCCTGGAGCATGCTGTCGAGGGTGGGCGTGATCTTGGCCGCGACGTCGCTCGCCAAGGCCTGGCCGTTCCAGGCCGGCGCCAGCGCATCGGTGATCACCTTGCTCCACTGGTCCCAGCCCGGCACATACCACCATGGACTCATCCCGGCGGTGCCGACCGGATCGTAAAAGGCTTCGATGAAGCGGCTGGGCTGGCCGTCGCTGGGGATTCCGAACTTCGCCATCGACTTGCGCCCCGGGAACCAGACGCCATTGACGCCAAGCATCTTCTGGACCTCATCGGAAACCATGAAGGTGTTCCAGATCCAGGCTTCCTCGGGGTGCTTCGCTCCGCTGACGATAGCAAAGCCTTGACCGCCGACCATCTGCACCTGTGCCGGGCCACCCGTTGGGATCGGCGCCACGTCCCAGTTCGTGACCGCTACGCCTTTGTCGTGTAAGTAGGCGATCAGGCCGATCCAGGCATGCTCCATGCCGTAGTTACCCAACGTAAAGGGCTGCTTGCCGTTGGCCTGCTTACTGATCGCCGTGGCCTGCGCTCCGTAGGGAGTGACGTTGCTCTTCACGCGCGCATCAAGCAACATCTGCAGAGCCGTCTGCGAGGCCGCCGTATCGAAGGTGGCTTTGGTCAATCCTTGGTCGAAGTAGGTTCCGCCCAGGCTGCCGTAGAACGGGTACAGCCAGTGCAGATCTGTCGCGTATTGCAAGCCAAACCGTCGCTGGTCTCCTTGCTGCAACGTCAGCTTTCCTGCCATAGTCCACAGGTCATTCCAGGTCCAACCGGGTTTGGGGTAGGCGATGCCGGCCTGGTCGATGGCGTCCACGAACACTTGCCAGTTTACATCCCCCTGCTGGAGGAAGGCCTTCGAGGTGGCGACGCTCTTCCGTGCCGGGATGCCTCGCGCGCTTTGCCCGAGGATGAGCTGGCCTTCCGGTCCGCTGAGGAATTCAAGGAACTGAAAGGCTTCATCCTTGTTCTTGCTGCCGGCCCAAATTGTGTAGCAGTTCGCCGGGTCGCGCGTCCAGACGCCGGCCTTGCCCTTCGGCAGGGCGCCGACGGCCCAGGGGACCTTAGCTCCCGCGCGCAGACCGGGGATAGAATATGGCCCGCTGAGGAACATCGCGTCGCCGCCGACGTTGAAGCCGGCATCCTTCTGCTTCGGCTGCGCCCAGACGTTGTACTTCCAGCGCAGATCCCGGAGATACTGCCAGCCCCCGATCACCCCCGGCGTATTGAATGTCGCTTTGGTGAGCGCCTCATCCACCTCATGGCCGCCGTTGCTCCAAATCCAAGGCAGGCTGTAGACCCACCAGGTGGAGATGGTGACGCCGAATTGGGTCTTGTCGGGCTTGGACAGCTTCTGTGCGGTGTCCAGGAAGGCGTTCCAATCCCAGGAAGCGTCGGCCCAACTGGTGGGCGGCGGCTTGACGCCGGCTGCCTGAAAGAGATCCTTGTTGTAGTAGACCGCCACCGGCGTTGTCTCTTCCGGCGCTGCATACAGGTGGCCATTGATGTGGCACTTGTTCCAGATGACGGGGAAGAAGTCCGCCGGCTTCATGACCGTTGACTTCGCCACGTACGGATCAAGATTCAGGAAAGCGCCGAGGGTGGCGTAGTGCAGGATCTGCTTCGTCTCGTACTCGTAGACATCACCGCCGGAGCCACTCGCGTACTGGACAGCATATTTCTCAAAGTTCAGCCCGCTGTCCACGTACTCTACCTTGATGCCTGTCTGCTGGCTGAACTTGATGGCCGAGGGGGCAAAGGCGGTGCCTTCCGCGCCGACGCCCGGGGTTTGGAAGACGAGCGTCCCCTTGCCGACAGACTTCGGCGGGGCGGCAGCTGTCGGTGTCCCCGCAACCGCTGTCGCCGCGACCACCGGCGCCGACGTGGGCGCCGGTGCTGTCGTCGGGGCAGCCGTCGCGCTGATCTTCGCTGCTGGCGCGGCGACCGTTGGTTGGGGCGCAGCACCGCCACCGCACGCTGCGAGCGTGGCTGCTGAGATTGTGAGGGTGCTCGTAGCGCCTACACAGCGGAGAAAGTGGCGACGCGTCAGCATTGTCTGGCTGTCAGTGGGCACGTCGTGATCACGCACACGTCACATCCTTCCCGTCGCTGCCGAAGACCGCCATGCGCTCTTTTTGGTTCGCTCGATCAACCCCTTCAGCGCAGTAGTGCAGCTGCAAGGCGCGGCGACGCTGACTTGAATGGGTTACCGGTGTGCCATGCGGCAAGTAGCTGTCGAAGAAGAGCAAGCCGCCGGGCTGCAGCGGCACTGCCATCACCTCATCCGTCGCAATCTGCTCATCACAGATCTGCCAATCGCGCCGCTGGAAGTGGATGATCGGCTGCCGATGGCGATCGGGAAGGATGTGCATGCAGCCATTCTCCGGCGTCGCCTCATCCAACGCAATCCAGGCGCCGACGACCCTTGCTGCCACCGGCACATTGAAAAAGGCTTGGTCTTGATGCCATGGCTTCTCGCGACCAATAAGTGGCGGCTTGAGCATTGCCTGATCGGCCAGCAAACTCGGTTGCGCTTCCAGGAGCCGGCCGACCGCGTGCAGCAACTGTGGATGTTCAGCAATTGCCTTCAGCCGTGTGTCGTAGTTGACATAGTGGTGGAGCTTGCGAACGAGATCCTGCTTCTGCTCCCGCGACACCGTGGGCAACAGGCGGCGGGCACTTGCCTCCAACTGGAGGCCTCTGAACTCCGGGTTCTTCCCGTCGATTAAATCGAGTAACCCGTCGAGCGCAGCAGCGACTTCGGATCGGTTGAAGGCGTTGTTCATCACGAGATAGCCGTGGTCGCGGAAGAATGTCACGTGCTCGTCCGTGAAGGCGCCAAAGCCCTCAATACCGATGGCGAGCGCCCGATAGCGGTAGAGGTCATCAGGATAGGGCGCAGCCTCATACTTGTCGAACTGGAAGCTCTCCTCAGCCAACGCCGTGTTCGTTCTCTCTCGGACCTCAGAGGACATCGTACCCACGTGCTGATCCTTTCTGCAGTGAAGGGGCGTGGCACCGCGCAAAGCCGGACACCCCTCATTGTAAAGTCAACGGGTATCATCGGCAAGGTTCTTGCTTAGGGAAGAACCGGACTTTCTTTGTCTGGCTTTCTGGCATCACGACCCGGAGACCGGGCTCACATCACGGTACGGTCCCGTTGTACTTTCCGGTACTCGCCCGGGCGCATTCCCTCTGTCCGTCGAAATACCCGGCCGAAGTACGAGGGATCCAGGTGCCCTGTGACAGCCGCAATTTCCGCGATAGTGCGGTCGGTGCTGAGCAGCAACTCCCGGGCGCGATCCAACCGATAGCGCGTCAGGTAGCGCATAGGTGAGACACCGGCAACTCGCTTGAAGTAGGTGGAAAAGTAGGCTGGATGAAACGGCACGGTCTGCGCCAGGTCCTGTAGCGTCAAATGCTGCGAGTACCGTGCCTGGATCAACTGGAAGGCCGGCATCAGCCGAGCGATCTCGGCAGTACGTTCCCAGCACTCGGATAAGCGTCCCGGATCGTGGGCCACTACCTCCCGCCAGAGCAAGGCGAGGATCCTGCTGCACTCAGCGTTCACGGCGAGGGCATACCCAGGCGCACAGGACGCGAACTCACACAAAATCCGACGTGCTGCCTCGACAAGAAGCGCCATGTGCCCCGGCTCTGGCCGGAGGGTGACCGGCAATCAGTAGATCATGGGCACATCCAACAACCCATACAGACGGGCGGCAAAATGCACCGCATAGACACGAAGCGGATGAAGGGGGTCGTGCCGTCCCACCTGGGGGACCTGCGGCGGCGCCAGCAGCACCGCGCCCGGCTCGAGCCGATACGGCCGTCCGCCAACTACAAAGTCTGCCCCGCCGGATACGCAGATGAAGAGGATGTAGTCCGGCATGATCCGCTCGCGTAGCTGCCAGTCGGGTGGGCAATCCCAGTAGCCGGCACGGAACAGCGTACAGGTTACGCTCGACCATAGCGCTTCCGATGTGCCAGTCTCGTTCGATCGCAATGACAGCATCTGGTTTACCGGAAAGGTGGACCGGCTCTGTGAGCGCTGGCGCTCAGCTTCCGATTGCATTCGGTCGTGCAGCATGCTGTTGAACCTCCGGGCGGGAGCGTTTCGTGGGAAGCAATTGTACTCAATCTCGTTCGTATCACTTTGCCTGAGGCAAGCTCCACTGGCTTGATGCCTTGACAGCCGGGTCGCCGTGTTCAATACTGGCACGTCGATGCCACACTGCTACGGACATTGGTGCTTTGATCCGCTGCAATCACCCATTTGGAAAGGAACATTCGCATGGCTACCCCCGTCCAACGCTCTCGCCGGTCCGTCCTGCGCGCCTCGCTCGGTCTCGCTGCCGTCATCCCAGCGGCCGGTCTGCTGGCCGCCTGCGGCGCAACCGCCGGAACCACAGTGACAAGCACCTCGGCGGCCGCGGCAGTGACCGCGCAGCAAGCGCCTGTGACCACCGCTACGTCGGCGGCGACCACAACAGCAAGCGCGGCCCCCACGAGTACCGCCGTCTCATCAGCGGTGTCGGCCGCGACTACCTCCGCCCAGGCGGCACAGCCCGGCAAGAAGACCGCCTTGAGCATCGCCACCTATGCCGGAGTCAACAACGATTGGCAGCGCCACGCCGCCCAAACCTGGCAGGCGGCCCACCCGGACGTCAACCTCACTGTCGATTCCATCGCTTACGGTGATATGGCCACCAAACAACTGACACTGCTCGCCAGCGGCACACTCCAGGACGTCAGCTTCTCGGGCATCAAGTGGTTTGCCTACTCCGCCTCCAAGGGCGCCTTCCGGGCCATCGACGACTACGTTAAGCAACAGGACCCCGGCATGAGCGACTTCTTCCAAACGGCCATCACCGACTCCAGCTTCGGCGGCAAACTGTACGCCCTGCCGTATCTCCTCCATCCGGGCAACCCGGCACTGTTTGCCTATAACAAGGATCTGCTACTGCGCCGGGGCGTCAAAGAGCCGACAGATGACTGGACGGTCGACGACTTCGTCGCGCTGGGCAAAGGGACCACCGATGTCGGCCAAAAGATTTTCGGCACCAACTACTTCCCGGGTAGCTACTACGACTTCTGTTCTTTGGCCCGCACCTGGGGCGGTGATGTCCTATCGGCCGACGGCAAGCAGTTCACCTTCAACACCAACAAGGCCGCCGAAGATGCTGCCCAGTGGGCAGTGAACCTGCGTACTATCGAACACATCGCCCCCAGCGCTGCGGAGGCCAAAGGTCTCACCTTCCTGGGCGGGCAGTACGCAACCGTCGAGTCCGGGTCCTACAACGTGCTGGTGCTGGAGAAGCAGGTGGGCAGCAAGTTCGGCGTGGGCTGGGCACTCTTCCCGAAGGGGCCAACCGGCGTCCGCGGCTACCAGGGCTTCGTGGAGAACTTCTCCATTTTTGCCGGGAGCAAACAACCGGAACTGGCCTACAGCCTGGTGCAGGCGGAAGCGTCCAAAGAGACCGGTATCTGGGCGGTGGTGAACACGCAGTATCAACCGAGCGCGCGCAAATCGGTCTGGTCGGCGCCGGAAATTCAGAAACTCACTCCCGTCTTTGGCCGCGTGCTGAACTGGATGAGCACCGTCGACGGCCCTTTCCCCATGCCCTACAACCTGCGCTTCACCGATGTCGAAACGGCCTGGGAAAAAACGTCTCCTCCGCTGTTTTACGGCACAACCTCGTTCGGCACGGGCCTCCAGCAGGTGCAGGATGCCTGCCAGGCCTTCGTGCAAATGCCCAGGACGTAGCCCAATCGCCTCCTGAGTCCGCGCGCTCTACGGGGCGGTTGCCGTAGCTGTGGCCGTGGCCGACGCTGACCAGGGCAGGAAGACGGTGAAGGCAATACCAGCGGACATGCCTGGGCTCCTTTCCTGCGATGATGACTCCAGGGATCTCAGCCGGTCGTCGTATCCGGCGGCGGCAGTTCGCGCGCCATCTGGTCCAGGCGGTAGCCGAAGCCCGGTCCCGTTATGGTGTCCAGCGTCACGCTGCCCTGGCGACGACGATAGAGGCCCGGATGGACGCGGGCTTCCGGCAGGGACGCCTCCGGGTAGAACTGCATGGCGTTGGTCTCCACGCCCATGATCGTGCCGGCGTGGGCCGCCAGCAGGAGGTGCGGAATCTGGGCAAGCATCGGGTTGGTGAGGTCCTGCACCATCAAAGTCATGCCGTGGGCCCTGGCCCAGCAGAGGCTTAGCAGCGCGCCCGTCTGCGTCTTGCAGGTCTTCAGGGCAACGCCCGTCCAACCCAGCGAGCGTCCCAGACGGACCAGCCGCCAGTCGTGGGCACTCTCGTCCAAGAACAGCGGCTTGCGGGCCGAGACAGCGTGGACATCTAGGGGATTCGCCTCCAGCTCGTAGGGGAACGGTTGCTCGACGTAGAGCAGCATCCCGTAGAGGCGCGGTTCCTCGGCCAGCAGGTGGTCCAGAATGGCGGTCACATAGGCAGGATCGGTGACGGTGCAGTTGAAGTCGGCGCTCAGCCAGCGGCAGCCCTCCTCGACGGCGATGCGCCCGACCGCCAGCAGGCGGGCGTAGTCCCACGCCGGGTCGTCACCGCGCAGCTTGACCTTCAGGCAGGTCAGCCCGTCGCGGCGGATCCAGTCGCGCAGCAGCACGGGGTAGCCATCGTTCGGTTCACTGCCGTCGAGTTCGTCGCTGCTAAGGGCATCCTTGCCGCCGACCAGATGCCAGGCAGTCAACCGCGTTGGGGGCGGCAGCACCAGGAAATCGCTGGGAAAGCGCCTTCGGAAATCGACGGCTGCGCCCTCCGCCGGCGTCAGGAATGCCGCCAGGTCCTCGCGTAGCCAGCCCGGCCCATACGTGTCGTAGGTGGGTACGGCGTGGAGCACGCCGTAGGCGTCGTGGAGGGCCAGATCGAAGAGGGAGCAACACACCAGCGCCGCCAGGTAAGGCATGGGCTCGGTATCCGTGTGCTCGGCATTGAAACGGCTGAGCAGGTCCGGGAGCACCTGCTGTTGGAACAGGTAGCCCACCTCGAGCGGGTGGCCCCAGCAGTCGAACGCTGCCCAGGCGCCGGCCAGCAGTCGACAGAACGCCAGGAGCGCCTCCTGCCGTTCGCCAAAGGAGCAGGCGCTGGGCCAGACCCATTGCACGCTGAGCGGCGTCTCCCCCCAGCCACTGGCGTGGCGGCCATCGCGGCCGCGCACGTCCAGACGGACCCGCGCACAGATGACGGTGGTCAACGTCTCCGGACCGAACTTCAAGGGCACGCGCGTCTGCACGGGCAAGAAGTACAGGGTGGCCCCGGTGGGCCGAATATCGGTGGTGAGCCCCGGCATCAGGAATAGCCTCCGAACGAGCGTGTGCCGGTCACGCCGACAAGCCCTGTTTGACAGTGCCGGTCAGCAGCCCGTGGAGCAAAAGCGCGGCGCTGCCGACGAGCGGCGCGTCGCCATCGAGCGCCGAGGGCACGATGCGGCAGGCGGCGACGGCGAGGCCCAGCGCCCGTTTGCGCACTTCCAGCCGCACGGGCTCCGCCAACTGCGGCAGTTCACGGCACACCGGACCGCCGAGAACGACTAACTCCGGGTTGAACAGGTTGATCAGGTTGGCGGTGGCGATGCCAAGGTAGCGCCCCACCGTCTGCACGGCGCTGGCGGCAACGGGATCACTGTCGTGCAGCGCCTGGGCGACATGAGGGAAGCTGACCGTCTCCAGATGGCCGCCGGTGAGTTGCCACAGCCGGCTGTCGGGACCGGACCGCGCCAACTGGCGGACGAGGGCCAGCAGCGCGGGGCCGGAGGCCAGCGTCTGGAGGCAACCGCGGTTGCCGCAGGGACAGAGGGGACCATCGGGATCGATGGTGGTGTGGCCCAGTTCACCTTCCGTCAGTGAAGCGCCCCGGTAGAGATTGCCGCCGATCATAATGCCCAGAGAGATGCCGGTGCTCACCGACAGGTAGAGCATGCGCTCGACGCCGCGCGCCGCGCCGCTCCAGTGCTCGCCCACGGCGGCGGCCTTGGCCCGATTCGCCACCTCCACCGGCAGGCCGCCCAGGGCTGCCCGTAGCGGCGCCGCCACCGGCACGTCATGCCAACCCAGATCAGGCGCCATACGTATTGCGCCGTTGGCATCGACGACGCCCGGCACGGCGACGCCGACGCCCAGCAGCGGCTGCCCGGCGATCTCGGTCATCACCTGTTGCGCTGCGGCGATGGCGGCGCTCACTGCCTGCTCACCGCTGGGACCCGCAGTGGCGACTGTGACGCTCTTGAGCGGCCGGGCGTGCAGATCGGCCGCCACGGCGACCGCACGCGCCTCGCCAATCTCGATGCCGAGCACCAGCCGCGCCTGCGGGTTGAGGTACAGGCGTTCACTGGGGCGGCCGCGCCCGGCGGCGTCGCCCGGCTCCATGCGCAGAAAGCCGGCCTGGGTGAGGTCGGAGACGATAAAGGAAATGGCGCCGCGGCTCAATCCGGTGAGGGTGGCCAACTCCGCCCGTGTGCCGGCCTGCCCCATGCGCAGCAATTCCAGCACCCGCCCCCGGCTGCCGGCCAGGTCGATATCGTTCGGTGGAGCAGCATATTTTGTCAACACGGGGGGATTATACAGGCAATGAACGCCGGAAGGAATCCCACGGCTTTGGGACCGTGCGACGCACCTGCCAAGGGGGTTGACAGGTGAGCCATTCCCATGTATCGTATAATCGTTAGCCGAAATAGGGCGTTGTTGTTCGTGGAGAAGGGGGATCGCCAATGAAGTCCGTCCGAGGTGCTCTTATGTCGGACCAGCCGTTGCCGCGACGTGACGTGTTGCGACTGGTCGGCGCCATCACGGTAGCGCTCCCCTTGCTGGCGGCCTGTGGCGTGGCCGCCACCGTTTCGGCCACGCCATCCGGTACAGCGTCCAGTACCGCTGCCACCACGAGCACCGCCGCCACACCGGCGACAAGCGTTAGCACCAGTACCTCCGCCGCCACGGGTAGCGCGGCCGGCAGCGCCACCTCATCCAGCGCCACCAGCGCCTCAGCCAAGGCTGTTGCCGCCGCAACCAGCACACTCCTCTTCGGCACCTGGACGGACAACGACCAGGACAAGGTCCTCTTCCAGGGCATGCTTGACGGCTTCAACAAGCTGCACCCGACGACGCAGTTTGGCTATTTGCCCGTGCCTGGCGGTACCAGCGCCTTTCTGGAGAAGCTGTCCACGCTGCTGGCCGGCGGCACACCACCCGACGCTTTCAACATGTATTACCCCTGGGTCGTCAGCCTGGGCGACCAGGGCGTGTTCCAGACGCTCGATTCGTACATCAGCGCCGCCAAGGTTGACATGACCGACTTCTATCCCAACGCGCTGAACGCCTTCGCGTATCAGGGTAAGCAGATCGGTATGCCGTTCTATGCCGGACCTTCCGTGTGCTACCTGAACAAGACCGCCTTCGATAAGGCGGGGGTACCATTGCCGACCAACGACTGGACCTGGGACGACCTCATCAGCACCGCCCAGAAGCTCACCAAGTCCAGTGGCAGCGCAACCACGTTTGGTCTCGCGCCAATCAGCACCGGCCTCAACTTCTTCAACGCCTTCATTTGGGAGAACGGCGGCAACGAGTTCAGCGACGACATGACGACATCCCGCCTGACCGAAGCCCCTTCGGTGGCCGCCTTCCAGTACGCCATCGACCTGATTGATAAGCAGCACGTCGCCCCGACGCCGGCGGAGATGAAGGGAAAGACCACTCCCAACATGTTCCATTCGGGCGAGGTGGCAATGGTGATCAACACCTGCCGCTGCGGCGTGCCGGCCTATGCCGTGTGGACCGATGTGCAACTCAGTTCCGTGGCAATTCCCAAAGGCTCTGCCGGCCAGATCTCCCGTGACGGCCCCAACGCCATCTCCGTCAGTTCGGCCAGCAAGCAATTGGACGCCGCCTGGCAGCTTGCCGACTATTTCGCCAGCCCGGAGGGGCAGACGGCGTTCCTCGCCACCCACCGTTCGGTGCCGACCCGCCAGTCGTTCCTGAACTCGGCGGCCTTTAAGAACTCCCTCTTGCCCTGGGAGAGCATCAATGTCTACAAGCTCGGCATGCAAACCGTCAAGGCCGGGCAGTACCCCAAGAACTGGGTGCAGATCAACAAGGCCGTACAGACGGCGGTCAACAGCGCCCGCGACGGCAAGACCAGTGTCAGTGCGGCGCTGCAGTCGATCAACACGCAGGTCAACAGCTTGTTGAAAGCCTGAGCGATGCGCATTGCCACCGTCATTGCCGACGCCCGCTACCGCCTGATGCTCACAGAAGGCGCCGATGCGCGCCTGGACGTGCTGGGTCACGTTGACCGGGCGACAGGCGATACCAGGGAAGTCACCGTTCAGGCGCCGGATCTGCTGCGCTCCGCCGACGTGATCCTCACCGGCTGGGGCAGTCCGTCCTTGCAGGAAGCGTGGCTGGATTCCGCGCCCAACCTGCGCCTGATCTGCCACTGTGCCGGCAGCGTGTGCGGTATCATCCCGACCAGTATCTACGCCCGTGGCATCACCCTCTGCCATGCAGCGCCGATCATCGCCGACTCGGTCGCCGAGTTCTGCATCAGCCTGGAGTTGCTGTGGCTGCGCCGCCCGCACATCATGGATCGTCAGCTCAAAGCCGGCGTCCCCTGGCGTGAGGTCGGCCAGTTCACCGGCTCGCTGCTGGCGGCACGGCGCGTCGGTCTGGTCGGCTCCGGCTATGTCGCCCAGCGCCACATCCGCCTGCTGTTGGCCTTCGGCGCCACGGTCCGCGTGACCGACCCCTACCTCAGCGCCGAAAGGGCGGCAGAGCTCGGCGTGGAGCGCGCCTCGCTAGAGGAGGTCTTCGGCGAAAGCGACATCATCGCCATTCACGCCCCCAAAACAACGGAAACTCACCACCTGATCACCGCCGACCTGCTGGTGCGCATCAAACCCGACGCCATCCTGATCCAGAATGCCCGCTCCTGGGTAGTGGACCAGGAGGCCCTGCTGCGCGAGCTGCAAACTGGCCGCTTCGTGGCAGCGATCGACGTCTTCGATCAGGAGCCGCAACCGCCGGACAGCCCCTTCTTCGCCCTGGACAACGTCATCGTCACACCCCACGCCGCCGGCCACAGCCGCGACTCCCATGATGAGCGGCAGGGCCTGGCGATGGTGGAAGAGATCGAACGCTTCAGCCGGAGCGAGCCGCTGCGCTACGCGATCGCGGCGGGGCGGTACGAGCTGCTGGCGTAGGAGACGGCTCCTTTATCCTGCCCGGACCTCTCCACCGGTTCAGGCCGAGGAGTAGCAGCATGGGACCGGTGGGCGGGTTGTTCCCAACGGTGGCGGCTTGCTCGCCGTAGCGCCCGCCAAAATGGGGGAAATACTGAATACCGGCTACTTCTTGACGGGGGGGGAAGAATGTCAGAGCGGTGGTCCTGCTAGTCACCGTCCCAGCCTGGAGAGCGCCGATGACCGCACAGCCTGCTCCCGATCTCGCGGTGGCTGCTGGCACGAACGGGCTGCGCCAGGCGCAGCCCGTTGGCCAAGTCGCCATTCCGCCCCTGGCGGTGAGCGGGCTGGTCGTAACCAAAGCTGCCCTGCTGGCTGCCTTGCGGCTCTACGTGCCGCAGGTCACGGACATTGAGGCTCTGGCTGACGACCGCTTTGTGCTCGTGGTCGTCGGCGCTGGCCAGGACAGCACGCCGTAGCAACAGCCCCCGCAAGAGACGAAAGGACAGCGTGATGCCAACTCCCTGCACCTGCGACACGTTCAACGGCCTGGTCACCTTCGCCGGTTCCGGGGCGCCGCAAGCCGTCGTCACGAGCGGTGGCGCGGCTTCTGCCTTTCTGGAGTTCGACAATGGCGCCAGTTCGCACTGGCAGCTTGGGTCCCCTAATGCTGGTGGGGTGGACTTCGTCTTCCAGAAGGTCGGCACAGGCGAATTCCTCCGCATCTCCGCCCTGGGCAACGTGGGCGTGGGAACAAGCATTCCCGCCTACAAGCTCGACGTGGTGGGCAACGTCCGGTTCACCGACACCAGTGCTGAAACACTGACGCTGAGCTATCCGGGATATAACAGTGTGTTTGTGCGCAACTATCAGGGCGCCCTGTATCTCTATCACGGCTCGATTCCGAGTCCGGCCACGTACTGGGACTTGGTGGGCAACCTCAACCTGCCCGGCAACGTCACGGCAGCCGGTGCGGTCGTGGCGGGCAGCCGTAAGGTGGCTGATAGTAACGGCTGCTACTACGCCTGAGCAAGTAGAGGCGCGGAGGACAACCTGGTCGGTGAACCCGAGCAGAAAGGGCGCATGATGGTCACCTCTTGGACTGATGATCCCCTCAGCAAGGAGGTCCCCTGCAAGGCGCAGCACGTCAACGAGTTGCGCGCCGCCATCGAGGCAGTCCCCGGCATCTATACGCCGCCCTGGGGCTTTGGCGGCCGGGTGGACAGCAGCACTGCCATCAAGGCCCAGCACCTGCTGGACTTGCGCGCCGCCATCGGCCCCGGCAGCGGCGGACTCAGTGGCGTGCTGCGCGCCACCCACGTGGACGACCTGCGCCGCTGGTTCAATACCTCCGAGACCGGCGTTGCGAACTACCAGTTCCCCCAGTTACGCCCGATGATCTTCGGCATGAACCCCTCCTGGGCGGAGTGGCAGCAGAACCCGCAGTACACGAACGATACGATGATGGCGAAGATGCGGGACGCGGGGGCTACCTGCATCCGCAGCGGGATCGATTGGCAGTCGATTCAACCGAACGGCCACGGCACGCCCTACATCTGGGATACCTACGATGCGCGGATCAGCTTAGCGCAGAAGTACGGTCTCCTCTGGATTGCCGACGTGGGAACCGCGCCGAACTGGGCAACAGGCAATACGACAGGGAGCATGCCGCCCCTGAGCCAGTACACTGCCGACTTCCAGCAGTTTGTGACGGCGGTCGCCCAACGCTACCTCGGCCAGATCCGCCACTACGAGTTCGTCAACGAACCGAACGGAGGGGGTTGGAATTACCCGTCTGGCACAGGCAACGTTGCAAAGGGACAGATGTACGAGTCGTGGCTCCAGATGTTTTACCAGGCCATCAAGGCGGTAGATTCCACAGCGTGGGTATCCACGGGTGGCATCGACAACTTGTACGTCGGCAACGGCTTGGACTTCATCAACGGGATCTACTCGGTGAGCGGGGCGAAGCAGTACTTCGCCGCCGTCGCCGGCCATCCCTACAACGGGAACAACCAGCAGAACGGTCCGATGGATACGACCGACATCCAGAACCTGCGGCAGATCATAGCCAACAACGGCGACACTTTCAAGCCGATCTGGATCACCGAGTACGGCTGGGACGTGGATTCGAACCCAAACTCGATCACGCCGGCCCAACAACAGAGCTACCTGCAGCAAGCTCTGGACTTCCTCGCGAACGCGGCGGACAATTACGTCACCATCGCGACGTTCCTGATCATCGCGGATATTTACGGGCCCAACAACGCCAACACGATCATGGGACTGTGCGATCAGAGTCTCAGCGCGAGACCCGCCTGCTCCACCTTCGCGAGTTACTCCAAGCCGACGACGTGAGCGGCCAAAGCGACGCCACTGACTCAGCACATCGACTGACGGGGGTGCCCATCGTCGTGCGTAGCCATCTGTTCATCCGCGCTCAACCTTCATCGGCCGCTTGGCTCCGGCAAGCGTTACTTTTGGAGCCGGCAGGCGTCACCCTATAGTAACTTCTTGAGTTGAGGGGGAAGCATGCGCAATATTGTCCTTGGCCTTCTCGCCTGCTCCTTGATGGTTGGGATCGGTCGGCCGGTGGAAGCGGCTACGCTGGCGGACGGCCAGACACTGACCATCGTCGTGGGCGTGGTCGATCAAAATGGCGCTCCGATCCCCGATGCCGACGTGGCCTTCGTTTGGGGGAGCCTCATAACCCATCACCAGACGGATGCACATGGAATCTACACCACCACGGGCCCCGCCGGGGCCGGCGGCCTGACGCAGTACGGCATCTGTGCCGCCCACCATCGGTTTGGCCCGGATCGGCGGGATGCATGCATTGGGGCGGTCACGGTGCCGCCTAGCGGCACGTACGTCGTGGACGTGGTAATCGACCTCTCCGGTATCGGCGGCTCGGGATCGGCGGGCACGGCGCCACCTACGGGGGTTGGACGGGGCTGGATAACCGGTGCCATTACCCTGGCCGCCACCGCGACGCCCATATCCGGCGTCAGCGTCCAGCTCGCTTCTACGCCCATCAACACCACCACGTCTTCAAACGGTCGCTACCAGTTTCCGGCGATCAGCACGACCGATGGCGCCAACGGCGGCCCGACCTACACGGTCACCCTCACCCCACCCCCCGGCTACGTCGTCGTGGGAGCGGTCAGTCAGACCGTCACGGTCGTGGCAGGGCAGGGCACGGAGGCCGACTTCACGCTGGCGCCCGCCTTCACTGCCTTCTGGGTGGAGAGTTTTGCACCCGACGCTCCCCTCTGGTCCAGCCCGGACGCGAATGCGGTCGCCTTCGGCACGCGACAACAATGGAGCCATTTCCTGGTGGTGCAGCCCCAGCACGGCGTGCGGCTCTTCGTCTGGGACCCGGCCAGTCGCAACTATGCCTGGCTGGACGCTGCCAACGTGGGACCGAGCGGACCGCCGCCGGGCGCGTAGCAAGCACTACAGAGAGGTCGTCTCACCGGCTTGAGTCACGACTCCTGTGCGTCAAGGCGTGGCGATGGTGGAACCTCCGCGCGACCAAGTTCCAGGGCAGGGTGAGGGACCTGTCGGGTGAGTGCGCCGGACGCCACGAAACGACAGGTGGAGTACTGCCATCGGGTATGCTCAAGGCGAAAAGGATCGGTACGATGATCGAGCTGTGGCATGGCATGGACATAAGGTAGGAGGCACCCTTGGGGCGTTATTCTGAACTCCTGTATGCGCGCCCTTCATTTCTAGCCGGTATGGCCTCTGCTGTAGACCTCGGCGGGACGCTCATCGACTACAACGGTTCGCCGTCACCGGAACTGGCAGACTACTATGCTTTGCGTTCCGATTGGCGCCAGGTCGGTGATGATATGCGGGTAGCCATTGAAGAGGTAGCCGCGGAAATCCCAACAACGGTTCCGCCATCGTCAGTTCGGCCACGCCGTGGCCGGCGGCGATAGACCTGACAAGCGTTCGCCACACCCTCCACAAGAGGCGCGCCTCGTACGCAAAACCACGGACCAGCGGCGAGAGATTGATCGGCCGGGCGTTGTTGGCGTTGCTTGGTCTGGCCCGATTCCCGATCCGGCGACCCTCGCCGCATATGAGCGATTATTACCGGGTTCAGCCCAACGCATCTTTGATCGTTTCGAAATGCAATCCGATCATCGGATGAAGTTAGAAACGGCAGTCATCGAAAACGCTGAGCGCCGCGCGAATCGGGGCCAATGGATGGCGCTCACCATTGCTTTGGCTGGCCTTGCACTATCCGGCGTCGGTTTCTTCAGCGGTCATGAGGTCGGCGCAAGCCTTGTTGGCGCTGGTGTCCTGGCCGACCTCGCCGGCATCTTTATCTATGGTCGTCGTGACCAACGCAAAGAACGCGAACAGAAGGCGACGACTCTCCAAAATCCCTAAAAAGCACGGCCGATCTTTCCACCATCGCCGCCCTCGCCACGTTCCCGGATTGGTCCTCGCAGAGGTTGATTACTGGCGCCACAAGCCGGATCTTGGCGCCGCCTGGCTGGTTTTCCTAGAGGATGTCGAAGCCGGAATATGGCGCGTTGAGTGGCCAACCGCCGGTGACCTGCGGCGTGCTCGCCAGCTCCAGGTGACCTATGCCGATTCCGCACTCGGCGTCGTCGACGCCAGCGTCATCGCGCTGGTAGAGCGGCTCCTGGAACCCAAAGTGGCAACCCTGGACCGTCGGCACTTCTCGTTTGTCCGCCCTGCACACATACCCGCGCTCAGACTACTCCCTGAGTAGGGTGCCCACGGCGAGGCTCGGAGCGCTGTCAAAGGTCCTTCGCTCACGCTCCCGTTCGCGTCTACCTCAGCCCTTCGCCGCCGACATCGTGATCGTCACGCCCCACGCCGCCGGCCACAGCCGCGACTCCCACGAGCGGCAGGGCATGGCGATGGTGGAGGAGATCGAACGCTTCCGCCGGGGCGAGCCACTGCGCTGCGCGATTGCGGCGGAACGGTACGAGCTGCTGGCGTAGGGACCTCTCCTCCGCCCCCAAGGGACCCCACCGTCGATCCAGGCGTAAGGAGGAGCATCAGGGTGTCGCCGGTGGGCGGGTTGACCGCGACGGTGGCGCCTTGGCGGTTCGCCGTAGCGCCGGCCGAGGTAGGGCGGCGCGCTGAACACCGGCCGGTTCTTGGCGGGGGGGGGTACAATATACTTGTGGAGGCGCTGACGCCCCCGCACCAGCCAGGACGGCGTCAATGGCACCGCATCCTTCCCCTACTCCAGACGTGCCGGATGCCCGGAGCGGGCACGCGCTGGAGCAGCCGATGGCTGCGACGGCCATTGCGCCGCTCGCGGTGAGCGGGCTGTTGGTCACCAAGGCCGCCCTGCTGGCAGTTCTGGTGCGGTATGTCCCGCAGGTGACGGACATTGAGGTACTCGACGACGGCGAACGCTTCCTGCTGCTGGTGGCAGGCGCCAAAGACGGATAGGAATAGTCAAGAGGTACTTGTTTACCGTGTTTCACAAGGGGTCCGGCGGACGAAGCTGCGATGGATGGTGTAGAATAGACGCACCATGAGAAGAGACGCCGCGCAGCCGAGCTACGAAGAAGTGGTCGCGGAGAATGCCCCCAATGGTCGGAGCAGCCGTGCGATCCTGAGCGGGCGGGCATACCAGCTAAGAGGGCTTTCAGATAATCCCTTGTGGGGGTAAAATGGGAGGAGGTTT
>DAIMXP010000118.1:0-17983 GCA_036734945.1 Chloroflexota bacterium
ATGCTCTTTGGAAAAACGCCGTCACTCCCGCGGCGATGCTGACCGGGCTAAAGCCGCAACTGCAAGCGATCGCGGATAAGGCGTGATGGCGGCGCTGCTCCAGGCTGGCGTGGCCCGTGCCGTGATCACGCCGCCGGTGCCGCGCCGCCGTCATGCCGCGTCCTCTCGGCGAGCCCGGCCTCGCTCCTCAGTCGTCGTGGTCGTGGCTACCGGGATCGTTGCGTGCCATATCCACGGGCGCTGTTTCGAGCATCTCGCCATCCGCCATGTTCGCAATCATCGGCGCCCCATCGCCAGGCGCCGCCAGCCCGCGAAGGCTCGGCAAGTTGGCGGCGCAGGCCGTGCCGAAGCGGGGCTGACCAAAGGGTAGATGCGTCCAGCCCCGGGCCAGGATCTGTCGATCGTTGGTCCCGTTGCCGTTCCCCTCGCCGTAGCCCCACAGGGTGTAGCTGCGGGCGTTGGCGTAGTGGCCGACGAAACTGCGCCGGAAACGGTCCTCGAAGCGGTTCCGGTGGGAGCGGTGCAGGACATGGCCGCCGAAGAAGGCCACGTCGCCCGGCTCCATCACCGCCCGCACTTCCTTGCCGGCGTACTACGTCGCCACCCGGCTAAGGGTGTTCACCGCCTCGTCGGTATTGCTGACGTTGTCGACCAGCGGCAATTCGCCCAGACTCTCACCGTGGTTCTGGTGTTCGCGTCCGGCCGTCGGATAGATCGGTTCGTGCTGGCTGCCGGGCGTGAACCACATGGCGCCGTTCTCTTCATCCGCCCGATCCTCGGCCAGCCACGCGCCGCACAGCGTGTCCGGGACGGTCGGGATGTAGTAGCTATCCCGGTGGTAGCCCTGCCCCTCGCCGCCGGGGAACTTGAGGAAGAGCATGCTCTGCATCGCCATCACGTCCGGTCCGATCAGCGCCTCCAGCACGTCGAGCATGCGCGGGTGGGGCACAAAGCGTTCGTGAATCTCCATCACCCGGTGCAGCATGTGAATGCGCAGGTAGCGCCGCTCCAACTCCCGCGGCGTGGCGTCGGGCGACGCCAACTCCAGGCCCGGGACGTCGAGGCGGCCGTGCATCAGGTCGTCTTCCGCGGGGGCCACGCCGACCAAAGTCCCTTCCAACGCAGCGACCTCGACGATGCACCCACCGATTGGACGGTTGCCTTGGGCTATCCCCCCCCAACGTCACGACAGCTAGACCCAGATCACAATATCCTCCGCCGACGCCCGAAAGGAAACTGCCCAATCCCCTACACTGTAAAGTCGGTTTGAACCATGCCTAAGGAGAATCTGATGCCCGAAGTTCCCTCCAGCGCCACCGGCATCGCCTGGGACCTGTCCGACCTGTTCGCCGGACCCGATGATCCCCGCCTGCAGGAGGCCCTGACCGCTGCCCAGATCGAAGCGGAGCGCCTCGCCGCTGCCTACCGTGGCAAGGTCAATGTGGCCGGCGGTCCAGAACCGGAACTGCTGCTGGCGGCCATTCAGCAATTCGAGGCCTGGAGTGATACCGTCAACCGGGTTGCCGCCTACGCCGGACTGCTTTATGCGGCTGACACGACGCCCCAGGCCAACCGCGACCTGGAGCAGTACGTCGAGCAACGGTTGACCGAACTGCAAAATCTTGTGCTGTTCTTCGACCTGGAGTGGCGCGCCTTGCCGGACGACGTGGCGGAAGACGTCATGCAAAGCCCAACGTTGGCAGGCTATCGCCATTACCTCGCCCGCGAGCGGCTCTTCAAGACGCACACGCTCAGTGAGCCGGAAGAGAAGGTCGTCAACGACAAGGACCTCACCGGCAGCCAGGCCTGGCAGCGCCTCTTCACCGAGCAGATTGCCGGCATGACCTTCACTATCGAGCGCGACGGTGAGCAGCAGGAGTTGACGCAGTCGGCGCTCCTGGCCCTCTACTACCAACCCGACCGCGAGTTGCGCCGGCAGGCGCACGACGTGTTCTACAGCGGTCTGGAGACCAAGGGGCCTGTTCTCACCTTCATTTACGAGACGCTGGTCCAGGACAAGCTCACCATGGACCGCCTGCGCCACTACGCCGACCCGATGGCCGTCCGTCACCTCGGCAACGAGGTGGACCCGGAGGCGGTCGAGCAGATGATGCGCGTGACCGCCGAACACTACCCGATCGCCCACGAATACTTCGCCCTCAAGGGCAAACTGCTCGGCATCCAGCCGCTGGTGATCTACGACCAGTACGCCCCGCTCGGCGGCGACGTGGCCAAGGTTACCTACGCGGAAGGTCGGGAGTTGGTGCTGGAGGCGCTCGGCGTCGCTTCCGGGCGCATGCGCGACATGGCCGCCCAGTTCTTCGAGCGCAACTGGATCGATGCCGACCCGCGCCGGGGCAAGCGCGGCGGCGCCTTCTGCATGGGCGTCTCCCCGCACCTCCATCCCTACGTGCTCTGCAACTACACCGACACGGCGCGCGACGTCATGACGGTCGCCCACGAACTGGGCCACGGCATGCACGACATGCTGGCCTCCGGGCAGACCATGTTCAACTACTACCCGGTGCTGCCCTTGGCCGAAACTGCCTCGGTCTTTTCGGAGATGTTGACCTTCGACCTCCTCGCCCAGCGCGAGACCGACCCGCAGCGCAAGTTGGCGCTCGTTGCCGGCAAGGTGGAAGAGATTTTCGCCACCGTCTTCCGCCAGAACGTGCTGACCCAGTTCGAGCGCTCAGCCTTCACAGCGCGCCAGCAGGGCCGCTTCACCCCGGAAGCGGTCGGCGACCTCTGGATCGCCGCCAACCAGCCCTATTACGGCGACGCCGTGCAACTCACACCCGGTTACCGCTGGGGCTGGAGCTACATTCCCCACTTCATCCACACGCCCTTCTACTGCTACGCCTACGTCTTCGGCGAACTGCTCGTGCTGGCGCTCTACGCCATGTATCGCGAGGAAGGTCCCTCCTTCATCCCACGCTACCTGGAGATGCTCGCAGCCGGCGGCAGTGAGACCCCGGCCACCGTCCTCGCCCGCCTCGGCGTAGACATCCGCGACCCAGATTTCTGGCGCCGCGGCTTCGCCGAGCTCCGCCGCATGGTCGATTGGGTACAGGAGTTAGCGTCGTTGTCGGCGAGCCTCGAACAGCAGCACGCCGGCCGCGACGGCGACGTTGAGTGAATCCAGATGGTGAGCCATCGGGATACGCACGGTCGTCTCCGCCAACGCCGCAATGTCCGCTGTGAGGCCGTGCGCCTCATTACCGACGATGACGCACAGGGGGCCACGATAGTCGATCTCGGTGTACTCCCGGTCGGCATCGGCGACAGCCGCAATGGTGCGAAGACCCTGGCCTTGCCAGCGCGCCAGGTCAGCGGAAGCCACCGGCCCCACGAACGGCAAGTGGAAGATCGCGCCGGTGGAGCCGGTGGACACCTGCCAGACATACGGATCGGTCGTGCCGGCGGTCAGGAGGAGGGCGTTCGCCCCGGCCCCATAAGCGGTGCGCACCAGCATGCCGAGGTTGCTGGGGTTCGTCAGATCGTTGGCGAGCAGAAAGAAGCTCTGCGCGCCGACATGCAGCGCTGCGGGGTCAACCATCTGTCGCGGTACCAGCGCCACAATGTCGGGCACGTAGGCGCGGTCGACAATGGTGCGCATGATGCCTTCGCTGACCACGACGTGGGGGACATCGTGCTGGCGCAGCGCAGCGTCAACTGCCGTGCCCTCAGCGCCGACCAGCAGCCGCGGCGTGTACAAGGCCAGCACGACGCCGACACCGGCATCAAACGCCCGCAGCAGCAGCACCGAACCATGGATGATGTAGAGTCCGGCCACGCTGCGGCCGGCGGCACTCTTCAGGGACCGGGCCAGGGCCACGGCCGGGTGCTTGATCCCCTCGGCGCGCTCCCCGCGCAGCGTGGCGACATCCGCCAATAGTCCTGGTACGGATGGCGAGATCGGCGGCTCGGCGTTCACGCGGCGAACGATACCACGTTACTACGTCGCAACGATATCTGTAAGCTCTGGGTGGCATGATGAAGGCAATCTGCGGCATACTCCATGTCACGGACAACGGCAGGAAGGACGATCACCCGCATGCGCCGGTATAGCAATCCCGCCTTGCGAGGCGCTCTCGCCGGAGTTTTGGCAATCGCCATCCTTTTGCTGCTGGACTTTGCCCCTTTGCACCTCGTTGCTTATGGCCAAACCGCTGGCCCGCTGCCGGTGGTCACCCCGCCGCCAGATATCTTCCCCCCGCCGATACTCACGGCAATCGCTGGTGACACACCGGGCAACTGCAACGTCCTGACCGGTCCCGTCACTGCGGCCGGCGGAGGAGGCGCCTCCGCCCAATGTAGCGGCGGCGGTGTGCTCTCCATCAACGCACCGATTGGCGCCGTGGGCGGCGACGGGACATTGGCGGTGGTGACTGTCGGGGCAGTGCTCGGTGAATCGAACGACTGCACCGGCGCTAACCAGTTGCCCATTCTCGCCACGCAACACTTCATGTCGGTCTGGAACCGGCCAGGCCAGCCGGCCAGCATAAACCTGAACCTTCCGGCCAGTATCAACTTGCCAATCGCGCCGAGCCTTCTGGCGGCGGCAGGCGGCAATCCGGCTCGTCTGCTCATCCTGCACTCCTTGCCCGACGGTACCGTCACCCCGATACTCGCCACCTTTACCGGCAACGGGACTACCGCCGGCTTCCAGTCCAGCCAGCTCGGCGACTTCTATGCAGTCGCCTTACCGGCAGGACTTCCGGCAACATATAGCGGCAGAGTCGGGCAGGTGAATCTCGTGAACCATACCTTTGTCCTGTCCGGGCAAAACGGCCAGATCACCGTGCAATCTACCGACCGGCAGGGCGGGACCGTGATCGTCCACCAGAACGGCTCACCCGCTTCGTTCAACGAGATTCCCAATGCGCCATCGGTGCAAGTTACCGGCTTGCCCAGTCCCGCCAGTTGCGGGAAGACGAATAGTGTTGTCGCCAAGCAGATCACCTTGACTGATGTCAGCAGTCTCAATCAGCAGATTCCGCAACTGCCCTCGCAACTGCCCGCCACCGGGCTTGGCGGCATGGCCAGGTAGGATGGCGACTGCCCGCCCTGTTTCGTGACTGCGTTACCACCCGCTGCCTGGTTCGTCTCCTCTTGCGAGGTATGCTGAGCAGAGGACGAAAATATGGCAAGATCAGGATCAGCCCCCGCGCCGGCGCCCATCCCGGAGGCGGCTGCTGCTCCCAGCTTCGAAGCAGCCTACGCCAGTTACTTTCGTCCAATCTGCGCCTATCTCCAGCGCATGGTGGGCAACCCGGACGACGCCTACGACCTGAGCGTCGCCAGTTTCGAAAAGGCTTTGCGTAACTGGGGCAAGGCGCCGCCGGATCATATCGCCCCCTGGCTCTACCGGATTGCCACGAACACCTGCCTCGACGAATTGCGCCGGCGCAAGTTGATCCGCTGGCAGCCCTTTGAGACGTTTGCCGCCGTCTTCCATCCCGGGCACGTTTCCCACGATAACCCGGAACGCGACGCCATTCGCGGGGAGCAGCGCGCCCTCCTGCGAGAGGCGCTTGACAAGCTGAACCCGCGGCACCGCGCCGCCCTCCTGATGCGCGAGTGCCAGGGCCTCTCCTGTGAGGAGGTGGGTGACGCCCTGGGCATCTCAAAAGAAGCGGCAAAGCAACTGCTCTTCCGGGCACGCCAGCACTTGCGCACCGGCTACACTGCCCTGGGTGGTGAGCCGCTCGATGGCTAAGGTCCTGCATCCTCCCGCCTGCGACGCCGCCTTGCTTTCCGCCTATCGCGACGACGTGCTGGATGCCACCCAACGCCGGCTGCTGGAACTGCACCTTGCTGCGTGCCCGGACTGCCGCCAGGAGGCGCACCTTTATGAGCATCTCTCGGCGGGTCTACGCCACCTGGCAGGCGACTCGCATCCCCGTCCGCTGCCCAGCGCCTTCATTCGCCGGGCATCATTGCTTCCGGCGCTGCCGCGGCCGGTACCCACGCCAGGGCCACTCCTGCGCGCGTCGCTCGCGGCGGCGCTGGCTCTGGTGGTGCTCGTGCAACGGGCGCCGCAGCCTCCGGCTTCGCTGTTTGAGGCGTACCCAGCGGCGGGCGCCAGCGACGTGTCGACCGATACCTCTATCCTCATCACCTTCCAACAACCGGTCGATCAGGCCCAGATCCAGCGCACGTTGCAGTTTCAGCCGCAGGTTTCCTTCGACATCACCTGGGAATCGGCCCAACGGGCAGAACTCATTCCCGTGCTGCCCCTGGCTCCCTCGACGACGTATACACTGCTGGCAGCGGTACCGCCAGGGCCCGTGGCGACGCAAGCGGTTCCGCAGACGCCCCAGTTTGCCGGCCCGACTGTCGCCACGCTGCAACGAACGCTCACCGTCTTCCAGACTGCAGCGCGCTCGGTGACGGAGGGTGGCCCACGTGCCCTGGTCCCTCGCGCCGGCTTGTTCACCCGTGGCCGACCGGCCAGTATCTCGCAGTCCGTGCTGGCCGTACCGGCCACGCCTTCGCCGGTGGGCCTACCCAGCGCCACCATGCCGGTAGATGGCACGACAGCAACGAGCCGTCCAGCCACCACAACCGGTGCGCAGGCGCCGGCCCTCACTGCTCCGTCCTCACTGCCCCGGCTTGGCGCCGCCAGTGCCGGTACCGGCCAGGAACACGGCGCCGACGGGGGGACGGCGCCTGCCGGCTCCGCGGCGCTGGCGGAGAGCCTCGAGCAACCGGCGCTCTTACCACCGTGCGCCCCGGCGAACGTCTTCACGCCGATCTACACCAGCCGCGGCGACGTGCGATCAGCGCTCGGCTGCGTGCTGGGAACGACGCGGCGCACGACCCTGGTCAGCCAGGACTTTCAGCGGGGCGAGCTGCTTGCCACGCTCCCCGATAATGTCGTGTATGAGCTGACGACCGACGGCATCTGGCGCGCCGCGCCCCTCGGCGACGCTGCTGCCGGCAGGCCCGTTCTCAACGCAGCGCGCAACATTGGAGCGGCCTTCCAGAGTTACTGGCAGACGCATCCGGTGTTGAGCAGCAGCCTCGGCCAGCCCCTGACCCCTGAGACCCACGGGCAGGGTATCCTGCAGCCCTTCGCCCACGGCTTCATGCTGGCGACGGACGGTTGGACCTATATCGCCGACGATGCCGGTCAGTGGCAGCGCCTGATCAGTCTCTTGCCTGCCTCCGACAACGGCCCGCCCAACGGCGGCGCTATAACCGGGGGGGTAGCATCCTTCCCAACGTTGCACCCACCGTCTGCCCAGCCTACCTGTCGCCAGATTTCCGTGTGGCACGGAGGATGTTCAGAAAGTACTGCTCCGAGTTGAGGTAACTCGGGTTCCGCTTGAGTTGCCGCCCGACGTAGGCCAGCGGGTGCAGCTTGTTCATTTCGCCGGTAATTTGCTCACCGAGACGCGCCGAGTTGTATTGCGCAATGGCGACAATCGGCTGGCGCTGAAAGGTGAAGACCGCATCGCACATCGCTTCGTACTTGAGAATCTGAGCAGGTGTAGCCACGTTGTCCGCCAGCCATGTCATTTCCATGGCCAGGCGGACGCCGACAAAGTCGTCGCGGATGGCGGAGTTCACCAGAGTCAGGTGGCTGGATAGCAAAGAGAAGTGGTCGAAGCGACTTTGGGCGAGGTACTCGCTACGATCATCCACGAACACAAACTGGCCGGAGCGTTTGTAGGCGTCGACATCAATCTGGAGTTGCCGTAACTGCGCCTCCAACTGGGCGATGATCGTCGGCGGACCAACGTAGACGCACAGGTCGCGGTGCGGGAACGGCCCTGCCGAAAACAGCCCGGCAGCAAGGTGGGCGATCTCGTCGGCGCGCGTGTACAACTGGCAGACGTGGGAACTGCTGGGGATTTCCTCGCGTTTTCCAAATGCCAGAAGCTGCACTCGAAACGTCCCTTCCCAGCGCGACCTGACCAGAGGGCGCAAGCGGCCCCGCCACGAACCGGCGACCGCGTGTGTGACCATGCCCCCGATTGGAAACGCCATCGTGGGCTGAGTATAGGGAGCCTCTTTGCGCCGTGTCAAGGAAGCGACGGACGACGCCGGCCGCACCTTTTGACCGTGCAAAAGCTGGCACGGTAGCATGAGGGCAACCCTGAATGCGAGAAGGAGCCATCGTTTCCGGTGCAATATAACGTCGCACAGTTGCTCAAGTCGCCCGTCGGCGCCACTCGCGCCTATACCCTGGATGAGCCTTTTGGCTCCTCGGACGATGTCCCGTTTGCCGGCGCCATCCAGGGTGACGTGCAGTTCACGCACGTCAACAACGGCATCGTCGTCAACGCTCGCTTGCACGGGCCGGTGACGCTGGAATGCAGTCGCTGCCTGGAACCATTCGTGAGCGACCTCGATCTCTCCTTTGCCGAGCGGTATATCTCCACCTTCGACGTCTACACCGGTGTACCGGTCCACGAACCCGAGGAGGACGAGGACGACGAAGACGTCTACACCCTGGATGCTCGTCACGAACTCGATTTGCACGAGGCGATACGGCAACAGGCCGTGATGAACGTGCCGATGCAACCGATCCACGCAGCCGATTGCGCCGGCCTCTGCCCGATCTGCGGGGTCAACCGCAACGAACAGCCATGCGCCTGCCGCGACACTCCCGTTATCGATCCACGTCTGGCAGCACTGAGCGAGCTGTTGGCGGGGAACGGTGGGGCCAGCGATTGATGTCGCGGCCCTGCTCTTCGCCTCGCACTGAACGGTATTGGGCTTCAGAACCCGTAGCGTCGCCGCAGGTACTGCTCCACCGAGGGCGGCACGGAGCCGGGGATGAGGCGGCGGCCCTGTTCGGCGGCCTGGCGGACGAAGGTGGAACTGAGGTGGGTGTACTCCGGGCGAGCGATGAGCAGGACGGTCTCCAGTTCCGGCGCCAGTTTGGCGTTGGCGATGTCCAGCGCAAACTCCAGCTCGAAGTCCGTCACCGAGCGCAGCGCCCGCACGATGGCCGCCGCGCCGCGATTGTGGGCGAAGTCGGCCGTCAGGCCGTTGAAGGCTTCCACCTCGACGCCCGTCAGCGCGGCTTCGACAATTGCCTCGTTCAGCATCTGGAGGCGCTCCTCGACGCTGAAGCTGGGCCGCTTTTCCGGGTTGCGCCCGATGCCGACGATCACGCGGTCGAAGAAGCGGCGGGCGCGCGTGAGGATATCCAGGTGGCCGTAGGTGGGCGGATCGAAGGTGCCCGGATAGACGGCAAGATGGCGGTCAGGCGCCACGGTCGTCGTCCTCCGCCGCCTGCGCTTCCTCGCGCAGGCGCTGCTCCTCCTCGCGCCAGGCCAGCAGGATCTTCTTGATCTCCGCCGGGTCGACCTCGGTGACGGCCACGTTGTCTTCCAGTTCCTGCGCGCTGCGGGCGCCGGGGATGGTGACGGCGATCGCCGGGTTGACCAGCGACAGCCCCAGCGCCGCCTCGCGCAACTCCAGGCCGTTGGCAGCAAAGAACTCCTGCATGGTGTGGACGCGCTCCAGCACCGCCGCCGAGGCGTCTCGGTAGCCCACATGCGCGCCGGGGATGGGGCCGGTGGCCAGGATGCCGGTGGCGTAGGGGCCGCCGTTGATCACGCCGACGCCCAACTCGGCGGCGCGCGGGATCAGCTTTTCGCCGGCAGAGGTATCCAGCAAGGTGTAGCGGCTGTGCGTGATGACCGTCTCGAACTCCCGCGTCTCGATCGCCTCCAGCAGCAACTCCGGCGGCCCACCGGACACGCCGATGTGCTCGACGACTGATTCCGCTTTCATCCGGCTGAGGGCGGCGTAGGCCCCTTTGCGGCTCATTATGAAGGGCAATGCGGAGTGTTCGATGTCGTGGATCTGCACAAGGGGTAGGCGGTCCATGCGCAGTCGCCGCATGCTCCCCTCCAGGCAGCGCATCGTCGCGTCGTAGCTATAGTCGAAGCCCTCCGGCAGGTAGCCGACCTTGGTCGCCACCACCGGCCGCACGTTGCCGCGCATGCTGCTGAGGTAACGCCCGATCAGTTCCTCGCTCTTGCCCCGGCCATAGAGCGGCGCGGTATCCCAGTAGGTGACGCCCAGCTCCAGGGCGCGATCCAGCGTCTGGAAGACCTGATCGTCGCTGACGCCGCCGTAGAGGGTGACGCCAGCGCCACCCCAACCGACCTCGCTGACCTCCAGCCCGGTCTTGCCAAGCTGCCGCGTACGCATTGCGTCCTCCTGTTGCTGTCGGAGGGATAATAGCACGGCACTGTGTGGCGATACTGTCCCATCAAAAGCAACTTGATCTGAGACGTTGCTCAGATCCCGCGTAGACCTGTTACGCCTCGACCAAGCGCAACACGTGGTTGCCGCTACATCGGCGTTGGACCTGGATTGGGCTTATCCTGAGCAGCAGGCTCGCGCGCTGGTCGGCGTTCGTCAGCACCCATCATCCGCTGACAGACGGCCGTATGTTCAGTGGACCGGCGCTCTGGACTTGCCGAACTTCCACCACCCGGCCCGTGCCAGCACCGGCAGACAAAGCACGAGGTAGATCGCGAGTTGCCCGAGCAGCGTGTCGGCGGCGCGCCACGTCGGCGCCGCCGGCACGGGAAGGACGTGAGCGATGCCAAGCAACAGCACCCCGCAATAGGCGGCCGGGAGATGGATGCTGACGACGAAGGACGCCGCTGCGTGCTTCGGCCTGGCAAAGTGCTGGTGTGCATACCACAGCAGGCCAGTCGACGTCGCGACATAACTGAGCGTCGTGCTGGCCGCCACGCCGGTCAGGCCGTAGCCATGCGCCATCGCCAGCAGCGCGCCGCCCGTGCCGATGGCGATGGCGACGCCCTGAATCAGGAAGGTCCTGTAGAGCTTGGACAGGGCCACGAAGAAGGGCTCCAGGCTGTAGCGCAGGATCAGGAAGTTGGCGCCGTACACCAACACCTGCGCCGGCACGATGCCGGCCGCGTAGCGCGGCAACACCAGTTGGATCAGCAGCGGTAAGAGCAGCACACCGACACCCGTCACCACCGGCAACAACGCACCGAGCAGCGTGCTGCCGCGCACGACGTAACGCTCGATGTCCGCCGGTACCCGCCGTTGCTCAAAAGCGCCAACCACACTTGGGATGAGACTGCGCCCGATGGCGGCGCCCACGATCTCGGCGTAGCCGGCAACCAGCAGGGCGATGCCGTAGAAACCGAGCGCGGCGGTCCCGGCCATCGCCAGGATGACCAGTCGGCCCGTATTCTTGGCGGTCACTTGCAGCAGGCCATTAACGGCAAACTGCAGACCAACATGCACCTGCGCCTTCATCCTCGGCCAGTCGAATTGCCAGTGAAAGCGCAGTCTGCCGCTGAGCATGAGCAATGCAGTGCCCAGCAGTGGCCAGGCCAGTTGGGCGACCAGCAGCCCGGCCAGGCCGAAGCGATAGGTGAGCAGGGCGGAGCAGGCCAGGTTGATCAGGCTGGTCAGGACGTCGCCGCGCCCCGCCACCCAGAAGCGGCTACGCGCCGTCAGCACCGCCAGGCAGAGGTTGTAGACCTGCCGCCCTAGCAGCACGGCAGCCACGATCGCGGTCAGGCGAAGGTCGAACGGCCAGCCGAAGCCCGCTGCGGTCAGCAACAGCAGCACCGTGAGCAGCAGCGTGCTGATCAGCGTGAAGGTAAAGGTCACGTCCTGTGCCCGTGTCGCCTCCGCCGGGCGGTCCGTGCTCTCGTAGCGCACCATCTCTTGCTGGAGCGCCCAGGTGGCGCCGAGGCCGGCATAGGGACCGAACTGCCAGAGCACCTGAATCGTCTGGAAGATGCCGTACACGGCGGGCGTCAGCAGGCGCGCGATCGTCAGCCCCACCAGACCGGAGATAGCAGAACTGACGAGCACGCTGGAAGTGAACACCGACGCCTGGCGCCATACGCTGCCTGCGCGTACCGCCATGCGTCAGCATCCTCCCGATCAACCAGTACTGCCTCAAGATACCGGCTACACTCAGTATCGTTTCGCTGCAGGGGGGCATATGGACTGGTCAGGGCGCCGGGTGCTCGTCACCGGCGGCGCTTCTTTCATCGGCTCGCATCTCGTCGAAGCGCTCCTCCAGCGCGGCGCCCGGCTGCGCGTGGTGGACGACCTCAGCTCCGGCCGTCTGGCCTACCTGCGTTCCGCCATCGCCGCCGGGACTATCGAGTTCCTGAAGGAGGATTTGCTGCGGCCCGGCATCGCCAAGGAGGCGGTCCAGGGGATGGAGTATGTCTTCCATCTGGCCGCCAACCACGGCGGGCGGGGCTACGTCGATCTGCACCAGGCAGCCTGTGCTTCCAACCTCACGCTGGACGGCCTGGTCTTCCAGGCCGCGCGAGCGGCCGGCGTTGCCAAGATCGTCTACGCCTCTTCCGGTTGCGTCTATCCCAACTACCGCCAGCAGAACCCTGACGAGTTGCTCTACCTGCGCGAGGACATGGTCGGGCCCCCCTATGACGCCGACAACATGTACGGTTGGGCCAAGCTGATGGGGGAGATGACCCTGGCAGCCTTCAGCCGGGAATACGGCCTGCCCACGGTCTCCTGCCGCTACTTCACCGTCTACGGCGAACGGGCCAAGGAAGACCACGGCCTCGTCGCCATGATCGCCCGCGCCTTCATCCGCCAGGACCCCTTCGAGGTGTGGGGGACAGGTGAACAGATTCGCAACTGGACCTACGTGGCCGACATCGTGGCGGGGACCATCCTGGCGGCGGAGCGCATCGACGACGGCTGTGCTGTCAACCTGGGCGCCAGCGAGCGCATTCGAGTACGCGACGCCGTCCAGGAGATCCTTGCCGCGCTCGACCATCACCCCACGCTGCGCTTCCGACCAGATATGCCGACCGGTCCCTTGAATCGTGTAGCCAACAACGCGCTGGCCCAACAGCGCCTCGGCTGGCAGCCGAGCGTCACCTTTGCGGAGGGCCTGCGCCGCACCATTGCCTGGTACACCGCCAGCCACGAGGCCGAGGACGTGCGCAGCCGCCTGGCGCTGGCCCTGACCGAACGCTAGCCGCCGAGTCGCCATGCACCTGCTCATCCTTGGCATGAACTACGCCCCGGAACAGACCGGGATCGGCCCCTACACGAGCGGCCTGGCCGAACACATGGTGCAGCACGGCCACCGGGTCACGGTGGTGACCGCCTTCCCGCACTACCCGCAATGGCGTCAGGATGCCTCGTATGCCCACGGACGGCGCTTCGTCCATTGGGAGCGCCAGGGCGTGGCGCTGCGCCGTGGTTGGGTCAGCATCCCGCGCAATCGCAGCGCCAGGCAGCGCGTTGCCTACGATACCTCGCTCGCCGTGACGGCGCTGCTCAACGCGCTGCCGTTGCGCTCAGTTGATCTGGTCCTCAGCATCTCGCCTCCCTTGCAGTTGGCGCTGACCGGTGCGCTGCTGGCGGCGCTCCATCGGGCGCCGTTGCTCCTCTTGCTGAAGGACCTCGTGCCGGATGCCGGCGTCGCCGTCGGCATGCTGCAGCCGGGCCGGCTGCTCCAGATGGCCCGGCTGCTTGAGCGCTTCGTCTATCGCCGCGCCGACGGCATCATCGTCATCGGCGAGGGTTTCCGCGCCAACCTGGCAGCCAAAGGAGTCTCGCCGGACGTGATCACCTACATCCCCGATTGGGCAGATACGGCTCGCATTCGCCCGATGGCGCGCGACAACGCCTTCCGCCGGCAGCTTCAGGTTGGTTCCGACCAGTTGATTATCCTGCACACCGGCAACATGGGCGCAAAGCAAGGGCTGCGCACCGTGATCGAGGCGGCCGCACTGCTGCGCGATGTGCCGGAACTGCTGTTCCTGCTGGTCGGTGACGGCGCGGAACGCCACGAGTTGGAATCGCTGGCGCAGGTACAGCGGCTCAGCAACGTCCGCTTCCTCCCGCTACAACCGGCGGCCGACCTGCCGGACATGCTGGCGTCCGCCGACCTCCTCCTGCTCATCCAGCGGCGCGAGGTCACCGATGCGGTAGTACCGTCCAAGCTCCTCGCCTATCTCGCTGCCGCACGCCCGGTCCTGGCAGCCGTCAACCCCGCCAGCGCCGCCGCCACGATCCTGACCGCCAGCGGCGGCGGCATCCTCGTGCCGCCCGAGGAGCCGGCGGCCCTGGCCGGCGCGATTCGCCGCTGGCGCAGCACAGCGACTGATCACTCCGGCCCCGCCCAGCGCGCCCGTTCCTTCGTTGTGGAGCATTACGGCCGGCAGAACGTGCTGGAACGGTACCGGCGCTACCTGGAGGGCTGGCCGAGGTCCACACCCGATCAGGGACCAGCGGCCGCCACGATGCGGCGATAACTGGCGCAGGTAGTTCTCCGCAATGTCACTGCGCAAGTGGCCAGCGGGCATGGGGCGTCGATGGAGCGATGCAGCCGTCAGGCGGTCACCAACTCCAGCAGCGCGTGACGCTCAGCCGCCGTGAGGCCGGCTTCACCTTGCCGCAGCGTCAGCGCAGCATTAATAACGACCGGCGTTAACGGAGCGGGATCGGCGTCAACATCGCCATCCAACGCCGCAACGCGCAGATTGGGCACTGCCTCAATCTGCCGGATGGCGCCGAGTACCGCCTCCAGGAAGCTGGGCGCCTCGCGCACCACATCGGCGCTGACCGTTCCACGGTCGTCGTCGGAGAACGCGACATCACCGCAGCCGGCCTCGTACAGCGCGTCAAGCGTTTCCTCGTTCAGGCCGCCCCGGACCTTCAAGGTAAAGGCATACTCAGCCACGCTGTTCCCTTCCTGCACTGCACCGATCAACCGCACGCCGAATCGCCTTACCGTGGTTATCGGCACTCGTCGGCGTGCTCCAGACCCAAATCTGGGGACAACTGATGCAGAGCACCACGCCCCAGGCATGGCCACGACCCGAGCGCTTCTCCACCGTGCAGCCAAGCGCCTCGGCGTACTGCAAGGCGCCTTCGACTGACGGCTTGGGATGTCGGGGGCGTCCAGGCATGGTGTCAAATTACCACATGGCAGCGGGGCCGAAGTGTGCCTGGCCGCGCCGAATCGCAATCAACCGGGCGTCGGATGGTCAGGTTGTGCTGAGTCCGACCTCAGCCCCGATGGCGGATTGCTCCTTAGCAGTGACAGCGAGGTTCCTGGATCGGCACTGCGCCTCACGCGGCGTCCTACCGGCCAAGGGGGCGGAGCATGTAGACAACCATGACGTTCGAATGGTCTGGATGTTCGTCAAAAGCGCCGGCGTCCCAAGCCTGAATGAAGGCGTCGCCACCCATATGGAGGTAGTGCCGAGCGGCCTCGTCAAAGCGTTCCCATGCCTCTTCCGGGGACATAACGTGGAAGGTAATCTCGTCCGTGTCCTCCTCAGGGTCGTCGACCGGCGTGGCGATGGCGTTGGCTATCACAGGTACCCCTTTCCCATATCTCACTCTACCCCCAACATCCTTCCTCCGCAACCGCTCCACGCACAGTGCTCGCTGGGATGCAGCGCGGCATGCGTACCTGTCGGCACGGCTGCGATCAGCGGTCAGGCGGTCTTGCGGTCGGCGGCCTGCTTCCGGAGCTTCTCCAGAGCGAGCATGCGGATGAGCGTGGACGGGCCGATGCCTCGGCGGCGCGCTTCGTTGTAGAGCAGCTTCCGGCCCTTACCCGCTACTTCGGCAAGAGGGCATACGTCTGGTCCCCCACACGGAGCCACTTGGGGTCCGGTCGACCGCTGCCACCGATGCGGCTGTTCCGCAGGTATTGGTGAACGACAGCGAGCTTGCGGCCATGGTGATTGTAGTAGGCGACGGCCTGGCTGAAGGTACAATAGCGCTGGGCGACGCGACTGGCCTGACGGCGGGTGAGATGGTGATCGTATTGCAACGCTTCACGGAGTTCGCCGTCCATGACCCGCTCATAAAGCCGGGCGTCATTGAACAGTTGCCGCAGCGTGGCGGCATCAACAAGGAAGGTAGGTGGTGGCATTGGACGACGTGTTACTCCCCGCTCTTCGCCGGCGCCTGGAAGACTACACTACTGACAGGGAAACGCTAACAACCTTCCGCCGCTGGTTTCTTGGCGAGGTGTTGGGTCCCGTGGAGGACCTGACGAGCGACCGGACCCTCATGCACTTCGTCTACAAGATTGGCCTACGCTTGTTCGAGGCTGACGACGGGGTCTGGACAGAGGCAGAGTTGAAACGGGAGTTTCGGCGCCTGCTACGAGCGATCGCGCCGGATGCGCCCGCACGCGCCGCCTCGTAACGCGCATTGCGTGCGCCAAACTGAACCGAGGGGGCGGCAGCTCCGTCTCGTGCTCACGGTGGGTATAGTGTGGGATCGGAAGGCGATCTTCGCAGGAAGGACAGCGCGTGTGTACGGTCGTGCTTGCTGATGGCAAGCTGGAAATACCGACCAATGTCCGCAGCCAGTTACACTTGCAGGACGGCGATGCCTTGGAAATAGAGGTGACGCATGGCGCAATTCTGCTGCGACCGCTTGACACACTCACCGAGAACGAGCGATTCCATATCCGGCGTGGACTCGCCGACATTGCCGCCGGTCGTGTTCGGGAGGTGGCTGAGGAGGATCTGCTGGCGCTGATCGATCCTGCCGACCGCCCATGACCTGCAAGGCCTCTGGTCCGCATCGGCTTCGCTCGAACTTCGCATCATTTTCAAGCGCTCGGCAAACGGACGAAAGACGCTTGTGGCGTGTACCCGGCATTACCGTCGTTAGCGCGCAGCAGCGCTCGGGAGCGCCACGTTCACGTCGTGGTAGGACAGAGCTCGGGGAACAGGTGGCGAGTGCCGGCCAGCACGGCCTCCCAATTCTGCCGCTGCGGAACAACGCCAAACCACCGGATCATCATACCAATGACATCCTCTATGGCGACCGGGCCGGTAGGAAAATGTGCTTGGGTAGCAGAAGGGGATAGCTGGCCCAACGCGGGTCCAAGGTGAAGATGCGGCCAGGTGACCCAGCTACGGCCCACCGGGTGCCAATGGTAGGCGAAGAACTCCCGTCCGTCGGGGTCAGTCAGACTATAGGAGTAGTCTTCCAGCCGGACGACCCATTGACGGCTCGGTACGGTGGTTTCCATAAGGCGGTAACGAAGGAACACCCGCAGCAACGCCGGCGGATTGCTCCTGAGACGTGTCGGCGAAACCCCTAGTTTGGCGCTGTGCAGGACGCCCGTATCGCGGTGGCCTTCCGTACTGAAACGGGCAAGGCTGACACAGAGCAAGGCGCCTTGGTAGGCCTGGGCAAAGGCCTCGTTCGCCTCACGCGGCGTCCTACCGGCCAAGGGGACTGAGCATGTAGACACACACGACGTTCGAATGGTCTGGATGTTCATCAAACTCGCCGGCGTCCCATGCCCGCATGAATGCCTCGCCGCTCATGTGAAAATAGAGTTGCGCCGCGCGCTCGAAGTCTTCCCTTACTTCTTCCGGGGACATAACGTGGAAGGTAATCTCGTCCGTTTGCCCCTCAGGGTCGTCAACTGACGTGGCGATGGCGTTGGCTATCACGGATACTCCTTTCACACGCTCGTACTCTACCTCCAACATCCCTCCTCCGCAACCGCTCCTCGCACAGTGCTCGTTGGGATGCCGTGCGGCATGCGTACCTGTCGGTGCCGGTGCGAGTGGCGGTCAGGCGGTCTTGCGGTCGGCGGCCTGCTCCTGCAGCTTCTCCAGCGCCAGCAAGCGGATGAGGGTGGACGGGCCGATGCCTCGGCGGCGCGCTTCGTTATAGAGCAGCTTCCAGTACACGTCGGCCAGGCGAACGTGCCGTCTCCCGCCAATCGTCGCTCCAGAAGGCTCCTCCGCTTGAGCACGCTCAACTGTTGGGCGGCAAGCCGGCCCCACAGCGCCCGTCAGGGTGCTTCGTGCTGTTAGCCCGCCCTTTTAAGGGCGGGTGACCGCCACCCCAGCCGACCTCGCACACCTCCAGCCCGCTTTTGCCTGGCTGCCGCCAACGTATTGCTGCCACCTGTTGCTGTCGGGAAGGAGCAGCGCGCGAGGTTGCGCCGACGGAGGTCATGCGTCCTCAAGAGCACACA
>DAIMXP010000119.1:0-17282 GCA_036734945.1 Chloroflexota bacterium
CGAACCCTACCGCTACCTTGCCCATTTGTCAAAGTTATTTCGTGACGGGTCCTTATGTCAGCCAGCGGCTGGCGTCCTTCGCGTGGTAGCTGATGATGATGTCGGCGCCGGCGCGCTTGATGCTGGTGAGAATCTCCATGACGACGCGCGGCTCGTCGATCCAGCCGTTGGCGGCGGCGGCTTTGACCATGGCGTACTCGCCGCTGACGTTGTAGGCCACCACGGGCACCTGAACTGCGGCGCGGACGCGGCTGATGATGTCCAGGTAGGAAAGCGCCGGCTTGACGATCAGCATGTCGGCGCCCTCCGCCAGGTCCTGCGCCACTTCGCGTAACGCCTCACGGGCGTTGGCAGGGTCCATCTGGTAGCCGCGGCGGTCGCCGAACTGCGGCGCCGATTGCGCGGCTTCGCGGAAGGGGCCGTAGAAGCCGGAGGCGTACTTGACGGCGTAGGACATGATTGGCGTGTTGACGAAGCCGGCAGCGTCGAGCGCACGACGGATCGCCCCCACGCGGCCATCCATCATGTCCGATGGGGCGATGACGTCGGCGCCGGCTGCCGCCTGGCTGACTGCCGTCCGCGCCAGCAACTCCAGGGTTTCGTCGTTAGCAACCTCACCGCCGCGCAGGATGCCGCAGTGGCCGTGGCTGGTGTACTCGCACAGGCAGAGGTCGGCCACCACCAGCAACTCCGGCACCGCCCGCTTGATCGTGCGAATGGCTTGCTGGATGATCCCTTCCTCGGCCCAGGCCCCGCTGCCGATGGCATCCTTGGCGGCAGGCAGCCCGAAGAGCAGGACGCCGGGGATGCCGAGTGCCGCGATGGCTTCAGCCTCGCTGGGCAGGGAGCGCAAAGTCCACTGCGTGACGCCGGGCATTGACGCCACCAGTTGGTCAGCGCCGGTTCCTTCGGTGACGAACAGCGGGTAAATGAAGTCCGCGATGTCCAGCGTTGTCTCGCGCACCAGCGTCCGCAAGACTTCGCCGGTGCGCAGCCGGCGCGGCCGAACGGTGGGAAACAGACCATTTCCGGCCTGATCGTGGGGTTGCGTGGTCACTCGCGGGGCCGCAATAGTCCTGTTCATATTTCGCCTCCTGGTTCGGGATCACGGCCCAGAATTCGGCCGCGCGAGAAGTCGTAGGGAGAGAGACGGACGCGCACGCCATCGCCCGGCGTGAGGCGGATCAGGCGCTTTCGCGCTTCGGGGTCCAGCCCTGCCAGCACGGTGTGCCCGTTGGCAAGCGATATGCGGTAGAGCGCGCTAGGCAACACGGCAGCGACAACGCCTGTAACGGTGGTCGCAGGGGTCGGGTGTCGGGTGTCGGGGGCCGGGGAAGACGGGTCGTGGTTCACGGGCGGTTCTCTCTTATCAAGGTAAGATGATACCAGCGGGCAAGGTTCGCCCCAATGGCCGGTTGCCTTACCTGCGCTGGAAGAGCCAGGACGTCGTGAGCAGACATTCCCGAAACTGAGTGATCAGGGGTGCGAAGAGAGGTGACGATGCCGAATAGTAGCGCCCGTCCGACGCCCCCCGGCCTCCGGCCTCCGGCCTCCGCGAACGTCGCCAGCCAGCTCGGCCCGTATCGCATTGAGGCACTGCTCGGGCGGGGCGGGATGTCCGCCGTGTATCGGGCCATCCAGACGACGCTGGACCGTCCGGTCGCCTTGAAGCTGTTGCCGCCGGAATTTGCGAACGATCCAACGTTCATCGCCCGGTTCTTGCAGGAGGCGCGGGCGGCGGCGGCGCTGCAGCATCCGCACATTATCCCGATCTACGACTCGGGTCAGGTCGACGGCCGCTATTACATCGCTATGCGCTACGTTGACGGCCTGCCCTTGGCGCGCGCCATTCCGGCCGAAGGCTTGCCGGTGCAGCGCGCCGTCCACATTGTTGAGCAAATCGCCTCCGCTCTCGACTACGCCCACGCGCGGGGTGTCATTCACCGCGACGTCAGCGCCGGCAACGTCATGCTGGAGGCGGGCGACCGTGTGACCCTCATGGACTTTGGTATCGCCCAAGCTCGTCAGGGCAGCCGGCTCACTCGCGCCGGCGTTGCCGTCGGCACCCTGGAGTACCTGTCGCCGGAGCAGGCGCGTGGTGAGGTAGCCACCCCGCAGTCCGACATCTATTCCCTGGGTGTGCTGACCTACGAGCTCATGAGCGGCAAACTGCCCTTTGCCGCCGCCGATGACCGCGGCCTCCTGCTCCTGCACCTCAACGCTCCGCCACCCTCGATCCGCCGGCTGCGTCCCGAAATCCCGCCGGGGATCGATGCTGCCATCCAGCGGTGCCTGGTGAAGGATCCGGCATCCCGTTTCCTCAGTGCAGCGGCCTTCGTGACGGCGCTCAACGCTGCCCTGGCGGACAGCCGGCGGCGGACCGCCGTCATTGCGCCTCCCGGGGGACTACCGCCCGGCACCGCGCCGCCGGTGCGCTGCGCAGCCGCTGCGCCACCGAAGCAGGCGGCAGCGGCCGGGGCGGTATCGCCGCGTGCAGCATCGCCGGCACGCCCCAGGCTCGTTCGCCGTCGGCGGTTGCCGCGCTGGGTGTTGTTGGCGCCCTTGCTCCTGTTCCTCGCGGTGGCTGGCGTTGCCTATGCCCAGCGTGGGGCGCAACTCGGCCAGTCGCCGGGCCTCGTCCGTTCAGTGGAGCGGACGCTCACTTCACGGGCTGCGGCGATTGCCTCCTCTACGGCTTTGCACAGCAACGCCAGTGTCGCCGCTCAACCAACGGCGACAGCGATCCCGCCCGCGGCCACAGCGGTCCCCACCGCAGCACCCGTTCACCCGGCGCTACCTCAGGACGCGGTCCAGGGCTTCTACGTCGCGCTGAACAGGGCCTTGCAGAATGGCCATGACGCTGCCGGCATGGCCGCCGCCTACGCCTACCTCAGCCCCACCGCGCAGTTCCAACTGCCGTTCGCCGACTTTCAAAGGCAGTACGTCGCTGACACCAGCCTGGCCTGGTCCTGGCGTCCGCCGCTCTATGCCGCCGACCAGAAGAGCGCCAACGTCGCCGTTGGCCTGACAGAGTACCGCAATGGCGGCAATGCCACCTCTAGCTTTGCCTGGGTTACCGTCACCGATGGCGCTAATGGTTGGCATCTTGATCACCTGGCGGCAACATCCAGCGCGGCGCCACTGATCCCTGCCTCTAACGCTGGGAACGGACACGGGAAGGGGCACAAGGGGGATTAGGTACCGTTCGTGAGTAGAGGGCTGGCGACTAAAGTCGCGCCTAATGCCAGCGAAGTCCGCCTGCGCGGACTCGTTCTCAGCCCGCGAAGGCGGGCTTTGCTCGTTTGTAGGCGCGACTTTAGTCGCCAGCCCTCTCTGGCCCTGTCCCTTCCCCCTGTCCCTCAATCCAAACTCAGCACCTGCGAGTGGGCCAACGGGAAAAGCACGCGCAGCAACGGCTCGGCGTCGTCGTGGAACCAGACATCCGGGTAGGCGCTGCGGAGGCTGTCCATGTCACGATAGCCCAGCAGGAGTTGCATGAAGACAAGGGGCGGGAAGGCGGCATTGTCATGCGGCTCACGTACCGGTGGTTGCCAATCCTCCGCCAGGGTCAGCTTGCCAGCGGCAAAAACGAGGTGCAGACCGCCGCGATAGAAGTTCAGGCGCAACTCGCCGCTGTAGCCTGCTACCACCGAAGCCGCCAGGCGCTGTTCCAGCACAGGACGGATGCGGAGGATGAAGCGGGGCAGGTTGGCAATACGCACGTACCAGGCGTAGGGTGACCAGCGGCGCGGCAGGAGATTGCCTCCTACCGCGCCGTACCAGGGGTGGGCGCTGCCCAGGGCAAACCCGACGCCGGTCGGTGGATCGAGTGGTTTGGCGGTGCGTAATGTCGGCGCCAGGTCGCGCAGTACACGGAGCAGCGGCAGCGCGACAGCGTGCATGGCGACGCCGGGCTTCACCTCTATTTGTCGCGCCACAATGGTCGACTGATTACGGATCGGCGCCAGCACGACATAGCCGGCGGGCGTCCCGATCGTGTCCACGATCGTCTGCACGAGCCAGTCGTTGTCCGACGCGACGGGCGCCAGGACCTTGGCGCGCCAGTTCGCCGGCGAAATGACGCAGGAGATCAGCGAGCGGGCCTGTGCTCGCTGGTACAACTCAGCGATGAAAGGTACGTCGGCATCGCCTGTCGGGCGCAGATGGTACGCCTCCGTTGTGCCCGGCAGGGCGGCCGGAATATCCGTGAAATAGGTGGTGCGGCCGCCGCCCAGTTCCAGGGCGTACTCGTAGCCGAACTGGCGATAGAAGTAGCGTATGCCGGTGATCCCCTGGGCGAGGTCGCCACGCGCGTCGCTGCGGGCGTGTAAGACCCCAAAGCTGGCACGGATCAGGCCGCGCTTGCGGTAGGCCGGGTCGGTGGCCACCAGTTCCGGCCGTCCGACAGGGAAGGCCACGTCGCCGAACTGCCAGGTCTGCCGCAGCAGGCAGGAGCAGGCGACGATCTTCCTGGCGCGCGTGTCCTCAACGACAGCGAAATCCTGCGACGTCATGAGCGGGTGGCTGCCGCTCAGGAGCTGGCGGGTATAGGCGTTCATCTGCTCCCCGGCCGGGTCTTCGTCGGCGTCGCGGAAGACGGCGCAAGTCAGGGCAACGATGGCCTCGGTGTCGGTCCGTTGGGACCAACGCAAGACCAGGCCGTCGCCGAGGTCGCGGGGCGTGCCGTCGTCAGGCATATGACCTCCCTGGTACACCCACGTGCGCTTCCGGGCAAGCAGCGTATCATACAGGACCGCTTTGGCGGCCTATTGCGATAGCAGACGAGGATGCTGTGCAGCGCGTGCTCCGGCGATTAGGCCTCGCCTGGTCCGACGTGCTCTGGCCCCGCCGGAGCGTCAACGTCGAGCGTGACAACATCCTGTTGCTGTACCACGACGTGCTGTGGTCCAGCCTGTTGAGCGGTGTCATCAACACCTTCCTCGCCGTGTTTCTGTTGCGCCTCGGCGGCAGTGCCTTCCAGGTCGGCTTGCTGGTGTCGCTACCGGCGCTGGGCGGTACCTTCCTGTCGCTGCGGGCGGCGCGCTACGTCAACCGGCACCGGCGCAACCTGAAGATCGTCATCATTCCATCGCTGCTCTTCCGCCTCGGCTACCCGCTGCTGGCCATTGTGCCGCTGTTGCCGCTTGCCGTCCGGACCTGGTCCTACGTCGGCATCATTGCCGTCTCTTCGATTCCGACGATTATCAGCAATATCGCCTTGACCTCGCAGATTGGCGACATGGTGCGTGTCGATCGCCGGGCCAACGTCTTGAGTGTTCGCAACATGCTGAGCGGCGTCGGCGCGACGCTGGCGGCCTTGGTCGGCGGCTGGCTGCTGTCGCTGCTGCCCTTCCCCGGCAACTACCAGTTTGTCTTCGTGGCCGCGTTCCTGCTCTCCCTGATCGGCCTCTATCACCGCAACCGGCTGATCTTGCCGAAGGGCGATGACAAAAATGCGCCGGTGCTGGCGAGCGTGCCGGCGCTCACGGTGTTGCATCGGCCCGTCTTCCGGCGCTTCTGCTTCGGTCTGGCGATCTTCCTCTCCGGCCTGTACCTGCCGACCGCCCTCTTCTCGATCTACCTGGTGCGCACGCTCCAGGCTAGCGACCGGGCAGTCGGCATCGTTGGAACCGTGGCGGGCCTCGCGGCGACGCTAGCCTATCCCGTCTGGGGGCGGTTGTTGGGCCGCGGGCGTTTGCGCCGCATCTTGCCCCTTGCCGTGGCCGGTTGGGGACTCTTCCCCGCCTTCGTGGCCCTGGCGCCGAGTGTCGTTACCTATGCCCTGGCGGCGATCTACGGCAACTTGTTCGGCGCCGGCGTCACCACCGCCGTCACCCAGGCGCTGATCGAGATGGGGCCACCGCACGAGCGGCCGACCCGCGTTGCCGTCTACAACACGCTGGCAGGCATCGCGGCGGTGACACTGCCGCTGCTGGGCACCCTGCTGTATACCGTCATCGGCATCCACGCCGTCCTGTTGCTGGCTGCGGCGCTGCGGCTGGCTGGAGCGGCAATGTACGCCAGCATGCCCGCCTGGCGCGCCGACGAAGCGTAGCTGTGGCGACACAGGGCCATGCTGTACCATATCCAGCGCCGCGATGGCGCGGCTTGTACCTGCAGGACGGAGCATACACCAATGGCAACACATGAACCAGCGAGCATCCTCGCCTTTATCGGCACGTACACCACACTCGAGACGTTTGTCCATGGCAAGGCCAAAGGAATCGTCACCCTGCGCCTGGACATGGCTACCGGCGCCTTCAGCGAAGTTGCCGTCACCGAGGGCGGCATAAACCCGTCCTACCTGGCGCTCCACCCTTCCCGTCGCTACCTCTACGCCGTCAACGAGCTCTACACCGAGGAAGGCGGCGGGCTGAGCGCCTTCGCCATCAACGCGGAGACCGGGGCGCTGACGCTGCTCAACCGGCAGCCCTCCCACGGGGGCGCCCCGTGCCATATTGTGGTGGACAATGCCGGCCGTTACCTCCTGGCGACGAACTACCAGACGGGCAGTGTATCGGTGACGCCGATCACTGAGGATGGGCGCCTCGGCGCCGCGACGGAGGTGATTCAGCACGTCGGTTCCAGCGTCAACCCCCATCGGCAGCAGGGGCCACACGCGCACTCCATCAATCTCGACTCGACCAACCGCTTCGCCCTCGTCTGTGACTTCGGCATGGACAAAGTGCTTGTGTATCGCTATGATGCGGAACGCGGCAAGCTGACGCCGCATGACAAGCCGTGGGCGGAGAGCCGCGCCGGCGCCGGGCCGCGCCACCTGACCATTCACCCCTCGGGCCGCTGGGTCTACGTGATCAACGAGCTGGACCTCACGGTAGACGCTTTCGCTTTCGATGGCGCGGTAGGTACACTCCGCCACGTGCAGCGCGTCCCCACCGTCCCCGACGGCGTGATCGGCTCCCGCAGCACGGCCGACATCCACTGTACGCCTTCGGGCAAGTTCGTGTACGGCTCCAACCGTGGCCACGACAGCATCGCTGCCTTCGCCGTGGATGAGGCAACAGGCCACCTGACGGCGCTTGGCCAGACGCCGACGCAAGGCCGCACGCCGCGCAACTTCGCCATTGACCGCACGGGGACCTGGCTCTTCGCCGCTAACCAGGACAGCGACACCATCGTCACGTTCCGCCTTGATCCGGAGACCGGCGCCCTTGAGGCGGCGGGGCCAATCGCCAACATCCCAACGCCCGTCTGCGTGTGTTTGATGGAGCAAGCGCCCCTGTAGCGGGGATGACTTGTTCTGAACCGTATTGGTTCTAAGGCACAACCTGCACAGCCGTTCCCGTCGGGGCCCAGTCGTACAACTGCTTGGCGATCGCCGGCGGAACGTTCACGCAGCCGTGGCTGCCGGTGAGGTCCTGACCGGGGGTGCCGGGTTTGGCATTACTGCCGGGACCGAAATCGCTCCGCCACGGCGCATCGTGAATGTAGTAGCCGCGGTCGTCGAAGAGCAGCGCATAGGTGACGGGCGAGTCGGCGTACCAGAAGGGGCTGCCTTTCGGCCAGGGGGAGTGGAAGGTGAAGGGCGAATACTTGCCCAGGATGGGGAAGACGCCGACCGGTGTCGGCAGGACCTGGTTGCCGGTGGTCACGAGGGTGGTCACTACCGGCGTGTTAGCGTCATAGGCAGTGAGGCTCTGCTTGGAGAGGGAGACAACGATGCGGTCATAGGTGATGCTCAGGTCACTGGCCTGCGCACTGGCCTGATGACCGTGGCCGTCATCCGCCTTGACCAGGTAGCTGTACTTCCCTGGCTGGGCGACGCTGCCCTTGTCGGTTTTGCCGTCCCAGGTGAGGTCTACCTCGCCTGCTTTTGGCTGCTGCGTGTGGAAGGTGCGGACGAATGCCCCTGTGCTACCCTGTACGAGTACCGTCACCTGGGACGGCTTGGAAACATCGAACCAGAAGTCCTGTGTGAAGAAGTTTGGGTTGAAAGTAAAGGCCGAGAACTTCGGCGTGGTGACGCTGAGGGGCACACGATCAAGGTTGAATTGGAAGGAAGCGGACGGCCCCCACTGACCCGATGCGCCGACCGCGCGCACGTGTACGTACCAGACGCCGTCCTTAAGGTTGCTCAATGTCACCGTCTGGTCCGATGTGCGCACTGTCGTCGGTGCGCCGCCCGTGGCCGCCTGGTCTATTAGATAGCTGTAGCCGTTGATGGCCACGCCGCTCGGCTCGCTCCAGTGCAGCGTCACGTCCTTGCCGGCGTACCAGACCTTCGGGTTCGGGTCGCTTGGCGATTGCACCAGCGGCTTCGGTGGGGGAACCGGCGTGGCAGTGGGCGCCGGTGTCGCAGTGGGCGCAGAGGTTGCCGTTGGCTGCGCTGTCGGCGTTGGCGGTGGTGTTGAGGTCGCCACAATTGCCGCAACGCCAGTGGGGGCGCTCCGAGGAGCGAGTGTCACCGCGGCGCCGGTGCGCGGCGCGAATTGAACGAGATAGAGGGCTCCGGCGCCGACCAGCAGGGCCAGCACCACGAGCGTAGCGAGGCGGCGCATGTTTGCCATCCTTCCTGTTTCCGACGTTCACTTGCGGCAAGCTGCCGACGGACACGCGAGGGCCTGGGAACTGCCCCGACTTCAGATGCGCATTCCATGTGCCGAAAAGCCTGTTCGGCGTGCCTTTGAATTTTGGCAACCCAAGGCCGCCGATGCCGGCCCCTAGGGTCCATGACGCACGAGACGCTTACAGGGTACCGTGCTCCATGCATGCTCCCCTAATGGCAGCAACCCGACAGCATTGGACGCGAGACATCGTTCTGCTAGCGCCCCGGCTCCCGCAGGTTTCGGAACAGTTCGGCTACCGGCAAGGTGATGCCGGGGAAGAGCGGCGAGCGCAGATCCTCGCCCAGGCCCAGCCGCGCCACTTCCACCAACAGCCCCGCGCGTCGTTCGTACTGCGTTACTGTCCGCGCCGCGGGATCGACTGTCCAGTACGCTGGCACGCCGAAGCGCACGTACAGATCCCACCTCTCCCCGCCTGGCAGATCTTCCCGCCGATTGCTTGGCGAGAGTATCTCGATCACCAGATCAGGAACACCCTCCACGGCGTCGGCTGTAATGATGTGCTCGTGACTTCGCCGGACGAAGAAGACATCCGGCTCCGGTGCGTTCTCCCGCCGCATGTTGGCGTCCAGCAGCACCGCCACCGGTCCTACCAGTCCGGCGCCATAGCCCGCCGCGTCGGCCCGACCAAGCCAGCGGTCGAGGGAGCTCACCAGCCTGGCGTGGTTGGCAGTCGGCGGCGCCATCTCGACGAGCTTCCCGTTCAGCAGTTCGTAGCGCCTGCCGTCGTCGGGCATCGCCAGCCAGTCGTCAAACGTGCAGCGTTGCTTGGTCGTGATCATTGACCCAGCACCACCTTCCCGCTCAACTTCCAATCGTCTCGTGTACTGGCTGGCCACGACGCTTCAGCATAGCACGGCTCCACGGGTTGTATCACTGCCAGCGCGCTGCCCCACCAATTCCGGCCAAGCCTCAGTGCGAAGCTCTCGCCAGGCCGGCCTTTGACGGTCCACGGCATTCCCGATACACCCCTCGTAACGCCTCGCGTCGCGGGTCGCCGGTATACTCCAGGTGATGAGACCGTGTTACCGCCTGCTGGCCCTGGATATGGACGGCACCCTGCTCGACCGGGGCGGCGAAGTGCATCCCACGACTGCCAGGGCGGTGCGGGCGGCGGTGGCTGCCGGAAAACATGTAGTCCTCGCGTCGGGGCGAGCGCCTCGCCACATGGTCGATGTTCACCGCCAGCTTGAACTGGATACGCCGATCGTGGCCTTCAACGGCGCCCTCGTCTACGATGCCGGTCGTCAGGAGGTCATCCATCATGAGCCGATTGACCTCGACGTTGTTCGTCGGATCGCCCAGATGCTCAAGGAGCATGATCCCACGATCAATCTGCACGTGGAAACGCAGGAAGGACTGGTCGACCGTTGGAGCGTGGAAGCTGTCGATGAGCGGCTGCTCGATTCGATCATGCGCTGGAAAGTTGAGCCGCCGCATTCGGTTGGCGAGATCCAGCAACTGCTGGCCGACGAGGCAACCAGAGTGAGCAAACTCTGGTTCTATGCGCCGGTCGACACGATGGCTGCCATCAAATGCAGCATGACTACGGAATTTGCTGATCGGATTGCCACGTTGGCGTTTGACGACGTGACGCTGACGATCCTTTCCTCCGGCGTCTCGAAAGCCGCAGCGGTGGCCTGGGTTGCCGAGCGCTACGGCGTGAGCCGGGCGGAGGTCATGGCCATTGGGGACGACCTCAACGACGTCCCAATGCTGGGCTGGGCCGGGCTCGGCATCGCGATGGGCAACGCCAAGCCGGCTGCCCGAGCTGTGGCGCGCGAGATCACCGGCGCCAACACCGAGCACGGCGTGGCGCAGGCGATCTACCGGTGGGCGCTGGCGCCTACGTGATGTCCACCATCTGACCTGTCTTAGATGACTCGTAGATCGCGTCCAGTATTTGCAGGGTGATGCCCAGCACCTGGTAGCCGGGCAGGTGGTTCATCTCGGCGATATTGCCGGCGCCTATCACGCCGACGCCGATGGTGTTTGCCATAGTCTCCGTCTTGCCTTTCCCTAGCGGCGTGCTATGCTCGCATCGCGCACCCTGATTCACAGCGAAGGCTAGCATACCAAAGATGACAGCGTTACCGAACTTTGTGGACTGGGATGCCATCCCAGCGCGTCGGCTGGCGGCGGGAGTGACGCTCCGCATTTTCAGTAGCGCGAACGTCATGCTGTCCCTGGTGGACCTGGAACCCGGCGCTGTGGTGGCGCCGCACCAGCACCCGCACGAGCAACTGGGCATCTGGCTGGCGGGCGACGCCGAGGCTGTCATCGGCGATTGCCAGCAGAGCGTGCGCGCCGGTGACAGCTACTACATTCCTGGTGACACGCTGCACACCTTTGTGGCCGGACCCCAGGGCGGACGCGCGCTCGACATTTTCAACCCGCCCCGCGAGGACTACCTCACGCCGTAAGCGTTGTCCGCTTGCTCTGGCCGACCGTTCCCTCGCTACAATGGTGCAGCGGCTGACAGCAGAGGTGACTGGGAGTACGGCGTGCAACGCGGCGCGAAGATTGCCGGTTGGGGCATGTACGTCCCCGATCGCATCCTGACGAACCACGACCTGGAGCAGATGGTCGACACCAGCGACGAGTGGATCACCTCGCGCACCGGCATCCGGGAACGTCGCCTGGTTGCCGACCACGAGGGGACGGCCAGCATGGTCCTGGCGGCGTCGCAGCAGGCGTTGCGACGGGCAGGTGTCGCCGGCAGCGCCGTGCAATTGGTGATCGTCGCCACTGTCACGCCGGACTACCAGTTCCCGGCCGTGGCCTGCCTGCTGCAGGCGGCCCTGGGGGCGCCTGCCGGCGCTTTCGACCTGCAGGCCGGCTGTTCCGGCTTCGTCTACGCCCTGATCACCGGCTTGCAGTTCATTCGCAGCGGCGTCTACGACCGCGTGCTCGTCGCCGGTGGCGACACGCTGTCGCGTGTGTTGGACTGGACCGATCGTGCGACGTGCGTCCTATTTGGGGACGGCGCCGGTGCGGTCTACCTGGAGGCCGTTGACGGTCCCGGCGATTTCCTGAGTATGGAGTTGGGTTCGGAGGGCGGCAATCCGGCTGCCCTGTACATGGACAGCGTGGCTCGTCCGCGCGCCGTCTATGTAGCGGAACCGGCAAGTGACGCCGCCGGCAGCTTGCCGGCGCTTGCTGAGGGGGCGCGCTACGTCAAGATGGACGGCCGCGAGGTCTTTCGCTTCGCCAGCCGCATCCTCGGCGACGCGGTGCGCCGCGTCACCGAGGCGGCCGGTTGGTCGCTCGCTGACGTCGATGTCCTGATTCCGCACCAGGCCAACCTGCGGATCATTCAGGCCGCCAGCAAGGCGCTGGGCATCCCGCTGGAACGTTTCTACGTCAACGTCGACCGCTACGGCAATACCTCGAACGGATCAGTGCCCGTCGCCCTCTGCGAAGCCGTGGAAACCGGTACGATTCAGCCCGGTTCCCGCGTTGTGCTCGCCTCGTTCGGCGCGGGGCTGACCTGGGCTGCGACGGCGATGCGCTGGGGCGGCTAGGCCCCGGCCGGCGCTACCAGCGTGTTGCCGTAGTTGACGTGCGGCACGGTGCGCCACTGGCTCGGCGGCCAATACACGACCCAGGCCTTGCCGATGACTTCATTGGCGGGGAGGAGGCCCCAGATATGGGAGTCGTTGCTGTCGTTGCGGTTGTCGCCCAGCACCCAGTACTTACCGGCGGGAACCGTGAGCGGGGCGACGGTGTAGGCCGGGGCCTGAGCAATATACGGCTCGGTAAGGGCGTGACCGTTGACATAGACATGGCCACCGTGGACGGCGACGACATCGCCCGGGACACCAATCACGCGCTTGATGAAGTTGCGGCTGGGATCCTGCGGGTACTGCAGGACGATGATGTCGCCCGTCTGGGGCGGGTGGAACCAGTACACCGCCTTGAGCACGATCACGAACTCGCCGTTATTCATCGTTGGGTCCATGCTATGACCGTCAACCTGATAGTTCTGTGCAACTGCCCGGATCGCCAGGAAGACGATGGCAGTGAGGAGGATCGTCTCCAACAGTTCGCGCATTGCCGATTTTGAGCGCCGTTTGGTAGTCGCTACTGTCGCCGGTTGAACCACCGGCGCTGCGGAATCTACTGACGATTCCCTCACTGTCACCCCTCCAGCGCCATCCCAGCATTGGGAACCCTGCAGCCCTGTACTGCACAGTCTATGCCTGTTGGGAACGCGGGACGAGGCCCCATACCGGCCGGCTCGCCCGAACCCATTCAGCCATTGTACGGGATGAGGGACGGGGACGGCCCCCACGCTGGCTTGCGTGCGAGGAGGCCCCCACTCTGGCTTTGCCATTTCGCCCCCATGCGTGGGGGCGAGCCAGAATCGAGGCATAGCGTCGCTGGCGTAGAGGGACGACGGCCCTCACGCTGAATTCGGCACTATCCCCCCTTTGCCATTGCCGAAATACCACGACAATGGCTCGCCCCCACGCATGGGGGCGAGATGGCGGAGCCAGAGTGGGGGCCTCCTCCAGCAGTTCGCCAATAACGTCAGAACAGACAGCCTTTTCCATTGCCCACCAGGGAACACGCCCCGTTGTCCCCTATCCTGAACGTCGGTAGACTGCGGAACAGGCAGCGGGAAGAGGTTAGGGAACGTGGCGGATTTCACGCATTTACATGTCCACTCGGAATACAGCCTGCTCGATGGGCTGGCACGTATTCCTGATCTCGTCGCCAACGCCAAGGCGCACGGCATGGGCGCGATCGCCCTGACCGATCACGGCGTCATGCACGGCGCGCTGGACTTTTACAAGACTGCACAGACCGCCGGGATCAAGCCCATCGTCGGCTGCGAGGTCTACTGCGCGCAACGCAAGATGACCGACCGCCAGCCGAAGCTGGACTCCAGCCCCTACCACCTGACGCTGCTGGCCCGCGACGCTGTCGGCTACCGCAACCTCATCAAGCTGGTGAGCAAGGCCAGCCTGGACGGCTTCTACTACAAACCGCGAGTTGACCTCGACCTGCTGGCCGCCCACCACGAGGGCATCGTCGCCCTCTCGGGTTGCCTCGGCGCCCAGGTGCCGCAGTTGCTGCTGCAGGGACGGGAAGAAGAGGCGCGCAAGACTATCGGCTGGTTCCGCGACACCTTTGGACCCGAAGGCTACTACCTGGAATTGCAGGACCACCAGATCCCCGAGCAGCAGGCGATCAATCGCTTTTTAGTAGACTATGGTCGGCGGGAGAGCCTGCCGCTCGTCTGCACGAACGACGTCCACTACGTGCAGGCGGACGACGCTTACGCCCAGGACATTCTGCTGTGCGTGCAGACGGCAACGACCGTCGATGACGCCAAGCGGATGCGTATGAGTACCCAGGAGTTTTACCTGAAGAGTCCGGCGGCCATGGCTGCGCTCTTCGCCGAAGTGCCGGACGCCCTGCTGAACACCTGCCGCATCGCCGACAACTGCGATTTGAAGCTGGAGTTCGGACGGACGGCGCTGCCCGAGTTCGCGCTGCCGGCCGGCCACACCGCCGAGTCCTACTTCCGCGAGATCACCATGCAGCGTCTGCCCGAACGCTACAGCCAGATCGACGACAAGCTGCGCCAGCGCGTGCAGTACGAGGTCGACGTCATCTGCCAGCTTGGCTTCGCCCAGTACATCCTGATCGTGGCCGACTTCACCTTCTGGGCCCGCCAGCACGGCATCATGGCCGAGCCGCGCGGTTCCGTCGGCGGCTCGGTGGTGGCCTACATCATCGGCATCAGCGACGTCGACCCGATCCGCTACGACCTGCCCTTTGAGCGTTTCCTCAGCCCGGAACGGCACGAGATGCCGGATATCGACCTCGACTTCCCAGATGACCGGCGGGCCGAGGTCTACGAGTACGTCAAGCAGAAGTATGGCGCCGACCATGTAGCCCAGATCATCACCTATAACACCATGCTCGGTAAGGCGGCCATCCGCGACGTGGGCCGGGCCCTCGGTTTGCCCTTCGGCGAGGTCGACCGCGTCGCCAAGCTGATCCCGAACGGCGTTAAGGTGACGATCGACCAGGGTCTGGCCGAGTCGGCGGAACTGCGGACGCTGGCGGAGCAGGATGCGACTGTCAAGAAACTGCTCGACACTGCACGCAAAGTGGAGGGGCTGGCCCGCAACTCCTCAGTCCACGCCGCCGGTGTCGTTATTTCCCGCGAGCCGTTGATGGATATGGTGCCCTTGCAGCGTGCCAAAGATGGCAACGTCATCACCCAGTACGAGAGCGCCTGGCTGCAGGATGTCGGACTGTTGAAGATGGACTTCCTGGGGCTGGCCAACTTTGCCAACCTCGACCTGGCCGTCAAGTTCATCAAGCAGACGCGTGGACTGGACATCAACATCAAAGAGCTACCTTACGACGACGAGGACACCTTCGCCCTCCTCCAGACCGGCGAGACGACCGGCCTCTTCCAACTGGAATCGGCGGGGATGCGCAAGTACCTCAAAGAGTTGCGGCCAACCAACATCGGTGATATCTCTGCCATGATCTCGCTCTACCGGCCCGGCCCGATGGACAACATCCCCAAGTTTGTCGCCGCCAAGAACGGCAGAGTTGCCGCGCAATACGCGCATGCTGACCTGGAGCCGATCCTGCGCGAATCGTACGGCGTGATCGTCTACCAGGAGCAGGTGATGGACATCGCCATCAAGATCGCCGGTTTCACGACCGAGCAGGGCTACAAGTTCATCAAGGCGATCGCCAAGAAGAACGCCGAGTTGCTGCTGAAGAACAAGGAGCCGTTCGTGGCGGGAACCGTCGCGCGCGGCTACCCCCTGGAACTGGCGGAAGACCTCTGGCGGCTATTCGAGCCGTTCCAGCGCTACTCCTTCAACAAGGCCCACACCATGGGCTATGCCCACATCACTTACCGCACTGCCTATCTTAAGGCGCACTTCACCGCCGAATATATGGCGGCGGTGCTCTGCTCCCGGTGCGGTGACAGCGAAGACGTGGCGGCGGCGATCGCCGAGTGCCGGCGCATGGGTGTCGACGTCTTGCCGCCGAGCGTCAACGACTCCGAGGTCAACTTCAGCGTCGAGAACGGCGCGATTCGCTTTGGTCTCTCGGCCATCAAGAACGTCGGCGGCGGCGCGGTCGAGGGGTTAGTCCAGGAGCGTAAGCAGCGCGGCCCGTTCGCTAACGCCGAAGACTTCTGCAGCCGCATCGACATGCGCGCCGTCAACAAGAAGACCTTGGAGTCGTTGATCCGCGCCGGCGCGCTGGACGGCTTCGGCGACCGCATGCAACTGGTACGAGAAATCGACCGCATGGCCGGCATGGCGCAGCAGGCGCAGCGCAAGCTGGCGGCCGGCCAGTTGACCATGTTCGGCGGGGAAGTGGCCGAAGCGCCGGCGCTCTTCAACGTGCCGTCACAGCAGCAGGACCCTGCCACCCTCAAAGAGCGGCTGGCCTGGGAGCGGGAGCTGCTGGGCGTCTATCTCGGGGAGCACCCGCTGAATGCTATGGCGGCCCGACTGCAGCAGCGCGTCAGCCACACCGTCGACCAGATCACCGAAGAGGTGGTGGGGCAGAAGGTGACCATGGGCGGCATCATCAACAGCGTGCGCGCCATCACCACCCGCAACGGCCAGAACATGGTGTACGCCGAGCTGGAAGATCCCAGCGGTACCATCGAGGTGGTGGTCTTCCCGCGCACCCTGGAGCAGACCAGGGCGCTCTGGCAGGCCGATAGTGCGGTCATCGTCGGCGGCAAGCTCGACCAGCGCAGTGACCGCTACCAGTTAGCCTGCGACAGCGTGGAAGCCTTTACCACTGCGGCAGATCGCCCCAGGCGCTACTTCCTGCGCCTGACCATTCCCCAGTTAGACGACATGGAGACCGGGCGGGCCCGGTTAGAGCATGTGGCGGCGGCGTTGCGTTTGCAGCAGGGGGAAGACCGTGTGGAGGTGCGGGTACAGACTCCCCAGGGGCTGGTACGGCTGGTCACGCCGGGCTTGCGTACCGCCTATACCCCGGAACTCGCCGAGCGCCTTACCCAGTTATTGGGACGGGACGCCCTGCAGGTAGAAGACCTCGCTCCTGTGGAGATGGCTGCAGCAAGTTGACGTAACGGAATGGGGTGCCATGTTGACGGTGCATCATCTCTTCTGGCCGCGGCGCGACTATCAGACGGATGTAGAGCGCCGCTTCCGTACCTTGCCCTGGAACAAGCTGGAGATGCCGACGGACGCACACGAGATGTTGCACCGCTACGCGCCACCGCCCAGCAAGCCGTCCCTGGAGGAGATGCTGGATACCGTGGAGGCCTACGAGCTCAAAGAGCGCCAGCGACAGGCCCAGCGCCTGTTGATGACGCGCGGCCCGCGCAACCGCAACCAACGTTCGGCCTGACACGTCGCCGGGCCAGTGAGGAGGGGATAGCCATGTTGGAGTGCGAAACCTGGTACGAGTTCGCCGGCCGCCGGCACAACGAGCAGCACTTTACGCTCCCACGCGAGGAGCTGACCTCCCTGCGCCACGCTGTCGCCGCCATCCGCCGCCGCAACTCGTCCTTCCATATCCGGCTGAAACGGCTGGTTGACGGAGAGGGGCGACGGTTGGCGGAGGTGGCGTAAGCGGGTTTGCCTGCTGTCGAGCTGGCCCGCCCTACGCTCAAGACGTGTGATGCGCATTAGCCGAGGGGGTCGAAGCAGGCGAAGGGCGGGCGGT
>DAIMXP010000120.1:0-16516 GCA_036734945.1 Chloroflexota bacterium
CGAGCCCGCCGAGGCGGCCGCCTGATGGACTACAAAAACCTACCCCAGAAAGAGGCCCCTACCGGGGTCACCGAGGGTAGCGTAGCGGCTGCCGCGTTTATGCCTGCTGCAGGAAGAAGTAGACCGTTAACACGACGCCAACGGCAATGACAAACATGCGCACCCAACGCGGATTCAGGCGGCGTGCGTAGGCGGCGCCGCCGTAGCCGCCGATGAGCGACCCGGCGATCATCAACAGCGCCGGCGCCCAGAGGACTATGCCGGCCAGGACGAAAGTCAACACGGCTACGCCGTTGATGGCTGCGGCCAGCAGCGTCTTGACGGCGTTCATCTCGTGGATCTGCTCCATGCCCATCAGGCCCAGAGTGGCAAGCATCAGGATGCCGATACCACCGCCGAAGTAGCCGCCGTAGATGGCGATCACGAGTTGAGCGATTCCCATGGCGGCGAGCGAGCGAGCGGAGAGAGTGGCGGCGCTGGGATGGCTGCCCTTCCACCAGGCCGTGAGGGGCTTGCCAAAGGCGAAGAGGAGCGTGGCCAGCAGCAGCAGGAACGGGATCAGATGCACGAAGGTCTTCGGGGGCGTATGCAGCAGCAGTTGGGCACCGGCGCCGCCGCCAACGAGGCTGCACAGGGTCAGCAGAATGAGCAGGGTGCGATTCGCCTTGCCTAGTTCCTGGCGGTAGGCGCCGATGCTGGCAACGGCGCCCGGCCAGAGGGCTACGGTGCTGCTGGCATTGGACTCGATCGCCGGATAGCCGCTGAAGATCAGCGCCGGGAAGGTGAGGAAGCTGCCACCGCCGGCGACAGCATTGAGCACGCCACCGACGAGGGCGGCAACGAAGAGGAGAACGACGTGGGAGAGTGTCACCTTGATTCCTTACAGAGCGCTCAAAGGTAACATGGCCTGCTGGCGAGGCCGGATTGTCACTGGTGGATCGCCACCTGGCGCTTGCCGCGCCAGCATCGACGACGGCGGGCACGGCGAGCGTGCCGGCCTTTGGCCTGAGAGAGGAACAGCATGCCCAGTTCGATGAAACCTACCCCGGGCGGCAAGGTATTCGGGTACCTGCCGCCGTTTGACGCCGACGGCGGCGACGTCATCGTCGAGCCGCCCGGTACTGGCTACGGCTACTGGGTCGGCGCACCGAGCGCGTTGTTCGATGCCGAAAGCTGCGCCTATTACCTCTGCTACCGCCGGCGCTGGCCGCTGGGCGGACGGCGTGGCGGGGAATGTGCCATCGCGCGCAGTGACGACGGCGTCCACTTCCAGGAAATCTGGAAGGCGCAACGCGAGCAGTTCGGCGCCAACTCCATCGAGAAGTCGGCCATTTTCCGCGACCCGTCCGGCGAGTGGCGGCTGTATGTCAGTTCCGACATCGCCGAGGCGTATGACCGCAACCCGCCGACCTGGCGTATCGACCTGCTTCAGGCCGACGATCCCGCCAGGTTTGACCCGATGACCCGCCGGATCGTACTGGACGCGCCGATGTTCGGCTTCAGCCACGTCAAAGACCCGACGGTGAACGTGATCGGCAACGAGTACTTTGTCTATACCTCCGTCGGGCGCCTGAAGCAGCACCAGGAGCCGGACGAGCAGGCGGTGATCCGCCCGGCGGGACGCGGCATGATCGCGCTACATCGCTCGCCCGACGGCATCCACTTCCCCAGCGCCGAGGTCATCATGGAGCCGAACGCCGTCGACACCATGAACGTGCGGGCTTCCAGCGTGTTGTACCTGGCGCCTCTCTGGTATCTCATCTACGACGGTGGCCCGACGCGCGCCGACTCCTACGACGAGTTCACGCGCCTCGCGTCGGGCTTCGACCCCGTCCACTTCCGGCCAGTATCGGGCCCAAACCCGTGGGTCCACTCCTCCCACGCCTCCGGCAGCGTGCGCTATGTCGACGCCATCCAGGTAGACGGCGTCATCCACTACTACTACGAGTACGCCCGTGCCGATAGGGCCCACGAGCTGCGCCACGCCGCGGTGGCATTGACGTAATTCGTGGGGACGGACGGCTCCAGCCGCCGTGCTCGTCGTTAAACGAACGAGCGACGATCACGAACCACTGTGCTTGGCGCTCCGAGGCGGCGAGCCGCCTCTTTGCACGCCGATGGCATTGTGCTATATTGATCCTACCCTACCCAGGGTGGGGTGGACAAGGTAAGGTGAAGGGGGACAGTCCCATGGAAAAGGATCCAGTCTGCGGCATGGACGTTGATCCGGCAACGGCGCGGCACAGCAGCGAGTACCAGGGCAAAACCTACTACTTCTGCGCTCCCGGTTGCAAGAAGGCCTTTGACGCTGAGCCGGAGAAGTACCTCGACCCCGGTCACAAGCCCTCCATGTAGGGCGTTCGGCGTCCGGAGGCACGGACCAGAAACGGAGGTTCGCCATGCTGATGCTGCACGCCATTGGCCAGGCGCTGCTGCTGGGGTTTTCCATGTTCTGGGACGTCCTCTGGCCGCTGGCGCTCGGCTTCCTGCTCTCGGCGATCATCCAGACGCTGGTGTCGACCAAAACGGTGGCGGGGCTGCTGGGGCGCGACTCACCGCGCGGCGTGGTACTGGCCTCCCTAATTGGCGCGGCGTCCTCCTCCTGTTCCTATGCAGCGGTCGCCGTGGCGCGCACGCTGTTCCGCAAGCAGGCGAGCTTCGCCAACGCCATCATCTTCGAGTTTGCCTCCACCAACCTGGTCTTTGAACTGGGCCTGGTGCTGCTGATCCTGCTCGGCTGGCAGTTCCTGGTGGCCGAGTTTGCTGGCGGCATCCTGATGATCGTCCTTCTGGCCCTCCTCTTCCACTTCACGCTCCGCCCCAAGCTGGTGGCGGCGGCGCGACAACAGGCGGAGCAAGGAGTCGCCGGTCGCATGGAAGGGCATGCCGGCATGGATATGGCCCTCAGCGACGGTCCCTTTTTGCGGCGTCTCTTCTCGGCCCGCGCCTTCACCACCATCAGCCACTATTTCTACATGGACCTCGCCAGCCTCTACACCGACCTGGGTCTGGGCTTCCTGATTGCCGGCGCGTTAGCCGCCTGGGTCCCGACGACGTTCTGGAACGGCCTGTTCCTCAGCGGTCACCCGCTGCTCGCCCAGGTCTGGGACCCTTTGATCGGCCCGGTCATCTCGATGCTGAGCTTTGTCTGCTCCGTCGGCAACGTTCCGCTGGCGGCAGTGCTCTGGAACGGCGGCATCAGCTTCGGCGGCGTCATCTCCTTTATCTTCGCCGACCTGATCATCCTGCCGATCCTGGACATCTACCGCAAGTACTACGGGGGGCGGACCAGCCTGTACCTGCTCGTGGTCAGTTACGCAGCCATGGCGCTAGCCGGCTTCCTGATCGCCCTACTCTTCCAGGTACTCGGCCTCACGCCGGCGCACACGGCGGTAGCAGCGCTGGAGTCGCGGCCGACGTGGAACTACACCACGCTGCTCGACTTCGCGTTTCTCGTGCTGATGGCCGTGCTTGCATGGCGGTTTCTGATGACGGGCGGCCCCGATATGCTGCGCATGATGAACCGGCCGGTCGGGCAAGGACACGACCACATGCCTGAGCACGCGCACCACGACATGGGACACGGTGGGGACATGCACGACCACCACGCGATGGAGGAATAGGGTAGGCGCCTGCGACGATTAGGAAAAGGGCCAGTCCTTCGCCGCGGACTCTCCTTCTGCCAACAAACTCACTCGGGAACATCTGGGGCTTGACAAGTAAGTACTCTCTTACGTATAATCCAGCTATGAAGACAGAACATTCAGCACCGACAGCCGATGTTTTTCAGGCGATCGCCGATCCGACGCGGCGCACCCTGCTGGAGATGGTTGCGGAACGTGAACGGCCGGTCAAGGCGCTAGCCGAGGCCTTTCAGGTATCGCGGCCGGCGATCTCCCAACACTTGCGTGTCCTCCGCGAGGCCGGGTTGGTGACGGAGCATCGGGTGGGCCGGGAGCGCCGCTACCGCCTGCGCGCGGCGCCGCTGCGGGAAGTGCGCGATTGGGTCCGCCAGTACGAGTGGTTTTGGCAGGCGCGCCTGGGTGAACTTGGCGAATATCTGGAGGACGACGAATGAACCGTCCCGAGATTGTGGTCGAGGTCATCTACCCTGCGTCGCTGTTGCGGGTCTGGGCTGCGCTGACCGATCACCGGGCGTTGGGGCGCTGGCTCCTGCCCAACGATTTTGCGCCGGTGCTGGGGCAGCGGTTTACCTTGCGAGCGCAGACAGCGGATGAATGGCCACGGGATGTCCATTGCCAGGTCGTCACGTTGGAGGCGCCCTGTCGGCTCGCTTTCACCTGGCAGGATGGTTCGCGCCGCCTGCCGACAAGAGTGTCATTCACGCTGGAGTCCGTACCTGAGGGGACACGGCTGCGCCTGGAGCACAGCGGCTTCGATCACGCGGTCCGAGATGACGCCCGCCACCGGCTGCACCACCAATGGGGAAAGTTGCCGCTCTTGCTGCAACTGCAGGTGGATGCCACGGCGTTGATCGACGAGGTGCTGGCGTTCGTCCGCGAGCCGCGGGCGATGCACCGCAATGCCTTGCCGGTGCTCGCCGAGTTACAGCAATCGGCGTTGGGCTTGCCGCTGGATTTGCTGGAGGCCATGGTGCTGGATGGCGTAGAACAGCGGGCTTTTGTGGCGGACTTTGTAACAGCGGTCCTGGATTGGCCGGGCGTCGTGGACGCCGGGCTCCGGCAAGAGTAAGCAAGAGGAGGTGTGGCTTGGCACGGTTGTTTCGGTATCAGGTTGACGAGGCGGGTCTCGTCAACGGCATCTTCCAATTCGTCACGGAGCCGAACGCCTCGGTTCGTAACGCCTTACCCATCGTGCTGGAGTTGCGGGAAGGTCCCAACTTCCTGCTGCCCTGGGATTTGGTGGAAAACATGGTGCTGGATGGCGTCGACCAGCGGGAGTTCGTGGCCGATTGGGTGCACTACGCGGTGGGCTGCCTGGACTGAACAGGAGCATCGGGCCGGCTGCTGCTGCTTGCCTCCCCGAGCGGCGGTAGCGCGTTGCGAGCGTTGAAAGGAACGTCGAGCATGGCAAATCTGACACTGGACCACGTCACCAAGCGTTTCGGCGCAGTAGCGGCAGTGAGAGATATCAGCCTGGTGGTGCAGGAACACGAGGTAATGGTGCTGCTCGGCCCCTCCGGCAGCGGCAAGACAACTGCTTTGCGGCTGATCGCCGGGCTGGAGGAGCCGGACAGCGGCGATATCACCCTGGGTGAGCAGCGACTCAATGATCTGGCGCCCAAGGATCGGAAGGTTGCCTTTATGCGCCAGTCCTACGCCCTCTACCCCCACCTGACCGTGTATGAGAACATGGCATTGTGGCCGCGCCTGCGCGGGCTGCCGGCGGAGGAGATTGAGCAGCGCGTCAGCCGGGCAGCCGAGCGGATGGGCCTGAGCGAACTGTTGGAGCGCTGGCCGCGCCAGTTGCGCGGCGGTCAGCGCATGCGCGTGGCGCTGGCGCGCACGCTGGTTCGCCAGCCCGAGGTGTTCCTGCTGGACGAGCCGCTGGCACTCCTGGATGCCAAGCTGCGCGTGCAGACGCGGGCGGAGATGCTCAAGCTCAACCGGCAGTTGCAGGCGACCATGATCTACGCGACCCACGACACGCAGGAGGCAATGGCGATGGGGCACCGCATCGCCGTGCTGCGGGATGGCCAGTTGCAGCAGATCGCCCCGCCGCAAGACATTTACGACCGGCCAGCCAACATGTTCGTGGCCGGCTATGTCGGTAGCCCGGCGATGAACTTCTTTCGTTCGGAGCTGCGGCGTTCCGGTGACCGGTTGCAGGTGGACACCGGCGCCTTCGCACTGCCGGTGCCGCCATCGTTCGCACCGTCGCTGCGCCAGTACGACAAGGCGTCCGTGATCCTCGGTCTGCGTCCCGACGACCTCTATGACCGCGCCTTCGTGCCGGCGCAGCAGGAGTTGAGTCCGGCTCGCATGCAGGTCAACGTCGTCGAGTACCTGGGGCGCGATGTCGTGGTCCACATGTTTGCTGGTCCGCATTTTCCAGTGGCACGAGTCGATGCGCGCACCAGCGCGCGTGCCGGTGACAACATCGACATACTGGTGGATAGCGCCCGCATGTACCTTTTTGACCCGGACTCCCAACAGACGATCGCCGGCCCGCGGCGTTCGCTGCGCTGGGGCCTGGAATAGGGTGAGCATCCAGTCTGATTGACGTCGCCCTCTGCTGGGTGGCGATCCCGCGAAAGGCGGTCGCCCCTCCCCGCTTGCGCGGTAGTTAGGATCGACGGCTGGCAGCAGGAGGGCTCGTTCTACGCCCCTCCCCGCTTGTACGGTCGTTAGACCGGCTGCGGCTCGCGCGCTGTTTCCTGGTCGATCAACGGCCAGAGCACTTCGTCACCCTTCGTCACCTGCGGCGTCGTCATCTTGGCGCCAGGAATGGAGGCAAAATGGAGGCCATGGTCACCGGGGGTACGCCGACTGGTGGGTATTCTTGCCGAGCCAGATCGCCAGGGGAATGCCATCTGGGAACGCTGCGCAGCGACGGTAGGTTGTATGATGCCGACAATACGTGCAGACCGGACTCAGCAGTGGGATATCATGGTTCGCATCGGCAGCGTAGCTGATGTTCATTGCTCCGTCGGCTCCCTCCGATCATCCAGTCCCATGACCGGAGCAAGTGCAGTCCAAATTGCATGCAGATACTCCTCTGACGATTGCAACGGGTCAATAATATCGCGCAGAGCAGCCAGGACCTGCGGCCATGCGGCGGTTGGAGAGTGGTAGTCCATGGCGCAAGAGAATTCGTTGCCGTCTCAAAACGCGGTCAGTGCAGACCCGCCGCAGATTCCCACCAGTGCGCTGGGCGGTATGGAGAACTGGGAGGCTACTGTCGCCTGGACGCTCGTGCCCGAACGCGTGACCTGGCGGCTGCGCGGCCCTCAGGGGGAAGTCCGTTATCTCAAGGTGTCGCGGCTTGGCCAGGACCTGCACCTGGCGGACGAGCGCGAGCGTCTGGCCTGGGCGGCGATACGCCTCCCGGTGCCGCGCGTGCTGGACTTCGGTGCCGATGACGAATACGAATGGCTGCTGACCGCCGGGCTGGCAGGTGTCAATGCGCTTAATGATCGCCTGCGGGCCGATCCACGCCGTCTGGTCCCGCTGCTGGGCGAGGGACTGCGCCGCTTTCACTCGGTTCCCGTGGGTGACTGCCCGTTCGATAGTCGCCTGGACGGTGCGCTGCGCATCGCCCAGCAGCGTGTGGCGGCGGGGCTGGTCGATGCCGAGCAGGACCTCCACCGCGACCACGGTGAGTTGACGGCTGAAGCCGCTCTCGCCCGGCTGGCGGAGTTGCAGCCCGAAGCGGAAGATCTGGTCGTCTGCCATGGCGACTTTTGCTTGCCAAATGTCCTGCTCAGCGACGGGCACGTCAGCGGCTATGTCGACCTCGGCAGCCTGGGTGTGGCGGATCGCTGGTGGGATCTGGCCGTGGCGACCTGGAGCGTCACCTGGAACCTTGGTCCCGGCTGGGAAGACCTTTTCCTCGAGGGCTACGGCATCGGCTGGGACCACCAGAAGGCCGCCTTTTACCGGTTGCTCTACGACCTCTCGCCTTGAGTTGCGTCGCTGCCGGACGGGGGAGGCGCGAACCGATACGGTACGGCCACCTGGAAACAAGTGCGCTGGTGAAGCGCGTGGGCAGGCCCCCTCCGGCTCGCACCGCTCGCCAGGTTCCCCCACGGCAGTGGGGGAACCGATCCTGTAGGTCAGGGGACGGCTGCGGATGCCTGGCTTGGCTGTGTCTGCTAGTACCGCGTTGGCTCGCAACGTGCGACCTTGGCCGGGCCGCCGGACGATGGGATGCCAAGTGAGCGGCCCGGGGTTGCAGCCCCGCCCCGAACCCCTGGCGCGTCGACGCCGCGCGCTGGACGCACGGCAACGGCCGCCCCGCGGGCGTCGGCGCGCTGCGCTCGCCAGCGTCGGTCGTCGGCGCGGACCGTCGAAAGCGGCCGTGCCGTTGCCGCAGCACGCCGTCTCACCGACGCTTCGGTCCAACCTTACCGTCCCGAAGTCGACCGTCCCCTAACCTGCAGGATCGGTTCCCCCACGGCAGTGGGGGAACCTGGCGAGCCGTGCGAGCCGGAGGGGGCCTTCCTCCGACCCCGACGGGCGCCGGACAGCCGCAACGAACACACTATTTCGGTGACGGCTATTACCGAACAGAACATGCCGTAGCGAGCCTCACGCCGTCTCGGCGGCGGGTCCCTCCGGCAAATCGGTGATGTCGGCATAGACCACAACCTCGTCACCTTCCACGACCACGGGGAAGGTCTTGACCCGCAACTGCGGATCGACCAGGCAGCGTCCAGTGGCGATTTCGTACTCGTAGAGGTGCCAGGGGCAGCGGATGATCTCGCCGTCCTGCACCAATTCCAGTTCGGGCGCGTAGGTCGAAGGCGGCGCGGCGGCAACCACGCGGCCGCTGACGCGGCCCACGCAGAGCGGTCCCTGCTTGTGCGGGCAGAGGTTGCGCAACGCATAGTAGCTGCCGTTGACGTTGAAGACACCGATCCCGGCGCGTCCGCGAAAGGGGACGATGATCTTCCGGTTGCTCGGCGTGATTTCCGCGACGCTGCCGGCGACGACGCGGCGGCTGCTGTCGGCGGGCATCAGAGGCCGAACAACTCCCGCGCGTTCTCGCTGAAGATGCGGCGGTGCAGGCGTTCCGGCAGCTTGGGGAAGGTGGTCGCCGGGTCATCCCAGTCCCAGTGCGGCCAGTCGGAAGCGTAGACGAGCGTCTCGTCGGCGTGCATGGCGTCCAGCATGCAGAAGAACTGCTCGTTGTTGGCAGTCTCCAGCATCGGCTGGGAGCCGACGCGGATATGCTCGCGGAAGTACTCGCTCGGCAACCGCTTCACCCAGGGGGTCTGGTCGCGCAGCGATTTCCAGTCGGCGTCCATGTGCCACATGAGGCCGACCGCCCAGAACTGGTCGCACTCGTCGAACAGCACCTTGAGTTTGGGGTACTTCTCGAAGACCCCCTCGGCGATGAAGGAGACGGCGTGCGCCATCGCCATCTGCGGCCGGGCCATGCGCGTCTCGATGTAGTAGGTGGGGTAGCCGACGCCGGTGGGCGACCCGGCCATGCCGGCGCCTTCGCTGCCCGGATGGATGCCGACGACCAGCTCGTGCCGCTCGCAGGCCTCCCAGATCGGGTGGTAGTGCCGGTTGCCGTAGGGCATGCGCGCGCCGGTGGAGAGCATGATCGCCTTGACCTTGGGATGATCGCCCAGGCGGTCGATCTCCCGCGCCGCCAACTGCGGATCGGCCGTGGACACCGCCATGGCCATCAGGAAGCGATCGTCCTGTGCCACCCAGGTTTCCAGCGTCCAGTCGTTGAAGGCGCGGCAGACGGCGGCGGCGAAGTCTGGATCAGGGATGATCGAAGCGCCGTAGACGCTGGAGCCGGTGAGCAGGGCGTGGTCGATATGCCACATGTCCAGATGCTGCTCCCGCAACATGGTGTACTCGTTGCCACGGGAGCGACCGTCGTGCTGCTTGCTGACGTCGCAACCATCGGCAAGGTCGGTGCGCGCCGCGTTCTTGGCCACGTTGAAATAGCCGGAGGCGGGGAAGCGCAGGCCCTGCTCGATGATCTGTTGCTTGTAGACGGACGGCAGGTAGGGAAAGAGATCCTCCGGCTTCTTGATGCTCTGATGCACATCGCAGTCGATCAGAGCGAGGTCGGTCCGGGGTTTGCCGGTCCAACCCGGCGCCTTCATGGGCCGTGTTCCCAGCATCGTCACCATAATGCAACACCTCCAGGCTCCGAGACCAGGGTCACAGATGGCTCTGGCACGAGCGTCATTTCCAGTACGATCATAGCAGATAAGGGACGCCGACAATCGCCCCTGTGCGGGCTATCGTCACAGACAGTATAAAATATGCCCCAGCTATATTCTGTGGTCCATGAGCGCGATCAGAGGAGAGGAAACGGCATGAGCCGCTTGCGTGTGGCGATTATTGGCTGCGGGAACATCGGGCGGGCACACGCCCGCGCCTGGCTGAAGATCCCGGAGCGGGTGGAGTTGGCGGCCATCACCGACAGCAACCAGGAAGCGCTGAACGAGGTCGGCGCTGCCTGGGGAGTGGCGGAGGAACACCGCTACCTGGACTTTCGCGCTTTGCTCGATCAGGAGCACCCCGACATCGTGTCGATCTGCAGTTGGCACGGCCAGCACGCGCCGATGACGATTGCGGCGGCAGCGCGCAAGCCGAAGGCGATCCTCTGCGAGAAGCCGATGGCGACTTCGTTGCGTGAGGCCGACGAGATGATCATCGCCGCCCAACGCAACGGGGTGAAGCTGGCAATCGGCCACATGCGCCGCTTCCTGCCCAGTTGGGACGAGGCACGGCAACTGATCGCAGACGGCGCCATTGGGCGACCGGAACGCCTCTGGAGTTCAGTTAGCGACGGCCTGCTCAACTGGAGTACGCATACCGTCGATGCCATGCGCTTCTTGCTGGGCGACCCTGCCGCCCAATGGGTCGTCGGCAGCGTACAGCGAGAGACGGACCGCTTCGAGCGCAACCTGCGCATCGAAGATTCTTGCCTTGGGCTGATCCAGTTTGCCGGCAAGGGCGCGGGTCCCGGCCCCCAGGCCAGTATCCAGATGGACCTCGGCGCCGAGCGGCATTGGCAGGTGGTCGGCACCGAGGGCATCATCGAAGCGCGTACCGCCCGCGTGCGCGTACTCACCAGCGAGGGCGGCGGCTGGCGCGAGCTGGACGGCGCTCGCATGACTTCGCAGGATGCCTTCAACGCGCAAGCTGTCGCAATGGCGGACTGGGTCGATGGCGTCACCAAGGGCTACCGCAGCGAGGCTGCCAACGCCCGCGCCACCCTGGAATTGCTCTTCGCAGTCTACGAGTCGGCCCGCTTGCACGAGGTGACGCGCCTTCCACTGCGTACCCTGGAGAACCCGCTCAACCTGATGGTGGAATCCGGCCAGTTGCCGGTGCTGCGCCCCGGCCGTTACGACCTACGGTCGAACCTGGTACGGGGGGAGGCGATGCGTTGGGAATAGCCTTGTGGCTGACGTAGGCATAGGAGCATCACCTTCTGGCGACGAGAAAGAGAACAGGTTGCTGATGACTGATCACCGGACAGATGGCAAGGTCGAGCGGCCCGCTCCTTCGTCAACCTGGGACCTGGGTCAGCGCCTACAGGTTATCCCGGCGACAGGTAAACCTCCGGCACGTCTTTTGGAGTCCATCATGCGCGGCGAGGAGCGGGGTTCAGATCGACCCAAACCACCCAGGGTCAATGTCAACCTCCTCCACGAGGCGAGTGCTCACGCCGAGCTTGAGATCCTTCAGGAGGTCGCAGAGTTGAGTTCCATCGATGAGGTCGATGGGCGGTGCGCCGTCTCTGGTAGCTTCGCGCCTGGCATCTGCCGTGAAACTGCCGGTGGTAATGAGCAATCCCTTGTCGGTGCGTCCCATCATCGCGCCGCGAAAGTCTCGCACCGTTGATGCGCTCACGTTGCCGGCGTAGCGCTTGCATTGGAACAGCACGGGAAAGCTCAGGAGATTGATGCGTAGCACACCGATTCCGTCAATCCCGCCATCGCCTGACCGCCCGGTGATCTGGACGCTCAGGAAGCCGGATTCCCGTAACAGCCGCTGGCAAAGCCGCTCGAAGGCGGGAGCCGGTATATGGAGGAGAACACGAAGTAACTGGTCCCTCCAGTCCTCTGCCGGAGCGAGCTCGGGCGAGATAACATCTTCATTCTCGCCAGGCCCGCTCCGTCTGTTCGTGCCCCGTGACCGAAGCGCTATGCTCGCTGTGGCAAGCACCGCCGGCATGTCGACCTCCGTCAGTGCTCTCCCTTCTTCGGTCAGCGCCCAGATGCCCCTGCCCTGCTGATTGTTCACGGCACCGGCAGCCTTCAAAATCGTCCTAGCCCAGGCGAGCTGGTACGAAAGCTCGCTTTGCGGACCCTCCTTGTGTACCGCCGTTTGCTGCTCCCTGGTGAAGCCCCCGGTGTCCACCGCTTTGGTCTCGATCTCCTGAATAGAGCCGGATCCACCTATTTCAGATAGGGCACGTAGAGTCACCCAGAGTAGCTGGCTTGCTTTCGGAACGGTTGCGGGGGCGTCTGACACTGGCGGTTGGGTTGGCACCGGCGATTGCCGCGCGAGACGGCCTACCGCGGCTCTAATCGTGGCCAAAATTCTACCTCTCCGTGCACGGGAAACAAAGGAATCCAGAGCATGGCCCCGGGCGTCGGGAAGAATATAGAACGTTCCGTTGGCGAACGCAAGCCGGTCGGCGCTAGCTGCGTTTCGGCTAGTGGAGAACAGGGACCTGGCACGCTCGTCTTCAGGACTGGACAATTTTGACCCGGCAGCCGCTTCGGTGCGATACTACGTTGGCGTTGGGTCGCTGGATTGTGCTGTGCCTGGTGCAGCGTGCTCCGCCACACGAGGAAGGTAGAGGACTTGCTGGCCGAGAAGATTCGTGACATCCCCGACTTCCCCAAGCCCGGCATCCTCTTTAAGGACATCACCACCCTGCTGCAGGATGGGCCTGCATTCCGGGAAGCGATTTTGGCCTTGACCGAGTGCTGCCGGCGGTTGCAGCCCGACGTGATCGTTGGCATGGAGTCACGCGGCTTCATCTTTGGGGCGCCGGTGGCCTACGAGTTGGGCGTCGGCTTCGTGCCGGTGCGCAAGCTGGGCAAGCTGCCGGCAGCGACCATCAGCGAGGCCTACGCCCTGGAATATGGCACGAACACCGTCGAGATGCACCGCGACGCCATTGCACCCGGACAGCGGGTCGTGATTGTGGACGATCTGCTCGCCACGGGAGGCACCTGCCGGGCGACGATCAAGCTCGTCGAGCGGCTGGAGGGTGTCGTGGCCGGCATCGCCTTCCTGGTCGAACTCACCTTCCTGAACGGCCGCCAGGTGCTCGAGGGCTACCCCATCGAGTCGGTCATCAAGTATTGAGCAGGACCGGGTATTCGGTGTCTGGCTGGGCGCGGCGAGCGGCGTCAGCCCCGGCATGTGATCAGAGGATCGGAGGAACTATGCTGACCGTTCGGGATGCTGTTGAGCCGGCACTGTCAGCCGGCTTCCTGCCCTCAAACACCAGCCCCATCGTCAAGACCGTCTGGTGGCAGGATGACGCGGTCTGTTTGATTGATCAGACGCGGCTGCCGCTGGAGTACTGTGTCGTCACCTGCCGGAGCGTGGCCGACGTGGCACGGGCTATCCGCGATATGCAGGTGCGCGGTGCGCCGGCTATCGGCGCGACTGCTGCGTTTGGCATGGCCCTGGCGGCGCAGCTAGCAACAGGCGACACGGCAGCCGTGCTGGCCTACCTGGAGCAGAGTCGCGCGGCGCTGGCGACGACCCGCCCGACCGCTGTCAACCTGTTCTGGGCCCTGCAGCGTATGGGCGAGCGGGCGCAGGAGCTGGCGGGGTGTACGCCGGAGGCCCTGCGTGCCGGGATGTTGGCAGAAGCGGAAGCCATTGCCGCCGCCGACGAGGCCGGTTGCCGGGCCATCGGCCGTTTCGGCGCGGAGCTGGTGCCGGCGGGCGCCGGGATCCTGACCCATTGCAACGCCGGCGCGCTGGCCTGCGTCAGCTATGGCACGGCGCTGGGCGTGGTGCGCGCTGCCTGGGAGCGGGACAAGCAGATCAATGTCTACGTCGACGAAACCCGCCCCTTCTTGCAGGGCGCCCGGCTCACCGCCTGGGAACTCGACCAGGAGGGAATTCCCATGACGCTGATCACGGACAATATGGCCGGGCACTTCTTGCACACCGGCAAGGTGCAGTGCGTGGTGGTCGGCGCCGATCGCATTGCCGCCAATGGCGATGTCGCCAACAAGATCGGCACCTACAGTCTGGCCGTGCTCGCCAAAGAGAACGATGTGCCCTTTTACGTGGCGGCGCCGATGTCGACGCTGGACTTCAACATTGCCTCGGGCGCGGAGATACCGATTGAAGAGCGCGATCCGGCGGAGGTGACCAGTTGGCGTGGCCAGCAGACCGCGCCGAACGGCGTGCGGGCGGCGCATCCCGCCTTCGACGTCACGCCGGCCCGCTACGTCTCGGCCATCATCACCGAGCGCGGCGTGGCGCGCGCGCCGTACCTGGAGCGCTTGCAGCAACTGAAGGGACAATCGTGAGTCTGGTCGTCGTCGGTTCGGTCGCCCTGGACAGCGTGGAGACGCCCTTCGGGGCGGCGGTTGACGCCCTCGGCGGCACGGCATCGTATTTCACCACGGCCGCCAGCCTCTTCACGCGCGTGCAGGTGGTCGGCGTGGTAGGCGAGGACTTCCCGGCGGAGTTCATGGCCTACTTGCAGTCGCGCGACGCCGACCTCAGCGGCGTGACCAGGATGCCTGGTACCAGCTTCCGTTGGAAGGCGCGCTTCGATTACAACCTCTCCACCGCCCAGACGCTGGACACCCAGCTCGGCGTCTTCGCCGGCTTCCGACCGGAGTTGCCGCCCAGCTACCGCGACGCCGAATTCGTCTTCCTCGGCAACATTGACCCCGAGTTGCAACTGACGGTACTGGAGCAACTGCGCCGCCCGCGCTTCGTGCTGCTGGACACCATGGACTACTGGATCACCAGCAAGCGCGAGGAGCTGGGCCGGGTGGTGCGCCGCGTCGATGGCGTGCGCATCAACGAAGGCGAGATCCGGCAGTACACCGGTACCTTCAACCTGCGGGCGGCGGCGCGCAAGATGATGGAGGAAGGCCCGAGCGTGGTGATCGTCACGCGCGGCGAGTACGGCGCCTTGCTGTTCAGTCAGGACGACCTCTTTGTCGCCCCGGCCTATCTGCTGGAAGAGGTACGTGATCCGACCGGCGCCGGCGACACCTTTGCCGGCGGACTCATGGGCTACCTGGCCCGTGAAGGCAAGGTGGATCGCCTGTCGCTGCGCCGGGCAATGCTCTACGGCGCCGTGCTCTCCTCCTTCACCGTGGAGGATTTCAGTCTGGGCCGCTTGCGCGAGGTGACGCTGGTGGATGTGGCCCAACGCTACGACGAACTGGTGCGAACCACCCATTTTGACGAGGCCGCGCTGATGCCGGCCGGAAGGAAATAACGACGATGGCTGCCCCTACCATGACCACGACCACCGCCTCCGACGTGCGCGACCTCAGCCTGGCCCCGCGTGGTCGCCTGCGCATCGAGTACGCCGACGCCAGCATGCCGGTGTTGCGCCAGATCCGGGAGCGCTTCGAGCGCGAGCGGCCGCTGGCCGGCATTCGCGTCTCCGCCTGTCTGCACGTGACGACGGAGACCGCCAATCTGGCGATCACCCTCCAGGCCGGCGGCGCCGACCTTTTCCTCTGTGCCTCCAACCCACTTTCCACGCAGGACGACGTAGCAGCCTGCCTGGCCGTCGATTACGGCATCCCCACCTTCGCCATCAAGGGCGAGGATAACGACACCTACTACCGGCACATGACGGCGGCCGTAGATCACCGGCCCAACATGACGATGGATGACGGCTGTGACCTGGTGGCCATGATCCACAAGTCGCGGCCCGACTTGATCCCCGCCATCATCGGTGGCACGGAGGAGACCACCACCGGCGTCATCCGCCTGCGCGCCATGGCGAAGGACGGCGCGCTCAAGTTCCCGATCATTGCCGTCAACGAGGCCGACACCAAGCACATGTTCGATAACCGCTACGGCACCGGCCAGTCCACGCTGGATGGCATCATCCGCGCCACCAATGTCCTGCTGGCCGGCAAGGCGATCGTCGTGGCCGGCTACGGTTGGTGCGGCCGCGGCGTCGCCAGTCGGGCTCGCGGCATGGGCGCCAACGTGATCGTCACCGAGGTGGACCCGACGCGCGCGCTGGAGGCCGTGATGGATGGCTTCCGGGTGATGCCGATGGCCAAGGCCGCCACCGAAGGGGAAATCTTCATCACGGTCACTGGCGACGTCAACGTCGTCTCCAGCGGCCTCTTCGCCAGGATGAAGGACGGCGCCATCGTCTGCAACAGCGGCCACTTCAACGACGAGATCGACCTGACGGCGCTGGAAGCCGCTGCCGAGAGCAAGCGTCGCGTGCGCGACTTTGTCGACGAGTACCGCTTCGCCGATGGCCGACGCCTCTTCCTGCTTGGTGAGGGTCGCCTGATTAACCTGGCGGCCGCCGAAGGCCACCCGGCCAGCGTCATGGATATGAGCTTCGCCAACCAGGCGCTCTCCGCCGAGTACATTCGGCAGAACTCGTCGTCGCTGAAGCCTGAGGTCTACATCGTGCCCCGCGATATCGACCGCGAGATCGCCCGCCTCAAGCTGCTCAGCATGGGCGTCCAGATCGACACCCTCACCCCCGAGCAGGAGCGGTACCTGTCGTCATGGGAGAGCGGGACGTAGGGCTCTCTCCTCCTGACCTCCTGGGTGGCGAAGTGAAGGGCCCCCTCCCGAAGGCTTTAAGGGGTAGGTATTTCTGAGAGCAAGGGGGTAGTGAAGCGGGACTCCTC
>DAIMXP010000121.1:0-16112 GCA_036734945.1 Chloroflexota bacterium
AGCTCTGGGAGGACCTCGCCCAGTACATCTACCTGCCCCGCCTGAAGGACAGCGAGGTCCTGCTCACCAGCATCCGCAGCGGCCTCAGCATGCTGACCTGGCAGCAGGAGACCTTCGCCTACGCCCAGGGCTACGACGAGCGCCAGCAGCGCTACCTGGGCCTGCTGGCCGGCCAGAGCGCCGGCGTCACGCTGGACAGCAGCAGCCTGGTCGTCAAACCGGAGGCGGCGCTCCGCCAACTCAATGCCGAAACGCCCGCCCCGATCGTGCAGCCCGCTGTTGACTATATATCCACATCGACCACCACCAGCCGAATTGCCGACGGCCACGTGATCGGCGGCACCGTTGTCCCTCCGCCACCCTCACCCACGCCACACACGGTCGCACCGCGCCGCTTCTACGGCTCGGTGACGCTGGATGCCCGGCGCATGGCGAGCGAGGCGAGCAACATCGCCCAGGAGGTCATGCAGCACCTGGTGAGCCAGCTCGGTGCCGAGGCCGAGGTGACGCTGGAGATCAGTGTCCGCATCCCCCAGGGTACGCCGGAGCACGTCGTGCGCATCGTGACGGAAAACTGCCGAAGCCTGCATTTCAGCAGCTACGCGTTCGAGGATGCGTGAGAGTGAGTGCATTTTGGGGCTAGCACGGTGATTGGAATCATGAAGCTACTTTAGCGATGTCCACGCTCACTCCAGCAGATGCTTCACGACTACGATAGGTTCGCCGTCGAGCTATTTATTCAGCAAGTCAATACTGGCGCTACGGCCTGCATCACGGCAGCGCGTCCCACAGCGCCTCGTAGGGCGTCCCGCGCAGGTCGCCGCCGGCCGCCTTCCAGGCCCGCAGGTCGAGCTCCTCCAGGCGGTAGCTGGTCTCGTGGCGGATGGCGTCCATGACCGTCTGCCCCGGCGGCTCCATGGCCCGTAACTCCTCCGGAGGCAGGTTAACCACCCAGAAGGGGAACTGCCGGTTGCGCCCGCCGCCAGGCTGGCTCGGCGGGTAGGTCCGGAACTGATCTCCGGACAGCGACTCGGCAAAGCCGTGACCGCGCTCCCACTCGACCAGCCGGCGCTCCAGCGCCGCCGCCTGGTCGGGTCGATCCTCGACCAAATTGTGGCGCTCGTGCGGGTCCTGCTGCAAGTCGTACAGCTCCCGTTTGCCGGAGCCCAGCCAGACGGCGTACTTCACCGCCCGCTCGCGCCAGCAGAGCCAACGTTGCTGCCCCAGGCCCAGGTCGAGCACGAGCGCCTCGCGCTGCGCCGCCGACTGTCGACCTTCGGCGCTGAGCAGACTGGCGCCGGCTACCTCGTGCGGACCGGGGTAGGCCACGCCCGCCGCGTCGAGGCAAGTCGGCAGCACATCGAGCAGGCTCACGAGGTCGTCGCTGACCTGCCCGCCACGCACCCGAGCCGGCCAGCGCAGCAGGAAGGGGACGCGCACGGCCGGCTCGTAGGGGCTGCTCTTCTGCCAGAGACCATGGTCGCCGAGCATCTCGCCGTGGTCGCTGGCGAAGAGCACCAGCGTGTTCTCGGCCAAGCCCAGGCGCTCTAGCTCGGCCAGGATGCGGCCCACGCCCTTGTCGACCAGGCTCACCTGGGCGTAGTAGCGCGCCTTGATCGCGCGCAGTCGCGCCGGACTGCGCTCCGCGCCATCGCCGCTGGCGCGTGCAGCGCGGCGCTCCGGGCTCAGATCTTCGTCCGGTCGGTCCAGGTAGACCGGCAATGGCAGCGCCTCCGCGTCGTAGGCCTCGCGGAAGGACTCCGGCACGTTCCAGGGCGGGTGGGGGGCGATCCAGGAGGACCAGAGGAAGAAGGGCCGGCCCCGGCGCAAAGCGGCGTGCTCGCGCAGGAAGGCGATCGAGCGGTCGGCCACCCAGGCGGACCCTACATGCTCCTCGGGGATGACCGTCGTCTGCGGCTGCTGGTAGAGCAGGTTGCGCACGCCGTGGACCTCGCGGAGGTGGCCGTAGCCGTGCGCCTGCAGGTAGCACAGGTAGTCGTCGTCGGCCCGGTAGCGCGGGATCTCTTCCATCAGTTCCATCCGGTGGAAGCCGTGGTGCCGTCCGGTCGGCTGGAAATGGAACTTGCCAATGCCATGCGTGCGGTAGCCGGCGGCGCCCAAGAGGGTCATCACCGTCGGCAGTTCGGGGCGCGGCCCGGGCGTGCTGGCATTCGCCACCCAGTGGTGCTCCCGCATGCGCAGGCCCGTGAGGAGGGAGTAGCGGGAGGCGATACAGACCGGCGTCGTGGTCACGGCCTGCGTGAAGCGGATCCCTTCGCCGGCCAGCCGGTCCAGATTGGGCGTGCGGATGAAGGGGTTGCCGGAGCAGCCCAGGGCGTCGGCCCGTTGCTGATCGGTGAAGAGCAGCAGGATATTGGGCGGCTCCGTGACCTCGATCGACGGAGCGCGCGCTCCCCGTGCTGGCCCTGCCATCCCCATGTGGTGCTCCTTCTGCGCGTCGGATTGCTTCATCGTCCCGGCGGGTCAGTGCGGCGCCTGCTGGATGATCCCCATCATCGCCTGGCAGGCCTGGGACATTGCCGCGTGGACATCCGCTTTGTTGGCCAAGACCAGGGCGAGTTGCTTGGCGTAGGCGTCGGTGGCGTTGCTGTCGTCCGGCAGCACCTGGAGCGGCTTGCCGTACTTGGTGGCGATCTGTTCCACCAGCGCGATGTGCGCCGGAACGGCGTTGTGTTGCGTCTGTTGCGTCGTATAGGAGGTCAAGGCGGTGCGCTTGCTGGGCATGTTGCCCGGCAGCACCACTTGCGCTGGAGTCTGATTTTTGATCCACCAGGAGAGGAAGGACCAGGCCTGGTCGGCATGGGGCGACTGGGTGGGCAGTGAGTGACCCGGAGCGCCCTTGATGATGGCACGGCGGCCGGCGGGGCCGCTGGGCGGAATGGCGACATCCCATTCAAGGCCCTGGTCCAGGCGATAGCGCTCGATGAGGTAGGAGCCGTTGATCTGCATGCCCAGGCGCTTGGTGGCGAACGGCCCATCCGGTACGCCCTTGGCGAAACCGTTGCCGGGCGGCGGGCTGACCTGCGTCTTATAGATGAGGTCGTGCCAGAACTGGATGGCGTCCAGGCTCTGTTGCGAGTCAAGGAGGCATTGGGCGAAATCGGGCGAGGTAAAGTCCCAGCCGAAGGAGTAGAGCATGGTGCGCGTGAAGTAGGTCGGGTCAAAGCCGTACTGGGCCGCCTGCGGGCTGGCGTTCGGCTTGGTCAGCCGCTGCGCCACCTCAACCAGGTGTTGCCATGTCCAGGTCTCATCCGGCGGCGCTTCGCCCGCCGCCTGGAACAATGCCGTGTTGTAGTACAGGGGAGACGTGGCGAACATCGTGTACCAAGCCCAGTATTTGCCGGTCTGCTGGGGCCAGCGGCCCATTTCCAGGGCCGTCTGGACGTAGTCTGCAACGGCAATCTTGTCGCGGCTGATTCGGGAATCGAGCGATTGCAGCGCCCCTTTTCCGGCCAGCGCCTGGCTCTCATCCCAGTTCGTTTCCGCCAGGTCCGGCGGCGTCCCCCCGGCCATGAGCGCCGTCAGCTTGGAGGCGTAGTTCGTGGAGATCACCTGCTGGCCGAGCGTCACCGCCGGCTGGACCTTGGCGTAGTCGGCGAACAGTTGCTTGTAGGCGGCGAGCGACGGCTGCTGGACGAGCCACGATGAGATCTGGAGCGTCGTACCCGTGTGCGCCGGCGCGGCGGTCGTTGGACTGGCGATTTCACTGGTTGCCGCCGATGTGCGACCTGCTGCCGTGGATTGTACGCTGCTGGTTGGCGTCCCCGCTGTTGTCGCCGCTGAGGCCGGTGTGGCGGCGCTGACGCTCTCGACCTGACCGGCGGTGGCGCTCGTCAGCACCCGCGGCGCGGTGCTCCCGCAGGCGACCAGGATGCCAGTGGAACCGAGCAGCGCGATCTGCGCTGCGCCGACGAGCAATCGTCGCCGGGTCAAGGCTGTGCTTGCCATGATTCCCCTTTCTTACGCTGTCTGCGCAACGTGGGTCGCTTTCACGTGCCGGTCCCAAATACGGTCATGCTCCTGATCTGCGGACGGTCAATGCTTTCCCCCGGGCGCCGAGGCGTATGGGTCAACGTATCACGAATATAGCGGTAGACCGATTGCCTGTCAAGGGGTCATTTTTCCCGGTGACACGAACGGTGGTCTGGACGTGAGGGCGCTGGAGGCGGCCGGCGTGGCAGCAGCACTGGCACCCGACATCGCTGTCGGGTACTGCGCCGGGAATTGCTCGGCGCAAGTGATTGCATGTTGGAGCAGTCGGAGGCGCAGCCGCTCGCGCACGCCTGCGAGTGTTGGATCGTCGATGCGATTTCGGAGTTCGTTGGGGTCGTCCTGGAGATCGTACAGCGCACTGCGCGACGAGCCCCGCTCGATCAGCTTGAAGCGATGTTCACGCATGGCCCATTGCCCGCGTGGTACGCCGACCGCCGAGTATTCTTCGGAGAACGTGGCCTCGCGCCAGCTTACGGCTCCCGGTCGCTGCCCCATCAGCAGCGGGCGGAGGCTGCGTCCCGGGAGGAACGGCGGTACCTCCAGCCCGGCCGCCTCCAGCCAGGTCGGCAACAAATCCACCAGCTCTACCGGGGCATCCGAGACGTGACCGGCACGATTCAGCCCCGGCCAGCGGATGAGCAAGGGGACGCGTAAGGCGCTGTCGTAGAGACAATGTTTGGTATACCCTCGCGCTCGTTCCCCGAGCAGTTCCCCGTGGTCACTCAAGAAGACGACCAGCGTATCCTCTTCCAATCCAGAGTCCGCGAGCGCCGTGAGTACCTGTCCCAGGCAGTGGTCGACATAGGTGACGTTGGTGAGGTAGCCGGCGACGGAGAGGCGAACCTCCCGCTCCTCCATCCGCCCCCAGCCCCGTGACACAATCCGGTGATGGATGTACGGATCATCCTCCAGAAAACCGGGCGGCACGGCCGGCGGCATTGGCATCAGCGCCGGGTCGTACCGGCCGGCGTAGTCTGCCGGGATCACGTTGGGCGGGTGCGGCCGGTAGAGGCTCACCAGGAGGCAGAAGGGCTGCGCGTCGTGCATTCGGCGATGCAGATACTGCACCGCCTGGTCGACCAACCTGCTTTCGAGCAAGCGATGACCGGGAAGTGGGGACACGGCGCCAACGTAACCCTCGCGGCTCTCGCCGTCTGCGCCGAAGCGAGCCGTCGTCTCCTGTTGTAAGCGCACCTCTTCCGGTCGCAGCAGGTCTGTCAGGCTCAAGTCGTACGGGCCGTCGGTGGTACCGCCCCGCGTGACGCGGTAGTCGAAACCTCGCTTATCCGGCACGTGTTCCGCCGGGGCCCGACCAGTCTTCCAGGGCATCTTGCCGATGGCGGCGGTGGCATAACCCGCACCTTTTAGCCACTGCCCTAGGGTAGGCACCGGTGGCTGATCCGGCCAGTAGTGGGCATTGGTCAAGATGCCGATTTGGTGCGGATACATGCCGGTGATAAAGGAGTGCCGGCAGGGCACGCACACCGGCAGATTCGTCACCGCCTGGGTAAACCGCACGCCGGTCGCCGCGAGTCGGTCCAGGTGGGGGGTCTGGGCGAGCGGCCGGTCCCGGCCCATCAGCCAGGTGCGCTGCTCCGGCAGGATGCCGTCACCGGCACAGCCGAGCGCGTCGTGGCGGTGCTGGTCATCCATGAGGATAAGGATGTTCTTTGCGGCCCGGTTGCCCATGCCCTCTCCCTTGCTCGCCGTCGCGCCGGCTATGGTACTCGATTCTCTGGCTGAGCCAGAGTCTGGCTCGGCCGCTGGTGATTACCCACATCTTGGTGTGAAGAGCGGGCGAGGCTCCGTCTGACGTTGTACCTTGGAGGTGTTGAACGCAACCAAGGCGAGCGGAGACGGAGCCATGGACAAGATAGCGGATACCGCCGCGATTGCCAACCTGCCGGTGGTGGAGTTAGAGGAAGCCCTGGCGGCGTTTCTCGCGCCGGTGGCGGCGGAGTTGCCGGACGAACGGCTGCGGCGGGTGCTGGTGCAGGCGGTGCAGGGGATCGTGGGCAGTCAGTCGCCGGTGGTAACGGAAGTGGCGCGTGGTGTGGAGCGAGAACAGGAGCATGCCTGGCCGCTGGCAAAGCGCATCTATCGCTTCCTCGCCAACGGGCGCTTCGGCCACCGGCAGTTGCTGCGGGGCCTGGTGCGGATCGCTCGCCAGGCGGTGGCGGCGGCCAACCCGGCCTATCTGGTGGTGGCGCTCGACCCGGTGAACTTCGAGAAGCCCTACACCAAAAAGCTGGAGGCAGTCAGTACCGTCATGAAGAGCACGCCGCCCGGACCAGACGGGGAGAAGCGACTGACCCCGGGCTATCCGGCGGTCACGGCGGCGGTGGTCAATCTGCCCTCGCCGGTCGTCTGCTACGCCCACTGGTTCTCCTATCGGGCGAAGGACTTCCGCAGCGAGAACCGGGAACTCTGGCAGGCGATCCGGGCAACGCGGCTGGTGTTCCCCCGGCGCCGGTTGCGCTTCGTGGGTGACAGCGGCCTTGATGACCAGAAGTTGTTCGGGCAGGTGCGGCAAGCTCAGGCCGAGTTCGTCGTCCGGGCGAGCCATCTCAACCGGCTGGTCGAGGTGTACAACGCTCGCCTGGACCGCTGGGAGACGGAATCCTTGGCGGACCTGGTAGCGACCGTGCCGCTGGGGTTGCGCCTCGAAGTCGCGTTCCATCACGCGCGGCGGGAACGACGCGTCATGGTGGAGATCGGCTGGCTCCAGATCCGCTTGCCCGGCCAAGAGTGGCCGCTGTGGGTGCTGACCGCGCACGACCCCGACCTGGATCGCGATTTGGTGCTCCTCACCAACGTCCCCATCCGCTCAGCGGCGGACGCGCAGACGGTCTATACCGACTGGCGCCACCGCCCTCAGATCGAGCACACCTACCGCTTCGATCAAGAGGACGGCCTGGACGTGGAGGACATGCGCGTGCGCAAGCTGGAGCGTATGCGCCGCCTCTTCCTGCTGGTCCTGCTCGCCGCCATGTTCGTCTACCACCTCGGCCTGGCCTGGCCCGAACCGGCCGTCCGCTGGCTGCGCTGCCTGGGTGGTAAACTCGGCCTGCGCATCGACCGCGACGGCCCTTACCTCCTGCTCGCCGGCATCCGCGCCGTCTTCGTCACCGCCGCCACCCTCGCCTTTGCCGCCCACTATCCGTTCCCTAGAGGCGGAACATAGATGTGGGTAATCACCAGCTCGGCCGCCCTTGACCGTGCGGGCCCTGCACCATATCATCGGCCGTTATGGAGACGGACGGTCGAATTGGCTGGCAGGACAAGTTGAGTAGGCGCAGCGCCGTGAGCGGACAAACCACCGGTTTGACCGTGGCGGTCCTTGATCACCCTTTTGCGAATTTGGATGTGGAGCGCCGTGTTCTGGGCGCGCTCGGGGCGACGGTGGTCGATGCCCAGGTCACCACGGAGGCGGAGTGCCGTGCGATCTGCCGGCAGGCTGATGCCGTGCTGGTCCGGCGCTGTCCCTTGCCGCGGGTGGTGATCGAGGCGATGGAGCGATGCACGATCATCTGCAATTACGGTGCGGGGTACGACAACGTGGACGTGGACGCCGCCACGCAACGGGGGATCATGGTGGCCAACACGCGCGACTACGGTGATGAGGAGGTAGCAGACCACACGCTGATGCTGCTCCTGGCGCTGGCGCGGCGCCTGGCGCCGCAGCTCAACGCGCTCTGCGCCGTCGCCGAAGGGAGCCGGCCGGTGGCGTGGAGCCACACACCGTATGTGCCTGTTCGCCGGCTCAGCCGGCAGGTGCTCGGGATCGTCGGACTCGGCCGCATCGGACAGTGCCTGGCGCGGAAGGCGCGGGGCATCGGCCTGCGGGTGATTGCCGCCGATCCACTGGTCCCGGCCAGCGTGGCGGCGGAGCTTGGCGTCGCCGTGCTCCCCCTGGCAGAGGCGCTGGCCCAGGCCGACTTCGTGTCGATCCACACGCCATTGCTACCGGCAACTCGCCACTTGATCGGCGCCGCCGAGTTCGCGTCCATGCGGCCGTCCGCCTACTTGATCAATTGCGCGCGGGGACCAATCGTCGATCAGCAAGCGTTGCTGCTCGCCTTGCGCGCGGGGCAGCTTGCCGGCGCCGCACTTGACGTGCTTGATGAGGAGCCGCCATCGCCGGAAGCGCTGCGCGAGATCCTGGCCCTCCCGATGGTGCTGGTGACACCGCACATTGCCTGGTATTCGGAGGAGTCCGTTGCCGACCGGCAGCGGCTCGCAGCGGAGACCGTGGCTCAGGCGCTTCGGGGGCAGCGTCCGGCCTCTGTTGTTAATTAGGGCGTCAGCAGAAGAGGAGTGGCACACGTGCGACCGGCGTTATTGGTGTCGGATTTTGCCGGCACGGCAATGAAAGAGGATGGCGGCGTCCTGACTGCCTACCGCCTGGCGCTCAGCGCCAACGACATCCCGTTTTCGGAGGCGGATCTCGCGGCGCGGCGAGGAGCCAATAAGCGCGCCGTCTTTCGAGAGCTTGCCGCGCGCAGCCGGCCTGAACCGGAGGCGAATGCGGTTGCCGAGCAGGCGCTGAGCAGATTTGAGGCGGTGCTGCGCGAGGAATATTCGACGGGCGACGTTCGCGAGGTTGACGGCGCCGAGGCGGCGTTCCGCCAGCTCAAAGCCGCCGGTGTCAAGCTGGCGCTGACCAGCGGCTTCGATCGCGGGCTGGTCGATCTTTTGGTTCGCCGTTTGAAATGGGAGGCGCTCTTCGACCTTGTCCTCTCCGGCAGCGATGCGCCGGCCGGCCGGCCGGCGCCCTTCTTCATCTACCGTACGATGATGGACCTTGGAGTCTACGATGCACGCCAGGTTGCGGTGGTCGGCGACACCCCCCTCGATCTCCAGGCCGGAATGAATGCCCGCGCCGGCTGGGTGATTGGTGTGCTCAGCGGCGCGCACGGCGTGGAAACACTCGGCGCCACCGAGCACACGCACCTCCTTGCAAGCGTCGCCGCTTTACCGGGACTGATGCTCTAGAACGCAGGCTCCGGCGGCCGCTACCGGACACGTTACGTTCGTCCCCGCCGAAGTCCACGGCAGGACCATGGACGCAATGGATCCATGCACTGGCATCACACGGGACGTGATACGGCTCTGGTAGGCGCAGCTGGCGCGACACTGGATGGATCCCACTGACCAGTAATGGCAGGCTGGGCAGGTTTTAGCGGGTGGTGAGGCCAATCGCCGGTGCACCGTGCTTAGAGGCAGCGCCACGGGGGATGGAAGCCAACCAGCCTGGCAACATAGAGTGAATGCCCCGCTGAAGGCCGTTCCTGTGCTGCCAGTGTTAGCGGCGCCACTACCTGCCCCGGAGCGACCAACCAGCCTCTGGTCATTACCCACATCTCCGTCGGTCTCTGGCGTGGGCGAGTAAATGTCACGGCTAACCGTGCCGGGGTCCCGAGGGATACGCTGCATGCCTGTCCGCTCCGTCGAGATGTGGGTAATCACCAGGTCCTGCTCCTAACGTATGACCGCGTCCAATGTGCGTCGCCGGGAGCGCCATTTCGGCGGCCCGAAGCGCTGCAAAAGGTGGTATCCCCTATATCGTGAGCTTGCGACACCGGACGCACCTTCGGAGGGTAGTATGGAAGCCGTTGTATGAACGAGCCTCTTGGTACGGGCACCGAACGAAGGAGACGACTTGGCAGCATCTCTGAACGGTCGTGGACGGGAAGCGGTCTTCGCATTGATCCGCCGGCGCGACCAGACGACCCGAACAGCGGTTGCTGCAGCCTGCGGGCTCGGCAAGTCGCAGGTGTCGGATATCGTCGCCGGGTTGCTCGCCGATGGACTCGTGCGCGAAGTCGGAAGGCAGCAAGAGGGTCGTGGCCGCAGCCGCGTCGTGCTGGAACTGAATGCTTCCGCCCAGTTGGTGCTGGGAGCGCAACTCGATGATGATCAGTGTGTGGCAGTCCTCACCGACTTGCAGGCACGGCCGCAGGCGATGGAAACCGTCGGCATCAGCGGTACACGCCCCGAGGACTTCGTGCAGGCGCTCGCCACAGCGGTCGAACGCCTGCGCGTCCAGGCCGCGTCGCCGATTCTCGGTCTCGGCGTCGGCACGCCAGGCTCGTTGGATACTGCCGGCCGCAGAATCAGAGTCTCCGTCCCACACGGCTGGCGGGACGTTCCCATCGCCGACCTGGTCGAGGCGCGCGTTGGCTTACCGGTTCGTGTCGCCAACCGGGCCAAGGTCGCGGTGCTTGGCGAGCACTGGCACGGCCGAGCGCAAGGGATTCAGGATGTGGCCTACGTCTTCGCTGGGAACGGTATCATCGCCGGGTTACTCGTCGGCGGCAAGCTATATGTTGGTGCGGGCGGAGCAGGAGAACTGGGACATGTCACGGTGCTCCCGGACGGTCCGATCTGTGACTGCGGCAACCGCGGCTGCTTGCACACACTCGCCTCGGGCGCGGCCATCGTACGGTTGGCGCACGCGAAAGCACGTGAAGGTGAGGAAACACTGTTGCGCACCTTGCCAATGGGCGGCCTGGGAGCCTTGACGCTCGACGATGTGCTGGCTGCTGCGCGGCGGGGTGACCAAACAGCTCTCGCCGCCGTGGCCGTCGCTGCCACCTACCTCGGCATCGCTATTGCCAATCTCGTGAGCCTCATGCATCCACAGATGGTCGTGATCGGCGGCCCCATCGGACGTCTCGGAGAACCAGCCGTCGCGGTCATCCGCCGGGAGGTGCAGCGCCGGGTGTTAGGTAATTTACTCCCGGATCTCGAGATCTTGCCTACCGCGCTGGGCGATGAGGCTGGGGCGATCGGCGCGGCAGCCTATTTCCTTGACCAGTTGCCCAGCTTCGCCTTCAAGCGGGAGACAGCAAGCAGCGGCACGTAGACCACCCGCGGCCATCTCCGTGCCGACGCGCCAACCGTGACCTACCCACGATGGGAACATCCCGACGAACACAGCCAGGATCAGGAGTACCCAGGCGAGACCGGCGGCACAGCGCCGTCTCCTTCTTTGTTGGCCGTGATGATGGCATTGACCCCGTCCTGGACCTGCTCCAGCGCGTCCGCCGTCGGCAACTGGAGGGCAAACGCATCCGTGATCAGCATGGAGAGCATAAAAATCCGGGGGGTTAAGCCGACAGCTTGTCCTCCATCGTCGGGCGGAAGCTTGGATACGATTCCTGGAAGAGCGCAGCGAGATCATCGTCGAGGACGCGGACGCGCATCTGGAGCAGGAGATGGGCGCCACGCTCCGTCCATTGCCTCTGCTGCTGCTTGACGCAGCGCTTCCTGACGACGGCGTTGACGGTGGATGCAACGAAGGCGGTGGAAATCGTCTCGCCGTGGCGCCAGTGCTCGCCGAAGGTGCGCCGGGAGGCGTGGTTCGCCTCCAGGTAGCCGTGGAACTCCCGGACCATCCGGGCCAACTTCTGGACGGTCGGGCCGACGGCCTCCTCCCCCACCACAGCAAGCTCCAAGTCCTCCAGCGTTTGTAGTGCTTCGAAGAGATTGCCATGCCAGAGGGAGTGCTTGACGCGCTCGAACTGTTCCAGGGCCTTCGTGCGTAGCCCGTCCGGCTTGGCGCCGAGGCCCTTGGCCACCTGGCCCATCGCTGTGAGGCGCATCGCGAGGTGGAACCAATCCAGGTCGTGTTCGGATTCCGGGTTCAGATAGAGTGGCAAGTCGCGCAGCGTATCACCGTCGTCGGTGAGGAAGACCACCTGCTGGTTCCGCTGCATCCCCTCGAGCTGGCGTACCCGGGCGTGGCGGAAGAGGTGGGGATGGACCGGGGCCGGGGCGCCGGCGTTACCGTGCTGCGAGGGTCGCAGCGCCAGGACCTGGATTCCCGCCCGGGCCGGGGCCTCCTTCACGATCTTCCAGGCCTGGATGCGCGAGATCGCCTTCTTGTTGCCGTCCGACCCTTTCTTGCGGGACCAGAACAGCGGCTCCTCGTCTTTGAGGTGCTGGTTCTTCTGCCAGAGGAGCAACTCGCCCGGCAGGTTCAGACTGCCGGTCGGCAGGAAGAGCCGTTTGGTCGGCTGGCTGGGGTTCTTGCGGTTCGGGAGGATCAAGGCGTCGCGCTGGATGTCGCAGGCCCGCAGCGCCAGGGCTTCGCTGATCCGCCCGCCCGTCGCCCACAGCACACGCAGCAGCAAGCGGTCCCGATCGTTCCCAGCGGCGTCGATGATGGCCTGCACATCGGCCGGCGAGAGGCCTTCCGGCGGCTGCCAGCGCTTGCCTTTGGCCGGACCCAATGCAACAGAACGACGTTTCTCGCTCGAATGCAACAGTACAATTGGGCCGGCGGGCACGGCCGGCAGCGACTCCCCAGTGGACGGCATTGGTATTTTCCCCTTCATGGCGCTTCGAATATAACAGAAGAAGCCAGCGTGTTGAAAAACCCCTGACCGAGGAATATCTGCCCCTCCCTACGCCAGAACATATGCTGTGAGCACAGACACTGGGCGTAATAAGATGCCATCGGCCAGTGTTCCGGCACTTCTGGTGTGACTTTCCCTGGTTAGTGTCCGCCTTTTTCCCAGCGGCGGTAATAGCGGCATCAAGGCGGCGGCGCCAGCGTGGCCCAGGCGGCTTCCAGGTCGCTGAGGTAGCGGTCGGGGCGCAGATGGAAGCGATGCATCTTGGTTTGGCGCTCCTGAATGGCGCGTAACTCGGCACGGCAGGTCCGGCAGGCCTCGGCGGGCACGCCGACCAACTGCTCGCGCAGGGTCGTCTCTGGCAAGGTGCTCGCGGCGGCGGCGTAGGCGGCGAAGCCGCCCACCCGGACCACGAAGGTATCGGAGCGGCGGTGCCCAGTGGCGCGGCGCTCGCCGGCTTTGCGTTGGCGATAGAAGTGCTCGTGGTCGTTGTTCGTCCGTGGCAGACTGGGCACGTCGTAACAGTGGTAGAGGCCGTCGCCCAGGCGGCGGAGGAGCACGCCGACGTGTTCGGCCGGTTGGGCCAGCCAGGCGGGCGTCTGTCGGTCGGGGTAGCGCGCCGGGAGCTCGTCCAACAGCGCCTCCACGTCGCGGCGCACGGCCGCCCCATCCGGGGGCGAGGCCGCGTCGGCCACGTCGGGTTCGAAGCGCCCGGCCAGGTCCACGAGCCAGCCATGCGCGACCCGCAGGTCTGCCGCCTGCTGGCCTCCGGTGGTCAGCGCGCGTCGGGTCAACGTCAGCAAGCGAGCGAGTCGCGCATCCCCCTTTTTTCCAGACACCGCCCAAGGGTCTGGTCCAAGGCGTCCAGTTCGTCCAGCGCCCGCAAGGCGCCGAACTCCAAGGGCTGCACGCCCCGTTCTCGCCGGGTACCCGCCTGCGGGTGCTGGCGCAAGGCCAGCACCGTGTCCAGCACGACCGCGTCGGCGGGGTCCGCCGTTTCGCCCGCCGCCGCGTGCTCCGTCTGACGCTGCCGGGTCCGCTCCCCCACGTCGCGCAAGCCGCGCAACTCTTTCTTCACTTGCACCAACAGCGCCCCGAGGGCACCCGGGTCCGCCTCCCACAGGGGTTCGGTCGCTTCCCGCAGGGCGTGCTACTGACAGAGTTGGTGCGGCACGCCCGGGAAGACCTCCGCCACGGCCAGGCGCACCGACTCCTGGGCGTCGCTCAGCACCCCCAGCACCGGCAGCCCGGCCTCCTTGAGCGGCCGGAGCAGCGGCACGAGGCAGGGCGCACTCGCCTGCGCTCAGTTGGCCGCCGCCACAATCGCCCCGCTCCGGGTACCCGTTTACGGGTGCTCCCGCACCACCCAGAGTTGCTCGTTGCCCTGCTCCGGCTGCAAACCGTCCAGCGAGAGGATGAGACCCCCGTGTTGCCGCGCCACCGGCCCCAGCCGCGCCACCACATCCAGCCCGCTCGCCCGCAAGAGCGCCAGATAGAGCTCCAGCAGGTGCTGCACGTGGCGCTCCGAGATCACCACCGGCGTCTCGTCTCGCAACCGCCGCCAGATCTCTTCGCGCGTGCGGTGCTCCGTGAAGCGCAACTGCCCGGTCCGCACCACCACATCCAAGCCATAGCCGTGGCCGCGCACCTGCCGCGCCTCCGCTTGCGCCGAACGGTAGACGCTGCGCCCGAAGGCGCAACCCGGTTTGCTGCACCGAAAGCCGAGATTGGTGACGTGCTCCGGCCCACCCAGAAATTGCATCGGCTTCGCCCAGACCGGATGGCTCAGGCGCAGCGCCGCCTGGCAGTGCGGGCACTCCCGCAACTCCGGCCGGTAGCGCACGTGCGGCAACGGGCCAAACTGGCGCACCGTTTTCATCGCAACCTCCCGCGAGACGCCGTCGACGATACGCTCGCCCCCTGCGTTCCGCCCGAGCCCTTCCCCCCTCCCGCATCTCCGATGCCACTATTACCGCCGCTGTTTTTCCCCACTCATTGTCACGCTCTTTACGCCCAGGCGATGGTCTCGACGGCCTCTTGTAGATCGTGGCGTGTGCTGGCGACGTAGATTCTGGTCGTGTCCAACGAGTCGTGACCCATCAGTTGGGCGAGCCGGTGTAAGGGGACGGCCTTCGCCATGCGGTAGCCGAAGCGGTGGCGGAGATCGTGCGGACTGAGGTCCGCCACCTTCGCCAGGTGCGCGTAGCGGGCGACCAGGTAGCCCAGGGCGCGCGGCGTGATCGGCGCCGTCGTGCGCTCGGCGTGCTCGCCATCGCCGCCCTTGCGGGACGGGAAGAGGCAGGGCGTGTCCTTTGGCAAGGTTGCCAGGTAGGGACGCAAGGTGTCGCGGGCCGTGCTGTTGAGCGGCACCTCGCGGTACTTGTTGCGCTTGCCGTAGACGCGGACCATTCCGCTCCGGGCCCCCACGGTGACATCCTGCTGCCGCAGCCCGCAGAGCTCTTCGGCGCGCAGGCCGGTGTGCAAGGCGGTCACCAGCAAGGCCCGGTCCCGTGCCGTCCCGTGCTCAGTGACGGCGGCAACGAGCGCCGCCTCTTCTCGATCGCCGAGTTGCCGGGGCGGCTGGGCAACGCGGGGGACCAGCTTCACCGGCTTGCCGGGATCGACCGCCACCAGGCCCTGCTCGTGGGTCCAGGCGCAGTAGCGCTTCAGGCTGACCAGGTGGCGATTGATCGTCGCCGGCGACAGACCAAGGGACTGGAGATGCGCCCGGTAGGCCGTGAGCGTCGGCGTGGTCAGGTGGGCCGGCGTGAAGGTGGTCGCCGCGTCGGCCTCCTGCCAGGTCTGCTCGCACCAGGCGGCGAACTGGCGCAGGTCGGACTGGTAGTTGCGGTGCGTGGCCGGCCGCAGGTCGCGCTGGCGGTGGAGGTCGTCGGCATAGGTGGCCAACGCCGTCTGGCCGGCCTCCGAGAGGGCCGGGGTGACCGCCCGCCGCATGCCTCCTGCGCCTTCCCGAATGACCGGTCGTAAACCTTCGAGAGTTTAGCAGACATTCGCCGCAGGCGTGAACGTTCTCCATTAGCAGACATTGCTCGCCGCCGCCCCAGCGGGAGGAGAAAGCGCCATATCTGCTAATCGAGGGCATTTCCTAACTCCCTTTCGCAGCGCTTCAGGCGTGAAATGGACCGGTCACGGCGTCCACGACGGCCTCCGCCAGATCGATCAAGGCCAGTGAGGGAGCCAGTGTGGCACCAAATTGGCGTCAATTGGCCGTTCCGGGGGTTCTCCGGCACTTTTGATGCGGGGATGGTGAGCCGCTGAGTGGCCGCCGTGGCAAGCGGTCCCAGGGGGATGACCGGTGAGCGAAAAGCCCTGGTGATGAACGACAATTAGATTTGCCGGTGGCGACAACAAGACGTGCCGGTCACGGCCTGGGTGACAGACCCTGGCCGTGACCTGAGCATGGCGCTCTCATGGAAATGGAGAGGGCGTCATGAAGAAAGATACCGAGGTACGACTGTTGCAACGCGAACGACAGAAAGGGACCAGCCAAGGGGTTGCCGCCGCCCGAGCGGGGATGAGTGAGCGGACGGCCCGTAAGTATGAGCGGCTGGGGAAGTTGCCCAGCCAGGTGCGGGAGCGGCGGGACTACCGCACGCGGCCCGATCCGTTCCACGAGGATTGGCCCTGGGTGCAAAAAGAATTGGAGCGGGACCCGGCGCTGTAAGGGGTGACGCTGTTCGGCGAGGTGTGCCGCCAGCACCCGGGACGCTACCAGGA
>DAIMXP010000122.1:0-15884 GCA_036734945.1 Chloroflexota bacterium
AGCACCCCGAACACCTTCCCGCCTCTCCCCATAATCAATGCGCATCACACGTCTTGAGCGTAGGGTGTACGGCTGCGCCCTGGACCGGGTAGATCATCCTATCAATCACCATCGCCTTCCCACCTCACTCCCGCGCATCGCGGTAGATGCGCACGCGGCGATTCGGTTCGTGGCCCCAACTCTTGGAGACCAGGTTGTAACGTTCGGCCATGGCGTGCTGCTGCCGGCGGACGTTGGCGGTGGCGGGCTGCAACTCTATAGGTTCGTCACCATCGCGCACACGACTGATGGCATCCTCCGCCTCCCGCAGGGCGAGCGTCTCGGGGTCGACAGTGAGATGGAACAGGTCGACCAGCACCTGCTGCATCTGCTGCTGCGTGTTACTGCGCAGGACGTGGACGGGCACATTACGCTGCTCCGCCTCGCGCAACGTCTCCGGGAAGCGCCGGAAGTAGCTGCGCAGCGTCAGCACCGCCCGCGCTTCGCCGATGTCGCTGACCAGATGGACCGGCAACTGCAAGGCACGTGCCGCTTGCTCCAGCTTGGAGGTGCTGATGCCGAACGGGTAGACCTTGACGGGGGAGAGGAGCGCGGGTCGGACGCCGCCGGGAACAACGGTGAGGTCCGGTGTATGTGAAGCCGGGGCTGCCGCCAGACCACTGGACGCAGTTCGCGAACGCGGCGCGTTGGTCTCGGCCTGGGAGCGGCGCAACTGGCGCTCCGCCCGTTCGGCGCGCGGCGCCGCCGCCTGCATGCGGGTGCGCTTGACACTGCCGTCGTTGAGCCGCTCGCGCACTTCCACTGCCGCGGTCTGGCCCAACAGTAGTGTGTCGACCGTTTCCGCCACGCTCGGATGGACGGTGACGTGCTGCCAGTCGATGATCTCCACCACCACATGGAAGGTGGGCGGCGCTTTGCGCTCCAAGACCGACTTCTGGGTGCCGCGCCGCCGGGCCTCCTCGTCACCCAGGGTCACGGTCTGGATGCCGCCGATCAAATCGGAAAGGGTCGGGTTCATCATCAAGTTGTCGAGCGTGGTGCCGTGCGCCGTGCCGATCAGTTGCACGCCGCGTTCGGCGATGGTGCGCGCCGCCGCCGTTTCCAACTCCGTACCGATCTCGTCGATGATGATGACCTCAGGCATGTGGTTCTCCACAGCCTCGATCATCACGGCGTGCTGGGCGGAGGGCGTCGATACCTGCATGCGGCGGGCACGACCGATGCCGGGATGAGGGATATCGCCATCGCCGGCGATCTCGTTGGAGGTATCGACGACGATCACGCGTTTGCGCAAGTCGTCGGCCAGCACGCGAGCCACCTCGCGCAACATCGTGGTCTTGCCGACGCCGGGCTTGCCCAACAGCAGCGTGCTCTGACCGGCTTCCACCAGGTCCCGGATGGTTGTGATCGTGCCGAAGACGGCACGCCCGACACGGCAGGTCAAGCCCACCGGCGTACCGGCGCGATTGCGAATGACCGAGATGCGGTGGAGGGTCCGCTCGATGCCGGCGCGATTGTCCCCGCCGATGAGGCCGACGCGGGAGAGGACGTCGTCGATGTCTTCGCGCGTAACAACCGACGTGTCCAGGGTCACTTCACGGCCTACAAAGCGTACTTCCGGGACGCGCCCCAGGTCCAGCACGATCTCCAGCATGCCGGTGCTCTCCGGCAGCACAGCGATCGCGTCTCGAACGCGCGACGGCAGCACTGCGAGCAACAGTGCCAGGTCGTCCGTGATGGCTTCCCGAGGATCAGCAGTTTCCGTCATGCGTCATCGTCCTCTGCTTTGAGCGTACCGGAGAAATGTCCATAGCCGTGTCGGAGAGGCAAAGGCTGTGCCAGGTGCGACAGCGCGGCAGACGGCGCGCGGCTACCCAGGAATGGGGGTGTACGCTCAGGCAACGCTCACCGGTGCTTCCCGCCGGCGCGGCCGAGCCTCGTTGCGCAAGCGGCACTGCGGGGCGTGGCAACCGTTGTTTACCAGCCGCGTTCCGTTGACTGCGGGTAGCGTGGACGGCACTTCGCGTAGGCGGCCAAAGACCGGCGGGCGAACGAGCGCAGCGGTGTGCTTGACCAGCACCGCCCGCGTCATGAATGGTGTCATGCCTGCCAGTCGCGCCGCCGCCAGGCAATCGGCCATGTAGTCCCGCACCGGCAGTAGGGCATGCTGCACGTTGCGCGCACTCAGGCGACCGAACAGCGCCAACAGCGCCGCCTCCGCCGCCGCCACGGCGTCAACACGCACGAGCAGCCGAAGCAGGGCAACGTCCCGCGGTGACCGGGGCAGGTAGCCGCCTGCCGCCAGGACCTCACCACCGCCTTCCACGACGAGTCCGCCACCGCTGGAAAATGGCTTCAAGAAATCGCGGGGCGTCATCAGTTCCATGTGCCCTACGTTTTGCGGCGTCATGTTGGTATACAGGCGCTGGAGCTTCCACTCGTCGCGCCGAGAGTACGGGCGGACGTTGAAGCCGCCTTCCACAGCTAACGGAAGCGTCACCTCCCGGCCAAAGATCGTTTCCTGCGCATAGGGGCGGAAGCCTGACGCCTCAAAATGGCAGAGGCGTGGGTCGTCGTGACCGATGCGCGCCACGATCTTTTCCACGCCGGCAGCCGCGGCCGCCACGGTGGCAGCTTGCAGCAGTTCCGGCAGCCAGTCCGAATCCTCCGGCTGACCGCTGGTCTGCACGATCTCCCAACGCCGGGCATAGCTGTGCGCCGTAACGTGGAGGGCGCCTTCCAACCGGCGACCCTGACGGGACACCAGGATGCGCTGACTCCCACCGCAGGCCGAAAGGGCAAGCAACAGCGGTGACGGTACGGCGGCGCACTGGCTTTCCAGCGGACCGGGAGGTCCCCCGACCGCTGAGAAGGGCGTGCGGCGGAGCGCAAAGGCGTCGAGGGGGGTTGCGGTGCGTACGGAGCGAGTCACGTCCTCTCCTAAACCCTGGCTGGGCGCGCAAGCTGCCCGTTTTTTGGTGCGGTCTGCATCATGCTCTACACTCACCATACCATCGAAAGTTCAGGCCGACGCCTGTGCCTCGGCAGTATTGGCTACTCGGCCGGTGAGCGTCGCGCCGTTCACGATACCCAAAAAGTACTCGTGTAAGCGAGTATCGGAGGTCAGTTCAGCGTGAAAGGAAACGGCCAGCAGGTTGTCCTGCTGTGCCGCCACGATACTGCCATCGGGCAACGTACACAGTATCTGCACGCCCGGACCCACCGACGCAATCTTCGGGGCCCGTATGAACACGCCGGGGAAGGGACGTTCTCCCAGCACAGGCACATGCAAATCGGCCTGAAACGACTCGATCTGACGGCCAAAGGCATTGCGCGCCATACGCACATTCATCAGGCTCAGCAAAGGCTGGTCACGCCCGACGTCCCGCGCCAGCACGATGGCTCCGGCACAACTGCCGAAGATCGGCGCTCCGTCCTGTCCAAAAGCGCGTAGCGGTTCCAGCAGCTTCCACTCCACCATCAACTTGCCGATGGTGGTGCTCTCCCCACCGGGGATGATGAGACCATCCAGGCCGTCAATGTGCCTGGGTAAGGTCACGCGTCGGACGTCGGTACCGAGGCGTTGTAGCACCTGCTCGTGCTCGATGAAGGCGCCTTGCAGGGCGAGTACGCCAACGAGTGTCACGCCCGGGCTACCAGCCTCGCCCGGCAAACAACTCTTCCCGCGGGATGGAGGCGATTTCCAGCCCCGCCATCGGCGCCCCGATGCTGCGCGACACCTCGGCGATGATCTTGGCGTCGTTGTAGTGCGTCGTCGCCTGCACGATGGCCTTGGCCCGCCGCGCCGGATCAGCCGACTTGAAGATGCCGGACCCCACGAAGACGCCTTCAGCCCCCAATTGCATCATGAGGGCGGCATCCGCCGGCGTGGCGATGCCGCCGGCAGTGAACATGACAACGGGCAGCCGCCCTTGTCGGTGGACCTCCAGGACGAGCTCGTAGGGCGCCCCGAGATTCTTGGCTTCCGCCATCAACTCTTCTTCCGGCAGGACCTGCAGCCGGCGCAGGCCGTCCAGCACCGCGCGCAGATGCGTCACCGCTTCCACCACGTTGCCGGTGCCGGCCTCGCCTTTGGTGCGAATCATGGCCGCGCCTTCACCGATGCGGCGCAGCGCCTCCCCGAGATCGCGACAGCCGCACACAAACGGGACCTTAAAGTTGCGCTTGTTGATATGGTACTGGGTGTCGGCCGGCGTGAGCACCTCGCTCTCGTCGATATAGTCAACGCCAATCGCTTCCAGCACCTGCGCTTCCACGAAGTGGCCGATGCGGGCCTTGGCCATCACCGGGATCGTGACGGCCTCAATGATCTCCTGGATCATCTGCGGGTCGCTCATGCGGGCGACGCCGCCCTGGGCACGAATGTCGGCCGGCACTCGTTCCAGCGCCATCACCGCTACAGCACCGGCCTCCTCGGCAATGCGCGCCTGCTCCGCCGTGACCACGTCCATGATGACGCCGCCCTTGAGCATCTGCGCCAGCCCTCGCTTGAGGGTCATCGTCCCTGTATCGACCATTGTCTTATCTCCCGGCGGCATGTGACGTTCCGGCCATACTGCCCGGATCTGCCCGTACCTGGCATCAGCGTGAAAGGTTGCCGCTCTGGCCTTCATTCTAACGCATGGGACGAGGACAACCACGCTCGGATCACACGTCGAGTGCGCCGCAAAGTTTTGCACGCTCGCTTGTTTCGCTCCTGAAGACACGAACCGCAGCCAGAGGGCAAAGACGCGGCTACCTCTGGAGAGCTTGTTTGCTGCGCAAGACCTTGCGGCGCACTCTCACATGTCGGCCCTAATACTACAGCCTCAGGTTAGGGAGGGAGCGGTGCGGGCCGCGGGATCGGAGCATGGGAAGGATGACGCTCCGCCGATGTTCCCCCGTTTGGCAGCGCCGGATGGCCGACAGCTTCGGGGCGGTGCGGCCATGGATCCGGAAGGTTGGTCGTTCTCGCCCGGACGCCGACTAGCGGCGTCCAAATGGGCGCGGCTCAGCACGCCGGCAATTGCCCGCTGACCGATCCAGCCGGTACCGCTACAATTGTTGTCGATGCTGATTTTGAAGGATAGTCAGAAAGTGCGCCGTGCGATCGCGCGACGAGGCTGAAGCAAACTACCCCACGCGTGCGGAACAGGCCCCAAGACTTCGACCAGTTCCGCTCTTCATATGGTTACGAGCCCAATTCTTTGCAAGCAAGCGCAGAATACGAAGTGGAACGGCAAGAATTTGAGGAAATACAGCGATTCTTTGATCCCATTGCTGTGGAGCACCCTTCCGCGGCGGTACTGGAGACGCAAGAGCGGATTTAGCGCGAGTAACAAAAACACCATTGGTATACGGTGTCCTATGCGCCCTCTTCGGGTTGTTCCATGAAATTCAAAAGAGGTATTCTCTCTCTTCCTCTGGTGATAAGTGATACCTAGTTTCGCCAGAGGTCGAACTCCATCCCATCTCTTTATCAACTGACTCCAATATAGCGTTCTTGGTCTCGTCGACGGCCGTTTTGTGGGATATTCTGTAAATAGCCAACTCAATACGACTGATCCTCCACACTTTTATCCCATACTTCAATCCTAATTCTCTGATTTGTTCGACTATCCGTAGATACTCTGCTCGTATTACTCCCTGAGAACCATCGGGGCGCAGTTCGAATTCATATCGCCATTTAAGGCATCCGCTGTAGGCATCTCGGTAGGTCATCTTGCCAATAACTCCGAGTCTAGACATATCCTCGTCAGTGACTTCCCTGGATAGTCGTCGGTAGAACGATTCATCGAACCCCCTAGTACTACAGCCGCACTTGACTTGATGGCACAAGGCGGGCAGACTGCAGGGTGGATTGATTGACCGGAGGCATCGAGATGGAAGAGGAAATCGCGGGGTGGCAGGAGTTGTTCCTGGCCTTTCACGCCCGGTTCGCGCCGTATTTCTATCGGGCGGAGGTGCGGGAGCGCAGTCGCGCCTACCTGCAAGCGCTCCTGGACCGTGTGGAGCGCAAGAACGGCTGGCAATTGGCCGAGGCGATGGGCGAAGCCGACCCGGGTGCCCTCTGGGCGTGCGCCCAGCGCCTGCTCTACGCCGCCGTTTGGGATGCCGACGCGGTGCGGGATGAGTTGCAGCGCTTCGTGGCCGAGGCGTTCGGTCAGCCTGACGGCATCCTGGTGGTGGACGAGTCCGGGGTGGTGAAGAAAGGGGAGAAATCGGTCGGCGTGGCGAAGCAGTATTGCGGTGCTGTCGGCAAACACCCAGAGGGTACCCGGCAGTGTCAGACGCCCAGAGGGCACCCGGTGTCTACCTGACCTACGCCTCGTCGCTGGGGCATGCCTTCCTGGACCGGCGGCTGTTCCTGCCGGAGGAGTGGACCAAGGATGCGGCGCGCTGCCGGGAGGCCAAAGTCCCGGAGGCGGTCACGTTTGCTACCAAGTCCCAGTTGGCTCAGGCCATGCTGGCGCACGCCTTTGCGCTGGGCATCCCCGCTGCCTGGGTCACCGGGGATGAGGGCTACGGCAGTGCGCCTGCTTTGCGCGCCTCCCTGGAGCAGCGCCCCTGTGCCTACGTCCTCGCCGTGCGCAGCAACGAGCCGCTCACCGTGCCGCCCCGAGCGCCGAAGCCCCGGCTGATCGGGCTGTTGGAGACGGCCGCCAGTGCTACCGCCAAGCTCAAGCCGGAAGCCTGGGAGCGGCACAGCGCCGGAGCGGGCAGCAAGGGCGAACGCTGGTACGATTGGGCGTGGCTGCCCTTGGCGGAGACGCCCCCTGCGGGTTGGCGGAAGTGGTTGCTGGTGCGCCGCAGCCTGGACGACGGCGAACTGGCCTACTACCGCGTCTTCGCCCCCGAGCACACGCCGCTGGAAGAATTGGTGCGCGTGGCCGGGTCGCGCTGGACCATCGAGCAGTGCCTGGAGGAAGCGAAAGGGGAAGCCGGGTTGGATCAGTACGAGGTGCGGCATTGGCACAGTTGGCACCGCCAGATCACCTTGTCGCTGCTCGCCCACGCCTTCCTGGCCTGGCTGCGCCAGCGCGCCCAGGGACACGACCTCGCCATCGGCATCGGGGGGGAAAATCAGCGCCAGCACGCCAGCCTCGGTCACCACAGGCGCCGCCTTGGTCCCAGTGAGCGTGCCGGAGGCCCGGCGCCTCTTGGCCCTGGCCTTGCCCTGGCCCCCGCGACTCCGCAAGCGCCGCCTCAACTGGTCGCTCTGGCGACGACGCCACCAAGCACGCGCCATGCGTTGCCACTACCGCCGCCGACAGCACCAGTCCGCCCCATCATCGCTCCCTCCCTAATCTGAGGCTGTAGTACTAAATGGCATGCGCGTAGGACGGCTTAGGCACCGGGCGGACATGCGCCTGAAGATGCTGCAGTTCTGACCTCGCCGCTGGGTTCATAGCTGCCTCGGAGACGAGCAGATGATAAAAGTCGATAAGCGATAGGACGTAGTCGTGATCTGCGGCTCTGGCGGATTCCCCGCTGCCATAGACAAGAAACTCATCGTCCGCGGCGCTGTACCACCCATTGTCGTCACGTTCGATGATTAACCGCAACGGGATCTCGAAACTCCAACCGGCCGTCTGCAGACCGAATAGCGCAATCGAGTAGGTCGGGTTGGGTGTCCGTGATTCTGAAGTGGCGACGCCTGGAACCTCTGTGCGAGAGAGCTGAGCGCGAACACACCGCTGATTCGGACGCCCGACGCGATACGTCACGGTCGAGGGCGCAGCCGACATCGAATGGTCTTGCCTTTCCAGTTGCTGCTTAACAATTTGCGGCTGTCGCTTCATTTGTCAAGCCAGCCGGAGATGTCGGGGAGGCCCTGGTCCACCTGCGGCGACACAAGTTCCGGCTCTTGCTGCGCTTCTCGTCCTTGCGCGCTGCGTGATCCTTCAGCTTGCAGGTGCGGTTTCACAATTTGCGGCTGTTGCTGGACCTCTTGCAACAGCCGGATCAAGTCGGGCACCTTGTCGAACGACACGATTACCCTGGCAAAGCATTGAGCACGTAGCGTGAGCGATGGGTCGCCCTCAGTCGGCGGCCCAAAGAGGAATGGCGGCGGGATCTCAAAAAAGCTGAGGTAAACCTCGTGCTCTGCTTGCTGCACAACGAAATGCGTTGCGTAGCGACTGGTTACTTTCTCAGGAACCTCCCACTGCACTGGGAAGGTCAGCGTACCTGTCTGCTCCTCGTCATCCATCCTGCTCCCACCATACCGGCTCATTCCTCAGGTACGTAGCATAGCACGCGCACCTGCCCCTGTTAGAGTGTCGGCGCAGGTACCTCGGCTGGTCTTTTCGGACGGCTGGCGGCGCGCCACGAGTTCCTGGGCATTTGACGTGCCGTCGGTGGCAGGGGCTCGACCTGCTATCGATCCCATTAAGTATGCTACCAAGCAAGCGAACGTGGCTGGCCATCCCGAGTGGGGCGTCCTCTGGAGCCGTCGCTCTATGATCGGTAGCTGTCGTGGTGGATGAGGTCCGCAAGGGCCTGCCGGTGTTGGTCGTGGCTTGCGTTGGCGGTCTGGCTGGCTGCGTAGCGGACTGCGTTGTGGTGGATTAGGGGACGTGCAGTGTCAGTGGCTATGAACGACGAGTGGCTTGGATGGCGTTTTCTTTCTGCCGACTGTCGGTTGCCGTACGGCGGCCGAGAGATAGTTGAGGCCGGGAAGCGCTACCGTGCCGACGGGGTGCTGGTTCCCTACAGGAATGGCTTGCATGCTAAGCATGTAACCACAAGTGTGGCACGGCATCTGCCGATGGGTAGATTGGGAGGTGACCGCTATGTTGTTGGTGGAACTGACGGAGGAGCAGCGCGCAAAGTTGGAGCGGGTGAGCCGGCAGGCGGTGGGGCGAGTGGCCTTGCGAGCGCACATGGTGCTGCTGAATGACCGGCGCTATCGGGTGCCGATGATTGCGGCGATCCACGATTGTGGTGAGGAGGGCCCAGAGGGCGCCCCGCGGCAGTGGCTGCATCGCTTCGAGCAGGAGGGGGTGGCGGGCTTGGCAGACGAGCCGCGCAGCGGGCGGCCGCCCAATGATCCGCTGGCGCGGGAGATCGTGGACACCCAGGCGAGCGGGTCGCCGCGCGCCTCGGGTCACGTCCAGTCCTGCTGGACGGTGGCGCTGCTGGCCGCCTTCCTGGCGGTGCGGTTTGGCGTCATGCTCTCCTGTTCGACGGTCCGGCGTTACCTGCACCAGATGGGCTGGCGCTGGCGGCGGCCCCGCCTGACCCCGGCCAGTGTGCTGCCGGGTGCCCCCTGGGCGCAGCACGACCCGGACGAAGTGCCCAAGCTTGCCGCGATCCAGCAAGCACTGCGGGCGGCCAAGCGTGGCTGGGGCCATCTGCTTTATCTGGACGAGTGCGATCTCCATCTCCTCCCGGTCCTGCGGGCGATGTGGATGAAAGGAGAGCGAGTACGCGTCCCGACGCCCGGCCAGAATCGCCGCCGCGCCTTCTTTGGCGCGTTGGACGCCATCTCCGGTACCTGGCAGAGCGTCGATCACGACCGCAAGCTGGCGGTGGACTTCGTCCGCTTCCTGGAGCATCTGGCTGCCAGCTACCCGACCGGGCCGCTCTATCTCGTCTTGGACAGCGCCCCCACCCATACCGCCAAACACCCGCAAGCGGGTACCCGACCACGCTGGCTGGCTACCAACCCGCGCCTCCACGTCCTCTGGCTTCCCAAGTACGCTGCCCACGAACACAATCCCGTCGAACGCACCTGGGGCATGATGAAAGACGACGGCGCCGCCAACCGCCTCGCCGGCAGCATCGACGAACTCACCTGCGCCGCGCGGCGCTTCTTCGCCGACCTCGCTCCCCATCCCGTCTCCCTTGCCACCTCGCCTGCGCTGGAGGCCGTCGCATGATTTCCTTGCCATTCTTGTGGCTACGTGCTTAGAACGCCGAGTTTGGCTCGGTTTGACCTTCGCCAGCACTATACCCGTTGGTATGAGCGTAGCTGCGCTCATACCAACGGGGCTTCTAACGCAGGGTTCATCCATCTGTTAGCATCGGCGGCAGGCGTGGAACACGCCTGCCGCTCACTCCTTCGCCTGCGTCTAAACCAAAGGTCGGGGCACGTCGTGCGGCCTGTCTCACCGCATCGATTCAAGCTCCGGCGTTCTTGGACCATGGCCGTACTGCTGGACGAGCGCTGCGCCGATCCGGCCCAGTTCCGCGCGCATCTCCTCCGGCGCCAAGCACTCCACGCCATCGCCATAGCGCAGGAGCGTGTGGAGTGCCGTGAATTGATCGGGCATCTGGGCCGTGACGATGATGCTGCCGTCCTCCTGCACTTCGGCCCGCTGTTCGGGAAATCGCTCCGTGACGCCGTACCGCGCCCGTTCCGGCGTCAGCCGGAAGCGCAACTCCCGGCGTCGGACGTGGCGTTCCGTCGCCGGGAGCACACCCGGCAGGACCGTGAGCGACTCCGGGATGATGCGCTCGATGCGGTAGCGGCTGGCGCTTCGGAAGTGGTGGTCCCACACATGCAGGTACAGGTGCCGATCTTCATAGACCAGCTCCGTTGGCTCGATTCGACCTGCTGGTGCCAGCGCATCGCCCGCTGGAGTGTGGCGATGACTGGGCCATGCGCCGCGTAGTCTTGGCCTTGGTCGACGATCTCGGCACGCACGGAGGGGCGCATGGAGGCGAGCGCCGCCCGCTGGTCGGTAGGGAGCAGACGTTGTAGGTGCCCCAGGAGCGCCTGGACCGCCGGGCCGTGCGGGCCGGGGACGAAGCTGTCGAGGAGCAGCGCAGCCGCCACGAGCTCCTCCTCGACGAGCCGGAGCGTGAGCGGCGGCGGCTCGAGCACGTAGGTGGCATCAATGCGTCGGTAGGTCACGCCAATGCCCATCGCGCGCAGCCGCCCGAGATCATGCCGCAAAGCGTGGAGCGCGGCCGATGGATCGTCGGGGGCATCGTCACCGAGTTCCTCGCTGCGCGCGGCGACCTGGGCGAACAGGTCCTCACGCCGAACTGGTCTGCCCGCCAAGGTCAGGAGCGTCCAGATCGTCCGCCGCCACGCCTTGGCGCTACTGTGGCCCCCGACGGGTCGGTTGCGGCGGGCCGCAATATCTCTCCTCGGCTGGATGCCGTCTGCAACGATCTGCTCGCCCTGGTCCCGGCGCTCCGCTACGGTTATCATCCACTTTTCCCCCAGGAAGAGCGCAGTTGCGCTCACCTCCCCTGGCAGTATTCCCCATACCGCCGGTCGTTGGCAAAGCGACCGCTGTCCCCCAAGTGCGCAGAGGAGGTTGACAATGACAGCGGCAGCAACACCAGACTAAGCTCGACTTTGGCCAATTGGGGAGTGTGCGGTCGGACGTCCTCCAGACGAGCCTCAATCCTGCTCCGGGTTTATCCATAAGGCGGTCGAAGGCCGACATTCAAATACCTCGCAGGGCCTACCGCCCGTATCTGGTGCGCGGTTCGCGCTCAGCGACCCAAATGGCCAAAGTCGAGCTTAGACACCACGTCGGGAAAATTATTCGCGCTCAACTGCACCGGCGAAGAGCAGAATCAAGAGGTTCGTGTCGACCAGTATGCCTGCCTGTCGATGCTTATTAATCAGCCGAAGCATGGACGGTACTTCGCTAATCACTCTCCCTATTCCTCATGGCTACTGGCGTACCGGTCTCCTTAATCAATCACCACAACCTTCTGATCCCGGATTCTCATCGGAACTCCGGCCAGCCAAGGAACCGGCTGTTTCACCTCGTCTCGCAAGTAGCCAACTGTGATTAGCCAGGACTTGCCATCGCTCGACGCAGCGAACTCCTCGAGTCGGAAGTCGCCGACGCGCTCATCAGCGAGCAACTCCTTTACGAACTGCATTGCTACGACGGCCGCTTCTCGCACCCCGGACAAATCGGTTGTTACTGCTATTGAGCGATACTCCTCTCGTCTGCCCATGCTACCGTGCAGGTGAACGGGAAAGGGAGTATTGGCTGAGTCTCAAGTACACCCTCTGCTTCTGTCGTCAGGCCAACAGCATGCTGATGCTCTTGCGCCGGAAGCCGCCGCATGCCGGCCAGTGGAACGGCGTCGGCGGCAAGATCGAGGACGGAGAAACGCCACGCGCCTGTGTCGTCCGCGAGGTGCGAGAGGAGACGACCATTGACCTGCGGCGGGCCGATGAGTTGCGCTTCAGCGGCATCGTCACCTGGCCGCCGGACGACGGCGTCAACGGTCAGGGAGCGGGGATGTACGTCTACGTCGCCGAGTTCAGCGACTCGTCGGTCACCTGGCCCGGCGACCGTTCCACGACAGATGGCGCCTTGCGCTGGCAGCACCAGAGCTGGGTCTGTGACCCAACCAACCCACAGGTCGTGGAAAATATTCCTGCCTTCCTGCCGGCGATGCTGCGTGGCGAGCCGCCGCTGGAATACTTCTGCGACTTCCAGGGCGACCTGCTCGTCGGGGTACAGTCGCGCCCGTTGTTAGATGCCGCGGATGAGCACAACTCCAGCAACAACGAGTAGCATGCCCAGGATGCGCTGCGGCGACACGGGCACCTCAGGCAAGCCCAGCACACCGAACTGGTCCCACATGATAGCGACGCCGAGTTGCCCGGCTGTGAGCGCGGCGGCCGTTACGCCCACTCCCAGGACCGGCGTGGCAACGGTACCGGCGACCAGGACGACCAGGCCCAATAGGCCGGCACTGAAGTACCAGGGCGCGATATCCCGTCCGACCATCGCCAACGTGAGCGTGACAAGGACGAAGGCGCCCGCAAGGGCGACGGTGCTCCGCCACGAAAAGGGCAGGCCGAGCGGCAGGCCACGTCCCGCCTTCACGGCCAGCAGCAGCACCACTCCGGCATAGGATACGGTGACGGATACGAGCACCGTCTCGAAGACACCGCGCGTCCGCCCCAGCGCCCCGTTGAGCAGCGGTTGGGTGCCAATCGCCAGTCCGCCCACGAGGGCGAACAGCAACGCCAATACTTTCACACGCACTCCGCCTCCCCATGCACCGCATGGGGGACCTCTTTCCCATCGCCGTCACCCCAACGAGCAACTCGTTCGTTATGGTCACAGAGCGATTGTAAGGGAGTGAGCCGCCGTATGCTGCAAGCGATGTTCGACGAGCGCGGGTGGAGGCTGGAACGACTCCGGCTCGCGTTGCGGCTTGCGGCAACCGCTCTTTGCCTGGCGCTGCTCTGCCCGTCGGTACTGGCGGACGCCGCCGGCGCGCCTCTCGCCGGCCGGACCATCGTCATCGACCCAGGCCACGGCGGAATCGACTCGGGCGCAATTGGTAATGGCCTGTACGAAAAGAACCTGACACTGCCGATTAGTCTCGACGTGGGGGCGCTGTTGACGCAGGCGGGCGCCCATGTCGTCTACACTCGCACCGGCGACATCACCATCGGCCCGGCCGGCAACACCACGGCCGAGCTGGCGGCACGGGCCAGCATCGCCAACGACAGCCACGCCGACATCTTTGTCTCCATCCACGTCAACTCGCTGAACGATCCCGGCTTTTCCGGCCTCACGTCCTTCTACGGCGCCTCTGGCGGCTACATCGACGGCGTCACGCGCACGCCGAGCGTTGTGGACCAGAGCCGCTTGCTGGCGCAGGATGTCCAGCACTCGGTACTGACGCAGACCCAACAGGTGAATCGCGGCGTGCAATCAGCGAATTTCTATGTCCTCGGCAATACGACAATGCCGTCGATCCTGGTCGAGACCGGCTTCATCACTAATCCTACGGAAGCAAAGCAGCTAGGCTCACCAGGGTTTCAGGAGCAGGTCGCGACGGGCGTGGCCGACGGCATTGTCCAGTTCTTTGGCTCCGTGGGCGCCACCGTCAAACAGGGTCTGGATGCCAATGTCGGACGCTTTGTGCAGGATGTTACCCTCCCCGACCACGCCGCGGTATCGCCGGGACAGACCGTCGTCAAGACCTGGAAGATCGCCAACACCGGGACGACGACCTGGGACGGCGGCTATCACCTCACCCAACAAGGTGGCGGCAACCTCCCCGGTACGGCGAGCGTCCCGCTACCGTCCGTCGCGCCGGGCACGACGACGACTATCAGTACCTCCGTCACCGCTCCCAGTTCGCCTGGTGACTACTCGGCGACCTGGCGCCTCAGCGCCGCCGATGGACACGTCTTCGGCGACCCCTTGTGGGCCGAAATCACCGTACCGGCCGCCCCTTTTACGCCGTTCTGGGTGGAAACCAGCCGCGCCACGTCGCTCTGGAGTGACGCCGATCCGCACGCCGATGCCTTGACCCAACTGGCGCAATGGTCGTATCTGCAGGTCACCGGTCCGCCCATTGCAGGACGCTACGCCGTGACAGAGCCGGCGACCAAGAAGCGCGGCTACGTGACCGCCGGCGCCCTCGGGACCTCGGGCCCACCGCCGGCAAATTACCAACCACCAAGCGTCGCGCCGCCCTTCGTCCCATTCTGGGTGGAGACGACGCAGCAGACGCCTCTACGGTCGGGGCCAAGTGACCCAGCGCTGACCTTTGCCCTGCTGGCCCAGTGGTCACCACTGCAGGTGATGGCGCCGCAGACCGACGCCCGTCTCTATGTGCGCAATCCGGCCACTGGCGGTGTCGCCTACGTCGACGCAGGCGCAGTGGGACCCAGTGGCCCCCCAGCCACTGAGAGCGCGAGTAGCCCAGGTACGCTCGCTGCGGCGCCCACGACCGCCAGTGCTCTCGCACCGGCGCCCTCGAGCAACGTCTCCGCCCTAACCCCGCCAAACGCGCCGTCACTGACGTACGTCGTGAAGGCGGGCGATACGCTCTTCGCCATCGCCAGGCGCTATTACATTGATCTAGCAGCACTCGCACAAGCCAACGGGCTGAGTGACCCGAATGCGCTGGTGGCGGGCACAACGCTGCACATTCCTGGCGCGCAGCCGAGCTTCCAGCCATTCTGGGTCGAGAACTTTGCTGCGGCGCCATTATGGTCAGGCGCCGATAGCACCGCTGTGCAATTTGGCATCGCTCCCCAGTTCACGGCCATGCAGGTGCTGGCGCCGGCTGCATCGGGCCGTTACCTGGTCCGAGTCTTCACGACCGGCGGCACTGCCTACATCGACACAGGCACGGTCGGTCCCGCCGGTTCACCGAAGGGGGTGCAGTGATGGCGCATCGCCCCTACCGCACTGTAGCGCTCGTCGGCGTCACAGTGTTCGCCCTTGCCGCCTGTAGCCCGGCTCAACTGCTGCAGAGTACGAATGTAACGGTCACGACCGTAGTCTCGACGCCCAACGCGACTTCCGCTGCCGCAGCACCCACCGTGTCCCACTCCAGCACATCAGCAACACCCTCAGTAGTCGTTCAGTCGACAGCGAGTGGCAGTTCGTCCAGCACTCTGGCAGCCTCGTCGTCCGTTGTGCAGGTCTCGGTCGCCGTGTACTTCACGTCCGGTGGCCGCCTGGTGACCGAAACGCTTCTAGTACCGGCGTCCACGCCCGCTCGCGGCAGTATTGCAGCATTGCTGGCGGGACCCAAGACGGCCGGCCACTACTCGCAGGTGCCGACCGGCACCCGCCTGCTGGGCCTGAATCTCGCGGCCGGCACGGCGACCGTGAACCTCTCGAACGAGGTTCAGAATCTGCAAGGCAGCCCGGCCATCCCCCTCTTCCTGGGGCAACTCGTCGACACGCTGACGCAGTTTCCTGACGTGCAGCACGTCGTGCTGGAAGTCAATGGTCAGCCGGTACGCTCGCTTGGCGGCGAGGGAGCCGCCGTGCCCGAACCGCTCGACCGCGCAACAGTACAACGCATGCTGGTAGCAGCCACCCGCCCTTAATGAAGTTTGACGAATAATACGGGGATTGCAGGGGCCTCGCGTAGGACCCAGAGGACTCTCTCTGTCAAGCCCCCATCAAAAGCGAGTA